>MKWM01000020.1 GCA_001899765.1 Thiobacillus sp. 63-78
CACCCCTTCCCATCCCGAACAGGACGGTGAAACGCTCCCGCGCCAATGATAGTAGGCACTGCGCCTGTGAAAGTAGGTCATCGTCAGACTCCTTACACCAATCCCCCGACGTGTGTCGGGGGATCACACAGACTAACCCCCCCACCTGAATAGGAGGGGGCGTGTTTTTAATGATGCTGCCTAAATTAGCTGCTTCCCCCCCGACTTGCTGAGTTCGTCGGGCACTACGCTGATTGACGTGCCTTAGTTTTAAGTCTTTGATCGACTGGCTTGTGCGGCTTGCAGCCCTGCTTTCAGGCGCGCGACCACCTTGTCCTTGCCGATCAGTTCGAGCGTGGCGTCGATCGCCGGCGTCTGCGGTTCGCCGGTAACGAGCACGCGTACCGGCATCGCCAGCCTGGGCATCTTGAGGCCGTGCGCGGCGAGCGTTTCCTTGAATGCGGCGCTGATCGCGCTGCGTTCCCAGTTCAACGCTTCGAGGCGGGCGGCGAGTTCGTTCAAAGCGGGCAGCACCTCGGGGGTGACGTGCTGCGCCAGCAGTTCGGGCGTGGGATGCAGGGTGCGATAGAACAGCGTGGCGGCGTCGGCCAGTTCCACGATCGTCGCGGCGCGTTCCTTCACCAGCGCGCACACCGCGGCAAGGGCGGGGCCGCCGTCCGGATTGGCGCCATTGCGCAGCAGGAAAGGGCGCATCAGTTCGGCCAGCCGCGCGTCGTCGGCTGCCTTGATGTACTGCTGGTTGAGCCAGCGCAGCTTCTCGGTGTTGAACTGGGCGGCCGACGGCGTGATGCGGTCGAGATCGAACCACTGCACGAACTGTTCGCGGCTGAAAATCTCGGCGTCGCCGTGCGACCAGCCGAGCCGCGCGAGGTAGTTGATCACGGCTTCCGGCAGGTAGCCGTCCTCGAAATACTGCATCACCGACACTGCGCCATGGCGCTTCGACAGCTTGGTGCCGTCGTCGCCGAGGATCATCGACAAGTGGGCGTATTGCGGCACCGTCGCACCGAGCGCCCTGAGGATGTTGATCTGGCGCGGCGTGTTGTTGACGTGGTCGTCGCCGCGGATGACGTGGCTGATCCGCATGTCCCAGTCGTCGATCACCACGCAGAAGTTGTAGGTCGGGGTGCCGTCGGCGCGCGCGATGATGAGGTCGTCGAGTTCGGCGTTGGAAAACTCGATGCTGCCCTTGACCAGATCCTTCCAGGCCACCGTGCCTTCGGCGGGGTTCCTGAAGCGCACCACCGGCTGCACCCCCGACGGCGGCACCGCCAGTTTCTTGCCGGGGTCGGGACGCCAGCGGCCGTCGTAGCGCGGCTTTTCACCGCGCGCGCGCTGCGCCTCGCGCATGGCGTCGAGTTCCTCCGTGCTGCAATAGCAGTGATAGGCCTGGCCTTTTTCCAGCATCTGCGCGATCACTTCCTTGTAGCGATACATCCGCTCCAGCTGGTAGAACGGGCCTTCGTCGTGCGCAAGGTCCAGCCAGGCCATGCCGTCGAGTATCGCCTGCACCGCCTCGGGGGTGGAGCGCTCGATATCGGTGTCCTCGATGCGCAGGATGAACTGGCCGCCGTGATGGCGCGCGAACGCCCAGGAAAACAGCGCGGTGCGCGCACCGCCGATGTGCAGGTAACCGGTGGGCGAGGGGGCGAAACGGGTGCGGATCATGGTGGGGCCGTGCGGAAAAAAGGGCCTATTTTACCGGATCGACCGCCGCAAAATTGACCTTCCCCGCCGGGATGTGGTTTAATTCGCGCCGCTTCGGGGCAGTTAGCTCAGCGGTAGAGCATCGCCTTCACACGGCGGGGGTCACAGGTTCAAACCCTGTACTGCCCACCACCCGAACATTTCCCGTCTGGCTGCCAAGCCAGGCCGCCCGCTTCCACCAATCGATGCGGGTTTTCCATTGATCTCGCGATCACTGTCCGTCTGCCTCGATTGGTGTTGCCGCAAGCGCAACAGGCCGTCGCAGGAAACCACCATGACTACTGAAACATCCGCAGCCAGCCCGGCTTTTGTCGAGCTTGGTCTGGCCGAACCCATTTTGCGTGCGATTCATGACGCCGGCTACACCACGCCCACCCCGATTCAGGCGCAGGCGATTCCGCAGGTGTTGGCCGGCGGCGACCTGCTCGCCGCGGCGCAAACCGGAACGGGGAAAACAGCCGGCTTCACCCTGCCGATCCTGCATCATCTGTCGACCCGCGCCGCGCAGGCCGTGAAGCCGGGCCGCCCGCGCTGCCTGATCCTGGTGCCGACGCGCGAACTCGCCGCGCAGGTCGAGGAATCGGTCAAGACCTACGGCAAATACCTCTCGCTCACCTCGATGGTGATGTTCGGTGGGGTCAACATCAATCCGCAGTTCAAGGCGCTGAAATCGCGCGTCGACATCCTGGTGGCGACGCCGGGGCGCCTGCTCGACCACTTGGGGCAGAAGACGGTGGACCTCTCCGGCGTCGAAATCCTGGTGCTCGACGAAGCCGACCGCATGCTCGACATGGGCTTCATCCGCGACATCAGGAAAGTGCTCGCGGTGCTGCCGCGCCAGCGCCAGAACCTGCTGTTTTCGGCGACCTTCTCCGACGAGATCCGCACCCTTGCCAACGGCCTCCTGCACAACCCGAAGAGCGTCGAAGTCGCGCGTCGCAACACCACGGTGGAGATCATCGAACAATCGATGCATCGGGTGCCGCAGGCGCACAAGCGAGACCTGCTGGCGCATCTGATCAGGCACCACGACTGGCAGCAGGTGCTGGTGTTCACCCGCACCAAGCACGGCGCCAACAAGCTGGCTGAAAAGCTGGCCAAGGACGGCATTACTGCCGCCGCAATCCACGGCAACAAGAGTCAGGCGGCGCGCACCAAGGCGCTGGCGAACTTCAAGGACGGCAGCGTGCGGGTGCTGGTCGCCACCGACATCGCCGCACGCGGCATCGACATCGACCAGCTGCCGCAGGTGGTGAATTTCGAGTTGCCCAACGTGCCGGAAGACTACGTGCATCGCATCGGCCGCACCGGCCGCGCCGGCACCACCGGCTCGGCATTGTCGCTGGTGGACGACGAGGAAATCGGTTATCTGCGCGACATCGAGAAACTGATCAAGCGTTCGATCGTGCGCGTCGAAGTCGAAGGCTTCACCCCACCGCCCAAATCCGAATTGATGTCCGACGAACGGCCGCCGCGCCCGCCGCAGGGACGCGGTGGGCAACGCCAGGGACAGAACGCCGGACAGCGCCCCGGTCAGGGCGCCAGGCAGGCGCAACCAGGTAACCGCAGTGCGCCGGGCCGCGCCCCGCAGGGAACGTCTGCAACGGGCCACGCAAAACCTGCCATTCGGTCCGCGCCCAACCGGGCCGCACCGAATCATCCGTCGCAGCCGCGCAAACCGCGTCCGCAGGCAGCCCTGTTCTCGGCCAAACCCGGTTCACGCGGGCATTGATCGGGCTTGAGCGGCTTGAGCCGGGCGGGGACAATCGTCGCCATGGATACGCTCGCCAGCTACGACGAACTGCCCTACGACAGCCTGCCCCTGCCTGAAACCCAGCCGGATTTCCTCGCTGCGGTGGCGAAGCTGCATGGCTTCGATGCCCCCGACCCGGCGCAGGCACGCATTCTCGAACTCGGCTGCGCCGCCGGCGGAAACCTGATTCCCCTGGCGTGGCGTTGGCCGGGGGCTGAATGCGTGGGCGTGGAACTGTCGCGTGTGCAGGCGGAAGCGGGGACGGATTTCATTCGCCGCCTGGGCCTCTTCAACGCCCGCATCGTGCATGGCGATCTTGCCGTGCTGCCTGCCGGTCTGGGTGAATTCGATTACATCCTCGCACACGGCGTGTTTTCCTGGGTGCCGCCGACGATTCAGCGTGCCTTGCTCGACGTGTGCCGACGCCATCTGGCGCCGCACGGCGTGGCCTATATCAGCTTCAACGTCACGGCGGGCTGGGCACGGCTGCTGCCCCTGCGCACGGCGCTGATCGAGCGTACTGCCGGCGGCCTGTCGGCGCCGGAGCGTTGTGCGGAAGCCCGGCGCGTACTGGACGAACTGGAAACCGAATGGACCGATCCGCTGCTGCTGAAGGAAATCGCCTATCTGAAATCAGCCGCGCCGTCCTACCTGTTTCATGAGTATCTTGCCGAATGCAACACGCCGATGCGGTTTGCCGAATTCGCCGCGCAGCTCGACGATCATGACCTGCGCTACCTCGGTGAGGCCGGGCCGCGTCACGCGGTGGTCGAGCTCGAGGATGCCTGGGGGCTGATTCCCGAAAGCATGACCGGCCGCTGGCTGGACGCCGAAGCAGCACTCGACGAGGCGCACGCCGTCCGTTTCCGCAGGGCGCTGATCGCGCATGCCGATGCGCCGTGCGCCCAACCGCCGCAGAGCGACGCGCTGGCAGGACTGGCGTTCTACGCGGATCTGCGCAGTGATGACGAAATCGATCTCGAGGCGGCGAATGAACAGGTGTTTGTCGATCCGGCAGGCGGTACTTTCCCTGTCGTCCATCCTGCCATGAAGGCTGCGGCGATGATTCTGTCGGCCGCCTACCCTGCTGCGCTGACCTATCCAGACCTGCTGGCGGCCACCCAACACGCGATGACCGATTATGACGCCGCCGGAAATTTCGACGAGGCGGTTTTCAGGGAGGCCTTGTTTCCGTTGGTGATGGCGCATGGCGTGATGCCCAGCGTGGATACGATGCCGTATGCGGCCGAACCGGCCGATCGTCCCTGTGCGCACGCCCTGGCGCGATTGCAGGCGAAGTCGCCCGGCTGGACGGTGAGCGGTGCGCGCCATGTGGCACTGGACCTGGATGCGCCCGGACGCAGGCTGCTGGGCCTGCTGGATGGCAGCCGTACGCTGGACGAGCTCACGGGTATTCTGCGCGACGAGTTGACCGATACGGCAGGCGGGCAGACGCTGGAAAGCGTCCAGGCCATGACACACCGGATGGTATGGTTGTTTGCGCGCCAGGGCTTGCTGACGGAACGGCCCGGCCCGCCCGGGCCACCATGATTCAACGGGGCGCCTGCCAGCAGTTGTTGCCGACCTGGACGGTCATGGAGAGTTGTTCGCTGTTGGGATACAGCACGTATTTGAGTCCGAGAAAATCCGACCCTTTGCGCCAGAACATCGCCAGCAGGTTTTCCTCTCCGCTGGCGATGACGCTGGTGTAGGGAATGACCTTGAGCGGGTTGCCGTAGAGGTTGGAGTAGTTCGACGCGATCGTGACGAAGTGACGGAAGTCCGGCGCGATTTCCTGGTCGAACGCCACCAGCTTGTCCTGGCAGAAGGTGAACAGGAAACGGCGGCCGGTCGGGTTGCCGGACAGATCGTAGGCAAGCAGGCCGTCGTTGCCGACCGGCAGGGTCTTGTCGAAATTCCAGGTCTTGAGGGCCTGTTCGACATCGCTGCGACTCATGCCGTTCCTGAATTCGCCGATTTCCCATGCCTGGGCGGGCAGGCCGAACAGCAGGCCGACAAGCAGGCAGCAGGCTTGCGTTCTGATCGTCATGGCATGCACGCAGGGAGCGGGGTGGGCTGTCACGGTAACAAATTGCGGCACGGATGCGTCACTTGCCGCTGACGGCGCCAAAGACCTTTTTCAACAAGTCGCTGCCCGCCTGCAACGGATTGGCGCGGATGGCGGACTCTTTTTCCCCGATCAGGGTATAGAGCCGGTCGAGCGCCTGCTGCGTGACATACTGCTCGATATTGGCCTGTTTCTTGTCAATCAGGCTGAATTGTGCGGCCATGCCGGCGTACTGGTTGTACTGCTGGGCCAGGCCGACCTTGTCGGTATTCGCCTTGACGATGGGTTCGAAGCGCTCAGTGAGCTTGGCCTCCGTCTTCCTGCGGAAGAAGTCGGTGGCCGAGGTCTGGCCGCCCGTCAGGATGCCCTTGGCATCCTCCAGCGTCATCTCCTTCACGGCCCCCACAAAAAGGGTCCTGGCCTCCGGCACCGCGGCTTCCGCCGCGCGGTTCATCGACAGCACCAGTTCGTCCGCCTGTTTGCCCATGCCGAGCAGGTGCATGGCCTTTTCGGCTTTCTGTAGGCTGGGCGGCAGAGGAATTTTCAGCGCGGCGTTGCCGAAGAAACCGTCTTTCTGGCCAAGCTGGGCGACGGCGGCGTCGGCACCGCGGGTCAGCGCCTCCTTCAATCCGGCGTTGATGTCGGCGTTGGAGAGATCATCGACACTGCTGGAAGACGGCTG
The DNA here is from genome assembly GCA_001899765.1 of Thiobacillus sp. 63-78. Classification (GTDB taxonomy): domain Bacteria; phylum Pseudomonadota; class Gammaproteobacteria; order Burkholderiales; family Thiobacillaceae; genus Thiobacillus. The sequence goes on from MKWM01000020.1 coordinate 6,211, forward strand.
GCCGGCAGGGTTGCCGATCGCACCCTTCAGCATGTCGCCCAGATTGAATGCATGCACAGGCAGGGCCAGGGCAAGGCCGGTGGCGAGAATCATCCAGCGTCCTGAAATGGAAGCAGTCATGGTGTGTCTCCTTTGAGGTTCCGGCTACAGCACTTCTGCAGCATAGTCCGCCAGGCGCGAACGTTCGCCCCGTTGCAGCGTGACGTGGCCGTTGTGCGGCCAGCCCTTGAAATGGTCGACCACGTAGGTGAGGCCGGAGCTGCCTTCGGTGAGGTAAGGGGTATCGATCTGGGAAATATTGCCCAGGCACACCACCTTGGTGCCGGGGCCGGCGCGGGTGATCAGGGTTTTCATCTGCTTGGGCGTGAGATTCTGCGCCTCGTCGATGATGAGGAACTTGTTGAGGAAGGTGCGGCCACGCATGAAGTTCAGCGACTTGATCTTGATGCGGGAACGGATCAGGTCCTGCGTGGCGGCGCGTCCCCATTCGCCGGCATCGTCGTCGCTCTTGTTCAGCACATCCAGGTTGTCTTCCAGCGCCCCCATCCACGGGGTCATCTTTTCCTCTTCGGTGCCGGGCAGAAAACCGATATCCTCGCCGACCGGGACGGTGACGCGGGTCATGATGATTTCGGAATAGATCTTCTGGTCGAGCACCTGTGCCAGGCCGGCGGCCAGCGTGAGCAGGGTCTTGCCGGTGCCGGCCTGGCCGAGCAGGGTGACGAAGTCGATCTCGGGATCCATCAGCACGTTCAGGGCAAAATTCTGCTCGCGATTGCGCGCGGTGATGCCCCAGACGTTGTTCTTGTGGTGGCTGAAGTCGCGCACCGTCACGATCTCCGCCTGCTTGCCCTCGACCTTCAGTACCTTGGCATGGAGCGGATTAGGGCCTTCCTGAAAGACGAATTCGTTTGGCAACAAACTGGCGACCAGCGGCCCCTGGATGCGGTAGTGGGTCTGGCCGTTGGACTGCCACGACTCCATGCCCTTGCCGTGCGTGTCCCAGAAATCGGCCGGTAGCTCACGCAGGCCGGCGTACAGCAGGTCGGTGTCTTCCAGCACCTTGTCGTTGAAGTAATCCTCCGCGGGCAGGCCCAGCGCACGCGCCTTGATGCGCATATTGATGTCTTTCGACACCAGGATGACCTGACGCTTCGGGTAATGGTGGGACAAAAACAGCACGACGCCGAGGATCTGGTTGTCGACCTTGCTGGTCGGCAGGCTCAACGGAATGTCGCCGGTGATCGCCTGGGTCTGCAGAAATAGTCTGCCGGTGGCGGCGTTATGGCTGTGCGGCGCGAGCGGCACGCCTTCCTCGATGCTGTCGAGCTTGCTGACGATCTCGTCGAGGAAACGGCTGGCCTGGCGGGCGTTGCGCGAAACCTCGTTCATGCCTTTCTTGTGCTGATCGAGTTCTTCCAGGGTGGCGATCGGCACATAGATATCGTGTTCTTCGAAGCGGAACAGACTGGTGGGGTCGTGCATCAGCACATTGGTATCCAGTACGAACAGCTTGGTCTTGGTCGCGGCTTTTCTCGGCATATACGGAATCGTTGACGATATCAGGGATGGAAAGGTAGTCATCCTACATCAAGCCGAAGCCGGCTTGTCAGTCATGAAACCAGGCCGGAATCCCGTCCGGCAGTGCGGATTTGGCGGCGGATTTCTCAGTAGAATATTCGGCTTCCGGTTCGGGCCACGAAAAAGGCAAGATGCACGCACTCCCCCACAGCCAGGGCACCCGTACGATCCGTCCGGGCCATTTCGCGCCCGCCTGCTGGCTTCTGCTGGTCTGGGCCTGGGCGCAGCCGCTCTGTGCCCAGGTGACCGCGCATATCCTGCTGCAGGATTCTCCGCTCGCCGGATTCCAATACCATGCGGGCAAGCAGGTGTGGTCGCGGATGCAGACAGGCGATGCGCTGGCGCTGATACGCGAGCCGGACAATATCCATGATGCCAAAGCGGTGCGGGTGGAATGGCGGGGCCACGTGATCGGCTACGTGCCGCGCCGCGAGAATTCCGACGTGGCGCGCCTGCTCGACCGGGGACAGGCGCTGGATGCGCGCATTATCCGTTTGTCCGATGTGCGTGACCCGTGGTCGCGGGTGCGGTTCGAGATCCTGATCCCCGTGCAACCCGCTGGGCAGGACGCACCCTGAAACGGATGAATGTCTGTGGCAACCGGTAAAATCGCACGGATGAAACTGCTCGTTCTCGATACTTCCACCGAATGGTGTTCGGCTGCGTTGTGGCTGGATGGCCGCATCCAGGCGAAGCGGGTGCTGGCAGAACAGCGGCACAGCAGTCTGTTGCTGCCGATGGTGGATGAACTGCTGCGCGAGGCGGCCATCAGCCTGCATCAATTCGACGGGATCGGCTACGGGCTGGGGCCTGGCTCGTTTACCGGCCTGCGCATTGCCTGTGCGGTTACGCAGGGCCTGGCGTTCGGTGCCGATCTGCCGGTGGTCGGCGTCTCCACGCTGGAATCCATCGCGGAGCAAGCGGGCGCGGACAGGGTGCTGACCGTGCTCGACGCGCGCATGGCCGAGGTCTACTGGGCCGCGTACGAACGTGACGATACGGGATGGCACGCCCTGACGCCCCCGCAACTTGCGTTACCCGAGTCGGTCGCCATTCCCGGAACGGGTGACTGGGTCGGCGCGGGCAATGGGTTCGCCGCGCTGGGCGACGTGTTGCGCCCACGCCTGTCGGCGCAATTGATGCGCATTGACGACACGCTGATGCCCGATGCCGCTGCGATGGCGCCGCTTGCCGCGCGTGCGTTCATGCGGGGCGAGGGCCTGGACGCCGCGTTTGCCGCGCCGATTTACCTGCGCGACAAGGTGGCGCTGACGATGGACGAACGTCGTGCGGGGCGCCCTGCATGAGCGCCGTCTTCGAAATCGCCCATCATCTGCGCCCGATGGCCGAGGCGGATTTGCCGCGCATCCACCGGATCGAGCTGGCAAGTTATGAGTATCCATGGAGCCTGGGCAATTTCTCTGACTCGCTGAATGCGGGCTACAGCATGTGGGTACGCGAGGCCGAAGGTGAAATCATCGGCTACTATGCGTTGATGACGGCGGCGGGGGAAGCCCATCTGCTGAATCTCACCATTGCGCCGATATGGCGTCGCCATGGTCTCGGCCGTGACCTGCTCGAACACAGCCAGGCATGCGCCTGCGACCACCGGGCTGACAGCCTGTTTCTTGAAGTGCGTATGTCCAATGCCATTGCCATCGCGCTGTATCGCAGCAGCGGTTTCGTCGATCTGGCGGTGCGTCGGGGCTACTATCCGGCGCGCACGGGCCGCGAGGATGCGCTCATCATGAAAAAGGAACTGAGGTGTTGAGCCGCGCCGAGGTCTTTGCCGAGCTTGGCATCGGTCCCGTCTGGCGGCAACGCGACAGGCAGGGCCATGCGTCGCCTGTCCCCCCGGTCTCCGCGTATTCCTGGGATCAACTCGCCGACGCGGTGGCCCATTGCTCGGCCTGCGGGTTGCACACCTCGCGCACTCAGGGCGTGCTCGGGATGGGCGATCGCAACGCCGACTGGCTGGTCATCGGCGAGGCGCCGGGCGCGGAAGAAGACATGCGCGGCGAGCCGTTTGTCGGCCAGGCGGGCAAACTGCTCGACGCCATGCTGGCGGCGATCGGCCTCCAGCGCGGCGACAACGTCTACATCACCAATGTGCTGAAATCGCGTCCCCCGGGCAACCGCAACCCCGAGCCGGGCGAGGTGGCCGCATGCCGGCCCTATCTGCTCGCGCAGATCGAACTTGTCCGGCCCCGGCTGATCCTGACGCTGGGACGCTTTGCTGCGCAGAGCCTGCTCGACACGGACGAATCGATCAGTCGCCTGCGCGGGCGGGTTCACCAGTTCCGCGATGTGCCGCTGGTGGTGACCTATCATCCGGCCTACCTGCTGCGCAACCTGCCCGACAAGGCGCGTGCGTGGGAAGACTTGTGTCTGGCCCGACGCACGATGCAGGCCCTCGTCGCAGCTTAACCACTCACCGCTCACCACTCACCGCTCACCACTCACCACTCACCACTAACTACTCACCCACAATGAACCTTCTGCATTCTGCGCTGCGTTTTCGCGTCAATTATTTTTCCGATCTGGGCCGCCATCAGATGGTGGTATGGACGCCGGGAGACACGCCGCCGGTCGACGCCCAGATGGATGTCGGCCCGAAGATCGAGCATGAGGTTCCGAACGATGTCTTCCGCAGCGACATCGCGCCGCTCAAGCTGGGTCGTTTCTATCCGTCGCAATTGCTTCACGCCGACCATGCGCCGGGACCGATGTTTCGTGTGGTGAAACTGAATGAAACCAGCTTCATCGCCAACTTCAGCCATCCGCTGCAGGACCGCATCTTCAGTATCGACAGCGGCCACAGCGATGTCTCGTCCGAGCCGATCGGAAAAGTGGAGCAATTGCTTGAATGGAGCGGCATGGAAACGCAGAAGCAGATGCCGACCGATTTTGAAGGGGAGGACGCATTTGTGCGGGAGGACGAGCGTCCCGATACCGAGTTCTACTCGGTTGCCCGCAAGCTTGCCCACGTCGATGCCGTGTGCGCGAACCGTATCCGGGCGCTGTACCGGACCGTGCTGCCGGAGCACGCGCGGGTGCTTGACCTGATGGCCGGCTGGCGCTCGTACCTTCCGGATACGGTACAGTCGGCAGTCGGCCTGGGGCTGAATGCCGAGGAACTGGCCGACAATCCGCAGCTTGCCGAGCGCATCCTGCACGACCTCAATACCGATCCCCTGCTTCCATTTCCCGATGCCAGCTTCGATGCCGTGGTATGCACGGTATCGTTCGAGTATCTTACGCAGCCGCGCCGCATCGTCGCCGAAGCCAGAAGAATACTGAAACCGGGCGGCATGTTCGTGGTCATCCTGTCGCACCGGTATTTCCCGCCGAAGGTGATCAGGATGTGGACACAGCTGCACCCGATGGAGCGCATGGCCTGGGTCGGCACGCTGATCAAGCAGGCCGGCTTCAAGAAAGTGGAAACCTATGTCGAGCGCGGATTCAAGCGCCCCAGGGACGACCGCTATGCCGACAAGCTGACAGAATCCGACCCCCTGTTTGCCATATGGGGCGTGGCGTAGACTGCACCTTTGAAACAACCATCAATCAGGGAGACGACAATGTTCAAATGGCTCAATGCGTTCAAATGGATGCTGGCAGGATGCCTGGCGCTGGTCTTGTCCGGTTGCGGCTACAACACCCTGCAAAGCTCCGATGAAGAAATCAAAGCCACCTGGGCCGAGGTGTTGAACCAGTACCAGCGCCGTGCCGATCTGGTGCCGAACCTGGTCAACGTGGTGAAAGGCTACGCGGCACACGAGAAGGATGTGTTCATCAGCGTCACCGAGGCCCGCGCCCGCGTCGGGTCGATCCAGGCGACGCCCGACCTGGTCAACGACGAAGCCGCGTTCCAGAAGTTCATCGCGGCGCAGGGCGAGCTGACCGGCGCGCTCTCGCGCTTGCTGCTCGTTGCCGAGAACTATCCGCAGCTCAAGGCCGATGGCCTGTTCCGCGATCTGCAGGCGCAGCTCGAAGGCACCGAGAACCGCATCACGGTCGCGCGCAACCGCTATATCGCCGCGGTGAAGGCGTACAACGTCACGGTGCGCTCCTTTCCTTCCAACCTGACCGCGATGGCGCTGGGCTACAAACCCAAGCCGACCTTCACGGTGGAAAACGAAAAGGCCCTCGCGGTGCCGCCAAAGGTTGATTTCGGCACCCCTGCGGCGGCGCCTGCGGGCGGCAACTGATCCGCGCATGACCCGACTGCTCCGGGCGCGCTGGGCGTTCGGCCTGCTGCTGGCGGGGTGGGGGCTGTGCGCCTGGGCGCAGCTGGCGGTGCCTGCGCTGACGCGTCATGTCACCGACCTGACCGCTACCTTGAGTAGCGGGCAAGTCGCCACGCTTGAAAATAAACTGGCCGCGTTCGAGGCACGGAAGGGCAGTCAGGTCGCGGTACTGATCGTGCCCACGACACAGCCGGAAGACATTGCCCAGTTCGGTATCCGCGTGGCGGATCAATGGAAGATCGGCCGCAGGAAAATCGACGATGGCGTGATCCTGATCGTCGCCAAGGAGGACCGCACGTTACGGCTGGAAGTCGGCTACGGGCTCGAAGGCGCGATCCCCGATGCGATCGCCAAGCGTGTGATCGCGGAAACCATCACGCCTTATTTCAAGGCAGGTGATTTCAATGGCGGCATCGAGGCGGGGGTGGAGCAGGTGATGCGGCTGATCGAGGGTGAACCCTTGCCGCCGCCCAGCGCATCCGCCCCGTCCGGGGATGAAGGGGATGGCGCATTCGTCATGCTGATCGTCGGCGGGCTGGTCGTCGGCTGGCTGCTCTCGGCCCTGATCGGCCGCCCGGCGGCAGGCGGTATCGCTGCACTGGGCAGCGGCGTGGCCGGTGCGCTGCTGCTGGGATTCACGCCCTTGTTGCTGTTCGTCGCGGTGTTCGTGTTTGCCGGCGTGGCCTCGGGGTTTCGCCACGGCGGCGGCTGGTCGAGCGGTGGAGGGGGATGGGGCGGCGGCAGCGGGGGTTCCTGGGGCGGAGGGGGCGGCGGTTTCGGTGGGGGAGGCGCCTCGGGCTCATGGTGAATTTCAGGCGCTGGCTCAGGCATTTCTTCATGCCGCCGTGGGCATTGCGACGCGCATTCCCGCGCAGCACGCTCGATGTCATCGAGATCGCGATCCGCGAATCCGAAACCCGTCATGGCGGCGAGATCCGCTTTGCCATCGAAAACAGTCTGCTCGCTTCCTGGGTCTGGCGGGGCATGACGGGGCGCAAACGCGCGCTCGAGGCGTTCTCTTTCCTGCGCGTGTGGGACACCGAACACAATAGCGGTGTATTGGTATATCTGCTATTGGCCGACCGCGACATCGAAATCATTGCCGACCGGGGTATCGCCGCGCGGGTGGACCCGGCGGCGTGGGAAGCGGTGGCTCATGCAATGGAGGCGGCGTTCAGGCAGGGCGAGTTCGAACGCGGCGCACTCGACGGCATCCGGCAGATCGGCAGCCTGCTGGCTGAGCACTTCCCGCCCGGGAGGAACAATCCGGACGAATTGCCGGACCGGCCCGTGATCGTGCCCGGCGGATACAGGTGAAGGAGACGAGATGCCGATGTACGCGATATGGTGGATCCTGGCGGCGGTACTGGTGGGCGTGGAACTCGTCAGCGGCACGTTCTATCTGCTGGTTTATGGGACGGCGGCTGCGGCGGCCGGCCTGGTCGCCTGGCTGGGCGCCGGGATGGTGGCGCAATTGCTGACGGCGGCGGTGATCGGCGTAGCGGGCACCCTGGTGCTGCGTCGCTGGAAGCGCGGCACCGACCGTCCGGAATTCAATGTGCAGGAGATGGACATCGGTCAGACGGTTCAGCTGGAGTCCTGGCAGGGTGATCGCGGCCAGGTCAAATATCGGGGTGCGCTGTGGGATGCCGAAGCCGAATCGGCCGGCGTGGACAGCATGCGCCCGCTGGTCATTCGCGCAATCAGGGGCAATACGCTGGTTCTGGGCAATTAATCGGGAGAGCAATATATGGATGTTGTCGCGCTGGTCATCGTGGCCGTCATTGCCATCGTCGTCGCCAAGGGCGTGCGCGTGGTGCCGCAGCAGAACGCCTGGGTGGTCGAGCGCCTCGGCAAATTCCATGCAGTACTGGTGCCGGGTCTCAATCTGGTGATTCCGTTCATCGATACGGTCGCCTACAAACATTCGCTGAAGGAAATTCCGCTCGACGTACCGAGTCAGGTCTGCATCACGCGCGATAACACCCAGCTTGCGGTCGATGGCATTCTGTACTTCCAGGTGACCGACGCGAAGATGGCGTCCTACGGGGCGAGCGACTATATCGCGGCCATCTCGCAACTGGCGCAGACCACCCTGCGCTCGCTGATCGGCCGTATGGAGATGGACCGCACCTTCGAGGAACGCGAGGAGATCAACCGTGGCGTGGTGATGGCATTGAACGAGGCGTCGACCAACTGGGGCGTCAAGGTATTGCGCTATGAGATCAAGGATTTGACGCCGCCAAAAGACATCCTTCAGGCCATGCAGCGGCAGATCACCGCCGAGCGCGAAAAGCGTGCGTTGATCGCCTCATCCGAAGGCCGCATGCAGGAACAGATCAATATCGCCACCGGCGAGCGCAACGCGGCGATCCAGCAGTCGGAGGGCGAGATGCAGGCGGCGATCAACGTTGCCCAGGGCGAAGCCGAAGCGATCAAGGCGATCGCGGTCGCCAACGCCGAAGCCATTGCACGCGTGGCCATGGCAATCGAAAAACCGGGCGGCATCCAGGCCGTGAATCTCAAGGTGGCAGAAAAATACGTCGAAGCCTTCGCCGGTCTGGCCAGAACCGGCAACACCTTGATCGTGCCGTCCAACATGGCGGACATCAGCTCGCTGATCGCAGGCGCCATGAGCGTGGTGAAATCGCAGACGTCCGAGCGTGCCGGACAGGCCCGGTCGCCTGAACGTTAGTGGACGACGTCGTGGCGATGACGTAGCCAGATCGTCGTCATCACTACGCTGATAAACAGGCCGAATACCAGGACGATGGTGTGGATGTGCCAGTTGGCGCGCACCATCAGCGCGTAGGCGCCGGTCAGCAACAGAATGCTGATGTTCTCGTTGAAGTTCTGTTGGGCGATGGAGTGACCGGCGCCCATCAGCAGGTGCCCGCGGTGTTGCAGCAGGGCATTCATCGGCACCACGAAATAGCCCGCCAGCATGCCCGCCAGGGTAAGCAGGAGCACGGCGGGGATCAGGCTTTCCACCCAGATCAGGGCAATGGGCACGAACCCGAGCAGGATGCCTGCCGGCAGTACGCCGATGGCGCGTTGCAGACGGACGAATTTTCCGGCCAGTACCGCTCCGATGGCAATGCCGAGTGCGGAGGCGGCGGTAAGCTGGGTGGCCTGGTCGAGGCTGTATTTCAGGTTGAGTGCGGCCCACTCGATGATGAGCAGGCGCAACGTGGCGCCGACCCCCCAGAACAGGGTGGTGACAGCGAGCGACACCTGGCCTAGCGGGTCGCGCCACAGCAGCAGGAAACTGTGCCAGAAATCATGCAGGATATACAGCGGCGAACGGTTGAGCAGGGTGTGATCGATCGGCAGGCGCGGGATGAACAGGTTGACAAGCGCGGCACCGAAATAAAGCGCGGTGATGGCGAAGATGGCGAATTTGGGCGCGATGACGAGGGCGGAAAGCCCTGCCATGGCCAGGATGCGCTCGGCGAAATGCGGATTGATGAGCGCGCCGCCAATGATGGCGCCAAGCACGATGGCTGCGACCGTGGTGCCTTCCATCCAGCTGTTGGCAATGACGAGTTTCTCGCTGGGCAACAGCTCGGTCAGGATGCCGTATTTGGCTGGCGAGTACATGGCGGCGCCGATGCCGACGATGGCGTAGGCCGGCAGCGGGTGCAGCCCGGCCAGCATGGTCAGGCAACCGGCGAATTTGAGCGTATTGGCGATGAGCATGACGCGGCCCTTGGGGAGCGCGTCGGCAAATGGCCCCACCAGTGGGGCCAGCACGATATAGGCAATGACGAAAACCGTCTGCAGCAATGGCGAATACCATTCGGGCGCCGAGAAGAAAACCAGCAGACCGATGGCCGCGAACAGCAGGGCATTATCGGCCAGGGCGGACAGAAACTGAGCCAGCAGGATGATGTAAAACGGGCGACTCAAGAATGCGGCCTGATTACGGTCGGCGCAACGCCATGTCTGCACGCAGGCGGAGCGCACAGAAAAGCGCAGACATTACAACAGCTTGATGGCAAGATGGTTTCAACACGGACGGCTTTGTGGTTCAATAAAAATAATTTCTGATCCAAGGACTGGATTTAATGGCCGACCGCAGACTGCAAGTATTCTACACCGTGGCCAAGCAGCTCAGCTTCACCAAGGCAGCCGATATTCTGTACATGACCCAACCTGCGGTGACTTTCCAGGTCAAGCAGTTGGAAGAACATTTCAATACGCGCCTGTTCGAGCGCAGTCATGGCAAGATTTCACTGACGCCAGTGGGCGACCTGGTGCTGGGCTATGCCGAACGTATCCTGGCCTTGACCGGCGAAATGGAAGCGCGCGTGGGCGAACTGACCGGACAGGTGACCGGGCCACTGATGATCGGCGCCTCCACGACTATTGCCGAATACCAGCTGCCGCGCATCCTGGGTGAATTCAAGGAACGATTCCCGCAGGTGCAGGCACGCCTTACCGTGGCCAATTCAGAAACGGTGGTGGCAAAAGTGGCCGATCATTCCCTCGATGTCGGACTGATCGAGGCGCCATCGCATAATCCCAATCTGACCGCGCTGGCGTGCTGCGAAGACGAACTGGTGATGATTTGTTCGCCGCATCATTCGCTGGCTTCGCGGTCGAGCGTAGACGCACACGACATCGGCGCGCAACCCTACGTGTCCCGCGAGCACGGTTCGGGTACGCGCGAGGTGGTGGACGATTTCTTCAAGGACAATGGCGTCAACCCAGACGATCTCCACATTGAAATGGAGCTTGGCAGCCGCGAGGCGATCAAGGGCGCGGTCGAGGCCAATCTCGGCGTGGCCATCATGTCTGCCTCCACGGTGGCCAAGGAGCTCCAGCTCGGTACGCTGGCCGCAGTGCCCCTGAAGCCCAGACTGACGCGTGAGCTTTCCATGGTGTATGCCTCGCAGAAATTCCGCAGCAAGCTGCTCGATGCCTTCATCAGCTTCGTCGAAAACAGATTTCAGCAGTGCAATATCGAGGCCATTCCGGTGAAGCGCCCGGCCAAGAGCCGCGGTCACTGATGCGGGACAGCAAGCGCCTCATTTCGATATTCCGGTCGCTGTCGGAATCGCGGCAGGCAGCCTTGATGGATTATGCGGAATTCCTGGCCGGCAAGGAAGGCGCCGACACGGCTTCGGCTTTGCCTGCCGAACCGCTGCCCATCCCGCGGCCCGGACAGGAGAACGTGGTCAAGGCAATCCAGCGCTTGATGCAGACCTATCCGATGCTGGAGCGCAATCAGATATTTCATGAAGCCTCGGCACAGATGACGCGCCATCTGGTGCACGGTGTGGCGGCCGTCGAGGCGATCGACGAACTGGAACGGATTTTCGCGCGCCAGTATCAACAGCATCTCGATACATTGAAGAAAGACCCGCAGCCGTCCTGACATCATACTGATTTTAATCAGGCAGCAGGCCTCCGCATTGCCAGCAACTCAGGAAGTTGCCGGGGTTGCACTCCCCGCAAGCGGGGCAGATCTTTTCCGCGCGGGACTTCACGCTCAGAAAATCCGCCAGCACTTCGCGCGCCCGGTGCGCCCGGGCATCGTCCTCGACCCACACTTCGGGCTGCGCCTGCAGGAAGGGAACCTCGCCCAGTGCGCCGGCAGCGTTGGCATTGAAGATATGGCTGACGATGCCGACACTGGACAATGCATCGACGACCAGTTGGGCATCGAGCAGGGTCGGGGCGATGTGAACCCGTTTCATCGACGGGCAAGAAGCCGCTTATGCCTTGCGGCGGACACGCACGATCAGATCGATGCCTTCGGTCACCATGCCGGGCGGCAAGGGCGGCAGGCCGGAAATCTGGACGTGCGCGGCATCGATGTCGGACAGCTTGCCGGTATCGACTTCGTAGAGGTGATGATGCGGGCCGGTGTTGGGATCGAAGAACACCTTGCTGGGATCGACGATGACCTCGCGTACCAGCCCCTTCTCCAGGAACAGCTTGAGCGTGTTGTAGACCGTAGCCTTGGAGGTTTCGGAGTGGCGGGTGTTGACGATCGCCATGACCTGGTCGGCCGACAGATGTTCCTGGCGTGAAAACAGCGCGTGCGCAATCTCGATCCGCTGGTGGGTCGGATTGATGTCGTGACTGCGCAAAAGGCCGGCCATATTGTCGCGCGTGTAATGCATGCGCCCCATGATAAACACCAATCTGGACTTTGTCTAATTTCCGGAATGGGTATGGGTGCTATCTGGAACAGCCTGCCTGAGCGCGGCGAAGCGCCAAAAACCGGTACAATCCCAGTCGGTCTTTTGCCCTTTTCTTTGTGAAGCAGGAATCCCGTGGTTACCCTCACCCGCCTCGACAGCGCCGAGCCTGATTTTCAGGCGCGCCTTGCCCGCCTGCTGCAATTCGACGATGCGGCCGATGCCGCCATTGAGCAGACGGTGGCAGCCATCCTGCACGACGTGAAAATACGGGGCGATGCCGCGGTGCTCGAATACACCGAACGTTTCGACCGCCTGTCGGCGGCAACGCTGGCCAGCCTGGAACTGAATGCGGCGCAACTGCAGGCCGCGCTCGACCAGTTGCCGGCCGACACCCGCCAGGCGCTGGAGACCGCGGCGGACCGCGTGCGCCGCTACCACGAAAAGCAGATCCAGGAATCGTGGACCTACACCGAAGACGACGGCACCGTGCTGGGGCAGCAGATCACCCCGCTCGACCGTGTCGGGCTGTACGTGCCCGGCGGCAAGGCGGCCTATCCGTCGTCGGTGCTGATGAATGCGATCCCGGCCAGGGTGGCTGGGGTCGGCGAACTCATCATGGTGGTGCCGACCCCCAATGGCGAACACAACCCGCTGGTGCTGGCCGCCGCCGCGATCGCCGGCGTCGACCGCGTGTTCACCATCGGCGGCGCGCAAGCCGTGGCGGCGCTCGCCTATGGCACCGAAACCGTGCCGCAGGTCGACAAGATCGTCGGCCCCGGCAACGCCTACGTGGCGGCGGCCAAGCGTCGCGTGTTCGGCACCGTCGGCATCGACATGATCGCCGGGCCGTCCGAGATTCTGGTGATCGCCGACGGCGATACGCCGGCGGAATGGGTGGCGATGGACCTGTTCTCGCAGGCCGAGCACGACGAGATGGCGCAGTCGATTCTGCTGTCGCCCGACGCGGCCTATCTGGATGCCGTCGCGGCAGCGATCGACAGGCTGATCGAGGAGATGCCGCGCAACGAAGTGATCCGCACCTCGCTTACCCACCGCGGCGCGCTGATCAGGACGCGCGACCTCGACGATGCGGCGGCGATCGCCAACTTCATCGCGCCGGAGCACCTGGAGCTGTCGGTGACCGACCCCGACGCGCTGCTGCCCAAGCTGCGCCACGCCGGCGCGATCTTCATGGGCAGGAACACCTGCGAGGCGCTGGGCGATTACTGCGCCGGGCCGAACCACGTGCTGCCAACCTCGCGCACCGCGCGCTTCTCGTCGCCGCTGGGGGTGTACGACTTCCAGAAGCGCAGCAGCCTGATCCACGTGTCGCAGGCCGGCGCGCAGACGCTGGGGCGGATCGCCGCCACCCTCGCCTACGGCGAAGGTCTGCAGGCGCACGCGCGTTCCGCAGAGTATCGTTTGGTCCATAAATGAGCCAGCCATTCTAATGAGCCGCTATTGGAGCGCCGTGCCAATGAGCCGCTATTGGAGCGTCGTGGTGCACGGCCTGACGCCCTATGTGGCAGGCGAGCAGCCGAAGCTGGCCAACCTGGTCAAGCTCAACACCAACGAGAATCCCTACGGGCCCAGCCCGAAGGTACTGGGGGCGGTGCGTGCGGAAGCCGCCGACACGTTGCGCCTGTATCCCGATCCCAACTCGGATCGGCTGCGTGCCGGCATTGCCGCCTATCATGACGTCACCGCCGAACGGGTGTTCGTCGGCAACGGTTCCGACGAAGTGCTGGCGCACGCTTTCATGGCGCTGCTGAAGCACGACCGGCCGATCCTGTTCCCCGATATCACCTACAGCTTCTATCCGGTGTACTGCGGGCTGTACGGGATCGCCCACCGTACGATTCCGCTCACGCAGGCATTCGAGATCAAGGTCGACGATTACCTGACGCCCAACGGCGGGGTGATTTTCCCCAACCCCAACGCGCCCACCGGGCGGCTCTTGGCGCTGGGCGAGATCGAGCGTCTGCTGGCCGGCAACCCGGATTCGGTGGTGGTGATCGACGAGGCCTACATCGACTTTGGCGGCGTATCGGTGGTGGGCCTGGTCGCGCGTTACCCGCAACTATTGGTCGTCCGCACCCTGTCGAAGTCGCACGCGCTGGCCGGCCTGCGTGTCGGCTACGCCATCGGCCAGCCGCATCTGATCGAGGCGCTCAACCGGGTGAAGGACAGCTTCAACTCCTATCCGCTCGACCGCTTTGCCCAGGCGGGCGCGCTGGCGTCGATCGACGACCACGCGTATTTCGAATCGATCTGCGCGAAAGTCGTGGCGACCCGCACCCGGCTGGCGGCTGAAATGGCCAGGCTTGGCTTCGAGGTACTGCCCTCGGCTGCCAACTTCATCTTTGTTCGCCACCCCGCGCATGATGGCGCCGAACTGGCCGCCGCGCTGCGCGAGCGCAGCATCATCGTACGCCATTTCAGGAATCCGGCCCGCATCGCGCCGTTCCTGCGCATCACGATCGGCACCGATGCCCAGTGTGATGTGCTGCTCGCCGCGTTGAACGCCATCGTGAACTGCTAGAATCCCTTAAAGCCTTATTTCCCGACGCCATGCGCACCGCCCAAGTTACCCGCAATACGCTCGAGACCCAGGTCACGGTCAGTCTCAACCTGGATGGCACCGGCATCGCCAGGCTTGCCAGCGGCGTGCCGTTTCTCGATCACATGCTCGACCAGATCGCGCGCCACGGCCTGATCGACCTGGAGATTCAGGCCACCGGCGACCTGCACATCGATGCGCACCACACGGTGGAAGACACCGGGATCACGTTCGGGCAGGCCTTTGCCAAGGCGCTCGGCGACAAGAAAGGCATCCGCCGCTACGGTCATGCCTACGTGCCGCTCGACGAAGCGCTGTCGCGCGTGGTGATCGATCTGTCGGGGCGGCCGGGACTGGAATACCACGTCGATTACACGCGGGCGCGCATCGGCGAGTTCGACGTTGACCTGTTCCTCGAGTTTTTCCGCGGCTTCATCAATCACGCCGGCGTCACGCTGCACATCGACAACCTGCGCGGCATCAATGCGCATCACCAGGCCGAAACCATTTTCAAGGCATTCGGCCGCGCGCTGCGCATGGCGGTGGAGCCTGACGCGCGCATGGGGGATGTGCTGCCGTCGACCAAGGGTGCTTTGTGAGCGCGGATATCGCCGTCGTCGACTATGGTATGGGCAACCTGCGTTCGGTGTCCAAGGCCATCGAGCATGTGGCGCCGGCGCTGTCGGTGGTGGTGACGTCCGATCCCGAAGTCATCGCTGCCGCGGGCCGGGTGGTGTTTCCCGGGCAGGGCGCCGCACGCGACTGCATGCGCGAAATCGATGCGCGCGGCCTGCGTCAGGCGATCGTCGATGCCGCCCGCAGCAAGCCTTTTCTGGGCATCTGCATGGGGATGCAGGTGCTGTTCGAACACAGCGAGGAAGGCGATACCGCTTGCCTCGGCATTCTGCCGGGCACGGTGCGGCGCTTCCCGCATGAAGCGATGCATGACGAGGCCGGCGACAAACTCAAGGTTCCGCACATGGGCTGGAACAATGTCCATCAGGCGATCCCGCATCCCCTGTGGGCGGGGATCGAGGACGGTGCACGTTTCTATTTCGTCCACAGCTATTTTGTGCAGCCAGACAGGCCCGATGCGATCGCGGGGTTCTCTCATTACCCGTTCCCGTTTTCCTGCGCGGTCGCGACGGCGAACATGTTTGCCGTCCAGTTTCATCCGGAAAAAAGCCAGAATGACGGTTTGATGCTGCTGGGCAATTTTGTAACCTGGAATCCGGGCGAGCGCGACACCGCCTGCGATATGTCCGGCGCGGCTTGCGCCTAATTCATTCCTGTACGATCCTGCTGATCAGCCATGTTAATTATTCCCGCGATCGACCTTAAAGACGGCCACTGCGTGCGCCTGGAACAAGGCGAAATGGACAAGGCCACGGTATTTTCCGAAGACCCGGCCGCCACGGCCCGCCACTGGAAGGAACAGGGCGCGCGGCGCCTGCATCTGGTCGATCTCAACGGTGCGTTTGCCGGCAAGCCGGTCAATGATGCGGCGATCCGCTCGATCGTCGAGGCGGTGGGGGACGAGATGCCGGTGCAGCTCGGGGGCGGCATTCGCGACCTGGCCACCATCGAGCGCTATCTCGACGACGGCGTGCGTTACGTGATCATCGGCACCGCCGCGGTGAAGAACCCCGGTTTCCTGCACGAGGCCTGTGACGCCTTCCCCGGCCATGTCATGGTCGGGCTCGACGCCAGGGACGGCAAGGTCGCCGTCGAAGGCTGGTCCAAGCTCACCGGCCACGATGTGGTCGACCTCGCCAGGCGTTTCGAAGGCTATGGCGTCGAGGCCGTCATCTATACCGACATCGGGCGCGACGGCATGCTGACCGGTGTGAACGTGGAGGCCACTCAGCGTCTGGCGCAGGCGTTGTCGATTCCAGTCATCGCCAGCGGCGGCGTCACCAACCTCGACGATGTCAAGGCACTGTCCACCGTGGCCAAGGATGGCATCATCGGCGCGATCACCGGCCGTGCGATCTATCAGGGTACGCTCGATTTCACCGAGGCGCAGAAACTGGCCGACGAACTCGCCGGCGGCGTGTTCGGGGTCTGATTCGAGAAGCTGACCATGCTGGCAAAGCGGATCATTCCCTGTCTCGACGTGACCAACGGCCGTGTGGTCAAGGGGGTCAATTTCGTCGAATTGAAGGATGCCGGCGATCCGGTCGAAATCGCCCGCCGCTACAACGAGGCAGGCGCCGACGAGCTGACTTTTCTCGATATCACCGCCTCGTCGGACAACCGCGATCTGATCCTGCACATCATCGAAGCCGTGGCGTCGGAGGTGTTCATTCCCTTGACGGTCGGTGGCGGCGTGCGTGCGGTGGGAGATGTCCAGCGTTTGCTCAACGCCGGCGCGGACAAGGTCAGCATCAATACCTCCGCGGTGGTGAACCCGCAACTGGTGAAGGATGCCGCCGACCGCTACGGCAGCCAGTGCATCGTGGTGGCGATCGATGCCAAGCGAACCGGCGATCACTGGGAAGTGTTCACCCACGGCGGCCGCACGGCCACCGGACTCGACGCCATCGAATGGGCGAAGAAAATGGAAAGCCTGGGCGCGGGCGAACTGCTGCTCACCTCGATGGATCGCGACGGAACGAAAAGTGGCTTCGATCTGGAACTCACGCGCGCGATTTCCGAAGCGGTCGACATCCCCATCATCGCCAGCGGCGGCGTTGGCACCCTGCAGCATCTGGTCGACGGCGTGAAGGAAGGCCGCGCCGATGCAGTGCTGGCGGCGAGCATCTTTCACTTCGGCGAATATGGCGTGGATGAGGCGAAGCGTTACATGAAACAACACGGAATCGAGGTGCGCCTGTGAGCGCCGCGTCCAATACTGCCTGGCTCGACGCCGTCAAGTGGGATGCGCACGGGCTCGTTCCGGCGATCGCGCAGGACGCCGCCAGCGGCGAGATTCTCATGGTGGCATGGATGAACCGCGAGGCCTTGGAGGAAACCGCACGCACGCTGCGTGGCGTCTATTTCTCACGCTCGCGCAACAAGCTGTGGCGCAAGGGCGAGGAATCCGGCCATGTGCAGCATGTCAGCGAAATCCGGCTCGACTGCGACAACGACGTGGTGCTGCTGAAAATTGAACAGGTGGGCGGCATCGCCTGTCATACCGGGCGGCGCTCGTGCTTCTTCCAGAAACTGGCCATGGATAACCAGGGCGGCCACTGGGTGACGACCGCCCCGGTGCTGAAGAACCCCGACGAGATCTACCATAAATGAGCGACATCCTCGACCGCCTGGCCGATACGCTGGAAGCGCGCAAGCAGGCGTCGCCCGACAGTTCCTACGTTGCCAGGCTCTACGCCAGGGGGACGGATGCCATTTTGAAGAAAATCGGCGAGGAAGCCACCGAGACCGTGATGGCGGCGAAGGATGACCAGACCGAAAAGATCATCTACGAAATCGCCGATTTGTGGTTTCATACTCTGATTCTGCTGGCACACAAGGGATTGAAACCGGCGGATGTGCTGAACGAACTGGCGCGCCGCGAAGGCTTGTCCGGACTGACCGAAAAAGCGAATCGACATGAATGACTGCATTTTCTGCAAAATCGCAGCGGGACAACTGCCGAGCGGGAAGGTCTATGAAGACGACGAGGTCCTGGCCTTTCACGACATCCATCCGTTTGCACGGGTGCATGTCCTGATCATTCCGAAGATGCACATTGCCACATTGTCCGATTGCCTGCCCGAGCATCAGGCGCTTCTGGGCAGGATGCTGTGGCTGGCGCCGCGTCTGGCCAGGGAACATGGCCTTGACGCGGGGTTCAAGACGCTGATCAACACCGGCCGTGGCGGTGGCCAGGAAGTGTTTCATCTTCATGTTCACGTATTTGGCGGGGGCGACCCCGTCAGGAAAAGTTAAATTTAAAGGAGATATTCCATGGGCGGCTTTAGCATCTGGCACTGGCTGATCGTTCTGGTCATCGTGCTGCTGATTTTCGGTACCAAGAAACTGCGCAATATCGGCAGCGATCTGGGCGGCGCGGTCAAGGGCTTCAAGGAAGGCATGAAGGAAGATACGCCTCAATTGAGCAGCAAGGACGAGACCGGGAATACGATCGATGCCGAAGTGAAGGACAAGCACCATTCCTGAGCGTGCGGCATGACGGGCCCCGGCAATTCTGTGCCGCCGGCCTCGCTGCCCACGGCATCCTGACCTGTAACGCCTCTTATGTTCGATATCGGATTTTCTGAGCTTGTCGTCATCGGCGTGGTGGCGCTGATCGTCATCGGCCCGGAGCGGCTGCCCAAGGTCGCACGTACGGCTGGACACCTGTACGGCCGTCTGCAGCGTTATGTGTCGTCAGTCAAATCGGACATCGGTCGCGAGATTCAGCTGGACGAGCTTCGCCGTGCCGGGCAGAGCTTCAAGGAGTCGGTCGAATCGGCCGCATCGGACGTCGAGCAGCGGGCCACGGTGGTCGACGATTTTCTGCGCAACGAGGCAAACAATGTCACGCAGGCCGTGACGGCAGGCGTGGCCAGTGTGAAAGCCGTGGTCGTGGCGGAGCCCGCCGCGCAACCGGACGACACCGAAACCGGACACACGCTGCAGCAGAGCCTGCCGCTGGATGAACCCGACCAGAATACCGGACGCACGGCGCCGGCCGCGACAAACACGGCGTCCGGCGGGCATCCGGATCAATCCGCATGAGCGATACCGAAGATACCTTTATCTCGCATCTCATCGAAATGCGGAATCGGCTGCTGCGCGCCATGCTGGCCATCGTGATCATCTTTGTCTGTCTGTTCCCGTGGGCGCAGGATATCTACGCGCTGCTTGCCCGGCCCTTGCTGGCGGCGCTGCCCAAAGGCGGGCAGATGATCGCTACCGAAATCACCACGCCGTTTTTCGTGCCGATGAAGGTCACCCTGATGGCCGCCTTCCTGCTGGCCTTGCCGTGGGTGTTCTACCAGGCTTGGGCTTTTGTGGCCCCGGGACTGTACCAGCATGAAAAACGCATCGGTGTACCACTGGTGATTGCAAGCATCATCCTGTTTCTGACGGGTATGGCGTTCGCCTATTTTCTGGTGTTTCCGCTGGTATTCCATTTCATTGTCAGCGTGACGCCCACTGGCGTGGCGGTGATGACCGATATCGGAAAATATCTCGATTTCGTGCTGACCATGTTCATGGCGTTCGGCATCACATTCGAGGTACCCATTGCCGTGGTGCTGCTGGTGAAGATGGGTATGGTCTCGGTCGCCAAGCTGCGTGAAATCCGGCCGTATGTCATTGTCGGGGCGTTCGTCATCGGCGCGATCTTTACTCCGCCCGACGTCATTTCCCAGTTCATGCTGGCGACACCGCTATGGGTGCTCTATGAGATAGGGATTATCGTCGCGGCCATGATCAGCAAACCCCGGCCCGAATCCGGATCCGATTATGCGCCCATGTCCGACTCCGATATGGATGACGAATTCGACCGCATAGAAACGGAACAGGCCAAGCCGGATTCAGACCAGCGAACGTGACGCATCTTAATGGTGCGCGCAGCGTGCTGTCATGCACTAACCTGGTGCCGGCATGGTGCCCTGTTCAAGGGCCTGTCCTTTAAAATCAACAGCTTGTCAGACGGGAACGCAACTTGCGTGTTAGCCGGCTTTGCAATGGGGAGTCGGCTGCATGGAGGCATTGAAATCGGGCAGTGATGTGCTGTTCGTATTGCTGGGCGGCATCATGGTGCTGGCCATGCATGCGGGGTTTGCCTTTCTGGAACTGGGGACCGTACGCAAGAAAAATCAGATCAACGCACTGGTCAAGATCCTCACGGACTTCTCGGTTTCCACCATTGCCTATTTCTTCATCGGCTACAGCATCGCCTACGGCATCAGCTTTTTCTCCAGTGCCGAAGTGCTGTCTGCCAGGAATGGCTACGATCTGGTTAAATTCTTTTTCCTGCTGACGTTTGCTGCGGCCATTCCGGCCATTGTGTCGGGCGGCATCGCCGAACGCGCACGCTTCAATCCCCAACTGGCGGCCACCTTCGCCCTGGTCGGGGTGGTCTATCCGTTTTATGAAGGAATCGTCTGGAACGGCAACTACGGCATCCAGGACTGGCTGGCTGCAAGCGTCGGCGCCAGATTTCATGACTTTGCCGGTTCGGTGGTGGTGCACGCAGTGGGAGGCTGGATTGCCTTGCCTGCCGTATGGTTGCTGGGTGCGCGACGCGGGCGCTATACACGGGACGGCATGGTCTCCGCGCATCCGCCGTCCAGTATTCCGTTTCTGGCCCTCGGGGCGTGGATTCTGACCGTGGGCTGGTTCGGCTTCAACGTGATGTCGGCCCAGTTGATCGAAGCCGTGTCGGGCCTGGTGGCGGTGAATTCGCTGATGGCGATGGTGGGCGGTACGCTGGCCGCGCTCGTGGTGGGCCGTAACGATCCGGGTTTCATCCATAACGGCCCGCTGGCCGGTTTGGTGGCGGTGTGTGCAGGCTCGGACCTGATGCATCCGCTCGGCGCACTGACTACCGGGGCGATAGCCGGTGCGTTATTTGTACGGATGTTCATGGTGACCCAGAACAGATGGAAGATCGATGACGTGCTCGGCGTGTGGCCCCTGCATGGGCTGTGCGGTGCATGGGGCGGAATTGCGGCAGGGATTTTCGGCGCCAAGGCACTGGGGGGGCGAGGCGGCGTCGATCTGGCGGCGCAGCTGATCGGCACGCTGGGTGGCGTGGCCGTCGCGGTGCTGGGCAGCCTCGTGGTGTACGGTCTCCTGAAACAGTTCGTGGGCCTGCGGCTGGATCCTGAAGCGGAGTTCAACGGAGCCGATCTCAGCATTCATAAAATATCCGCGACGGCAGAACGCGAGATCAACTGGTAGTCGATCCAGGGTGTGAAATGGGGGTTGACTCGCCCTGTTTTTTCTTCCGTTGCTTCAGGTAACGGTTGCGTTCGATGCGTAATTGTTCGAGCTGGCGATCGATCTGGACCACGTCAGGATGCTTCCTGGTGTATTCCAGCAGGAGTACGGTGCGCTTGATGCGCAATTCAACCTGCTTTTTGTCGAGGCCCGCCAGATAGGCGTCCGGCTCCGGATGCGTGCCCGTTGTCTGGTCCGGTACGGATGGCGGCTGTTTGTCTTCAGTCGTGCCTTCCACGGGGAGTGGAGAGGTATGTTGCACGAGGGGCCGGGGTGTTTGTGGGGGCGGCGTTGCCAGGAAGTGCTCGATCACGACGAACCCAAGCCCGATCAATAGAAATACGCCGACGGGCGTGCCAAATGCCAGGACGCGCAACAGCCGCGAAACACGATTGGACGAGGGAGCCGGCCTGGACGCGGCGGGGATCGGTCTCAGCGTGTGAAAAGCGCTGACCAGGCTGCGGGCATCCGGCCGGGCATCCGGTTTTTTGTTCAGCATCTGGGCCAGCAAACGGGCGACATCAGGCGGGATCTGGGGGCGTAGCGTCGTGGCCGCCACGGGGGATTCGTTGATGACGCGATATAAGATCGTAGGCAGGCTGTCGCCATCAAAGGCATAACGTCCCGTCAGCATTTCGTACAGGACTGCGCCCAGCGAAAAAATATCGGAACGTCCATCCACTTCGCGCCCCATGGCCTGTTCCGGCGACATGTAGCGGGGCGAGCCGAGCATTTGCCCGGTCTGGGTGTGATCGCTGTTGACGAGATGGGCAATACCGAAATCGGTCAGTTTGATGTGCCCGCGTTTGCCGGTTACGACGACGTTGGAGGGTTTGATGTCACGGTGGATGATGCCGTGCTCGTGCGCAAACGCCATCGCTTCGGCCATCTGCATGGCGGTGTCGAGCGCCAGATCCAGCGGCATCGGTCCCTTGTTCATGAGGTCGCGCAGCGTCCGGCCATGCAGATACTCCATGGCGATATAGGCCAGACCGTCGGCTTCGCCCACGTCGTAGATGGTCACGATATTGGGATGCGACAGGCGCCCGGCGCTCTGGGCCTCACGCAGGAAACGCGCTTCCGCGCCGGCGCCTTCCTGCTGCAACTGGGCGATCGGGACGGTTTTGATGGCCACCGTCCGCTCGATCAGCGGATCGCGTGCCCGATAGACCGTGCCCATTGCTCCCTGACCGATTTCGTCGAGAATTTCGTAACGGCCGATTTTCATCATGACGCAGACGTCAGATCCGGCATTCCACAATCTGCCCACGTACCGCGCGGCTGTCCGCGCCCATCAGGTACAGATACCAGGGCATCAGGTCGTCGGTGCCGGGGAGGGTGTCGGGCGATAAACCGGGATGGGTGCGTGCGCGCAAGGTGGTTGCCACCTGGCCGGGAATCAGGGTGTTGATGCGCAGGTTCTCATTCGAGTCGAGTTCGTCGGCCCAGATGCGGGAGAGCGTTTCCAGACCCGATTTCGCGACGGCATAGCCGCCCCAGTAGGCTTGTGGCCGGTGGCCGTGGGTTTCGCCGGTGAAGACCACCGATGCATCCGGCGCCTGCTGGAGCAGCGGCAGGCAGGCGCGGGTGAGGGCGAAGGGCGCGATCAGGTTGACACGCATCAGGGATTGCCACTGCTCCAGCGTTTGCAGGTGCAGCGGCGTGAGGCTATAGAACTGGTGCGCGCTGTGCAGCAGGCCGTCGAGTCGTTTCAGATGGTGCGCGAGGGTGCCGGCAAGCGTTTCCAGACTGCGGTCGTCGGCGACTGCAAGGTCATACGGGAACATGGCGGGTTCGGGTCCGCCGGCAGCGAGGATTTCGTCGTAGACCGCCTCGAGTCCGGCTTCGTTGCGCGCAAGCAGGGCGACGGTAGCGCCATGGCGCGCAAATGCCAGACTGGCGGCACGACCGAGGCCGGAACTGGCCCCGGTGACGAGAATGACGCGGCCTGCGAGCAGATCGGGCCGAGGGAGGTAGTCTTTCATAGCTGTTCGAGTAATGCGCCGGCCGATTGTACTCCGCTCCGCGTTGCACTTTCGAGCGTGGCGGGATAAGGCCCGGCAGTGTAATCGCCCGCCAGGAAGATGCGCGGGTGCGGGGTGCGTAGGGCAGGACGCGCCATGCCGGGTACGCAACTATAGGTTGCCTGTTTTTCGATGATGCGCTTGCGCCAGCGAGCGGGGCCGGGGTGAGCGATCCGGTGCAGTTGTGCTTCAGCCAGATCCAGCCAGTCCGGGGGGAGGTGGGTCGCGGTGCTGGCCACAAACGCCAGCAGGCCGGCCTGGCCATGACTCTGGCCGCGGTCGAATACGAACTGCGCCGGCCCGTTGTTCAGTGCGAACAGTGGCCTCGACAGCCGGAACGCCGGATCGTATTGCATGTAGGCGGTGGCAATGGGCTGATAGCTATAACGTGACACGGCGCGGCCAAGCGGTTCGAGCGCCGGTACCTGCATCGCCAGCGCCGGCAGGTGTTGCGGCGCCACAGCGAGAATGACATGGCTGTAGGCCGAGGTATTGTCATGCGTACCCAGCGTGACGCTGTCCTGCGTGGCATCGACCCGGGTCACGCGGCAGCCCAGGCGGATGGCGCTGCCGAGTTCGGCCACTTGCGCCGCGGCGGGCGCAGGCAGCAAGGCTGTCAGATCGCAGCGTGGCAACACCAGGTCGCTGTGCCGGGCGCGACCGCCGAATGCGG
The DNA here is from genome assembly GCA_001899765.1 of Thiobacillus sp. 63-78. Classification (GTDB taxonomy): domain Bacteria; phylum Pseudomonadota; class Gammaproteobacteria; order Burkholderiales; family Thiobacillaceae; genus Thiobacillus. Next base: position 30,351 of record MKWM01000020.1, read on the forward strand.
CACGAATCACGCTGCGAAAGACCCGGGCACTGGCTTTCTCGGGAGGGGTGTTGAGCGCGGACACGCACAGCGGGTGCCACAGCACGTCACGCAGTTTCTTCGGCTGCCCTTGGGTGAACTGGCTGACGGTCAGCTGATCCGGGGGCTCTGCATGGCCAAGTACGACACACGCCCAGCGTGCGGCGGCCAGCTTGTCACGCCAGGTGAGACCTCGGGCACCGAGCAAGCCTGCCAGGAGGTGCAGGGGTGCCGGCAGGCCGGGGCAGGCAAGACTGAAATCCGGCGGCAGCTCTACCGTCAGCGGCAGGTGCCAAAGACTGGCCTGGGAGGTGACGGGATGCAGGCGTTCGATCAGTTGAAGCGTCTGTTCGTAGGCCCCAAGCAGGATGTGCTGGCCGTTGTCGAGCGGCTGGCGGCCGAGTTCGACGGCGCGTGCACGGCCGCCCAGTGTGCGGCTGGCCTCGAACAGCGTGACGGGCACACCGGCTTCGGCCAGCGTCAGGGCCGCCGAGCAGCCGGCCCAGCCACCGCCCACGACCGCGACATGGGTCCGATCTACGGCAACTGTCACGGAAACAGCCAGGTCTTGCCGGCCAGCCATAGTTTGCGCAACGGCGTGAGTGAGACGCGCGCACGCAGGACAGGAAATCCGGCCTCCCGGATTTCGTCCGCCAGCGTGCGATAGATCGCCGCCATCACCAGCCCGGGACGTTGTGCGCGCCGTGCGCCGGGAGGCAGTGTGGCCAACGCACGGTCGTAGCAGGCCAGGGCACGCTCGTACTGGAACTGCATCAGGGCCTGGAATTGAGGCGTATCGCGGCCATTCAGCAGGTCGGCTTCGGCGACGCCGAAACGCGCCAGCTCGTCCTGCGGCAGATAGATGCGGCCGCGCCGTGCATCCTCGCCGACGTCGCGGATGATGTTGGTGAGCTGGAATGCCAGCCCCAACTCGTGCGCGTAGCGGCGGATGTCGCGGTCGTGTTCGCTGCGCGCCCCGTCGAAAATTGCTGCCGCGATCTCGCCCACTACGCCGGCAACGCGGTAGCAGTAGAGCCTGAGCGACCTGAAGTCGGGATAGCGCGTGTAGTCGAGATCCATCGCCATGCCGTCGACGATTTCCAGCAGCAGCGTCGGCGCAATGGCCCGGCCCTGCGTGGTATCGAAGAGCGCGCGGGTGGCAGGATGCTCTGGCTCTCCGCCGGCAAAACGGCCGATTTCGGCGCGCCACCAGTCGAGCTTGATTTCGGCCACCTGGCGCTCGTGGCATTCGTCCACCACGTCGTCGAGTTCGCGGCACAGGGCATAGAACGCCGTGATCGCGCGCCGTACGTCGAGTGGCAGGAAAACGAAGCTGTAATAGAAGCTCGAGCCGCTGGCCGCCGCCCGCTCCTGGCAGTATCGATGAACATCCGCGCTCAAAACAGCCCTCGCGCGAGCATGACGATCCAGTCTTGCCTGGTCAGCACCGGACGGTTGTGGAAGACGCAGCCGGGGTCGGCATGCAGCTTGCGCAGGATGGTCTCGCCGCCACGGAGGGTGACCCGCAGTTCGAGCCCGATGCGTCCCTTGAGCTGCCGACCGAGCGGCGCACCGGCCTGCAGCAATTTGCGCGCACGCTCGATCTGCTTGTGCATCATCATGTGCCACAGCCCGTGCGTGTTGCCTTCGGCAATCTGCGCTTCACTGACGCGGTGAGCGGCCAGTTCGTCCTGCGGCAGGTAGATGCGGTCTTTTCGGTAATCGATCGCGATGTCCTGCAGGAAGTTGATCAGCTGCAGGCTGCTGCAGAGGGCGTCGGAATAGGCCAGGTGACGCGGGTCGTGGTCGCCGTACAGATGCAGCATCAGGCGCCCCACCGGATTGGCCGAACGACGACAGTAGTCCATGACCTCGCCGAAAGTTGCGTAGCGTTTTTTTTCCACGTCCTGGGCAAAGGCCGACAGCAGGTCGCGAAACGGCGCCAGCGGGATGGCGTGCGCGCGGATGGCGGCAGCGAGCGGGCCGAACACCGCATCGGCCGGCGTTTCGCCGCGCTCGATGCGGTCCAGTTCGCCGTGATACGCCGCAAGCTGCGACAGCCGTTCGGCCGGCGATGCGTGGCCTTCGTCGGCGATGTCGTCCGCGCTGCGGGCAAACCAGTAGATGGCTTCCACCGGCCGCCGCAGCCGTTTGGGCAGCAGCCAGGAGGCGACAGGGAAATTTTCGTAGTGATCGACCGGCACCGGCAATAAAAAATGGAATGGGAATAATGACTTAGGCGGGATGCCGGGCAGGCTTGGGTGACAGCATCGCTTTGATTATATTACACTTATCGGTCGATGGTTTTGCGGCCGAGCCGCGAGAGTGGCGGAATTGGCAGACGCACTGGATTTAGGTTCCAGCGCCGCAAGGCGTGGGGGTTCGAGTCCCCCCTTTCGCACCATAAAACTTATGATCGCCCTTACACCCAATCTCAATTCAGCCAGGAAGTATTTTGATGCAAGCAAATCTTGAAGTTCTCGAAGGACTGGTCCGCCGCCTCGATATCAGCGTGCCCATGGGGCAACTGGAAACCGAGGTGCAAAATCGCCTCAAGCGCCTGACACGCAGCGTCAAGATGGATGGTTTCCGGCCCGGCAAGGCACCGTTGAGCGCCGTGACGCGCCAACATGGACCCGGCGTCCGTCAGGACGTGCTGGGCGAAACCCTGCAGGCGCGTTTCGGCGAGGCGGTGGAAGCCCACCAGCTGAGAATCGCGGGCTATCCCCGCTTCGAGCCGAAGACGGATCAGGGCGATGCAACGGAAATGACCTTCAGTGCCAGTTTTGAGGTCTATCCTGAAGTGAAGATCGACGATTTGAGCACTGGCAGGATGAGCAGGCCGGTGGTGGACCTGAAGGATACCGATGTGGTCAAGACCCTGGAGGTTTTGCAAAAGCAGCGTCGTACGTTCGAGCCGGCGGGGCGGGCTGCCATGGAAGGCGATCTGGTCAAGTTCGACTATCAGGGCACGGTCGATGGCGCAGCCTTCGAAGGCGGCAAGGCCGAGGATTTCGCCGCGGTGATCGGCGAAGGCCGCCTGCTGAAGGATTTCGAACAGAGTCTGACCGGCCTTGGAGCGGGTGACAGCAAGGGGTTCGACGTGACCTTCCCCGCCGAGTATGCAGCCAGGGAGCTTGCGGGCAAGGTGGCGCACTTCGAAGTACAGGTCAAGGAGGTGCAGGCGCCGGTGCTGCCTTCAATTGATGCGGAATTTGCCAGGGCACTGGGAGTCGAAGACGGTGACCTGGATAAGCTCAAGGCCGAGGTGAGATCCAACCTGGAGCGCGAGGCAAAACGTCGCGCGGCGGCGAAACTGAAAGAGCAGGCGATGGAGTTGTTATTGCAGAAAAGCACGCTGGATCTGCCGCAGAGTCTGGTGGCGATGGAAACCGGGCGACTGATGAAAATGACGGAAGCGGATATGCAGTCACGCGGGGTTCAGACCGTGAAGCTGTCTGCCGATATGTTTACAGGACAAGCCGAGCGCCGTGTGCGTCTGGGACTGATCCTGGCCGAGATCGTGCAGGCGAACAAACTGGTGGCCCGGCCTGAACAGATCCGCGAACTGATCCAGGAGCAGGCGCAGAGCTACGAGGAGCCGGAACAGGTGGTGCAGTGGTATTACCAGAGCCCGGAACGGATGCAGGAGATCGAGTCTCTGGCCCTGGAGGAGAATGTGGTAGCATGGATTGCAGGTCAGGCCCAAGTGGAAGACGTGTCAACCTCCTTTGAAGAACTGATGGGACGTGCCTGATGCATATTGATCCAGAATATGGCGTTTCCAATTCACAGCCCTTCGAGCCCCGGGGGCTGGGGCTGGTGCCCATGGTCGTCGAGCAGAGCGGCCGCGGCGAACGTGCTTACGATATTTATTCGCGCCTGCTCAAGGAGCGGGTGATTTTCCTGGTCGGTCCGGTGAACGACGCGACGGCCAACCTGGTCGTCGCGCAGATGTTGTTCCTCGAATCGGAAAATCCCGACAAGGACATCCATTTCTACATCAACTCGCCGGGTGGGTCGGTGTCCGCAGGGTTGGCGATCTACGACACCATGCAGTTCATCAAACCTGACGTGTCCACGCTCTGTATCGGTCAGGCGGCCAGCATGGGGGCGTTCCTGCTGACCGCAGGCGCCAAGGGCAAGCGTTTCTGCCTGTCCAACTCGCGCGTGATGATCCACCAACCGCTGGGCGGTTTCCAGGGCCAGGCATCGGACATCGCAATCCATGCCAAGGAGATCCTGTATCTGAAGTCACGCCTCAATGACATGCTTGCCAAGCACACCGGGCAGAGCATCGAGGTGATCGAACGCGACACCGATCGCGACAATTTCATGAGCGCGGACGATTCGGTGAAATACGGGCTGATCGACAAGGTGCTGACCAGCCGTGTCGAGGCATCGGACAATTAAGCAAGGAACTGGCATGGCAGACAAAGGTTCGGGTGACAAACTTCTCTACTGCTCCTTCTGTGGCAAAAGCCAGCACGAAGTACGCAAGCTGATTGCCGGGCCGTCGGTATTCATCTGCGATGAATGCGTCGAGTTGTGCAACGACATCATCCGCGAGGAAATTCAGCAGACCGATAACCAGAAGGGCGCAGGCTCCGACTTGCCTACCCCGCATGAGATCAGTGGCATTCTGGATCAATACGTCATCGGCCAGAGCCAGGCGAAGAAGGCGCTGGCCGTCGCGGTCTACAATCACTACAAACGTTTGCGCAGCAACGCGGGTACGGGCGAAGTCGAACTGGCCAAGAGCAACATCCTGCTGATCGGACCGACCGGTTCGGGCAAGACCCTGCTCGCGCAAACCCTGGCGCGGTTGCTGAACGTGCCGTTCGTGATTGCCGACGCCACGACGCTCACCGAAGCGGGCTATGTCGGTGAAGATGTCGAGAACATCATCCAGAAACTGTTGCAGAAATGTGATTACGATGTCGACAAGGCCAAGCAGGGCATTGTTTACATTGACGAAATAGACAAGATCTCGCGCAAGGCCGACAACCCCTCGATCACGCGCGACGTATCGGGCGAGGGCGTACAGCAGGCACTCTTGAAACTGATCGAGGGCACGACGGCCTCGGTTCCGCCGCAAGGTGGGCGCAAGCATCCGAACCAGGAGTTCGTGCAGGTCGATACCAGCAACATCCTGTTCATCTGCGGGGGGGCATTCAGCGGTCTGGAGAAAGTCATTCGCGGTCGTACCGAGAAAGGCGGCATCGGTTTCGGCGCACAGGTCAAGAATATCGATGAAACCAAGCGCGATGTCGAACTGCTGCATCAAGTTGAACCGGAAGATCTCATCAAATATGGCTTGATCCCCGAATTTGTCGGGCGCTTGCCAGTTGTTGCCACGCTGGATGAGTTGGACGAGGCTGCCCTGGTCCAGATCCTGACCGAGCCGAAAAATGCATTGACCAAGCAATTTATCAAGCTTTTCAAGATGGAAGGGGTCGAACTCGAGTTCCGCGAGGATGCATTGAACGCCATCGCCCGGCGTGCCCTGGCGCGTCGCACGGGCGCGCGTGGCTTGCGATCGATCATTGAGCATTCCCTGCTGGATACGATGTACGACCTGCCTTCCCTGAAGGGGGTCAGCAAGGTCGTGGTCGATAACGGCCTGATCAGCGGCGACGGTAAACCCTTACTGATCTACTCCGAGCAGGACGAGCAGCCGCTGGCTGCCGGAGCCTGAACAAGGAAATGGCTGACAGGGAACCTGTCAGCCATCTTGAATTCCAACCTATGCCTCCCCAATTGTGGATGAGCGTGGTTGAATGCCGCGCATCCGTTCCTTAAACCCTTACCCAGGAAATCATGATGAGCGACAACCTCCCCAACAAGGAACAGATCAACCTGCCGCTGTTGCCGCTTAGGGATGTGGTGGTGTTTCCCCACATGGTCATCCCGCTCTTTGTCGGCCGGCCCAAATCGATCAAAGCGCTGGAAAACTCCATGGAATCCGGCAAAAGCATCCTTCTGGTCGCGCAAAAAACGGCCGCCCAGGACGACCCCACGCCGGAAGATCTCTACGATACCGGCAGCGTGGCCACGGTCCTGCAGATGCTGAAACTGCCCGACGGCACGGTCAAGGTGCTCGTTGAAGGGAACCAGCGCGCGCGTGTCCTGGAAGTGGCTGATGCGGGAAGCCATCTGGTGGCCCGCGCCGAAATTCTGCCTGCGGAAGGTGAGGAACTGGTCGAAGTCGAGGCCATGCGCCGCGCCCTGCTCACACAGTTCGACCAGTACGTCAAACTGAACAAGAAAATTCCGCCGGAAATCCTCACTTCGCTCTCGGGCATCGACGAAGGCGGCCGTCTGGCCGATACCATCGTCGCGCACCTGCCGCTGAAACTGGAGCAGAAGCAGGAAGTACTGGAGATGATCGGCGTCAACAAGCGGCTGGAACACCTTTTGGGCCTGCTGGAAGGCGAACTCGACATCCTGCAGGTGGAAAAGCGCATCCGTGGCCGCGTCAAGCGGCAGATGGAAAAGAGCCAGCGCGAGTACTACCTGAACGAGCAGGTCAAGGCGATCCAGAAGGAGCTTGGCGACATCGAGGAAGGCGCCGAGCTGGAAGACCTGGAAAAACGCATCAAGGCGGCCAGCATGTCCAGGGAAGCCGAAACCAAGGCCATGGGCGAGCTGAAGAAGCTGAAAATGATGTCGCCGATGTCGGCCGAAGCCACAGTCATCCGCAGCTACATCGAAGCCATGGTCGGTTTGCCGTGGAAGAAGAAAACCAAGATCAGCAAGGATCTGGCGAAAGCCGGGAAGATTCTCGACCAGGACCACTACGGCCTCGACAAGGTCAAGGAGCGCATCCTCGAATACCTCGCGGTGCAGCAGCGCGTCGACAAGGTGAAAGCGCCGATCCTGTGCCTGGTCGGCCCGCCCGGTGTCGGCAAGACCTCGCTCGGTCAGTCGATCGCGCGCGCGACCAACCGCAAGTTCGTGCGCATGGCGCTCGGCGGCGTGCGCGACGAATCGGAGATTCGCGGGCATCGCCGCACCTACATCGGCTCGATGCCGGGCAAGATCCTGCAGAGCCTGACCAAGATCGGCGTGAAGAATCCGCTGTTCCTGCTCGACGAAGTCGACAAGATGGGACAGGATTTCCGCGGCGATCCGTCGTCGGCGCTGCTGGAAGTGCTCGATCCCGAGCAGAACCATACCTTCCAGGATCATTACATCGAGGTCGAATACGACCTGTCGGATGTCATGTTCGTCGCCACGGCCAACTCGCTCAACCTGCCTGCGCCGCTGCTCGACCGGATGGAAGTGATCCGCCTGTCGGGTTACACCGAGGACGAGAAGATCAACATCGCCGAGCGCTATCTGGTACCCAAGCAGCTCAAGGTCAACGGCATCAAGGTGGACGAACTCGCCATCGCCGAGTCGGCCATCCGCGACATCGTGCGTTACTACACGCGCGAAGCGGGGGTGCGCAACCTGGAGCGCGAAATTTCCAAGATCTGCCGCAAGGCCGTCAAGACCCTGCTGATGAAGAAGCAGAGCAGCAAGATTTCGGTGACGTCGCGCAATCTGGAGAAATATCTCGGTGTCCGGCGCTTCAGTTTCGGCATCGCGGAAATGAATAACCAGGTGGGGCAGGTGACAGGACTGGCCTGGACCGAAGTGGGCGGCGAACTGCTCACCATCGAAGCGGTTTCGCTGCCCGGGCGCGGCAAGATGACCACCACCGGCAAACTCGGCGAGGTGATGCAGGAATCGATCCAGGCTGCGCTGTCCGTGGTGCGTTCACGTGCGCGCAAGCTGGGGATCCAGGAGGACTTCTATCAGAAACGCGACATCCACATTCATCTGCCGGAGGGCGCGACGCCCAAGGACGGCCCTTCTGCGGGCATTGCAATCTGCACGTCGATGGTCTCGATCCTCACGGGTATTCCGGTGCGCGCCGACGTCGCGATGACGGGAGAGATCACGTTGCGCGGCGAGGTATTGCCGATCGGCGGACTGAAGGAAAAATTGCTGGCGGCGCATCGCGGCGGTATCAAGACGGTGTTGATCCCCCAGGAAAACGTCAAGGATCTGACCGAGATTCCGGACAACATCAAGAACAAGCTCGATATCCATCCGGTCAAGTGGATCGACCAGGTTCTTGAGCTGGCACTGGAGCACGCGCCCGAGCCTTTGCAGGATGAACCTGAAACGGATGCGCCGGCAATTGCCGTGCCAGAAGAAGAGGGAACCTCCTCCGCGGCGCTCAAACACTAGGTATTTTTCAACCATCTGCCTGAAACCCGCGCCAGTCGCGGGTTTTTTTTGGGAGTCGCCCGGAAAACCGCTTGACACAAGGTTTTGCGGGTTGCTATAAAAGCGGCCACAGGGTTTTCCTGTACCACTTGAGTGAAGGGGACAACACGTGAACAAATCCGAATTGATTGACGCCATCGCCGACTCGGCCGACATTTCCAAGGCTGCCGCAGGCCGGGCGCTGGATGCGGCGGTCGAAGCAGTCAAGAAAGCACTGAAGAAGGGTGACATGGTGACATTGGTAGGTTTTGGCAGCTTCTATGTTGGCAAGCGTGCCGCCCGTACCGGCCGTAATCCGCGCACGGGTGCCAGCATCAAGATCAAAGCCGCAAAAGTGCCGAAATTCCGTGCCGGCAAGGGCCTGAAAGACGCCATCAACTAATAATAAAACCGCTTGGCACTTGGCAGGATATACGGAAATGTTGTAAAATTTTTGTCTTTGTCGGGTGCTTAGCTCAGCTGGTAGAGCGTCGCCCTTACAAGGCGAATGTCGGGGGTTCGAACCCCTCAGCACCCACCAGCCGGGCAACATGGGAAAGCGGCCATGGACCCTGGCAACGAGGTTCACAGAACAAGGGAGTGGTAGTTCAGTTGGTTAGAATACCGGCCTGTCACGCCGGGGGTCGCGGGTTCGAGTCCCGTCCACTCCGCCAACATCGAAAAGGCGAACGCAAGTTCGCCTTTTTTCATGTGCGATGTCTTCGCGCCGATTTTTAATCGCTGCAGGGCGAGTTTAATCGCTGCAGGGCGAGACGCGAGGCGCAAAGTGCGCGAAAATCCGCGCTAACGTTTTTTTCGGAGTAAAAGACCGTGCTCGAAGCAATCCGCAAGCATGCGCAGGGCTGGCTGGCCAAAGTCATACTGGCCTTGATCGCGATCACTTTCGGCCTGTTCGGAATGGAATCCTACATGACGGGCGGCAAAGGCAGCGGCATGATTGCCGAGGTCGGCGACCTGGGAATTTCACGTGACGAGTTGACGCGTGAGATTCAAGCGCAGACAGAACGCATGCGCGAGACCCTGGGGCCCGCGTTCGATCCGGCGGTCACAGAAAGCGCCGATTTCCGCAAACAGGTGCTGGACAGCCTGATCGAACGTAAAGCCTTGCTGCTGGACGCGCAAAAAAATAAATTTGTGGCCCCTGATGCATACATTGCATCCATCCTCGGGCAGATTCCGGCTTTCCAGCAGGATGGGAAGTTTTCGAAGCAGCATTATGAGGCAGTGTTGCGCCAGAATGGCCGCACCCCCGCCCAGTTCGAGAACGAGTTGCGTCAGGGCTTCATGCTGGACGCGGTGGCGAGCCCGGCAACGCTCGCGGCTTTCCCGTCGGACACCTCCATGACGCAGATCGCGCGCCTGGTTTCGCAACAGCGTGAAATTTCATGGGCCGACCTGCCGGCCTCCAGCGTGGCTTCGGAGGTGAAGGTCACCCCATCCGACGTGGAGCGTGATTACGCTGCCCACAAGGCAGAATTTACAGAGCCCGAACAGATCCGCGCCGAATATCTGGTGCTGGACAAGACCAGCGTGGCAGCCGGCATCGCGGTGAGTGACAAGGAAATAGGCGACTACTACGCGGCCAATGCGGCGAAATTCGGGCGACCCGAGCAACGCAGCGCAAGCCATATCCTGATTGCAGTGGATAAGAATGCCGATGCGGCAACACGGGCCAAAGCCAAGGCCAAGGCGACCGAGCTGGTCCGGATTCTGCAAAAGTCGCCGGATCGTTTCGCTGAACTGGCACGTACCGAGTCACAGGATCCGGGCTCGGCCGCGCAGGATGGCAGCCTGGGAAGCTTTGCGCGCGGCATGATGGTCAAGCCTTTCGAAGATGCCGTATTCAGCATGAAGCCCCACGAAATCCGCGGGCCGGTCGAAAGCGATTTTGGTTATCACATCATCCGGCTGGACGGCATCCAGCCGGCCAAGGCGGCACCGCTGAACGAGGTGCGCACCGAGATCGTCGACGAATTGCGCAAGCAGCAGGCGCAAAAGACCTTTGCGGATCTGGCTGACAACTTCAGCAACCTCGTCTACGAAAACGCGCAATCGCTACAGCCTGCCGCGTCAGCTACCAAACTCAGCATCAAGCAAAGCGACTGGATGGGCGTCAAGACGGCACCACCGCCGTTCAATAATTCGACCTTGTCGGCTGCGCTGTTCAGCCCCGAATCGATCAAATCGAAGCAGAACACCGAAGCCATCGAGGTACTGCCCGGCGTGCTGGTGGCGGCGCGGGTGATCGATCATCGGCCAGCCCGGTTGCGCCCGTTGACAGAGGTCTCCCAGGCAATCGAGGCCCGACTGCGTGCCGAGCAGAGCGCCAGGCTGTTGGCGCAGAAAGGCGAGGCGGCCATCAAGGCGCTGGAGAAGGGCGATGCAGCGGGCTTGAGCTGGTCGGCCTTCAAGGTGGTCGGGCGGCAGCCGTTTGCCGAGATGGATGCGGCCGGAATCAAGGCAGTGTTTCGCGCGAATACCGATAAGCTGCCTGCTTACACCGGTTTCGTGCGCCCGGATGGCGCGTATCGAATCGTGCGAATCAGCCGCGTGGTGCAGGCGGATACGCCGGATCCCGCATTGCTGGCGTCGGTTTCTGCCGGCGTGATGCAGGCGCAGCAACGCGCGGATATGAAGGCCATGCTGGCCTTGATTACCGCGGGCCAGAAAGTGAAAATCCAGCCGAACGCGATCGAGGACAGCAGATAGCCCATCGCACCAGGGAAAAAAAGCGCGACCGATTGCCCGGTCGCGTCAGATGTAGTGGCCAGGCCCGTTCATGTCTGGACGCGCCCAACATGAACGGCCTGGTTTGATTATTCCGGCAGCAGCGCCAGCAACCCGTTCAACCGCCGCACGAAGCTTGCCGGATCGTCGAGCTGGCCGCCTTCGGCGAGCAAGGCCTGTTCGAACAGCAGGTTGGCCCAGTCGGCAAAGCGGGCTTCGTCGGCTTCGCTGTTGAGCCGTGTGACCAGGACATGCGACGGGTTGATTTCCAGCGTGGGCTTCACCGTCGGCGCGGCCTGACCGGCCGACTTGAGCAGGCGTTCGAGGTTGGCGCTCATGTCGCCTTCGCCGGTGACGAGGCAGGCAGGAGAGTCGGTGAGACGGTGGGTGACACGAACCTCTTTCACGCGTTCCCCGAGGGTGGTCTTGATGCGCTCGACCAGCGGCTTCAGGGTCTCTTCGGCTTCCTTCTGCGCGGTCTTTTCGGCTTCGTCCTCCAGGTCTCCTAAATCCAGCCCGCCCTTGGCGATCGATTTGAGCGGCTTGCCGTCGAACTCGCTGAGGTTGCTCGACAGCCATTCGTCGACGCGGTCGGACAGCAGCAGGACTTCGATGCCCTTCTTGCGGAAGATTTCGAGGTGCGGACTGTGCCGGGCGGCGGCAAAACTGTCGGCGGTGATGTAGAAGATTTCCTTCTGGCCTTCCTTCATGCGGCCGATGTAGTCCTTCAGCGATACCACTTGCGCGTCGGTATCGGTGTGGGTGGAGGCAAAGCGGAGCAGGGCGGCGATGCGCTCACGGTTCGTGAAATCCTCGCCCGGGCCTTCCTTCAGTACCTTGCCGAATTCCTTCCAGAACGCGACGTATTTTTCCGGCTGGTTCTCGGCCAGGTCTTCCAGCAGGCCCAGCACCTTCTTGACCGAGCCATTCCTGATCGCATCGAGGTCGCGGCTCGACTGCAGGATCTCGCGCGAGACGTTCAAGGGCAGGTCGGCCGAGTCGACCACGCCACGAACGAAGCGCAGATATTGCGGCATCAGCTGCTCGGCGTCGTCCATGATGAAAACGCGGCGCACGTAGAGTTTGATGCCATGTCGCTTTTCCCGGTCCCACAGGTCGAACGGCGCGTGCGAAGGCACATACAGCAGCGAGATGTATTCCTGCTTGCCCTCGACGCGGTTGTGCGACCAGGCGAGCGGCGGCTCGAAGTCGTGGGCGACGTGCTTGTAGAACTCGTTGTACTCGTCGTCGCTGACGTCTTTTTTGGCGCGCGCCCATAGCGCCGAGGCCTTGTTGACGGTCTCGTCCTCGTCGGTGGGCGTTTCCACGCCGTCCTTCCATTCGCTCTTCTTCATCACGATGGGCAGCGTGATGTGGTCGGAATAAGTGCGGATCACCGACTTGATCTTGTAGTCAGACAGGAATTCGTCGGCGTCTTCGCGCAGATGCAGCACGATCTCGGTGCCGCGGGCAGGCTTGTCGACCGTCTCCAGCGTGTAGTCGCCCGCGCCTTCCGATTCCCAGCGCACACCGTGCTCGGCGGTGAGGCCGGCACGGCGGGTGGTCAGCGTCACGCGGTCGGCGACGATGAAGGCGGAGTAGAAACCAACGCCGAACTGGCCGATTAGCGCGGCGTCCTTCTGCTGGTCGCCCGACAATTGCGAGAAGAATTCGCGGGTGCCGGACTTGGCGATGGTGCCGATGTGCTCGATGACCTCCTGCCGGCTCATGCCGATGCCGTTGTCGGAAATCGTCAGCGTGCGCGCGTCGCGGTCGAAGGCGACGCGGATTTTCAGTTCAGGGTCGTTTTCATACAGCGCGGCGTCCGACAGTCCCTCGAAGCGCAGCTTGTCGGCGGCGTCGGAGGCGTTGGAAATCAGTTCGCGCAGGAAAATATCCTTGTTGGAATACAAGGAATGGATCATCAGCTGCAGCAGCTGCCTGACTTCGGTCTGAAAGCCCAGGGTTTCTTTGGTGGCGGACATGCCTGTGATCTCCCGTCAAATACAAATAAGGTGAAACCGGAGCTTGGGGTGGAGGGAGCGGATTTCAAGCCCCCGCGCGGGCTGCCGGGTCGACACCCCGTGACGGCATGGTCTATAAACAAAGTCTCTTCTTTGCATGTCCGGGAGTGCCGGATTGAGGGATGAAGGAGGTGCATCATGGTACGAAAATTCATCGATTGCCGGGAATATCCGAGCGAAATGAACTGCACGCTATTGATCTCTGCCGACCGCGAGGCAGAACTGCTGGAAGCGGCCGTGCAGCACGCCGTGGCCGTTCATGGCCATACCGACACGCCTGAACTGCGCGAAACACTGCGCAAGCTGTTCAGGGAAGAGGTGAAGAAGGCGGCCTGAGCGCTACCAGTCAGTTTGGCGGGCGTCAGGAGGTGGCACCGGCGGGTTCAGGCCGGCATGGTTTCCTGCGCGGCGGGATGCAGATGGCCAACGAACTGTTCGGTTGCCGCGCGCCAGGAGAACTTTTCCGCGTGGGCGCGGGCAGTGCGGCGATCGATGTTGAGCGCGGCCAGGCAGGCCTGGCGCAGATCGTCGTGCATGACGCCGGCGGGCGAGTCACCGAGCACGTCGATGGGCCCGGTGACCGGATAGGCGGCGACGGGCAGGCCGCAGGCCATGGCTTCCAGCAGCACCAGGCCGAAGGTGTCGGTTTTGCTGGGGAATACGAAGACGTCGGCGGCGGCGTACACCTCGGCCAGTTCGGGCTGCTTCATCACGCCAAGGTAATACGCGTCGGGATAGCGGGCGCGCAGGCCGGCCAGCGCCGGGCCGTCGCCCACCACCCACTTGGAGCCGGGCAGATCCAGTTGCAGGAAGGCCTCGACGTTCTTTTCGACCGCCACCCGGCCGACATAGAGAAAAATCGGGCGTTCGGTATCGAGCCGATGCGAATCCTGCATGCGGAACACGTCCAGGTCGACGCCACGCGACCAGAGTGCCACGTTGTCGAAACCGAATGCTTCGAGGTCGGATTTGACCGCAGGCGTCGGCGCCATGACGGCGCGCGCGGGGCCGTGGAACCAGCGCAGGAAGCGATAGGTCCAGGCGAGCGGGATGCCGGTACGGGCTTTGACGTATTCGGGGAAGCGGGTGTGGTAGGCGGTGGTGAAGGGCCGGTCGTGGTCCAGCGCATGGCGGCGCGCGGCCAGGCCGAGCGGCCCTTCGGTGGCGATATGCAGCGCGTGCGGCGCGTAGTCGCGGATGCGCTTCCTGACCGCATTGCCGGCCAGCACCGACAGGCGGATGTCCGGATAGGTGGGGCAGGGCAGGGTGCGGAATTCAAGCGGGGAGAGGATGTCCACCTCGTGGCCCATGGCCTGCATCTCGCGGCGGGTGGTGGTGAGCGTGCGCACCACGCCATTGACCTGCGGTGACCAGGCGTCGGTCACGATCATGACTCTCATGTTGTCTCCAGTACGGTTGCCGCCTTCTGTGCGGCGGGGGCAGCCAGGCAGTGCGCCCAGTGAATGATTTCCAGCGTGCCGTCGGCCTGCTCGGCCAGCGCGGTCAGGCTTTCCACCCAGTCGCCGTCGTTGCAGTACAACAATCCGTCGATCTGACGGATCTCGGCCTTGTGGATGTGGCCGCAGATGACGCCGTCGCAGTCGCGCCGCCGTGCCTCGTCGGTCATCACTTTCTCGAACGCGGTGATGAAGCTGACCGCATTCTTGACCTTGTGCTTGAGGTATTGCGACAGCGACCAGTAGGGATAACCCAGGCGCGTGCGCAGGCCGTTGAACCAGCGGTTCAGCGCCAGGATCATCGTGTAGCCCCAGTCGCCCAGATAGGCCAGCCAGCGCGCGTGCTGCATCACGCCGTCGAACAGGTCGCCGTGGGTGACCAGGAAACGGCGGCCGTCGGCGGTGACATGGATCACTTCATCCGCCACCTCGATATCGCCAAACGCCAGTCCCATGAATTGCCGCGCCATCGAGTCGTGATTGCCCGGCACGTAGATCACGCGCGTTCCCCGGCGGGCCTTGCGCAGGAGCTTTTGCACGACGTCGTTGTGGGCCTGCGGCCAGTACCAGCCACGGCGCAATTGCCAGCCGTCGATGATGTCTCCGACCAGATACAGGGTGTCGGATTCGTTGTGCTTCAGGAAATCGAGCAGGTAGCGCGCCTGACAGCCAGTCGTGCCGAGATGAATGTCGGATATCCAGAGCGTGCGGTAGTGACTGGGGGCGGGGGTCGATGCGGCAGACGGGAAGGAGGGCTGGACGGAGGCCGGGCAGGCCGCGCCAGATGGCCGCATGTAGCCAGGCTGACGCGCGCGAAGCAGATTCGAGACGCGATTCAACATGCCGCCATCAGGCCACAGCCAGATGACCGTGACGTGACGCTTGCTTGAAGCTTTGTTGGCGTGTGACGCGCGGGCCGGAAGTGCGTGGGCGCAGAGCCGTCGCGACCTGCGGCAGCGGGGAGTCAGCGTGAAAGCAGCGCCAGCAGTTCGGCCTGCGCGCTGTAGGCCTTGGCACGGCGTTTGGCGCGGCGACGGTAGCTGCCATCGGACAGCATGTCCCAGGCCTGCACGTTGTCTCGCAGATAAGGTTTCAGCCCTTCCGCGATCACGCGTTTCTTCAGCTTGGGATTGAGGATGGGGAAACCGGTTTCGATACGGCGAAAGAAATTGCGGTCCATCCAGTCGGCCGATGACAGGAAGACCTTCTCGTCGCCGCCGTTTCTGAAATAGAAGATGCGCGTGTGCTCGAGGAAGCGTCCGACCACCGAGCGCACGTGGATGTGCTCGGACAGGCCGGGAATACCGGGCTTGAGCGCACACACGCCGCGAATGATGAGGTCGATCTTCACCCCGGCCTGGCTGGCGGCATACAGGGCAGCGATCACCTGCGGCTCCAGCAGTGCATTCATCTTGGCGATGATGGCGGCCGGCTTGCCGGCGGCCGCCAGTTCGGCTTCGTGGTTGATGGCGGCGACGACTTCACTGTGCAGCGTGAACGGCGACTGCCACAGACGCTTGAGCTTGCCGGCCTTGCCCAGTCCGGTGATCTGGGTGAACAGGCTGCCGACATCTTCGGTGATAGTCTCGTCGGCGGTCAAAAGGCCGAAGTCGGTATACAGACGCGCGGTGCGGGCGTGGTAGTTGCCGGTGCCCAGATGCGCATAGCGGCGCAGTTCGCCGTCTTCGCGGCGGATCACCAGTGCCAGCTTGGCGTGGGTCTTGTGGCCCACGACGCCGTAGACGACATGGGCGCCGACCTCCTCCAGCCGGGCGGCCCAGTTGATGTTGGCCTCTTCGTCAAAGCGCGCCATCAGCTCGACCACCACGGTGACCTCCTTGCCCGACTGCGCTGCCTGGATCAGCGCCTGCATCAGCTTGGAATCGGTCCCGGTGCGGTACACCGTCTGCCGCATGGCGACGACGTGGGGATCGGCGGCGGCCTGCTCGATGAAGTCGATCACCGGCTGGAAGGATTCGAATGGATGGTGCAGCAGGATGTCGCCCTTGCGGATCTGCGCGAAGATATCCTCGTCCTTGGCCAGGCGTGCGGGCAGGGCCGGAACGAAAGGGGGGAACTTGAGGTCGGGGCGGTCGACCCAGTCGGGTACCTGCATCAGGCGCACCAGATTCACCGGCCCCCGTTCCTGATAGAGGTCGTCGGCTTCGAGCTCGAACTGCGCCAGCAAAAAGGTCGCCATCGATTCCGAGCAGTTGTCGGCCACTTCCAGCCGCACGGCCGCGCCGAAGTGGCGTTGCGGCAGTTCGCCCTGCAGCGCCTGGCGCAGGTTCTTGGTTTCCTCGTCGTCGACGAAGAGATCGGAGTTGCGCGTGACGCGAAACTGGTAGCAGCCCTGCACCGCCATGCCGGTGAACAGTTCGCCGACGTGGGCATGCAGGATCGACGACAGGAAGACGAAGCCGTATTCGCAGCCGGCGATTTCTTCCGGCAGACGGATGACGCGCGGCAGCGAACGCGGCGCCTGCACCACGGCGGCGCCGGAGTTGCGTCCAAACGCGTCGCGTCCGGACAATTCGACCGCGAAATTGAGGCTCTTGTTGAGCACGCGCGGGAAGGGATGCGAGGGGTCGAGCCCGACCGGCGTCAATACCGGCATCAGTTCGCGGAAAAAATAGTCGCGTATCCACGCCGCCTGGGTGTCGTTCCAGTGCGTGCGGCGGATGAAGCAGACGCCGTGCTCGGCCAGCTCGGGAATGATCTTCTTGTTGAAGAGCTCGTACTGCCGGGCTGCCAGCGCGTGGGCCGTTTCCGAGACCGCGCGAAACTGTTGCCGTGGCGTCAGGCCGTCGGGTGAGCGCTGGCTGGAGTTGGCGCGGATCTGTTCCTTGAGCCCGGCCACGCGCACTTCGAAAAATTCGTCCAGGTTGCTCGATACGATGCACAGGAAGCGCAGGCGTTCCAGCAGGGGCGTGGAGGGGTCGTCGGCCTGTGCCAGCACGCGGCGCTGGAAGGCGAGAATACCGAGTTCGCGATTGAGGAGGGTATCGGGGCCAGGCCGGTTCATAATGGATTTGTTCGTGGTGTGCTTCAATGTTAATCGCCCTGTTCGTCCCTGATATGACAGTTATATGACAACGCCGCACCCGATGGAAATCGAGCTCAAGCTGGCGCTGCCTCCGCAGCAGGTGGCGGCCTTTCTGAAGCGGATGGCCCGGCGCCGCACCCTTCAGGGCACAGGTGGCGCGCCGGTGCGACAGACATTGCTTACCCGATATTACGACACCCCGGATTTTGCCTTGAGTGCGCAGGGCGTGGCCTTGCGTGTGCGGCGGGTGGGGCGCCGCTGGCTGCAGACGCTGAAGACCGAAGGCGAGCGGCAGGGCGGACTGTCGCGGCGTGTCGAATTCGAGATGCCGGTGAGCCGGGGCGCACCGGACTGGAACCGTTTCCCGTCCGAGGCGCGCGCCCGCATACCGGAGGTGCTGCGCGCGCGGCTGGTGCCGGTGTTCGAGACGCGCTTCCATCGCACCATCTGGCTGGTGGCCGGCAGGGGGGGCGCGAGGATCGAGATCGCACTCGACGTCGGCGAGATCGCAGTGCGGCGGGATACACACAGCGGCGAGCACAGCCAGCCGATCTGCGAGATCGAGCTTGAACTGAAATCCGGCCAGCCGGATGCGCTGTTCGCGCAGGCTCTGGACTGGTCCGGTACGTTTGATTGCCTGCCGCTCGACCTCAGCAAGGCGGAGCGTGGCGTACGGTTGGCGCACGGGATGGACGCGATGCCGGCCAGGTCCGGGCCGCTGGCGCTGGACCGTTCCATGCGTGTGGAGGACGGTTTCGCCGCCATCGTCCAGGCATGTCTGGCGCAGTTTCAGTCCAATCTGCCGGGCGTGCTGAGTGCTCTCCCGCCTTCGCAAACGGGAACGGGAGCGCATGCCGGGCCCGTGCCGGGCAACGAGTATGTCCATCAGGCGCGGGTCGCGCTGCGGCGGTTGCGGGCGGCATTGCGGCTGGCCCGCAAGGTGTGTGTGCTGCCGTCCGAACTGCGCGACGGCCTGCGCGCGCTGGCCGTCGCGCTGGGTCCGGCACGCGACTGGGACGTGCTGTGTGACGAGACCCTGCCGCCGATCGCGCCGCATTACCCGGATCCCGACGGCTGGCAGCGCGGCATGGCGGGACTTCAGGCACACCGTGACGCGGCGAGCGAGGTGATGCGTGAAACGCTTCGGGCGGCACGCCCGGGCGCCTGGCTACTGGCGATGCAGCGCTGGCTGATGCGGCATGGCTGGCGTTCATCCCCCCGTGGCGGGCATCAGGCCGCCGCGGGAGGAAAGGTGTCGGACACGCAGCGTCGCGTCCAGCGCATGCCGCTCGACACGTGGGCGCGTCAGGTGCTGCAGACAGGGCATCGGCCCATTGTCCGCGGCGCACGGGCGTTCGGCGGACTGACGCCTCGCCAGCGCCATGCCCTGCGTATCGCCGTCAAGCGCCAGCGTTATGCAGCCGAATTTTTCCAGATGCTGTTCGACGACCGGCCGGACGGGCGCCAGCGAGAAGCCATGTATCTGTCGGCGCTGCGCGCAGCCCAGGATAGCCTGGGGCAGGCCAGCGATGCGTATGTTGCGTCGACCCTGCTGCGTGCAGGCTGGGCGGTTCCGCACACCCTGCAAAGCGGAGCGGATCGAAGTCCTTCCGGGACGCCGGAGGCGGAGCCGATGGTTTCCTTTGCCCTGGGCTGGCTGGCGGCGAAACAGGCCGGGCAGGCAGGCGATGAGACTGCCGGCCCGGTTCGCGCACTGCTGGAATTGAAATCTTACTGGTAGATTCGGTGGCGCGGCGGATGCCGCCGGGCAGCGGGCATTCTCATGCGTCTCAAGCCAGATATTCATTGATAGAAGGAGCAGCGGGTGGAAATCATTTTGTGGCGACACGCCGAGGCCGATGACACGGCCCCCGATCTCAAGCGTGAACTCACCGACAAAGGGCGCAAACAGGCATCGCGCATGGCGGACTGGCTCAACCCGCGGCTGCCGCAGGACATCAGGATTCTGGTGAGCCCGGCGGTCCGCGCCCTGCAGACCGCGCAGGCGCTGGGGCGCGAATACGAACAGTCACCGGCCCTGGCGCCAGGATGCCGGGCGGAAGACATTCTGACCGCCGCGGCTTGGCCGGATGCGGCCGGAGCGGTATTGATCGTGGGCCATCAGCCCACGCTGGGGCAGGTGGCGATGTGGCTGCTGGCCGGACAGGCGGGCGACCTGGCGGTGAAGAAGGGGAGCATCTGGTGGTTCGAGGGCCGCCGGCGCACCCGACAACTGGAGGTGGTATTGCGCGCTGTCGCCACGCCCGACTGGTTATAATCGCCGTGTGATGACGCAACCCATCAAGATCCGGCAGCCCGGCCCGACCCTGCAAACGAGGTGTGCCCCGTGCCGGGCTGGCTGAGCAATCTGCGCGACCTGATCGCAGAAGCGAGTCCGCTGCGCCGCTTCACGTTTGTCCTGCTGGTACTGCTACCGCTGACGGCGCTGGCTGCGGCCTATCTGTGGCTCAATCCGCCGCTCTACCGCACCCTCTATCCGCATCTGTCGGACCGTTCCGGCGGCGAAGTGATCGCCGCGCTCGAGCAGCTTGATATTGCCTACCGCCTGTCTGCCGCCGACGGCAGCATCGAGGTGCCGGCCGATCGGCTGCATGTGGCGCGCTACCGCCTGGCCGCGCGCGGCCTGCCCCGGTCCGACGCCGACGCGCAGGACGAAGTCGATCGCGCGCCCCGCTTCGGCGCTTCGTCGCTGGAAGAGCAGCAGCGCTATCAGCACGCACTGGAAACCGATCTGGCACGCTCGATCCAGTCGCTGGAAACGGTCGAGCTGGCGCGGGTCCATCTCGCCCTGCCCAGGGTCTCGCCGTTCCTGCGCGACGCGCCGCCGGCCACCGCAGCGGTGCTGGTGCGCCTGCGTCCGAACGCGCGGCTGTCGGCCGGGCAGGTGACGACGATCCAGACCCTGGTGGCGGCCAGCGTGCCGCGTATGAAGCGGTCCGAGGTACAGGTATTCGACCCGCGCGGCGTGCTGCTGGGCGACGCGGCGCCCGAGGCGGTGCCATCGCCGCAGCGGGCGGTGGAGCAGGATCTGGCGCAGCGGGCGCTGGCCGTGCTGACGCCCTGGCTCGGCAAGGACCGGGTGAATGTGCAGGTGACGGCCACGCTGGAGGACGGCGACGTCGAACAGACGGTGGAACGGGTCCGCAACGTCGTGGTGGACGGCCGCATGCGCCCGCTCGAGAAGACCGTGCGCACCACGCGCACGCCACAAGGCCGCATCCAGCGCGTGAATGCCATCGTGATCCTCGGATTCGAGGCGAGCGCCGCCGAGCTCGCCCGTGCCGGTCAGCTGGCCCGCCAGGCACTGGGACTGGTGCCATCGCGCGGCGACACGGTGAATGTCTATGCCCTGCCTGCGACGCACGCCGCGCCGCCCGCAGCAATCGTCGTGCAACCGCAGGCGAAGCCTCCGCGTTCGACTGCGCCCATGCCGCCGGCCAGCCAACCGCCGGCGACGCCCCGGATCGTTGATTTCCAGCCCTGGATGCTGGCCGCGCTCGGGGGCGGACTTCTGCTCATCGGGCTGGCCGTCTGGCGGCGCCCGCGGCCTGCGGCGGCCGTCGAGCCGCCGGTCGTGGACCTCGATGCCGAACTCGAGGTCACGCGCAGCCAGGTGCTGGCCAATCCGCGCGTGACCGCAGATGTCATCAAGCTCTGGATGCGCGCGTGAGCAGCCGCATGAATTCCAACCCGGATGCGCGCGTGAGCAGCCGCATGGATCAAGCCAGGATGTGCGCGTGAGCCAGGCCGGCATCGAAAAATCCGCCGCGCTTCTGCTCGCGCTTGGCGAGGACGCCACGGCGGCCGTGTTCCGCTACCTGAGTCCGCTCGAGGTCAGCCGGCTCGGCAGCGCCATGCGCGAGCTCGACGTGCTGCCGCGCGAACGCGTGCGCGCGATCCTGCGCGAGTATGCCGCCGAGGCCGCCGAACAGACCGGATTCGCGGCGGATACCGGCCGTTTCCTCGACGAGGCGCTGCGCCAGGCCTTTCGACCGGAACGTGCGCAGGCCCTGCTGGAACGCCTGGGTGCGCCGGGCGCGCAGGCGCTGGAAAAGCTGGCCTGGCGCGAGCCGGCGGAGATTGCCGGCCTGCTGGAGGCACAGGCGCCCCAACTGATCGCCGTAGTCGCCGCGCAACTGCCGCGCGACGTCGCCGCCGCCGTGCTCGAACTGCTGCCCGGCAAGACGCGCGCGGACACCTTGCTGGCCCTGGCGCACAGCGAGGCGCCGAGCGCCGACATGCTGCGTGACCTGGACGACTGGCTGGCCAGTCTGGACACCCTCGCGTCCCCGCAGGGTGAAGCGGCGGTGGCCAGTTTGTTGGGGAAAATGAGCGAAGGCAGCGCCGCCGCTGCCTTGAGTCAGCTCGACCGGAACGATGCGGAACTGGCCGCGCGGCTGCGCGTACGCAATCTGGAATTCGAAGATCTGGCGCGCCTGCCAGAAGCCGATCGCAAAACCTTCCTGCGCAACGTCGCCGCATCGACCCTGCTGCATGCCTTGAAAGGCAGTGACGGACGGGTGCTCGATGCGCTGACGGCGGCGATGAGCCGGACGGCCGCGCAACGCATGCGCGTCGATCTGGATACGCTCGGCCCCGTGCCGGTCACCGCGATCCAGGCGGCGCAGGAGGCCGTGGGCGAACACCTGCGGCGGCTGGCGGCGGAAGGTGCGATCCAGTTTCCCGAAGAGGAGGCGGCATGAGCACAGACGACACGATGCCGGATACCCCCACTGCATTCGAACAATGGGAAGTGGTGGAACTGGCGGCGTCCGCCGAACCCGACCCGCAGGCCGAACTGGCGGCATTGCGCGAAGCCGGGCGCGCCGAAGGGTATGCCGAAGGCCTGGCTGCCGGGCGGGTGGAAGGTGAACAGGCCTGCAGTCGCATGAAGCAGCTGGCCGAGAGTTTTTCCGCGACGCTCGACAACCTCGATTTCCGTCTTGCCGACATGGTGCTGGAACTGGCGCTCGACGTGGCGCGCCAGGTGGTGGCGGGCGAACTGGCGGCACGCCCGGAACGCATCCTGGATGTGGTCAACCTGGCGCTGAAGCAGATGGCGGAAACCAGCCGCGAGGCGCGCCTGCTGCTGAATCCGGACGATGCCGCGCTGGTCCGCCCGCACCTCGACCAGGTGCTCGACAAGAATCGCCTGCGCATCGTCGAGGACGCGCGCATCGCACGCGGCGGCTGCCTGATCGAAACCGCGCAGGGCGACCTCGACGCCACGCTGCCGGCGCGCTGGCGTCAAACGGTGCAGGTGCTCGGCGCCAACCTCAACTGGATCGAATGATGGAACGCATCGTCCGCCTGCGCGAATACCTGGCCGACTGCCGCCGCGCGGTGAGCTGGGCGACGCCGATCGCGGCCAGTGGGCGGCTGACGCGGGTGTCGGGGCTGGTGATGGAAGCAGTCGGCCTGCGTCTGCCGGTGGGCAGCCAGTGCCATATCCAGATTCCCGGCGGCCAGAGCATCGAGGCCGAGGTGGCCGGGTTCGCCGGCGACCGCCTGTTCATCATGCCGGCCACCGACATCTACGGCGTGATGCCGGGTGCGCGGGTGATCCCTGACGACCCGCTGGCGGCACAGCCGCCGCGTCTCGGCATGCGCTACATTCCGCGCCGCCGCGCGCAGGATCGGGTGCGTCAGGTGCCGGTGGGAGACAGCCTGCTGGGGCGCGTGCTCGACGGCGCCGGGCGCCCGCTCGACGGCATGGGCACGCTGTCGCTGGAGCGCCGGGTGCCGCTGTACAGCCGTCCGATCAACCCGCTCGAACGCGCGCCGATCCGGCAGACGCTCGACGTCGGCGTGCGCGCGATCAACGGTCTGCTGACGGTCGGGCGCGGCCAGCGGCTCGGCCTGTTCGCCGGCAGCGGCGTCGGCAAGAGCATTCTGCTCGGCATGATGGCGCGCATGACCGAAGCCGACATCGTGGTCGTCGGCCTGATTGGCGAACGCGGCCGCGAAGTCAAGGAATTCATCGACCGCATCCTCGGCAGCGAAGGCATGGCGCGCGCGGTGGTGGTGGCCGCGCCGGCCGACCATCCGCCGCTGATGCGGCTGAACGGCGCGGCGTATGCGATGTCGATCGCCGAATATTTCCGCGACCAGGGCAAGCACGTGCTGCTGATCATGGATTCGCTCACCCGCTACGCGATGGCGCAGCGCGAGGTGGCGCTGGCGATCGGCGAACCGCCCGCCACCAAGGGCTATCCGCCGTCGGTGTTCGCCAAGCTGCCGCAACTGGCCGAGCGCGCCGGCAACGGCCGCAGCGGCAGCGGCTCGATCACCGCCTTCTTCACCGTGCTGATGGAAGGCGACGACCAGCAGGACCCGATCGCCGATGCGGCGCGCGCCATCCTCGACGGTCACATCGTGCTGAGCCGCGACCTCGCCGACGCCGGCCATTATCCCGCGATCGACATCGAAGCCTCGATCAGCCGGGCGCAGCCCGACCTGCTCTCCGACGAAGCGCTGGAGCGCACCCGCCGCTTCAAGTATCTCTATTCGCGCTACATGCGCAGCCGCGACCTGCTTGCCGTCGGCGCCTACGTCCCGGGCGCCGATCTGGTGCTGGACGAAGGCGTCCGCCTGTATCCCCGGATGCAGGGCTATCTGATGCAGGGAATGCGTGAACAGGCATCACTGGACGCCGCACGGACCGACCTTGGTGAGGTGCTCGGATGAAGCCGTTCGCGCTGGCGCGAGTGCTGCAACTGGCCGAGCGGCGCAGCGAAACGCTGGTGCGCGGGGTCAAGCTGGCGCACGGCGTGTGGCTGCGCGCACGCGGTCGTCAGGTGCAACTGCTGGCGTTGCGCGATGCGCATATCGCGCAACTGGCCGTCGCGTTGCAGGATGGCGTGACGGCGGCGCAGTTGCAGGAAAGCAACCGCCTGCAGCACGCGCAAGCTGCGGAAATTCAGGCGGCGCAGGCGGCCATCGACACCGCCCACCGCGACTGGCAGGCGCGGCTGGCCGAGTGGCTCCAGACCGAGCAGCGGGTGAAGGCGCTGCGCTTGCTCGAACAGCGCTATCTGGCGCAGGCCGTGATCCAGCAACGGCGCATCGAGCAGCGCGATCATGACGAACTGGTCGAACTGACGCATCGTCGCGATGCCAGAATGCGGGGACGCTGATGCAACTGCTCGAACTCACCCCCGCCGAATTGGCTTTCCTGAAAACGCCGGTGCCGACGTCCGGCAACTGGCCGACGCGCCTGACACGCAGACTGGCCGCTACGCTGACCGCTCGTCTGCGTCTGCCGGTCCAGACGCAGGCGCAGCCGGCCCCCGCGCCGGAGACCGCACCGACTGCACCCGTCTGGCAGCCTGACGCCGCGCTGGCCGCCCTGTGGCTGACGCGTCGGCTGGGCGGGCGCGATGTTGCCGGCGGTCTGTCCTTCGTTCCCGGCAGTTTCGTTCGCACGCTGAATGCCGCCCTGGCGGAAAGCTGGCTGGATGCGCCGCCCCAGTGTGCGTTGCCGCATGCGCTGGCATGGCGCGTCACAGCCGGCCTCACGCAGGCCACCCTCACGGTGCGGCTGCCGCATTCCCCCGTCGACTTGACGCGCTGGGCGCGGGAGACCATCCGGCATGGCTAGATTCGTCGCGGCCGCGGCATGGCTGCTGCTTCCGTCCCGGGCGCTGGCGGCGACGGATCCCGCGAGCAGCTTGCTGACCGTGTTGCTGAGTCTGGGACTCATCCTCGGCGGATTCGTCGCGGTCGCCTGGTTCGTCCGGCGCTACCTGCCGGGCATGGGCGCGCAGGGCGCGGTCAAGGTCGTCGGAACGACGCCGGTTGGCGCGCGCGAGCGCGTGGTGGTGGTCGAGGTGGACGGCACCTGGCTGCTGCTGGGGGTAGGGGGAGGCAATGTCCGCCTGCTGCATACCTGGCCGAAGCCGGACACGACGCAGGAGCATGAACGATGAGGACTGGCGTGCTGTGCGGGCTGTTGCTCGGGCTGTGTGTGCCGGCCTGGGCGGCGGACGCCAGCGTACCCTTGCTGAGCGTGACGCCCGGCGCGGGCGGACAGGTCATCGGTGTGTCGGGGGCGAGCCTGCCGTGGCTGTTGCTGTTCCCGTTCCTGCCGGCCCTGCTGCTGGCGTTCACCGCCTTCACCCGGATTGCCGTGGTGCTGTTTCTGCTGCGGCAGGGGCTGGGCAGCCCGACCGCGCCGCCCAATCTGGTGCTGATGGGGCTGGCGCTGCTGTTGACCATTTTCGTGATGTCGCCGGCTTTGAAGGCGATCAATGCCGAGGCGTATCAGCCGTATCTTGCCGGCGCCCTGAGTTTCAACGAGGCCGCCGACAGGGCGGCTTCCCCGCTGAAAGCCTTCATGCTGCGGCAGACGCGCGCCGAGGATCTCGACCTGTTCATCGGGAACGATAAGCGTATCGATCCCAAGCGGGTGGACAGCGTGCCGCTGGCGGCGCTGGCGCCGGCTTTTCTGACCAGCGAGCTCAAGACCGCCTTCCAGATCGGCTTCATGGTCGTGCTGCCGTTCCTGGTGATCGATCTCGTGGTGGCCGCCGTGACGACTGCGCTCGGCATGATCATGCTGCCGCCGCAACTGGTGTCGCTGCCCCTGAAGCTGCTGTTGTTCGTCACGGTGGACGGCTGGCATCTGCTGGTGGGCTCGCTGCTCGGGAGTTTCTGATGGAAGCTGGGGTTTTTTAATGGAAGGCGTGGCGCGCGATGCACTCTGGCTGCTGATGCTGATTGCTGCGCCGGTACTGCTGGCGGGGCTGGTGACCGCATTCGCCATCAGCCTGTTCCAGGCCGCGACGCAGATTCTCGAGCCCACGCTGTCCTTTGTCCCCAAGCTCATCGTCGTGCTGCTCGTGCTGGCGCTGCTGGGTGGCTGGATGGGCGGGCAGCTGGTCGAGTTCGCACGCGGCATGCTGACCGATTTTCCGGGTCTGGTGGAATGAGCGAGCCATGCCGCTGACCGAAGCGGGCCTGTCGGTCTGGCTGTTCGCCTTCGCGCGGCTCGCCGGCTGGACCGTGTTCGATCCGCTGATCGGCCGTTTGCCGCTGCTGCTGCGCCTGTTCCTGGCCGCTGTGCTGGCTGTCGTGCTGGCGCCGGGCCTCATGCCGGGGACCACCGCGCCGTTCACCGTGCAGGGTCTGCTCGCATTGAGCATGGAAGCCACGCGAGGGGCGGCGCTGGCGTTGTGCGTATGGCTGGTGTTTGCCGCGGTGAGCGCGGCGCTGGTGTGGACCGGCCATACCGCGACCGGTGGCCTGCTGGCGCTGACCGCCGAACAGGCGGGATCAACCGATGCCGCCTGGCGTGCGCTGGCGGGCTGGCTGGCAGCGATGGCGTTTCTGGCGGCGAGCGGCCATCTGCTGATCGTGCACGCGCTGCGCGACAGCTTCGTGGCCATGCCGGTCGCCGTCCTGCCGGCCGCAGCGGATGTGCGCCAGCTGGCCGAAGCCGGCAGCTGGCTGTTCGCCACCGGCGTACAGCTGGCCTTGCCCCTGCTCGCCCTGGCGTTGCTGATCCAGCTGGCTTTCGGTATCGTGGCGCGCGCGGTGCCGGGACTGGATATGTTCTCGGTCGGCCTCGGTCTGGCAGCACTCGGTCTGACGGCCGCCTGGGTCGCGGCGGTGCCGCTGCTTGCGCGCGGCGTCGGCCTGGGCATCAGCCAATTGACGGGCTGGCTGACCCGGCTCGGATGAGCGCGGGTCGCCGCATATGTGCCCCGGCACGATTGCATCCTGTTATATCACGTCAGCCTGAAACGAGCCTGGAGCCCGATACCGTGACCGAGAAGCCGATCTCCGATGCCCTAGTCCTGTATGGCGCCACCGGCGATCTTGCCCGGCGCAAGATCTTTCCCGCGCTGCACGACATGTTGCGGCATGGCCGCACGCTGCCGCCCATCCTGTGCGTGGCGCATTCTCCGGGGTGGGATATCGAGCGCCTGCGCGCCCATGCCCATGACGGGATTGCCCGTTTTGGCAGCGGCCTGGATGAAGGCGTGTTCCGCAATCTGGCCAGCCTGCTGACCTACATCAACGGCGACTATGAGGATCCGGAAACGTATGTGGCGCTGCGCCGGGCCCTGGAGAACCGGAAACATCCACTTCATTATTTCGCCATTCCGCCGGCCATGTTTCCGGTCGTGGTACGCGGGCTGGCGGGGGCCGGCTGCACGGAGGGCGCGCGGGTCGTGGTGGAAAAACCCTTCGGCCGCGATCTGGAATCGGCACGGTCGCTCAATGCGACGCTGTACGAGGCACTGCCGGAATCCGGGATCTTCCGCATCGATCACTATCTGGGCAAGGAAGCGGTACAGAACATCCTGTATTTCCGTTTCGCCAATTCTTTTCTCGAACCGATCTGGAACCGCAACCATATCCGGCAGATCCAGATCACCATGTCGGAAAATTTTGGCGTGGCCGGACGCGGACACTTCTACGACTCGGTCGGCGCCATCCGCGACGTCCTGCAGAACCACCTGCTGCAGATCCTCGCCCTGCTGGCCATGGAGCCGCCGCTGGGAACCAGCGCGGAGGCGGTTCGCGATGAACAGGCCAAGCTGCTCAAGGCCATCCGGCCGCTGGCGCCCGGCGACATGATTCGCGGTCAGTACGAAGGCTATCAAAAAGAAGAAGGCATCGCGCACGGATCGGACACCGAAACCTATGCCGCCGTCCGCTTCTTCGTGGATACCTGGCGCTGGGCCGGCGTTCCCTTCATCGTCCGGACCGGCAAGCATCTGCCGCTGACCACCACCGAGATTCGCGCCGAGTTCCAGCTTCCGCCACAGCGTGTGTTCGCGCTGTCGGAAGCCGGGCCGCTGGCGCCGAATTATCTGCGCATGCGTTTGTCGCCCACCGTATCCATCGCGCTGGGCGCACGCACGAAGAATGCGGGCGACCGTATGGTCGGACGTCCCGTCGAACTCTACGTCTGCAATAACCACCCGGATGAAATGAGCGCCTACGAGCGCCTGCTCGGCGACGCCATGGATGGCGAGGCCATGCTGTTCGCCCGTCAGGACGCGGTGGAGGCGGCCTGGCGGATAGTGGAACCCGTGCTCTCGCATCATGATCCGGCATGCCGCTACGAACCCGGCACATGGGGGCCGGCCGAGGCCGATCTGCTGCTTGCCGGGGGGCGCTGGCATAATCCGCGTCCCCCCCAGGGCTAGGACAATTAAAGCTCGGGCTCTGCAACCTGCCGGCCCGATTTAGAGAAAGCCGGCCATGGCCAGATGGATTAGAATGCATGATTTATCGTGGCATCGCCGGTCATCCGGCACATGTCTGAATATAGAGCGGCGGAAACAAGATGGCAGAAATGAACAGGGCCAGAGGCAGCCTGGTCGCAATCGTCACCCCCATGTCGAGCGACGGCGCGCTCGATCTCGATGCGTTGCGCCGCCTGATCGACTGGCATATTGCCGAGGGATCGGATGGCATCGTCATTGTCGGGACGACCGGTGAATCGCCCACCGTCAGCTACGACGAGCACTGTCTGCTGATCCGTACAACCGTCGAGCAGGTGGCCGGGCGTGTGCCGGTGATCGCGGGTACGGGCGCGAACTCGACTGCCGAGGCCATCGAGTTGACCGAGTGCGCCAGGGCAGCGGGCGCGCTGGCCGGGCTGTCCGTGGTGCCCTACTACAACAAGCCGACGCAGGAAGGTCTCTACCAGCATTTCCGCAAGATCGCCGAAACGGTCGACCTGCCGCTGATTCTCTACAATGTGCCGGGGCGCACGATCACCGATCTGTCCAACGATACGGTGCTGCGTCTGGCGGAAGTGCCCGGCATCGTCGGCATCAAGGACGCAACCGGCAGCCTGGAACGCGCGGCCGACCTGCTGCGTCGCGCACCCGGGGATTTTTCACTGTATACCGGCGACGACGCGACCGCGTTGCCCTTCATGCTGCTGGGCGGCCATGGCGTGATCTCGGTGACCGCCAACGTGGCGCCGAAGCTGATGCACGAGATGTGCGCTGCCGCCTTCGCCGGAGATTTGGCGCGCGCACGCGAACTCAACAACAGGCTGCTGCCGTTGCACAGCAAGCTGTTCGTCGAGGCGAACCCGATTCCGGTCAAGTGGGCGTGCGCGGAACTGGGGCTGATTTCGCCTGCCTTGCGCCTGCCCCTGACTGCGTTGTCTGCCGGCCTGCATGACACGGTGCGCGACGCGATGCGTCACGCCAGTTTGATCTAGCCGCCTGCCGCGCCTTGCCGCTTTGATACCAGGTCTTCGTTTAGGACACCCGAATATGCGTGTATTGCCCCTGTTTCTGATGATTGCCGTGGCCCTGTCTGGCTGCGGCATCGTGGAATCCAAGAAAATCGATTACAAGTCAGCCGGCAAGCTGCCGACGCTGGAAGTGCCGCCCGATCTGGTGGCGCCGACCGCGGATAACCGCTACGCGATCCCCGATAGCCAGGGCAGCGGCACGGCCACCCTGTCGACCTACAGCCAGGAGCGCAAGCAGACACCGAGCAGCGCGCAGACCCTGCTTCCGACCGAGGAGAAGGCCCATATCGAACGCGCCGGCAGTGAGCGCTGGCTGGTGGTGAAAGCGACTCCGCAGCAGGTCTGGCCGGTCCTCAAGGATTTCTGGCAGGAGAATGGTTTCATTCTCAACAAGGAATCGCCCGAAACCGGCATCATGGAAACCGACTGGGCGGAAAACCGGGCCAATATTCCACAGGACGTGATTCGCCGCACACTCGGCAAGGTGCTCGACGGGTTGTATTCCACCGCTGAACGCGACAAGTTCCGCACGCGGATCGAAACCGGCCAGGACGGCACCGAAATCTACATCAGCCACCGCGGCATGAAGGAGGTTTACGCCACCGAGGGCAAGGACAAGACTGTGTGGGAGCCGCGTGCGCCGGACCCCGGACTCGAGGCCGAAATGCTGAGCCGCCTGATGCTGCGCTTCGGGGTGGAGAAGAGCCGTGCCGATGCGATGCTGGCCAAACAGCAGACGCCGGAATTGGCGCATGTCGTCCAGGAAGCCGGCGTACCGGTGCTGGACATGGACGAAAGCTTCGACCGCGCCTGGCGACGCGTCGGCCTGGCGCTCGACCGCGTCGGCTTTGCCGTGGAAGACCGCGACCGCTCCAAAGGCATCTACTACGTGCGCTACATCGATCCCGAGATCGACAATGCCAGCAAGCGTGACGAGGGCATGTTCGCCAAGTTCGCCTTCTGGCGCAGCAAGAAGGCGCAGACCACGCCGCAACTGCGGATCGTGGTCAGCGAAGCGGGCGACAAGAGCCGGGTCAGCGTCACCCCGGGCGTGGATGGAAAATCCGTCGATGCCAACACGCGCAACCGCATCATCAACCTGCTGCATAAGGAACTGAAGTGATGCAGGGACGGATGTAATGCGGTTTGCGAGCCTCGGCAGCGGTAGCGAGGGCAACGGCCTGCTGGTCGAGGCCGGCTCCACCCGGGTGCTGATGGACTGCGGCTTCGGACTGGCCGACGGCATTGCGCGACTGGCACGGCTGGGGCTCCGCCCCGCCGATCTGGCGGGCATCGTGGTGACACACGAACACGGCGATCATCTCGGCGGGGTGGGACGGCTGGCGCGCAAGTACACGCTGCCAGTGTGGCTGACCGACGGGACGCGGACCATGGCCCAGGACCTCGACGGCGTGGCGATACGGGTGATCGACAGCCATGCGGCGTTCGGGGTGGGCGATCTGGAGATCCGGCCGTTTCCCGTGCCGCACGATGCGCGCGAACCGGTGCAGTATGTGTTCAGTGACGGCAATCGCCGGCTGGGCGTGCTGACCGATACCGGTTGCAGTACCCCGCATATCGAGGCCATGCTGGCCGGCGTCGACGCGCTGGTGCTGGAATGCAATCACGACGCCGCGATGCTGGAAAATGGACCGTATCCCGCAAGCCTCAAGCGCCGGGTCGGCGGCCGTTTCGGCCATCTGGAAAACAGTCAGTCGGCGGCGTTGCTGGACAAGCTGAAACACGGCGCCCTGCAATGCGTGATGGCCGCGCACGTTTCGCGCAGGAACAACACGGACGCCCTGGCCCGGTGCGCGCTGGCCCGGACGCTGGGCTGTGCGGATGAAGAGGTGCGCGTGGCCTGCCAGAAAGCGGGCTTTGACTGGATACGGATTTAGCCGGCCGGTAATTTAATCGAACCAGAGCATTCACTGGACAGACCTTGACGACTTTTGCCGAACTCGGGCTCGCCCCCGACATCCTGCGTGCCCTCGATGAAATGGGCTACTCGACACCGACCCCCATCCAGGAACAGGTGATTCCGCTGGCGCTGCAAGGCGGCGACATTCTCGGCGCCGCGCAAACCGGCACCGGCAAGACGGCGGCGTTTGCGCTGCCGCTGATCCAGCGCCTGCTGCCGTTCGCCAACCACGGCACGTCGCCGGCCAAGCACCCCATCCGCGCGCTGATTCTTACCCCCACGCGCGAGCTTGCGATCCAGGTCGAGGAGAGCGTGCGGGCCTATACCAGACATGTGCCGCTGCGCTCGCTGGTGGTGTATGGCGGGGTCAACATCAACACCCAGATTCCGGTCCTGAAAGCCGGAGTGGAAATTCTGGTGGCGACCCCCGGCCGTCTGCTCGACCATGTGCAGAACAAGACGCTGATGCTGAATCAGGTCAACACGCTGGTGCTCGACGAGGCCGACCGCATGCTCGACATGGGCTTCATGCCCGACCTCAGACGTATCGTCGCGCTGTTGCCGGCACAACGGGTGAACATGATGTTTTCGGCCACCTTCCCGGAAGAAATCCGCAAGCTGGCCGACAGCATCCTCAACAGCCCGACCTTCATCGAGGTGGCGCGCAACGCGACGGCGGTGACGGTCACCCAGGTGATTCACCCGGTGCACCACGAACGCAAGCGGCAGTTGCTTGCGCATCTGATCAAGAGCCGCGATCTGCGGCAGGTGCTGGTGTTCACCGGCACCAAGCTGGGCTGCAACCGGCTCGCCAACGAGCTGAACAAGAGCGCAATCCATGCCGACGCGATCCACGGCGACAAGACCCAGCAGGAACGCATCAAGGCGCTCGACGCCTTCAAGGCCGGCACCATCCGCGTGCTGGTGGCCACCGACGTCGCGGCGCGCGGCATCGATATCGAGGCGCTGCCTTTCGTCGTCAACTACGATCTGCCGCACAACGCCGAGGACTACGTGCACCGCATTGGCCGTACCGGCCGCGCCGGCGCCCGAGGCGAGGCGATTTCACTGGTGAGCGAGTCGGAAACGCGCTATCTCAAGGACATTGAAAAGCTCATCGGCAGCACGCTTTCACCGCAGATCGTGCCGGGGTTCGAGCCGGGCGCGGCGGACGTTCCTGTCTATCAGTCGCGCGCCTCGCGGCATCCGGGCCACAACGGTGGGCAGCCTGCGGAACGCCAGGAGCGCAGTGCGGCACCGCGCGGCAAACCGGTGCCGCGCGATTCGCTGTTCGATGCGCCTTATGTGCCGCGCGATGTCGTACCCGTCGAAGATACGCCTGCCCCGACGCGCCGACCGCCCAGGAAACAGGTGGCGGCACTGTTCCGCAGCCCGGTCAAGCCCGATTCATCCGGGCAGTGAGCTGGGAACTTCTCCTGTTGGGGATATTTGGCGCGGCCGGCTGGTACTGGTACGCCGGCATGCAGGTACGTGAACAGGCGATCACGGTCGGGCGTCGCGCCTGCGCCGATTCCGGCCTGCAATTTCTGGACGAGACCGTGGCGCTGAGCCGCGCCCGCTTCGCCCGCAACGGCAGCGGCCAGCTGCAATTCCAGCGCGACTATCGCTTCGAGTTTTCCGATACGGGGAATAACCGCCGTCCCGGCATCGTCCGCATGCTCGGCACCCGCGTCGAATGGATCAGCCTCGATGGAGACTGGCAGCAGGGCCACGTGGCCCGCGTCAGCCGGCTGGGAGAATGATCGGGGACCGCGCCGTGCCGCCGCGTGTGGCGCGGTCGTCGTCCGCCTTACTCCTGTTCGATTTCCAGGATGGCCAGACTGATCTGCTGGCCCAGATTGGTGTCCCACTCCGCCCAGTCCTGATAGGCCTTGAGCTTCTCGGCGATGACCGGTTTCATTTCGTAATCGCTCTTGCCTTCGTCGTACATGCGGCGCACTTCGGACATCAGCGTGGCGAAATAGGCTTTCTGGTCTTCGACAAATTTTCGATCGCCGGTCTTGCCATGGCCCGGAACGTAGAGAGCCATGTCGAGGGCAAGCGCCCGGTCGGTCGCCTTCATCACGCCCTTGAACGTGCCGTCGCGCAGGTTCATCACCTGACTGTTCAGCACGTTGTCCGCGGTGAACAGGATGTGATCTTCAACCATCTCGATCATCAGGTCGGTCTTGCTGTGCGCGTCGGTCGACGAGTGGATGCGGAAGGTCTTGCCGCCGATCTTGAATGCCTGGCCGTCGGCCGCCTCGACAGTGGGGAACTCGGCGCGGGTGCCGTCGGTGTAACCGCCGGTCATGTCCGACATCAATTTGATCCAGAAGGCGCCGGCCCCGTTCCGGGCCAGCTTGATCATGTCGGGGTGGGCGATGAACGTCGCCTTGGGCCAGGCTTCCAGGATGGCCTGGTTGCCGAGCCAGTGGTCGCCGTGGACGTGGGTGTCGAATACGTGGGTGACCGGCTTGTCGGTCGTCTTGCGGATCTGCTCCACCACCATGCGCCCGACCTGCACGCTGGAGCCCGGATCGATCACCACGACGCCCTCGTTCGTGACGATCCAGGCCGGGTTGTTCATGAAGCTCTCGTTGGCGGCGGAGGGCAGGCCTTGCGGGCCGTGGATGACGTAGGTGCCCGCCGCGACCTGTTGAGGCGGGTAGGGACGAACGACATCATTGGGGCCGGCCATGGCCGAGGTGCTGAAAATCAGGGCAGCGAGCAGGGACAGGGTACGCATGGGAGTTCTCCAGTCGGGTCAAGTGATCAACATACACAGAACAGGGGATGGGTTTAAATGGTCGAATCGGCCTACCACCATTTTTCGAATATGACGCGAC
This sequence comes from Thiobacillus sp. 63-78, assembly GCA_001899765.1. Lineage (GTDB taxonomy): Bacteria > Pseudomonadota > Gammaproteobacteria > Burkholderiales > Thiobacillaceae > Thiobacillus. Next base: position 64,920 of record MKWM01000020.1, read on the forward strand.
TCAGCGGCACGCCCAGATTGTGCAGCAGGGTGCTCATGTCCTCGACCATGCCTTGGGGGCCGCACAAGTAATACAGGGTGTCGTCCGGCACCATGAGCGCGTGCAGCTTGATCGGGTCGATGCGCCCGGTGAGACCGTTCCAGCAAGGATCCGGCTGGGTGACGGTGATGTTCACGTACAGGTTGTCGTGGGTGCGGGCCGCGGTTTCCAGCTCGCCCCGGAACAGGATTTCCCGGCTGTCCGACACGCTGTAGAGCATGTGCACGCAAGTTGACAAGCCGGCATCGCGCACGTGGCGGAAGATCGACAGCAGGGGGGTGACACCCACACCGCCGCCGATCAGCACCACGTTTTCGCTCATCTCGGGCAGATAGACGAATGGCCCCTGCCCCTGGGTCACGCGCACGCGGTCGTCGGGGCGGGCGCATTCGTGCACCCAGCGCGCCAGCGGATGCCGCGCGCTGGCCTTGATCGCCAGTTCGATCTCGCCCTGCTGGATGGGGGAAGTCGTGATGGAATATCCGGCGGTGTGCGTGACCCCGTCGATTTCAACGCTGAGATCGACCCACTGTCCCGGCAGGAAGCGGAAAGCGGTGTCCGGAATGGCGAGGCGCAGGGCGCGGATACTGGGCGTGGCGGGAGCGATCGCCGTAATGCGGGCGTCAAAAATGTGCAAGGCTCAATCCTGTTTCTTCTGGAACGTCAGTGACGCTGAATTGATGCAGTAACGCAGGCCGGTGGGAGCCGGGCCATCGGGAAAGACGTGGCCCAGATGCGACCCGCAGTGGTGGCACAACGCCTCGGCGCGTACCATGCCATGGCTGGTATCGGTCTTTTCGGCTACGGCATCGGTGTTCAGGGGCCGATAAAAGCTTGGCCAGCCGGTCCCCGAGTCGAACTTGGCCGCTGACGAAAACAGCGCTTCGCCGCAGGCGGCGCAAAGGTATTCACCCTGTTCGTGATGGTCCCAGTATTGCCCGGTGAATGCCCGTTCGGTTCCGTGCTCGCGCAGAATGCGGTATTGCTCGGGGCTTAATTCGGCGCGCCATTCGGCGTCGGTCCGGGTTTTGTCAAAGCGCATGATCTTCTCCGTCGGGTAAAAGAGTGTACCCGCAAGCACCCTGAAGGGCATAAAGAGGCAGGTCGTGGCTGTCATCCGCTGAAGCGGAAACCCCCACGTGCCATACGAGGTTGACAGCGCCATCATAGCGGGTTTAATCTTCGTTCAGGTATTAGACTAAGTCTAAAAACCGGATTTCACCTCCCGACCGGCCCGCCGTCAGCGAGAACCGGGCCGCGTCGTAACAGGGTGAGAATTTCAATGCTGCAAAGCATGTCCATATCGATCAAGGAGATCAGGTTATGCAACTCAAAGGCTCGAAAACCGAAGGAAATCTGAAGGACGCCTTCTCTGGCGAATCGCAGGCCAACCGCCGTTACCTCTACTTTGCAGCCAAGGCTGACGTGGAAGGTTATAACGACGTCGCAGCCGTGTTCCGTTCGACCGCCGAAGGCGAAACCGGCCATGCGCACGGCCATCTGGAGTATCTGGAAAAGTGTGGCGACCCCGCTACCGGCATGATGTTCGGTCCGACCGCCGACAACCTGAAGACCGCAATTGCCGGTGAGACCCACGAGTACACCGACATGTATCCCGGCATGGCCAAGGATGCCCGTGCGGAAGGTTTCGACGAAATCGCCGACTGGTTCGAGACCCTGGCCAAGGCCGAGCGCTCGCACGCCAACAAGTTCCAGAAAACCCTGGATACCCTGGGCGCGTAATTCCACCCAGGCAAAAGCGGGTCGGGCTCGGCCCGCTTTTTTTAAAATCCATCACCACAGAGGCACAGAGACACAGAGGAAAATCATATGGGCTGTTTCCATTCGACGTCCCATCAGATGGGATGTCGAATGAAATCGGACAGCCACTGTTTTCTCCCTCCTCTCTGTGCCTCTGTGGTGAAAGATTTTCCCTACATACCCATGGAGTTCGCATGAGCACCCGTGAAGGCAACCTCGACGCCCCCACCCGTCATCCGCTCGACTGGAAAAACCCGGATTTCTACGATGAAGGCAAGCTCAACCATGAGCTTGAGCGTATCTTCGACATCTGCCACGGCTGCCGCCGCTGCGTGTCGCTGTGCACCGCGTTTCCTACACTGTTCGACCTGGTGGACGAGTCATCGACGATGGAAGTGGATGGCGTCGCCAAGGCCGACTACTGGAAAGTGATCGACGAGTGCTATCTGTGCGATCTCTGCTACATGACCAAATGCCCCTACGTGCCGCCGCATCCGTGGAACCTCGATTTCCCGCACACCATGCTGCGTGCGAAGGCGCTCAAATTCAAGCGGGGCGGTGCGACGTTCCGCGACAAGCTCTTGTCCAGCACCGACGCGATGGGCAAGCTCGCCTCGATTCCCGTGGTGGTCCAGGTGGTGAACGCCAGCCTGAAGAACAAGCCGATCCGCAAGCTGGTGGAAAGCGTGCTGCGTATTCATCCCGACCGCGTGCTGCCCGAATACGACAGCGCGAAATTCCGTTCCACCGCGAAGCCGCGTAATGATTTCGCCGTCAAGCCCGGAGGGAAAACCCCCGGCAAGGTGGCGATCTACGCAACCTGCTATGTCAACTACAACGAGCCCGGCATCGGCCACGATCTGCTGAAACTGCTGGCGCACAACGAAATCCCCACCGTGCTGGTCGAGAAGGAAGCCTGCTGCGGCATGCCCAAGCTGGAACTGGGTGATCTCGATACCGTTGAAAAACTCAAGGAAAAGAACATTCCCCCACTGGCGAAGCTTGCCCGCGACGGCTATGCGATCCTGACTGCGGTGCCTTCGTGCACGCTGATGTACAAACAGGAGCTGCCGCTGATGTTCCCGCACGACGCCGACGTGCAGGCGGTGAAGGACGCGATGTGGGATCCGTTCGAATACCTGATGGCGCGCAACGCCGACGGTCTCTTGAAGACCGATTTCAAGGCGCCGCTCGGCAAGGTGGCGTACCACGTGCCGTGCCATCAGCGGGTACAGAACATCGGCAACAAGACGCGCGATGCCCTGCAGCTGGCCGGCGCGGAGGTGACGATGGTCGAGCGCTGCTCCGGCCATGACGGTACCTGGGGCGTGAAGAGCGAGTACTTCGACAACTCGATGAAGATCGGCAAGCCGGTGTTCCGCCAGATGGCCGAACCCCGGGCCAATTACGTGAGCTCCGACTGTGCGATCGCCACGCGCCACATTCTGCAGGGAATGGGCGATTCCACTGCGCAGAAAGAACATCCGATCACACTGCTGCGGATCGCCTACGGCCTGGAATGAAATCTGTTTCACCACAGAGGCACAGAGAAAAAATATTGTCAGGAGAAGGTCTGGCTCTTTTGGCACATTGATTGGTCGGGGTTCTCTGTGCCTCTGTGGTGAAAGATTCTGGATAACCCGACATTGCAAGGAGAAAACGACATGCCGCACATCACCCGTGAAAGCCTCATGCCACTGGAAGCCTACGCCAGGGCGCGCGCCGCGCTGCGTATCGAAGTCATGGCGCACAAGAAGAACCGCATGGTCGAACTGGGCGATCACGTCACCCTGATTTTCGAGGACGAGAAGACCATGCGCTACCAGATCCAGGAGATGCTGCGCGCTGAGCGCACCTTCGAGGAAGCCGGCATCCAGGATGAACTTGACGCCTACAACCCCCTGGTTCCGGACGGCACCAACTGGAAAGCCACCATGATGATCCAGTATTCCGACCCGGATGCACGCAAGATCGCGCTGGAAAAGCTGAAGGGCATCGAGGACCGCGTGTGGGTGCAGGTGGCCGGCCAGCCGCAGGTCTTTGCGATCGCCGACGAGGACATGGAGCGCGAGAACGAGGACAAGACCTCGGCCGTGCATTTCCTGCGTTTCGAACTCGACGCTGCTTCGATTGCCGCCGCCAGGTCGGGCAGCCCGATTCACATGGGGATCGATCTCGATGCCTACCGCGTGGAGGCCCGGGCCCTGGCGGAGAACATACGCGCTGCACTGGTGGTCGATTTGTCCTAAAGTCATAGTCTCTGCGGCGAAACCATACGGCGATACGCCGTCATCCATGGAGAAGATGCGATGCTGGATCAATTGCTGGTTCATCGGGTGCGGCGACGGGTGGAGACGTCCGGCCTGCCGTTTGTCGTCGAATTGTGGAATGGCGAGCAGGTTGGCACGTCTGCCGATGCCGCGGTGCGGGTGCGGCTTCACCAGGCGGCCAGCCTCAAGGCGATGGCCAATCCCAGCCTGGGGACGCTGGCCAGAGCCTACGTTGAAGGTGCGCTGGATCTGGAAGGCGATGTTCGGGATATCCTCGCGCTCGGGGATCGCCTGTGCAACGCCGGCGACGCTTCGTCGAAAACCGGATCGGACAACTGGAAGTGGTGGCGCCACACGCGCGGCAAGGATCGCAAGAACATCCAGTACCACTATGACGTGTCCAACGATTTTTACGGCCTGTGGCTGGATGCGCGGCGCGTCTATTCCTGCGCCTATTTCAGGATGCCGGGCATGGATCTGGACGCCGCGCAGGAAGCCAAGCTCGACCACATCTGCCGCAAGCTCGGCCTCACGCCGGACGAGCAGTTTCTCGATATCGGCTGCGGTTGGGGCGGGTTGATCCTGCATGCGGCGGAGCATTACGGCGTGCGCGCGGTCGGCATCACGCTGTCGGACGAGCAGTATGCCTATGTCAGCGGGCAGATCGCCGAGCGCGGTCTTGTCGGACGAGTCGAGGTACGCCGGATGGATTATCGCGATGTGCCCGAGCACGGCGGCTACGACAAGATTGCCAGCGTGGGCATGTTCGAGCACGTCGGCCGTCCCCACCTGCGCACCTACTTCGACAAGATCCATGCCTTGTTGAAGCCGGGGGGGCTGGTGCTCAATCATGGCATCACCACGTCCGAGCCCGAGGCCAGCGGGCTGGGTGGCGGCATTTCCGAATTCATCGAGGACTATGTCTTTCCGGGCGGCGAACTGGTGCATGCCTCCGACGTGTTGCGCACCGCAGCACACAGCGGTTTCGAATGCCTCGATGCCGAGAACCTGCGTACCCATTACGGCAAAACCCTGTGGCACTGGGTGACCCGGCTGGAGCAGCACGCCGACGAGGCGAAGCGGCTGATTGGCGAGCAGAAATACCGTATCTGGCGCATCTACATGGCCGGCTCAGCCTATGCTTTCGACCATGGCTGGCTGGAACTGTGGCAGGTCCTGGCCGGCAAGGCCGTCGACGGCACCCAGCCCAACTATCCATTCAAGCGGGATTTCATTTACCGCGATGCCTGAATGCCGGGTCCGGGCCGATGAATCGGCCCCTGCACGGATCCGCAAGCGCTCAATCAACCGGAGTCTCGTCCCGACATGAATGTTCGCCCCATACGCCAGTTCGCTCCAGCCTTCGAGGTCACCGAGGGCGCGGGGGTGACCGTCCACCGCAGCATCGGTACGCCCGCGCTGCGGAACCTGGATCCCTTCCTGATGCTGGATCATTTCAGCAGCGCCAACCCGGGTGAATACATCGCCGGCTTTCCGGACCATCCGCACCGCGGCTTCATCACCTTTACTTACATGCTTGACGGCCACATGGAGCATCGCGACAGCATGGGCAATCGTGGCGACCTCAAGGCCGGCGGCGTGCAATGGATGAAGGCGGCGAGCGGAGTCATCCATTCCGAGATGCCGCAGCAGACCAACGGGCTGATGCGGGGTTTCCAGCTCTGGATCAATCTGCCGGCACGCGAAAAAATGTCGGCGCCGGCCTATCAGGAATTCTCCGCAGGGGCCATCCCGGAGGTGGTCCTGGACGGTGCCCGGGTGCGCGTGCTGGCCGGTGAATTCAACGGCCGGCACGGCGTTATCGACGATCCGGCGACCGACGTTCGCTACCTCGACGTGACCCTGGCAGCCGACGCCCATTTCAACCTGCCGCTGGGCGATCCCTATACTGCCTTCGTCCATGTCTTCGAGGGCAGTGTCCATCTGGCCGACGAGAGCCTGCCGGTGCAGACCCTGGCGGTGCTCGGGCCGGGCGATACGGTGGCCATCCGGGCCGGCGCTGACGGGGCACGCTTCATCCTGGTGGCGGGCCGGCCGCTCGGCGAGCCGATCGTGCAGATCGGCCCTTTCGTCATGAATACCCGCGCCGAGATCGAGCAGGCTTTTGCGGACTATCAGGCGGGACGCCTGGTGCAGACCCGGGCGACGATGACGGGGCATTGAATCGTCCGGGCTGTACGCCCGGGCGCGCCGATTCTCAGGCGCAACCTCACGCATCGACTCCTGCGCAAAGGTGGCCGCGCGCCATGCCGGGGCTCGCATGTGCTTTCCTGAGTCAGTCTGTTTCAGCCCGTTCCGATTTCGGGATTGCGGCGCTGCATATACGCCGGCGCAAGACGCTCCCCCATCATCAATCAAGCGTCTGACTTCGTATTGCTCCCTTGGGGATTGTACTTAGATCGATGAGCGCTCATCCGAATATTCTTTGCCGGTGCAATGCCATTTAATGGAATACGTGGCATGCGGCGTCGTGTGCTATGCCGATCCATATCTATCAAGGAGAGTGAACATGTCGCAAGAGACCGTCAAAGCCGCCCTGATGCAAACCATCGCGGGCATTCAGGGCAACGCCGGTGCCGCCAAGGTGGTGTTCCGCGCAGAGACCCGACTGGAAGAGGATGTGCGATGCAGTGCGAAAGTGCGCGATTTCGCTCCGATCATCGTCGATGAACCGCCCGATCTGGGTGGGACCGATACGGCGGCCAACCCGGTTGAGCTACTGCTGGTGGCCTTGGGCACCTGCCAGGAAATCATGTACGGCGCCTACGCATCGGTCATGGGTATCCAGCTCGACAGCGTCAAGGTCAATCTGCGCGGCTATCTCGACTTGCGCGGCTTGTTCGGCATGGATGCAGCCAGTCCTCCCGGCTATCAGAAAATTGTCTTCGAGACGCTGCTGGATAGTCCGGCGGATAGGGACGCCTTGAAGAAACTGGTGGACACGGTGGAGAGCCATTGTCCGGTCCTCGACACTCTGGTGCGCGCCATCGAGGTCAAGGGTGAGGTCACCATCAATGGGCAACTGATGGAGGCTGGCGCTGTGCCAGCCTGATTTGAAGCGGTCATCGACCCGATTCCGTACAGCCGGGTGGATGCAGAGGAGACATGGCATGACGAAACATCTCGCGATTGTCGGTGGCGGTCCCGCAGGGTATGTGGCGGCGTCGCATGCCGCTGCCGAAGGTGCGCAAGTGACGCTGATCGATCCCCATCCGCTGGGCGGGACGTGCCTGCATCGCGGCTGCATTCCGACCAAAACCCTGGTGGAAGTCTGCAACCTGCTTGAAAAGATGCGCCGTGCCGAGTCGTATGGTTTGCGCATGCCGGGTGCGGTGGAAGCGGATTGGCCTGCCATCCGTGCCAAGGCGGGCAAGGTGATCGATCTCCTCCATACCGGCATCAACGGCTTGATGGCGGATCGTCGGGTGGTCCATGTACAAGGATGTGGCCGCATCCTCGACGGACGCCGCGTTGAGGTGGCGGGGCATGACGTGATCGAGGCCGATTCCGTGCTGATCTGTACGGGTTCCAGCCCGATATTGCCGGAAAGCTTCGTTGCCGATCGTGCCCGCGTGGTGACCAGCGACGATCTGCTGCAATGGGATGCCCTGCCGGAATCCCTGCTCATTGTGGGGGATGGGGTTGTGGCGTGCGAGTACGCATTCATCATGAACGCGCTTGGGGTACAGGTCAGCGTCGTCGCGATGAGCGAGCGCCCCTTGCCGTTCATCGACAGCGATATCGCGGCCGTCGTCCAGCGTGAAATGCGTCGACGCGGGATTGAGTTCATCAACAAATGCGCAGTAGAGAGCCTGGCGACTATTCCGGACGGCGTGGCCGCGCTGGCAAACGGCAAGGTCGTGGCCAGTGCCGAGCGTGCCCTGGTTGCGATCGGCCGGCGGCCCAACACCTACGGCATGGGGCTTGAGGAGGCAGGGGTTGCACTCGGCCCACGGGGTGAAATCGTGACGAATCCCTTCATGCAGACCAATCTGGATGGCCTGTATGCGGTGGGCGATGTCAACGGCCGGCTGGCGCTGGCGCATGCCGCCTCGGCCCAGGCGAGGCTGGCGGTGGATCACGCGCTCGGCGTGGAATGTGCGCCGCTGGATGAATCGATCATTCCATGGGCCGTGTTTACCATGCCTGAAATCGGCTGTGCCGGCATGACCGAGCAGCACGCCATCGAGACAGGGCATGCCGTCAGCGTCGGGCGATTCGATTTGCGCGGTCTCGGCAAGGCGCAAGCCATGAGCGAACTGACCGGGATGGCCAAGGTGGTGGCCGACCGCGTCAGCGGGCGTCTGCTGGGTGTGCATATTATCGGCGCCCACGCATCGGACATGGTTCATGAAGCCGCCGTACTGCTGCGCCAGGGCGCCACCGTCCACGCGATCACGCAAACCGTCCATGCCCACCCCACGCTTTCCGAAGCCATACACGAAGCGGCGGAAGATGCGCTGGGACAGGCCGTACATAAACCCATGAAACGAAAAAAACCGCATCATGCCGACGCTTTACCCTGAAGACCGTCTTTATCATCGCGATGCCCTCTGGCTGCAACGGCTGGAAGGCGACGAAGCCTTGATTGGAATCAATCACCATGCCCAGGACAGCCTTGGCGAGGTCGTGTTTCTCGATTTGCCCCGCGCAGGCGCGACGATCCGTTGCGATACCCCGTTGGGGACCGTCGAGTCGCGCAAGGCCGTGTCGGACATGATTGCGCCGGTCGATGGCACGGTGCTGGAAGTCAATGCCAGGTTGCGCAATGAGCCCGCTCTGGTCAACAGCCATCCCTACGATGAGGGCTGGGTGCTGCGCATCCGGCTGACCTCGCCGGAGGATACCGGGCACCTGCACACCGCCGCGGCCTACCTCTCGCTCATGGGTTTGACCGACTGAAGGGGATTCCCCGTCCCTTGAGCGGCGCCCGGGTGACATCTCTCCCATGACGGCGGAAAAAAAGCCTGGTACCCAGGCGCCGGAACCCGTCCGTGAAGTCTCCAGAAAAAAAATGCGGACCCAAGCGGGTCCGCCAGGATTAACGGGCAGGAGGAGTTGTAGGAGAGGCCGCCCGTCAAAACATGATCGTTAATTCATCTCATTCATAGTGCGTATTCTGCGCGTTGGCAAAGAAATTTCTATCCGGAGAACTACCTATCCCGGGCAGAAAATGGATGGCATACGGTGTCAGGCATCGGGGTCATGCCTGTCATGGCGAATGCGGTTCCGCTTGGCAATCCTTTCGTCGTTGAGTCCGCGCGTTGCCGACAAAAAAATGCGGGCCCCGAATGGACCCGCCAGAATTTAACGGGCCGGGAGGAGATATGCGACAAGACGTGGCCCGTCAAAGCGAAACAGACAATCATTCCCTCCGCACGGCCGGCCGCTGATCCGACCGCGCGTGGCCGTTCAGGCCCGGCCGCCCGGCGTGTGCGACGCGTCGAGGAACTTGTCGTAGAAAATGTGCGCCTCGCACACGCCGGCCTTGGTCAGACAGGCGATCGCGGCGTCGACCATGCCCGGCGGCCCGCACAGATAGGCGTGGCTGTTGGGCAGATCGTGCGCATCGGGCGACAGGATGTCGGTGCAGTTGCCGCGCAGGCCGGACCAGTCGCTGCCATCGGGCTCGCGCGACAGCACCGGGATGAAATTGAAATGGCCGTTGCCGCGCGCCTTGATCGTGCGCATCTCGTCCAGGCAGTACAGATCGTCCTGTGTGCGCGCGCCGAACACGTAGGTGACCTTGCGCTGAAATCCCTGTTGCGAGACCTGTTCCAGCAGCGCCTTGATGGGTGCCATGCCGCTGCCGCCCGCGATGCAGATCATGGGGGCGGGCGATTCCCTGAGCCAGAACGAGCCGTAGGGGCCGGTCACGCTCACGCGCTGGCCGCGCCGGTCGGCGGCGTGCAGCCAGGTGGTCATTTCGCCCTCCGGCACGTGCCGGATGAAGAACCGCACCAGGCCCGGCTGTTCGGCGTCCGGCGCGGCCGCGAAGGAATACGAGCGCGGCTTCTCGATCACCCCCGGCACCGTCAGCTCGGCGTACTGGCCGGCCAGATAGGGCGGCAGCGGCGCGTCGAGCTGGATGCAGACTTCGAGAATGTCGTGGGTCAGCGCGCGCATGTCCGCGATCGCGCCGGCCACCGTTTTCGGCTGTGAAAGCTGCGTGGGCGGCTGGTCCATGACGACTTCGATCTCGACGTCGCTGCGCAGGCTGGTCTGGCAGGCCAGGATGACGCCGCTGTCCATCTCCTCGCCCGACAGGACGTAGCTGAAATCGTTGAGCGCCTTGATCTTGCCGCTTTTCAGGCGGCAGCGGCACTGTCCGCAACTGCCGACACGGCAGTTGTGCGGCCAGGGCAGGCCGTTGTCGAGCGCCGCCTTGAGCAGGTTGTCGCCGGGACGGACCTCGAAACTGGCGTCGCAGGGTGCAATGTTGGCTTTGAACGGGCCTTTGCGGGCGAAGAAACCGAACATGGCGGCACTCCTTTCTTTGCTTGTTCGTCACACCCGGGACGCCGCGCGGCATCCCGGGCGCCGGGTCTTACAGGTGGACGATCTGGTTCTTCAGCGAATAGAGAATGCAGAGGATTTCGTCCTTCTCCTTCTGCCCGACGCTGTGCTTGTCCAGCGCGGACAGCACGTCGTCGCAGACCGCGACGAATTCGGCCTCGTTGATGTTCATGCCGGTGTGGGCCGTGATCATGTCGCGGCCGGTGTAGGTTTCCGGACCGCCGAAGCCGGCGCAGCACATCTCGGTCACCAGACGGATCACGGTCGCCGGATCGCTGTTGACGTAGCGGTTCCTGACGATCGGATTGCTCTTGTGATTGTTGAAGATATCGGTTGCGATGGCCTCGATGCCGGGGCGCTTGCCGAGGCGGTCGTACAGGGTGGGGGTTGCGGTTTCACTCATTGTCGTCTCCTTGCCGGCATGTCTGCCGTGATGGGGCCGGCCCGCGAGCGGGCCGGCAGGCTTGCGTCAGAACGCGTAGTTCACTTCCAGCTTGCGGCCGCTAACCGTTTCCGGATCGACCGTGTAACCGACCTTGCGGTTGATTTCGGCGGCAATCTTGCGCTCCTCCGGGTTGGCGAAGTCGCGGTCCCAGATGGCCAGCTTCTTCTTGTAGACGGCGTGCCACAGGGGCGGTACCAGCGCCAGGACGAACTCGCTGTAATAGCCCATCATCGCGTTGGGGCTGCCGTCGGGCGAAGACGGCTGGCCGACGCTCGACAGCTCCCAGAAGTGGGTCTCGCCGCGGTCGTGGTGGTCGGCCTGGCGGCCGATCTCGATGAAGGCCCAGCTGGTGAAGACGTTGTCGTTGTCCCACGAGTGGCGGTACTCGATCGGCTGGTCCTTCACGCGGATGAGGCCGTAGTGCTCCATGTAGTTGAGTGCTTCGAGCTCGAACGACGAAATCACCCAGATCACCAGCATGCAGCCGAGCGAGAACAGCGCGCCTTCGGCGCCGGAAGCCAGATAACCAACGCCACCGAACAGGGCCACGGTAGGCAGGCTTATCAGGTAGCCGCGGATCCAGCGGTTGGACAGCGAGAAGAAGGATTTGCCCATGCGCTTCAGGCGGCGCTGCTCGGTACGGAAGCCGAAGTAGGACTGGCCGATCGTGGAGATGACCCAGTGCTTGTACAGGCCGCGCCCGCGCGGTGCGGTGGCCGGATCGCTGTCGTCCATCATCTTGTTGCCTTCGGGGCCGAGCCAGGCGCGGCCGAGTTCGAGGTGATGGTTGTAGACGTGCGCGTAGCAGAAGGCCGCAACGCCCGACAGCCCCATCATCATCCGCGAGATCAGGAAGCCGATGCCCTTGGTGTGCGACAGCTCGTGACCGAAGATGATGCCCAGACCCTGATGCATGGCCGCGCCGACGACGACCGCATAAAGCTCCCAGCCGGTGATGCCGTTCTGGTAGGCGAAACCGTTCCACATCATCGTCTCGATGGGCACGCCCGCGAGGTATTGGTAGATGCGCCAGACCACGGCGACCTGCAGCGCGGCGAAGCTCAGGAGCTGGACGTACATCATCAGGTTGAGCATGCCCGCCGAACCGACCGGCTGGCCCTGCTTGTTGACCGCCGCACCCCGGGTATGAACGCCCTTGGTCAGGGTATCCATCAGGATGTTGAAGCCGAAGATGCCCATCCCGACCCAGACCCAGGGACCGCCGGCAAGGATGCCCGCGATGGTGGCCAGAATGCCGATCGGCGTATAGAGATAGACAAGATGTCCAAAAATCAGCTTGCGCATGGTCTTGCTCCTTTCGTTTTCGATAGTGTTCGGGATCGAGACGGCCCGCGCTGTTCCGATGGCATGGCGCAGTCCGTCCGTGGCGTATTTATAGGGTGAAACGGCAGGCGCGAAAATCCGCAGTACTACGCGCGGATACGTGGTTTTACGGGGGTTTGGGGAACCCGCCCGGCTGCGGGGCGGCGGGGTTCGCGGCGCTGGGCGCGGCCGCCGGAGACGTCGCGGCCTCTCAGCCTTTCGGTGTGGCCTGCACGACCATCTCGATGAGCTGTCCCAGCGAGCGCGCGCCCATTTTTTCCATGATGCGGGCGCGATAGCCTTCCACGGTACGTACCGACAAATCCAGCTCGTAGGCGATGACCTTGTTGGGCTTGCCGTGGCGCAGCAGATCCAGCACTTTCTGTTCGCGCGGGGTGAGCGCGGACAGGTTGCGGACGGTGTGGTGGCTCTGGTCCTGCTGCGCCCAGATCGCATGATATTTTTCCAGCGCGGCATGGATGGCATCCAGCAGGGTCTGGTCGTTGAAAGGCTTCTGCAGGAACTCCAGTGCGCCGGCCTTCATGGCCCGCACCGCGACGGGCACGTCGCCGTGCCCGGTGATGATGATCACCGGCAGGTGGATGCCTTGTTTCTGCAGCCGGTCCTGCAGGTCCAGACCGCTGATGCCGGGCATGCGGATATCCAGCACCAGGCAGCCGCGCATGGCGGGATCGCAGGCCGACAGGAATTCCTGGGCCGTGGCGTAGGTGCGGGCGCTCAGGCCGACCTGCTCCACCAGCCAGCGGATGGCGTCGCGTACCGCGGGGTTGTCGTCCACCACGTGGACCATGGGTTTAATCGCAGGAAGAGGTCGCATGTGCTTGATCCTCATCGCCAGGCAGCGTGAAACAGAAGGTGGCGCCCTGGTCGGAATTGCCGTCGAGCCAGAGCCGGCCGTTGTGGGCCTCGATGATGCTCTGGCTGATGCCGAGGCCGACGCCCAGGCCGTCGGGCTTGGTGGTGAAGAAGGGCTCGAACAAACGGTCCGCCACTTCCTGCGGACAACCGCGCCCGCAGTCGTGAATCTCCATCCGCACCCCGCGTCTGCCCTGGCGGCGGGCCTTGATCAGGAGTTGCCGGCGCGGCTTCTCGACGCCGGCCATGGCATCCATGGCGTTGCGCGCCAGGTTGAGCAGCACCTGTTCGATCTGGATCGGATCGGCCAGCACCCTGGGCAGGTTGCGGGCCACCGCCAGTTCGACCCGCACACCGCTTTGCCGGGCATCGGCCTGGATGAATCCCGCCACCTCCTGTATCACCTCCTTCAGGCAGACACGGCGGCGGTTCATGTCGCCCTTGCGGGCAAAATGACGCAGGCGCCGGAAAATTCCGCCGGCCAGTTCGGCCTGACGCACCACCTGCTCCAGACCGTAGCGCGCCCGCTCCGCATTGCCGTCCGGATCCGTGAGGACACGCAGGGCGGTCTGGGCGTAGGTGGTGATGGCGCACAGGGGCTGATTCAATTCGTGGGCCAGGCCCGAGGCCATTTCGCCCAGAGTGCTCAGGCGCGCCACGTGCGCCAGCTCGGCACGGTGCAGGCGGTCCCGCTCCTCGGCACGCACCCGTTCGGTGATGTCGTGCCCGGTGGAAATGTAATGGGTGACGCGCCCCTGGTCGTCCTTGAGCGGGCTGATGGTCTTCATTTCGTGGTACAGGCTGCCGTCCTTTTTGCGGTTGACGAGGACGCCCCGGTATACGCCGCCCGTACCGATGACCTGCCACAACTCACGGTAGAACCTGTCGTCGTGCAGCCCCGAACGCAGGAAATAGGTTTTCTTCCCGATCGCCTCTTCCTTCCGGTAGCCGGTGAGGGTTTCGAACGCGGGGTTCACATATTCGATGAAGCGCTCGCGGTCGGTGATGATGACCGCGTCGACGGCCTGTTCCAGAGCCCCCGACAGCTTGCGCATATGGGCATCGGCCCGTTCCCGGCGCAGCTCGCTGCCCACCCATTGGGACATGAGCTTGAGGATTTCGCGGTCGGCCGAGCTGAAGGGCCGGGGACGCGGGCTGGGACTGGCGAAACAGAGGGTGCCGTAGAGATCGTTCTCGACCTGGACGCGCACCCCGATGTAGGCCTCCAGCCCGCCCTGGGTATAGCTGGGATGATCGCGCCATTCGCTGGCCGCGGCATGTTCCAGGGCCACCGGTTCGCTGGAGTGCACGGTGCCGCCGCAATAGGTCTGCCCCAGTTCGCGGGTGCCGCCCACTGGAAACCGGCCCTTTCCGCCCACCGAGTCCAGCACCCTGATCATATCGCCGTTGACCTGGGAGAGGATGCCGATGGGCAGGCCGAACTGCTCGCATCCCAGCTTGAGCAGGTGATTGAGCTTTTCTTCCAGGGTCAGGGAGCGGTCCGAGCTGATCTCGTGAAAAGCGCGCAGCACGGTGGCGTGCAGGCGCAGATCTTCCTCGGCCCGGCAGCGTTCCCGCTCCGCCCGTATGCGGTCGGTGACGTCCTGCATGATGAGCATGATGCCGCGCTGGCCGGTGCGGTAGGTCAGGGGGGTGCAGCCTGTCTCCACGAAACGCGGCGTGCCGTCGGCGGAGCGGAACTCGAATACCTCGGGTGCGGGACGCGGGCCGTGCGACGTGCAGCGGCTCAGCAGGGCGTACAGCCGCTGCCGTTCGGCGATCGGGAATAGATCGCCGAGCAGCCGCCCCAGCGCGCCGCGTTCCGCAACGCGCAGCGTGTCCTGGGCCTGCCGGTTGAGTGTGAGGATGGCGCCGGCCGGATCCACGGTCACCACGCCGATGGGTGCGTGATCGAGCAGCTGGTCCAGGTAGTGGGAGGCATCGGGCTGCAGCAGGGGCAGCTTTTCCAGACGGATATGGGCGGAAGACAGGACGTTCTGATTGCGAACGCGCAGACGCCGCCGCTCGGCCGCCTGGCGCAGGGTCGCCGGCAGGCCGTCCGGTTCGTCGGTGGACCAGGGCGTCACCTCGTTGCCCAGGAACGGGCTGAACATGAGGGTGCGTTTGAGCTGATCGCAGTCGCCGGGGCGGCTGAGGATGAGAATGGGGATGTGCTTGTCGTGCACGTGGATGTGCTGGGCGATCCGCACCGGTTCTTCCAGGGCCATGCCCAGGACCACGGCGTCCACCGGCAGGCCGCCGCCTTCCATGTGGAGGAACAGACTGTTCTGGTCGTCCAGGGTCTTCACCGTCAGCATCGGACACAGCCGGCTTTGCAGCAGCCGCGCCAGCGCCGGATCCACCCCTACCAGGCTGACCAGTCCGGGAATCTCGGCGGGCGGCGCGGTCATGGTTCGTCGGACTCAGTCCGAGAGCAGAGGCTGGCCCAGCAGGCCACGGCCGATCCACACGCGCAGGAGATCGGTGGTGGGGGACATGAGATGGGCGGCGCGGGCGTCCCGCAGCAGCCGGTGCAGACGCGAGCCGCTGCGGTATCCGATGCCGCCGCACAGGGTCATGGCTTCATTGACCATCGCCACGACGCAGTCGGCCACCTCCACCTTGGCCGCCATCACCGCCATCAGGGCGTCGGGTTCGCCGGCGTCGAAGCTGGCGGCGGCATGGTAGGTGAGTCTGCGGGTGCGTTCGAGCACGCCCCACAGGGTGCCGAGGCGATGCTGCAGCACCGAGGTCTGGGCCAGACTGGAACCGGTATGGGCGTGATAACGGCGCATGAGGTGCTTGCGCGCCTCTTCCAGGGCGGTGGTGGCCACGCCCAGGAAGGTGCCTGCCATGGCGATCAGGAAGTAGGGCATCACCACGTTGAAGATGTACCAGATCTGGTCGCCTTCCTTGCCCAGCAGGTTGCTGTGCGGCACCTCCACCCCGTGCAGTTCCATGGAGCGCGAGGAATTGCCGCGCATCCCGAGGCCATCCCAGGGCTGCCCCCATTTCAGGCCGGCTGCGTCGGCGGGCACCACGATGCAGGAGAACTGCCCCACCGGCGCGTCCGGGTCCGCCGCCACCACCGACACCACATAGGAATCCGCGTGACCGCCGTTGGTGACGAAGGTCTTGGTTCCGGTCAGGCTGTAGCGCTCGGCACCCAGGGATTCCAGGCTGGTCTGGGGCAGATAGAAATGAACGCCGGTGCCCGCCTCACTCAGGGACAGGGTGGTGATGTGGCGACCTTCACAAATGGGGGCCAGAAAGCGGGCCTGCTGGTCCGGGGTGGCATTGGCCGAGATCACCGATGCGCCCACGCTGTGCATGCCGAAACAGATGGCGGTGGAGGCACACTCCTGGCCCAGCACCTCGCACATCCGGGCCAGGGCCAGCAGACCGTGGCCCTGGCCGCCATAGACCGCAGGCACCACCAGGCCGCCGAGTCCCGCCTGTTGCAGTGCACGAATGGCGGCCTCCGGCCAGCGTGCGTCGCGGTCCACCGCTTCGGTAGCGGGGGCCACCACCTCCCGGGCAATCTCCTGGGCCTTGTGCAGCAGGGCGTCGAGGTGTTGCCCGGCGCTCGTCGACGCCCTGTCGGCAACCCGGTCGCGTATCGATTTCACCTGCATGGGCAGTCCTCCTGCATGGGGCCGCGCCGGGCGGCGGGTTGGGGCTGGTCGATCCAATGCCTTCGCCCCGGCCTGTTTGAAAGGCCGGGGCGAAGGCGGTGCCCGCGATCAATGATGATCGATGAGCGAGAAGCTCCGTACTTTTTGTATGGGCTCGATACGATTTGCATTGGTTCCCACCACGCAATGGCCGCCGGCGTCGCAGCCCCAGATATGATAAGCCTTGAAGTTGTGCAGGTCCTCGGGAAGCTGATCGCGATGCGGCATTTCCCGGGCGATGAGTTTGTCCTGGCTGCCTTCCTTGTACATCTGCTGGCGGATGCTGGCCAGTGCGGACATCAGTTCGGTAGCTTGCTTGCCGTCCCAGGAACCCACGACGCGGCCGGTATTGGTCTTGATTTCGTCGCTCATGTCGTTCCTCCTTAAAAACGGTCCGCGATCATGCGCAGCACCGTCTTGGGGATGACCCAGTTGCTGCCCTGCTTCTGTTCCTGAACGGCAATGAGCAGATCGTCCCGCGAGAAGTGGATGCCCCGGTCCGCGGCGAGGCCGCGATAGAGCTGGATGAAGCTTTCCTTGTCCGGCGTCTGGTCGAGCCTGGTCAACAGGCTCTGGTCGTTCATCACGGCCTCGCCAAACTGCTTGATGGATTTTTCGAACGGACGGGCCTGCTGGTCGCGTTCCATAGCGGTTTTGAGCATATCGATCTCCTGTGTACCCCCAAATTTACAGTACTGCCGAGCCCATTTGGTCCTGCGGGTCCGGCCTCCGTCCGCGCGGGCGAACCCGATGCGGCAATCCCGTGTTGCGGGGATGTGGGGGAAACTCTACCGACCTCACGCTTTCAAGATAATCCGAATGTCTACGCCCGGCCATGAGTATTTGTACGCATGGCCGGCGCGCCTTCCGGGTCAGCTGGCCTCGATGCGCAGCGCCTTGGCCGGGCAGGCGGCCACCACCTGCTGCACCTGCTGCTCGCTGGCGTTTTGCGGCTGGATCAGGAACTGGCCGTTTTCCACCTTGAATACTTCAGGCAGGGTTTTCACGCAATTGCCGCTGTGGCAGCAGGCCTGGTCGTCCCAAATAACTTTCATGGTGTTTTCCTCCTTCTCTGGTGAATGGAATGGGTGCCCGCCCAACATCGGACACTCCAGTCATTCTTGGACCTGGGCGGAGGGATGCCTAGTGGGGAAAATACTTGGCCGGCCACGGGATACTGCGGGCCGGCGCGGCGCTCAGGCCGTCGGGTCGTACATGTCGTGCGTGATCGCGTGGCGGTTGGCGATCAGCTCATCGATGGAAGGCTCGTCGTTGAGCGCGCGCCGAATGGCCAGTTTGGTGGCCTCGTAGTTGGTGCGATAGAGATCCTTGTGATCGAGATTGGGATCGGTTGCGCAGCGGGGATCGATCCATACCAGGCTGACGATGCACAGGTCGTTGATCTGATCGCGCGGCAGGGTACCGTCGATGACGCAGTCGAGCACGGCGTCGGCGGTCGCTGACTGCACCGTTCCACCGAACAGATCGACGTAGGCCATGCTTTTCATGGTGACCTTGGGCACCATCAGCGTGGCGGGGCGCACCTGCTGGTTGCAGGCGCGGATGGCGAACATGCGGGTGTGGCCGGCGGTCTGCCCCATCATGTTGGCGAAGGCGTGCCCGACGGGGCCATCGACGCTGCCGATCAGGATTTCAGGCATGGCGTCGGTGAATTGCCCTTCGCGGGCGAGGACGGTGGCTTCACCCGACTTGAAGATGATTTTTTTGTGATCCATTTTTTTCCTTTCGATGTTCAATACAGCTTGATGGGGGGTGGATGGGGTAACTGAAGGGCCTGGCAAGCGTACGAGGCGCGGCCGCCAGCCGATATGATACGGCCGGGCGCGGGCCCGCCGGGGCGGCCGGGCAATCGGGGGTTCGATACGGGTGGTGCAGGCCATCAGGAGGCACTCGCGGCCAGCGGTGGGGCCGGTGCCGGCCATGCCGGCTGTCATGGCCGATCGCCTCGACGCGTCGTCAGTCCGGGTCCGCTCCGCCGCCCACCGCGGCGATGAGCGGACGCCGCGGGTCAGGCAGGCATTCCTTCCTCATGGGGGGGCGGGAAGAGATTCCGTTCAGGGCAGTCTGGCGTTGACCTGATTCATGAACGTGTCGCTCGGATCGACATCCAGGAGCGGCAGATTTTCCGGGGCGGTACGCGCATCACGCACCAGCGCGGGAACATTGTCGCCGGTCAGGCTTTTGAGGAATGCGACCAGCGCAGTTTTCTCGTCCGGCGTCAGATTCAGGCGAACGATGAGAGGCGATTTTTCCGGATTGTCGATCCCGCCCTTGTCGTAGAAATCGACGACTTCCTCCAGGGTCTGAAGCGAGCCGTCGTGCATATAGGGGGAGGTCAGTTCCACGTTACGCAGCATGGGGGTCTTGTATGCCCAGCTGTCTTTCGGATTGAACGTGATCTCGTAACGCCCCACGTCCGGCATGGGCGGCTCAAACGACTTGAGATGCTGGGCGTTGACGTTGACGAATACATTGGGCGCAAGTTGTACGCGGTAGCTTGTACGCTCCGGGAACATGGTGCGTTCCCAGCCAAGCCCGGTGTTGTGGAATTTGTGATCGGTGAATAACGCGCTTTTTTCACCCATCGAGTGACAGGTGACGCAACGTCCCTTGCCCATGAAAACCTGGAATCCACGCTGTTCCATGGCATTCAGTGCATTTTTCTCGCCGCCGAAGTACCAGCGGTCGAAGCGGGAGTTGCCGGAAATCAGGGTGCGCTCATAGCTGGCGAGGGCCTGGCCGAGGCGTTCCGCGGTGACGGGGCCGTTGAAGGCCGCTTCGAACATGCCTTTGTATTCGGGCAACTGGCGGACTTTTTCCACGACATAGCCGATAGCCGGCATATCCATTTCATTTCTGGTCAGCAACGGACCCCAGATCTGGTCTTCCAGATGCGGTTCGCGTCCGTCGACGAACAGGCTGTGCTGGTAGCCGACGTTGAAGATGGTGGGTGAATTCCGGCGATGGCTGC
Organism: Thiobacillus sp. 63-78; assembly: GCA_001899765.1. Lineage (GTDB taxonomy): Bacteria > Pseudomonadota > Gammaproteobacteria > Burkholderiales > Thiobacillaceae > Thiobacillus. The sequence continues at coordinate 84,837 of MKWM01000020.1, forward strand.
GTCCTTCAATGCCGACTGCGGAGCCCAGTTCATGCGAGGTGAAGCCTTGTTCGGGCACATGGCACATGCCGCAGGACTGGGTGTTGTTGTGCGAGAGGCGCCGATCCATGAACAGGCGACGTCCGAGGTCGATTTTTTCCTGGGTGAGCGGATTCGAGGCCGGAATGACAAGGGGGGGCAGGCCAAGCGGGGTAGCCAGACTGACCGGGGTGTCGGCATGAACGGCCGCTGACAGGCATGACAGTACGCTGGCTAGCGATAGCCAGCGGAAGGAACGGATGACTTTCATGGCAGTTTGATACCTTCTTCCATTAACAGAGTGAGAATGTCGTTGTACACGACGTCGGGCGACAGATAGGCGGTGGTGTATATCTCCCGGATGACGTGGTGACGGTCGATCAGGAATACTTTCAATACATGGCTCAAGGTACCGAGCGGCTTCCTGGTGACGGGATCGACATCGAAATAGACATCCTGGCCGTATGCATCCAGGATCGGGATGAGGTCATGGAGCGATGTGGTGGTGAGGAAATCCCATTGCACCCCGCGATCGTCTTTCCCGCTGTCTCCCGCGTACAGTTTGAGGACCTCGGGCGTATCGCGCCTGGGGTCGAAAGACAGGCTGACGAGGCGGACGCTGTGTTTGAATTCCGGATGTGCTTCCAGCCGGTTTTGCAGGGTATGAAACACCAGATAGGCGAAAGGGCAGCCACCGGGATCGGCACAGCTTGAGTAAATGAAGGACAACAGCGTGACCTTGTCCCCGGTGAATTCGGAGAGCGAACGGGCCTTGCCGTCGGTATCCAGCACCTTGCCATCGGGTGCGTCCTTGATGTTGTACAGCTTGTAACTGCCGGCGGGACTGGGCTCGAAATCCATGATCACGCCAGCCTGCTCGGTGATCTCCCTGGATGAATGGCTCTCCGCGGCGCAGGCCATGCCGGCACCCGTCAGGGCGAGTGCCAGGAGCATGGAAAAAAAACCGCCCCCCCGCAAGGGGAGGCGAAGAGCCCAAGCAATGTAAGCGCTCTGTCTGGACATCAGATTATTTTTCCTTCGGTCCGGTCAATGCGAGGCTGAGCTTTTCCAGATCCTGGGATTGGGTGGCAGCCAGCGGTTGCAGTGTGTTCAGGTTGAGCGCCTGGAACTTCATGTGGTGGGCGCGGCCGAGCTTTTCCTTGTAGAAGTCGATGGTGAAGACGTGCGTAAGCTTCTTGCCGTTCCACTTGTACATCTTCAGGAACTGCTCATCGTCCTTGCCCTTCTTGTCCCAGTTGGCCAGCAGGGAGGTCGTGAAGTACACCCGCTTGCCATCCCAGGATTGCGACACCATGTTGACCTGGGAGCCGATTTTCTTCGAATAGACTTCCTTCGGTTTCATCGGATTGCTGAAATCGTAGAAGCGCGTCATGCCTTCCAGCATGGTATTGGCCCACAGACCCTTGCCGTCGGCGGTAATGGAAATATCCACCGGCAGCGGGATGTCGGCGGGATTGCCGATGGTGCCGACGTCGTACGACTGCCATTCACCCTTGTTGTCCTGCTTGATCACGTACAGCTTGGAGGTCAGGGCGGTGGCGGTCACGGCCCAGTTGTCGCCTTTCTTCAGCGACCAGCGGATTTCCAGCGGCGCGCCGGGCACATCGAAAACCTTCATCGGCTCCATGGTTTTCAGATTCCATATCGCCATGGTGTTGCCGAAGTGCTTCATGGCGTCGGGATCCTTGACCATCTTCCCAAAATCCATCATGTAATTGTTCCAGCCGGTGAAGCTGGACGTCAGCAGGACATTCTTCTGGGGGTTGATGCCGAGGTCGTAACCGTAGCCGTCGCCCGTGACGCCGGCCCCACCGAGCTGGGTGGTGGGCATGTCATGTTTCGAGATGTATTTTCCGTCGTTGCTGTAGATGGCGATGCCGGTCACGCCGCCATGGTCCTTGGTGTTGGACAGGGCTTGTATCATCATCCGGCCGGGCAGGGCGTAGAAGGTGTGGGGCCCGACATAGCCGGTCTTTTCGACTATATCGGTGATGGTGTTGATCAGTTTCGGCTTGCTTGGATCGGTGCCGATATCGAACACGAACATCTTGTTGCTATCCAGCGCGCCTGCCCACATGTAGCGCCGGTCGTCACTGAAACCCATGTGGTGCGCTTCGCCGCGCCCGCCCACCGACAAGGAATTGATGACCTTGCCGAAGGTCTTGGAGCCAGGACGCACATCCACGGTCACGAGTTTGTCCGAACCATCGCCGACCCCTTCAACGCCCAGCGTCCAGACGTAGACCAGATCTTCCTGTCCCTTGATGAGGGGGGTAAAGGGTGAACACGCCGTTTCATCCGCATGCGAGAGCGTCGGCAGTGCGACGACGCCCAATGCCACCGTTGCAGAAACGGCGGCCACCAGGGCCTTCAGTGAAAAATGGTTATTGCTTTTGAGCATATCGATCTCCTTATCGTTGAACAGACAACACGCTGGTGCGACGCCCTTATGCAAACCAGCAATTTGTTGCAGGTCTGGAGCGAAGTTCGCAACCAGTCCAAGCAATACGCGTGCCGTAAAATTATTTTATATATAAATCAAAATGTTCCATCCGATTTTAAGTGTTTTTACGTAGCCGTTCGAAATGAAATTAAGGACTTTCCCGGCGCGGACCAGGGTTTACCCGTATCGGGATTGGGGCTGAACGATTCGATACGGTGTGACAATTTGTCCCGGTTTCATGTCGTTGTCACAGTCGGATCGTGCTGGAAGCTGTGCAGAAACGCATGACGAAGCGGGCGGTGGAGGCTGCGGTTCGTCGTTCCGGGGCGTTCTGGAATGATAGGTCGGTGGACAGGCGTTGCACAGCGGCAGGCGAACAGGCCTTTCCGGGCGCACATGGCCGCGGTCCGAAGACCCCGGCATCCCTTTTCGCTCCTGGTCGAAGGTGTCCGGCGGCAGATCGGAACATGCGGGACTATCCCGGTTGGCGCATGCGCCGGAGTGTGGAGCAGATTGAAGGCCCCGGCTTCAGTGGCCTGCCAGGCAGGACGAGCCCGCCACCCATGTCCCTTCCTGCCGTGCCGTGCGTGGCGCATTCAAGCCGGGGAGACCCCGAACGAAGGGGGGTGGCATATCGCCATGTCCACGCCCGACACCGCGCCGGGGCGTTCACTGACCTGCCTGCCCGATCCCGGAAACCCTGTTTTTTCGTCGGATGAAGGGCACTCTGTGCAAGGAATGCGGTGCTTCGTCACGGAGGGATGTAGCGAATGTGGGGCACACTGTTTCAAAAACATCCTGATTGATACAGGGCAATGCATGTTTTCAATCGATTCATTAATCCCGTTATTCGATCTTGGCATTGTGACAGTCGCGATTTGACGCGCGCTGCGCCATGCGGGAATTACGTATGTCACACCTGGCACGTCTCGTGCTTATCTCTTTGCAAGGAAATGTTTTGTCCTTGTTCAATACGATAGGAGATAAAAAAATGTCGCGTAATGAAACCGCATGGAAAGAGCAGCCGAAATTTCCGTCTACTCACTTTGTGGACACACGTATTTATACGGATAAACAGATCTTCCGCGAGGAGCAGGAAAAGATTTTCAATAAATGCTGGATTATCGGCTGTCACGAGTCGGAAATCCCGAATGCCAACGATTATCGCACTTTTCATCATCCGGGCGGAGCACAGCTCTTCATGATCCGTGGTGAAGACATGAAGGTGCGGGCCTTCTATAACATCTGCCCGCATCGCGGCAATACGCTGCTTTACGATCCTGTCGGAAACGCCAAGCGCATCACCTGTATTTTCCACGCCTGGTCGTTCAACCCGAAAGGAGATTGCATCGACATTCCCCGCGGTAAAGAGGGTTACCAGGAGCGTTATGACTGCAAGGACGCCGGCCTGCGTGAAGTGAAAAGCGAGGTGGGTTACGGCGGCTTTGTCTGGGTGAACGTGGACGACAACAGCGGCCCGCTCAAGGACTATATCGGTGACGCGCTGGGCCTGATGGAAGAGAACCTCAGCATGCCTCTGGAAGTCTTTACCTACCACAAGGCGATCGTCGACTCGAATTACAAGCTGTGGCATGACACGAACAGCGAGTTCTACCATGACTACATGCATTACTTCAACCGCATCACGGGCATGCTGCAGCCTGGCTACTTTGACCGCCAGTACAAAGGTTATCCAAACGGCCATGCTTCGGTGGGCTCGATGGAGATCAAATACGATGCCTATGCGGGGAGCAAGACACGGTCGGTGGGCTGGCCGGGCCTGGCGCCTGGCGGTTGGGTGCTGATCGATCTCTTCCCGGGCATGACCTTCAACCTTCGCACCTCGGTGTTGCGGATGGATACGGCCATTCCGCTGGGACCGGACAAACTGATCATCGAGTACCGCGGCCTGGGGCTCAAGAGCGACACGCCGGAGCAGCGCGCCGAGCGGATCCGTGACCACAACACGATCTGGGGGCCCTTTGGCCGCAACCTGCACGAAGATCTGCTGGGCGTGCACGGGCAAGGGCTGGCCATGCGCGAAGGAAGCGACAGCAAGTGGGTTCTGCACGGCCGCGAAGAAAATTCGACGATCCATGATGAAGTGGGGATGCGGCACTTTTATGCGGAATGGAGCAAGCGCATGGGACGCAAGGCGTACGACCCCTTCAATGACAACAAACTGGCATAAGCCGTAATGCCTTGTGCGGCAAATGTGCTGCCATCCGCCAGCCATTTGCCGCCTTCCATGACTTCAACAAGAGAGGTGTTGACGTGACGTCCAAAACATTGATTGATGAACTGATTTACCGGTCTGCGCTGTTGATGGACAGCAAGGACTTTGCCGGATTCCTGGACTTGTGCGATCCGGCGTTCAATTATTCCATTACTGCCTATATCCCGGAAATCCGCAAGGAAACAGCCTGGCTCGAACAGAACAAGGAAGGCATGAAGCTGCTGTTTGACACGCTGCCCAGGCACAACAGCGATCATGCATCGCTGAGCCGCCATCTGACGGTGTACACCGTTGAGCAGGACGAAGCCGCAAAGCAGGCTAAAACGATCAGTTTTTTACAGGCCTTCAAGACGTCGCTCGATGGCGGCGCAACCGAGTTGTTCGCGGTGGGCAAGGTCCACGACACCATTTCCCTGAGTGGAGACAAGCCGTTGTTGCTGAGTCGGAACGTCCGGCTTGAAACCCGCCTGCTCGGCATCGGATTCCATATTCCTCTTTGATGGTTTTAATGGACTAACAGCGCTATGAAAATACAGGTCAATGCCAGGAACCGCGCGTATCAATTCGAGACGACCGAAGGGGAGAAAATACTCTATGCCGGGTTGAGTGAAGCCATTGGCCTGCCCTATGAATGCGCGAGTGGAACATGCGGGACGTGCAAGGCACGGCTGGTCTCCGGAGAGGTGATCGACGGCTGGCCTGAGGCGCCGGGACGCAAATATCTGAAGGACGACGACGAGTTCCTGATGTGCCAGTGCGCCGCCAAAACGGATGTTTCGATCGAAGTGGCGAGCTTTGTGCAACCTATCGAGGCGGACGTGTGCGTGCCCGCCGCGATGAAGGGCGTGATCAGTTCCGCAAGACTGTTGACGCCAGACGTGATCCATCTTCAGGTCAGGCTGAATCAGCCAATGGAGTTTGACGCCGGCCAGTTCATGCTGGTCCAGGCGCCCGGCGTGGCGGGATATCGCGGATGGTCGATGGTCAATCACCAGCGCGAAGCGGAAAGCCTTGAATTCATAGTCAAGAAAAAGCCGGGCGGAGGCATATCCGAGTGGCTTTTCAATACCGACTGCGAAGGGGTGGAGGTCGACCTGTTCGGCCCGTTGGGTCAAGCGACCTTTTATCCGAGTCTGGCCAAAAACGTACTTTGCATTGCCGGCGGCAGTGGCATCGCAGGGATGCTCTCCATCCTGTCGCGAGCCGCACAAAACGATTATTTCAGTCAGTACAAAGGCGATGTGTTCTTTGGCGTGCAGACATTGAAGGATGCCTTCTTTCTTGATGAATTCTCCAAATTGCGGACCCTGTGTGGCGACAATCTGAATGTAGTCATCGCCCTCTCGAAAGAGGAGGCCCCTGCCTCCGCGCTGAATGACCATCCGCAACTGAAATTTGATACGGGCTATGTGCACGATGTGGCGGGACGCCATATGCAGGGCGGCTACCAGAATGTCCGGGCGTATCTTGCCGGCCCGCCGCCGATGGTGGATGCAGCCATACGCGTGCTGCTCCAGGCGAGAATGACCACCGACAATATTTGTTATGACAAATTCAGTTAGGGATGGCAAATGAGCAAGATACGTATATGTAATACGGCTGAAATCCCCAGCAACGGGATGAAGGAATATGACACCGAGGGTGGGCTGAAGGTTTTGATCGCCAACGCGGGCGACACCTATTACGCCTATCAGGGCCTTTGTCCTCATCAGGAAGTCTGCCTGGCGGAAGGCTACTACGATGGCGCCGTGCTCACGTGTCACCAGCATTTGTGGCAGTGGGACATTACTACCGGAAAAGAGGTCGGAACACTTGCCGAGGTGCCTCTTGAGAAATACGAAGTTCAGGTTGAAGACGGCGAGATTTTCGTTGTGCAATCCAGTGCGCTGAAAGCCGCGCAACTGTTCATGGACGTGTCCGACGATACGCTGCAACGGCTCGATCTGCTTGCCCGTCGCGAGAAATACGGAAGCGGCGGCGTTCTCTACAACATCGGCGATCCCACCGACGATCTTTATATCCTTGAATCGGGCCGCGTCGAGTTTCTCATCGGCCGCGATGGGACAAGCCCTGCCGGCTTTGTTCTACGCAAAGGGGAAGTGTTTGGCTGGGCGGCATTGCTCGAAAACCAGGAACGCAGGATTGCAAAAGCCACCAGCCTGGAAGATTCGGTCCTGCTGCGTCTGAACGGCGAGGCAACCCTGAAGGCCCTCGAATCCGATCCGGTGTCGGGCTACCTCGTCATGCGCAAACTTTCCACGCTGATCACCCGTCATCTGGGCTCTCAAGGAGAAAAATAGACCACACACATCGTAACGCGATGGCATCAAAACCCTGCTTTGCACAGCATGTGAATTTCGTACAGATAAAAGAGTAATCAGTATTGATTATGTCCCGTAGCAGTGAAGTGCGTTTATAACAGAGGAGAACTTCATCATGACTAGTCTTATGAATTGGTTTAACCGTTGCATTGGCCTCACATTGACGGCTGCAGTTGCGAGTGTTGGCCTCACCGTCGGGAGCGTGTCTTCAGCGTTCGCGGGGGTGAATAACTATGGGAAAGTGGGTACCCCCATTCATCTGACCGTAGGCTACCAGCCGTATTACACGGAGTCGTGGTCCGGGGTGGTGATGCAGCCCATGAAGTTTTACGAGAAGTACCTGCCCAAGGGTTCTACCGTGACGTTCGCGGTCGGCTTGCAGGGTGCGGTGATCGTCAACGCGATGCTCGCAGGCAAGCAGGATATCGGCTACATGGGCGACATGCCGGCCATCGTTTCCACGACGAAACAGCAAGTTGCGGATCTTCGCATCGTCGCCACGCTGGGTCTGGGCTACGATCAGTGCAACATTTTCCTGGCGAAGAAAGACGCGCCCAAATTTGCCAATCAGGATGAGGCCATCAAGTGGCTGAACGGCAAGCGCGTGGCGGTACCGAAAGGCTCTTGCACGGACCGTTTCGCGCAAGCGGTGTTCAAGAAAACGGGTGTCGAGCCTTCCAGCTACCTGAACCAGAATATCGAAGTCATTACCAGCGGCTTCCGGGCCGGCAAGATTGACGCTGCGGTGATCTGGGAGCCCACTGCATCCCGTCTCGTACTGGAAGGCCTTGCCAAGCGTATCGCGTCGGGCACCGCGGTGAACGAAAACGACGGCGGATTCCTGGTCATGCGCAACGACCTGATCGAGCAGCGCCCCGACGTCGTCAAGGCATGGCTCAATGCCGAACTCGATGCCCAGCTGTATCTGGCGGACCCGAAAAACGCAGAAAATATCGTGAACATGGTGAAGGGGCAAACCACGGGCTTTACCGATAAAGTCCTCTGGACCTCGCTGTATGGAACGTACCCGGCATCCGAGGGTGGCACGTCCGAGCGGATCAAGCTCCCCTACGTCGTCAGCCCGGAAGCGATGGCACTCATCACCAAGGCCACGACCTTCCTGTATGAAGTGAAAAGCATCAATACGCCCAAATTGCGTGCGGATGCCGTCATGCCCGGACTTGCCGAAGCCGTGTTGAAAGAACGCGGCCTGACGAGCCCGATCGGCGATGTCAAGGCCTTGCCCGCCTCGGCCTATAAAGGCAACTAACCCTCCCTCCCACCCATTTTCATCAGGATTGTTTCCAGCTGTGCGCATGACTTGACGCGCACGGCTGGTGAGAGTCTTGACGTCTGTACGATCCTGGCACCGTCGTCCACGGTTCAAGATTTCAGACCGCATATGCTTCAAGAGGAATATATATGAACCAAAACCAGACTGCAGACCTGCTGAAGCGATCCATGCCGTTCCAGACGGTCCCGGGCGAGATGCTCGAGGCAATTGCCAAGCTGGCTCGATACGAGTCCTACGCCCGGGGAGATGTCATCTATCACCAGGGCGATTTTGCCGACGATGTGTTCATTGTGTCTTCCGGCGCGGTGCAGCATACGCTGGGCATTGGCTTCCAGGCGACACACCCGGAAAAAATCGTGCGTAGCGGCGGGGTGTTCGGCTGGGCAGCCGTGCTCGATAACCAGCGCACCCGGATGGCGAAAACGGTCTGTATGGAGCGGACCGAGCTGATCCGGATCAACGGTGAGGAGCTGATCAATTTCTTCAAGGCCACTCCAGAGACCGGCGATATTGTCATGAGCCGCTTCGCGACCATGATCAATAAAGAGTACACCATGCCGGAAGAGGTGGCGGGGCATGTCCCGCATTTCACGCAGGTGCCGGTCACCGTGGCCACCGGCTTGAGCCTGACGATGTTCCGTTTGTCGCAGTGGCTGAAAAGTCCCAAACCCTATCTGATGATGACGGGCTTCGGCATACTTCTGGCAACCTGGTATCTCGCGGTCGAGGTCTGGAAATTGCCCAGATTCGCAGACATGCCGGGATTGACCACCGTGATGAAAGAGTGGTTCAGCAAGGATCCTGTCTACGGCCTGTCCATCTGGACGCCGGAGTATTACCAGCACATCTGGGTGAGTGTGCGCCGCATCCTCATTGCCTTCTTCCTGGCCACGGTCCTTGGCGTGCCGCTGGGCTTGTTCCTGGGCTGGTCGAAGACCTTCCGCGAGTATGTCTTCCCCGTCTTTGAAACCCTGCGTCCCATTCCGATCCTGGCTTGGGTCCCCCTGGCGATCATCATGTTCCAGGGCTCTGAAACCCCCGTCATCTTTCTTACGTTCCTGGCGTCTTTCTATGCCACAGCGCTCAATACCATGCTGGGGGTTGAAACGATCGACGAGTCCTACAGTCGGGCAGCCGCTTGTCTGGGTGCAAGCAAGTGGCAGGTCTTCAGGGAAGTGATCGTGCCGGGCGCCATGCCTTTCATGTTCACCGGTCTGCAAATATCCATCGGCGTTGCCTGGTTCTCCCTGGTGGCAGGCGAAATGGTCGCCGGTGAGTATGGCTTGGGTTATGTCATCAATACGTCTTATACGATGGTGCGCTACCCGACCATCGTCATCGGCATGATCACACTGGGCATAGTGGGTTATGTCTCCAGCGCCCTGGTGCGCATGGCGGGTGACTACATGATGCAGTGGCGTGTTCGCGAACTTGCCTTGGGAGGTCGGTAATGAGTGCAGTAATGCAGGATTTGAAAGTTCCCCCGCAAGCTGGAAAAGCCGGCGGGGCATTGAAAGGTGCCATCCGGATCGAGGACGTCGTCAAGATCTATGACCCTGAAGGTGCGGCGGTGATGGCGGTGGATCATTGTTCGCTGGATATTCCGGCTGGCGAGATCTGCATGATTGTCGGGCCGTCAGGCTGCGGGAAGACCACGTTGCTGAATGCGATCGCCGGCTTCCACAGCATCACTTCGGGCAAGATTTATCTTGATAACGAGCTTTTGTGCGGCCCCCCCGAGAAGCCCATGGCGCAGCCTGGCGCGGATCGTATCGTGGTGTTTCAGAACGGCGCATTGTTCCCGTGGAAATCGAACATAGACAATGTCGCCTTCGGCCCGATGATGCAGGGCAAGCTGAGTAAAAAGGAAATTTACGAAAAAGCGCGCAGCATCATGGCGGATGCGGGTTTGAGCGGCACGGAGCACAATTTCCCGGGTGAGGTTTCCTCCGGTTTGCGTCGCCGGGTGGAAATTGTGCGGGCCCTGATGAATGAGCCAAAGGTATTGCTGTTCGACGAGCCTTATCGCGCGCTCGATTCGCTCACCAAATCGGTGATGCACGAAGCCTTGCTGGAAATCTATTACAAAAACAAGGTCACCATCTTCTTCATCACCCACGATCTGGAAGAAGCGATTTTCCTGGGGCATCGGCTGGTCATCATGACTTCGCGTCCGTGCAAGCCGAAGAAGATCATCGACGTGGATATCCCTCACCCCCGTGATTACAGCGTGCTGACCAGTACGCGGTATCGCCAGTTGATGGATGAAACGGTAGAGCTCGTGCATGAAGAAGCCAAGAAGGCTTTTTCCGCTGGCGAGAAAGAGGGCTAGACGACATGATTTCCAAACGTTTAACAAAATCCCTGTTCAGCCGATCGAACCTGCGCGCCGTCATTGCCATTTTTGTGTTTCTCGTGCTGTGGGAGGTTGGTTCGCGCTCCAAGGACTGGTTCGGCTTCCCCATGCCCTGGGTCGGACATGTGCCGCCACCCACCGCGGTCCTGGTCGCGTGGTATGGCTTGCTTGGCGATCCCGGATATTGGCAGAGCTGGTACATGAGTACGCTTCGCGTGCTCGCGGGATTCCTGGCCGCCATGGTGATCGGCATCCCCCTGGGCCTGTTCATGGCGGTGAACAAGACCTTTCACGGCATTGTGTTTCCTTCATTTGAGGTGTTACGACCGATTCCACCGCTGGCCTGGGTTCCGGCATCGATCATCTTCTGGCCAACCCAGGAACTGTCCATTGCATTCGTGACTTTTCTGGGGGCGTTTTTCACCATCGTGATCAACGTGCTGGGCGGGGCGAAATCCATCGATCCGCGTTTCTTCCAGTCTGCGCAGTCAATGGGCTCTTCGCAATGGGATGTCTTCCGGCGCGTCGTACTGCCGGCAACGCTTCCCTCGATCGTCGTCGGCTCGGCCGTCGGCATGGGGATCACGTGGGAAGTCGTGGTGGCAGCCGAGATGATTTCGGGCGGCGGCGGCACGACAGGTTCGGGTGGCGGACTGGGCTTCTTTATCTGGAACTCCTATGTCGGCGGATCGTACGAACAGATTGTTGTGGGCATGATCAGTATCGGTATCGCTGGATTTGTTTGCAGCGAGCTTTTACGGAAACTTGGCGGTTACTTGACCCCATGGTTGAGAAAACGGTAAAGGAGAATTGCATGAACGCGAATACCCAGAATCAATCGGCTGTTATGTCGGATACCCCGAAGCCGGTAGTCAAGCCTTCTGAAATCCAGGTCAAGAATGTGAGCAAGTCCTATGGTGCGGGCTTGTTCGAGAAGCAGGTCATCAAGGATTGCTCGTTCACGATCGAGCGCAACAAGCTGACGGTGATGATCGGCCCTTCGGGTTGCGGTAAAAGCACTTTGATCCGCCTGCTTGCCGGTTTTGAAAAGCCTACGGCCGGAACGATCGAACTTGACGGAAAACGGATAACCGGTCCGGGACGTGATCGTCTGGTTGTTTTTCAGGAATCGGCCTTGTTTCCCTGGATGACCACCCACGACAACATCATGTACGGTCCCAAGGCACGCCGCGAGAACACCAAGCAGAATCGTGGCCTGGCGGAATATCTTCTTGAAAAGGTGGGATTGTCGGCTTTCCGGGCGAAATACCCCCCACAGCTTTCCGGCGGCATGCAGCGCCGGGCTGAATTGGCTCGCGCAATGATCAACAACCCGGACGTCATGATTCTGGATGAGCCGTTCCGGGGGCTGGATTGCATGTCCAAGGAATTGATGTGGGAGTACTACTCGGGACTTTTCGAGGAGTCGCACAGAACGAATTTCTTCGTGACCACCGACATCGATGAAGCGATTTTCCTGGCTGACCGTTTGCTGATCATGTCCAACATCCCCGGACAGGTTCGCGAAACCATCGAAGTCGATTTGCCCCGCCCGAGAAGACTGGCTTTTGTTTTTGACGATGACCGGGCCATTGCCGTGAAGATGGAAGCTTTGTCCATCCTTCACAAAGAGGCCATGAAATCGTTCAGCGGGGGAAGCAAGGCGGCGTCGGATTTTGTGGAAGCGTATTCAAAACGGTCCGCTGCCGCCGAAACGGCCGAGCAGTAGATCGATACATCTGAACACTGATTGAACATTATTCATATCTGGAGATAAACATGGCAAAAAAAGTAATCGACATGCGTAGTCGGCCCGCGTTCCTGCATGACTTTTATGGTGCAACGCCCGGCACCAACGAATACGAAGTCGTCAAATGGCTGAACAGGCGTGTAGGTTCAAAAGATGATGAGCATTTCACCCGTTCGAAGACTGTCGAAGGGTTCGTGGAGGAAATCAGGGAAGTGGGGATCACGGCATCCGTAGTCGTGGGCCGCGACATTCCCGGGATCAGACATACCAATGATGAAATCAGCGGCATCACGAAAGGGCACAAGGAGCTGGTCGGCATGGGCTCTGTCGATCCCCTTGCCCTGGGCGTCAAGGGTTCGATTGCGGAAATCGAGCGGGCCATCAAGAAGCTCGGCCTGAAAGGCATCAATCTGGAGCCGGGCTTTGGCAGTGCGCCCATGAAGGCCGATAACCCGCTGCTGTATCCGATTTACGATGCCTGCGATCAATTGGGCGTTCCTGTCTGCCTCATGTCCGGTCCGACATCTCCCAGTCTCGACCTGACCGACCCCGCTCCCGTGGGCCGGATCGCCAAAGCATTCCCTGGCCTGTCGATTATCTGTTATCACGGTTTCTATCCCTATGTGAACGAAGTCATCGGGGTGGCATTCCGCTGGGAAAATGTCTTTCTTGTGCCGGATATGTATATTTTCCTTCCGGGTGGAAGTCTGTATGTCGAAGCTGCAAACGGCTTCATGAAAGACCAGCTTTTATTCGGCAGTTCGTATCCCTTCCGCGCCATGGGGCAATCGGTCGAAGACTACAGGAACCTTGGCTTCAAGGATGACGTGATCGAGCAGGTCATGTACAAGAATGCCAAGCGCGTACTCAAGCTCAAGGCCTAGATCGACCGGTGAATCTTCCCGGGACATGAAACTTTGACGGAACTGTAGACGGACCTTGCGGCCGTCGGCTAGCAGGGCCGCCGAAGTCCATGGGCGGGTCATTGACAGCGGAACGCGGTGCATCGATTGCATGAGTCGCCGCGATGGACGACACACGGTTCCGGTTTCCGGATGGCCTGGGTGGATGGGTTGAAATCATGAAAAGAAGCAAGAGTGTCATCGATCGGTCCGGGCATGCCTGAACGGGATGCCGTCGTCAATGTGTTGCCCGATCTGATCTGCCCTGATCCATGACAATTGCCTGGCTGCTTGCAGTGTCCCTCGTCGCCGGCATGCTGATTGGCGCCGTCGGCATCGGAGGGATTCTTCTCATTCCGGCGCTCAATATTCTTGGTGGACTGACCATCCAGGAATCCATGGCGACAGCCTTGTTCACCTTTATTTTCACGGGCGTGCTAGGGACCTTCCTGTTCCAGCGTCGCGGCAGTATCGATTGGGGCATCACGGTTCCGCTGTGCATCGGCGCGGCGATCTTCGGCTTCTTTGGCGCCTGGGCCAATACGAAAATCAATGCGCATGGACTTTCCCTGATTCTGGCTCTAATTATTGTTTTTTCCGGAATCTACACATTTTTTACAAAAAGCCGGGAAAAGCTGTTGATTTTCGAGAATAGCCCGCGAGCCCAACTGGTGTTGCTGGCTGCCGTGGGCGCCGTGGTGGGGTTTGGCTCGGGCCTCACCGGGGTGGGGGGGCCCGCTTTATCCGTCCCCTTGATGATCCTGTTTGGGTTTCCCCCTCTCAGCACCATAGGCGCAAGCCAGGTCGTCCAGATCCTGGCGGCCGTCTCCGGAACAGCGGGCAACCTGCGATTCGGATCGATCAATTATGAGCTTGCGGTCATTTGCACCATTTTCGAGGTCGTGGGCGTTGTCATGGGCGTCCGGATCGTCCATGCCATGAATGCACGGGTTTTGCGTACCTGCGTAGGGGTATTGTGCATTCTTGTCGGGGCCTGGCTGATGATCCGGACAGTATCAGGTTACTAGGGCCTGTTAACACGATTTTCAGGTCTGCGGCGAGGCCGATTCGGGATGCAGCCCGCGAAGCAGGCCGCGCCGCTGTGCGGGCACAGCAAGCGGGCTGCGACAAAGGGAT
>MKWM01000021.1 GCA_001899765.1 Thiobacillus sp. 63-78
CCTGAGTCAACTCCGATTGCCCCGCTCGCTCAGGCTCATGTGTGAATTGGAAAATACTGGCCCCGGTATGGCTGCCGACCCGCGTCATCGCACCGCCCGCCGCATGCGGACTACTTACCACTTACCACTTACCACTTACCACTTACCACTTACCACTTACCACTTACCACTTACCACTTACCACTTACCACTTACTACTGGCGGCCGATCGGCAGATAGTCGAACCCGATCTCGCGCATTACCCGTGGCTCATAGAGATTGCGGCCGTCGAAAATCAGCGGCGTCTTCAGCAGCAACTTCATGGTGTCGAAATCGGGACTGCGGAACACCTTCCACTCCGTGACGATCAGGAGCGCATCGGCGCCTTTCAGTGCGTCCATCGGGCTGTCGACCAGCAAGAGGTCGGCGCGCTCGCCGTAGATGCGGCGGGTTTCCTCCATCGCCGCCGGGTCGTAGGCGGACACGCTCGCCCCCATCGCCCACAAGGCTTCCAGCATGCTGCGGCTGGGCGCTTCGCGCATGTCGTCGGTATTGGGCTTGAACGCGAGGCCCCACATGGCGAAGCGCTTGCCCTTGAGATCGCTGCCCAGCTTTGCGGTCAGCTTGTTGACCAGAACCTGCTTCTGCGCGTCGTTGGCCTCTTCCACCGCGTCGAGCACGCGCAGCGGAATGCCGTTCTCCTGCCCGGTGCGCCGCAGCGCCTGCACGTCCTTGGGGAAGCACGAGCCGCCGTAGCCGCAGCCGGCGTACAGGAAGTGGTAGCCGATGCGCGGGTCGGAGCCGATGCCGTGGCGCACCTGTTCGATGTCGGCGCCGAGTTTCTCCGCCAGCACCGCGAGCTCGTTCATGAAAGAGATGCGCGTCGCCAGCATGGCGTTGGCGGCGTACTTGGTCAGCTCGGCGCTCTTCACATCCATCACCGTGAGACGGTCGTGGTTGCGCTGGAACGGCGCGTAGAGCTGGCGCAACAGGGCGGTGGCGCGCTCGCTGTCGGTGCCGATGACGATGCGGTCGGGCTTCATGAAGTCGTCGACCGCCGCGCCCTCCTTGAGGAACTCGGGATTCGAGGCGACGTTGAATTCGATCGCCGTGCCGCGCTTCGCCAGTTCTTCGGCAAGCGCCGCACGCACCTTGTCGGCGGTGCCGACCGGCACGGTGGATTTGTCGACCACCAGCCTGTACTCGCTCATGTGGCGGCCGATGTTGCGCGCCGCCGCCACCACGTATTGCAGGTCGGCCGAGCCGTCCTCGTCGGGCGGCGTGCCGACGGCGATGAACTGGATCTGGCCGAAGGCGACCGATTCGGCGACGTCAGTGGTGAAATGCAGGCGGCCGGCGGCGACGTTGCGCTTGACCATGTCCTCCAGCCCCGGCTCGTAGATCGGGATGCCGCCGGATTTCAGGATCTCGATCTTGGCGGGGTCGACGTCGAGGCAGAGCACCTCATTGCCAACCTCGGCCAGACAGGTTCCGGTCACCAGGCCCACATAACCGGTACCGATCACGGTAATTTTCACAGCTTTCTCCTAAGCGGTTTGTATCTCGGTTTGAATCTGTCTGAGCGCAGCCAACGGGTCGGCCGCGCCCGTGATCGGGCGCCCGATCACCAGATCGGTCGCCCCGGCGCGCAAGGCTTCCGTTGGTGTCATCACGCGGCGCTGGTCGCCGGTGTCGCTACCGGCCGGTCGGATGCCGGGCGTCACCAGGCGGAAATCCGCACCCAGATCGGCGCGCAGCAGCGTAACCTCCTGCGCCGAGCAGACCACGCCGTCGAGCTTGCAGGCCTGCGTCAGTCGCGCCAGCCGCTGCACCTGCTCGGCGGGTGCAGCGGCCACGCCGGTTTCGTTCAGGTCCTCGGCGCTCATGCTGGTCAGCACCGTCACCGCGATCAACAGCGGCCGCTGCGGCAGGTCCGCCAGGGCTTCGTGGGCCGCCGACAGCATGCGTCGTCCGCCCGACGCGTGGACGTTCAGCATCCACACCCCCAATCCCGCCGCGGCACGGCAGGCCGCCGCCACAGTGTTGGGAATATCGTGAAACTTCAGGTCGAGGAATACTTCGAACCCGCGCGCGGTCAGCACCCGCACCAGTTCCGGCCCCGCCGCAGTGAACAGTTCCTTGCCCACCTTCACCCGGCACAGCGCCGGGTCCAGCCGCGTCACCAGCGTCATCGCCGAAGCCGCGCCCGCATAATCCAGCGCCACGATAATCTTGTTCGTCATCCCTATTCCCTAAGCCCTAAATCCTAGCCCCTAGCCCCTAGCCCCTAGCCTCTAATTGCTAGCCTTCGCCTTCGCGCCGCTCGGGATCGAAACTGTCCCAGCGCCCACATGCCGGGCAGCGCCAGAAGAATTGCTTGGCCTTGAAACCGCAACTGCCGCACTGGTAACGCATCATGCGCTGGCTGTGCGAGGCCACCAGGTTTTTTTCCACCTGCAAAAGCTCGCGTGCTTCCGGTTCCGCATTGACAAGCTGGGCTTCGAGCAGACGATCGAGCGTGCGCAGGCTGGGATTGCGGCGCAGTTCCTCGCGCGCAAGCTGGCTGGCGGCAGCGGCGCCTTCGGTTTCGGATACCGCCAGATACAGGGTGTTGAAGACGTCCTGCGACGGTTGCCGCGCGTACAGCGCACGCAGCCACAGCACCCCTTCATCCAGCCGCCCCAGCTGACGGTAGCTGCCCAGCACGCGATCGACCACCAGCGCCATATGCGCCGCGCTTTGCGTTTCAACCAGGCGCCAGTTGGCAATGGCCACCTCGTGCCGTCCTGCCGCGGCGTCGAGATCGCCCGCCATCAGGTTGGCGCGCACCGATTGGCGGTTGATGGACAGCGCCTGTTGCAGATGGGCAGCGGCCGCGTCGGGATTGTCCCGGGCTGCTTCCAGCAGCGCCAGTTCGCAATGGAAATGGGCGATGTCGGCGTTGAGCGGCTTGCTGGTGTCTTTTTCCAGCATGTGCGCAGCGTCGATGGCCTTTTGCCAGTCTTTCTCCTGTACGTAAATTTCCAGTAGATAGGTACGTGCCACCCCATGTTGCGGGGTTTCCAGCAACTTGCCGAATACCTGCTCGGCACGGTCGAGCAGGCCGGCTTTCAGGTAATCCTGTCCCAGTTCGCACATCGCGCGCAGGCGTTGCTCCTCGGCCAGACCCTCGCGTTCCAGCAGATGCTCGTGCATGCGGATGGCACGATCGAGTTCGCCGCGGCGGCGGAACAGACCGCCCAGTGCAAAGTGCAGATCGATGGTTTCCGGCTCGAGTTTGACGACCTCGAGAAAAGCTTCGATGGCCTTGTCGGGCTGTTCATTGAGCAGAAAATTCAGTCCACGGAAATACGAGTTGGGCAACGCGCGCGATTCGGTCACCACCTGCCGGATGTCGACCCGCGCAGCCAGCCAGCCCAGTACAAAAAAAAGAGGAAACGCCAGTAGCCACCAGAGCTCGAATTCCATCATGCTTACAGGACAGACGGGTCGGTTGGCGTGACGGTATCCAGGTCGGCTGCCTGAGGCTTGCGGCCAAGCTCGCGCCGCAGGCGGAAAAGCGTGGGCAGCAGGGCCAGGGCACCGGTCAGTGCGCCGAGGACAAACGCCAGACTCAGCATGACGATCAATGGCGCCTGCCACACGTAGCCGAGGTAGGAATAGAAAACCGCCGTCTGGCTGTTCTTGAAGGCGAAACCCAATACCAGCAGAAACACCAGCAGTTTGAGCACCAGCCCCAGATAACGTGTGAGATTTTTCATGGATATTCGCGTGTGTCTGGCGCCCATTCTACCTTTGCCGGCCGGCTTCAAAAAGCGCGGCGGCGGGCGAAAAAAGAAAACGGCGCACATTGCGCCGTTTTCACCTGCCTTGCATCACGCTCCACCCGTAAAGGGCAGGCCGTGGTTGTCCCCGCGAGGGGGAGGCCGTGGTTGTAAAACCGCTAAAGCGGCAACAACCACGCACTAAAGCCGATGAATCGGCAACAACCACGCTCACAGCGGAAAATCCACCCGGTCGCGCAACTCCTTGCCTGCCTTGAAGTGCGGCACATGCTTCGCCGGCACCTGCACGCGCTCGCCAGACTTGGGATTGCGCCCGAGGCGAGCGGGTCGAAAGCTCAGGCTGAAGCTGCCGAAACCGCGGATCTCGATGCGTTCGCCGCGCGACAGATTTCTCGCCAGCGCATCGAGAATCGTTTTCACCGCCATCTCGATATCCGCAACCGAAAATTGCGAATGCCGCGCCGCCAGTTGAGCAATCAACTCGGACTTGGTCATGGATTACTCGGCGTTCTTGTTGTCGAGCTTGGCTTTCAGCAGCGCGCCGAGGTTGGTCGAGCCGCTGGCCGCAGCGGCGGATTCGGCCGAGAATTTCTTCATCGCCGCATCCTGCTCGGTCATGTCCTTGGCCTTGATCGACAGGTTGATCACACGATTCTTGCGATCGACGTTGATGATCATGGCTTCGATCTCGTCGCCCTCCTTGTAGTGGCTGCGCATGTCTTCGACCCGGTCGCGCGACACTTCGGAAGCACGCAGGTAACCTTCCATGTCACTGTCCAGCTTCACGGTGGCGCCCTTGGGTTCGACGGTCTTGATGGTGCCCTTGACGATGCTGCCCTTCTCGTGACCCGAGGCGTAGCTGGTCAGCGGATCGCCTTCGAGTTGCTTGATGCCGAGCGAAATGCGCTCGCGCTCGAGGTCGATGCCCAGCACCACGGCTTCCACGTCCTGGCCCTTGCGGAAGTTGCGCACGGCCTCTTCGCCGGGCGTGCTCCACGACAGGTCGGACAGGTGGACCAGACCGTCGATGCCGCCGGGCAGGCCGATGAACACGCCGAAGTCGGTGATCGACTTGATCGCACCGCTGACCTTGTCGCCCTTCTTGTGGTTCATCGAGAAATCTTCCCACGGGTTCGACTTGCACTGCTTCATGCCGAGCGAGATGCGGCGCTTGTCTTCGTCGATGTCGAGCACCATGACTTCGACCTCGTCACCCAGCTGCACGATCTTCGAGGGGCTGACGTTCTTGTTGGTCCAGTCCATTTCGGAGACGTGCACCAGGCCTTCGATGCCCTCTTCGATTTCGACGA
>MKWM01000022.1 GCA_001899765.1 Thiobacillus sp. 63-78
AGCTCGCTGTTTCCTCCAGCGAAGAGGCCTGCGATTCGGTACGCGACGAAAGGTCCGCATTGCCCGTCGCTATCTGACGCGAGGCAACCGTGATCGTCTCCGTTCCGGTCCGGACCTGCCCGACGATATTGCCCAGGCTTTCGTTCATGTCTTTCAGCGCCAGCAGGAGCTGGCCCGTCTCGTCTGTCGAGCGCACTTCGATACGCTGCGTGAGATCGCCCGCCGCCACGGCTTCGGCGATGCGCACCGCTTCGTTGAGCGGGCCGGTAATCGCACGGATAAGCCAGTAGCCGACGATGGCCGCCAGCCCCACGCCGATGAGAATCGACACGATCGCAATGATGCGTACGCGCGCATATCGCGTCTGCGAATCCGTGTATTGCTGCTTGCCGACTTCGGTCTGGAGCTTGACGAGGTCGGCCATCGTTTTCTGGGCCGGGAGGAAAGTTTCCCGCAAAGGCCCCTGAAGCACTTCGCCGGCCTGCTGGAAATCGTGCGCGCTGATGGCCGCAATCGCAGGGATCACCCCCAGGCGGCCGTAATTCCGGCGATTCGTATCGAACTCAGCCGACAGTTTCTCTTCCTCGTCCGTTGCATAAGTGCTCCGGTAGGCCTTCCAGGTCGTTTCGATTTCTTCGATGCGCTTGCGCACATCGACCAGGATCTTGTCGACCGTTTCGACAGGCGGCGGAAAAGCCGACAACTGGCCCGCCACGACCTCGTTGAGATCGATCTGGTTCTGGTTCATCTTGGTGGCGACCGTATCCAGATATCCCAGCGCCACCAGACGGTCCTCGTAGACCGTTCTCAAGGACTCGTTGGTCGAACTGAGGCTGAACAGCCCCAGCACGCCGATCGCGACCAGCAGCAAAGACAGGAAACCGATCACGAAGACCAGTCTCGATTTGATGGTTATGTTATTCAGCACGTTCCATTCTCCTGATCATGATGCATGACGCTTCAAGCCGCGATTTTCAATCGCGCCCATATCGGAGCAGCTCCTCAGTTGCCCCATCCCGCCGGAACCGGCCTCGCCCCGGCCGGATGCCGGAACTGATGCCCTGTCAGCCTCAAGTACCGCACAAGGCGTTCGTTTTGCTAAAAACCCTTTTTTATCAGTACGTATGCCATGTCCTATTTATCGGTAGGCCTCCGTTTTGCTTTAGTGCGGATAGTCAAAAAGTGTGCGCCCGAACCGCAGCCGCACCGGTACGGTGCCTGCGGCCATTAAAAAAGCCCCTTTCAAGGGGCTTTTTCGGCAGCGCCGCATCTGCGGCACGGTGCAGGATCAGAACTCTTCCCACTCCTCGCCGCCACCGGCCGCCGCAACCTTCTTCGGCTGGACCGGCCGTGCCACGGGAGGCACACTCCTCACCGGCG
>MKWM01000023.1 GCA_001899765.1 Thiobacillus sp. 63-78
TTTCTCGAAATAGCTGCGGTCGTTCGACAGGATGGATGCCAGGCCGTCCGCTATCGGGTCATGCAGATTATTCTCGCGGACGAACAGCAGGATTTTCATGGCATCCATCGTCCGCCCCGATTTCATTGCCTGCTGAATCTGGGTCTTATCCATCTCGATGGCATCAACTGCCTCATTCCAGCCGGGCTGTTCCCGGTCAAGCCAGAAGCGTAAGTATTCCAGCGCCAAGGCGTCGATATTGACCGCATCCTCATAAATCATGCGGTAATCCGGGCGGTAGCCGAGGGTTGTGCGCGCGCGCGCGATGACGTTCACGAAGCGCCATACAAATTCCTTGAACGCGGCAGATTGCCCCTCGCCTGGAAGTTGCCCAGCGATACGAGTGCTGACCTCGGTTGTTCGGGCAAAATTTCCAATCGGGTTATAACGTGCAGACTGGTCGGGGTAGCCCAAGTGAAACATGAAGAACTCGCGCCCGGCCATGGCCGCCTCGATGTAGCAGCGGGTCATCAGACCGGCATCGCCCTTGGGGTCGAATACGATCACCACGTCGCCTCGCCGAATGTCCTGTGTGATGAGCACCTCGGCGAGGCGTGATTTGCCGACCCGTGTGGTGCCCAGCACAACCATGTGACCGGGCCGCTCGACCAGATCCATGCTGATTTCCGTTTCGTCCGGCTCCAGGCCGTGAATGATCGGATCGCCGCCGACAGGCGGCAATGGCGTAACCGGATTCCACCAGGCTTCCTTCCTGGTCTGTCGCGCCATCCAGCCCGAGGCGCCGCCGCGCCCTTCGTGGCGGAATTCGAAGCGTCGCGCCCAGGTATACGGGCCGGATTGAGTGATGTAGCGACGGTTCTTGGGATCACGCGCCAGCGCCAGGCGCTGGGTATGGCGCTGATCCCACTTGAACCCAAGGCCGAGGAAAAGGCGGCTTTTCGATACGGGAATTTCGCTGGTAGGAATGACGTACTTAGGCAGCCTAGTAAGGTTGCGCTGAAATCGGGATACCCGAATACCCTGGTTCAGTCGCATGCCAGCATGCAGGACCATGCTTGCAGCGGCTGTCACGATCAGCTCCTTTGGCAGGAAAAACCACTCGTGAGCGCTCATCAGGAGAATGGCACCGGATAACGAAGCAAAGGCCGGCACGTATTCGACCGCGGGCCTGAATAGATTTTCGATGGGATAGCTCATGTCAGACGTGTTCGATGGGTTTGTCGAACCTGACAATGCAGGGATTATTAGGCGGAAGTGGATTCACGAATCGAACAGGATCCAGTATGACCACGCCAGAGATCAGTTTCTTGCCCTCGCCATCGGCGCCGATCACCATGTAACGCTGGATGTTGCTCTTCTTCTCTCCGGTAACCAGATTCCAGCCAGCATTGGTAACTTGGCGCTGGATGCCGGTCCCCAGCTTGCTCCCCGCTCGATCCGATGGCGTGCCATCGCCCTCCTCCCCGAACAGTTCAGCGAACTTGCGAAAGATCACTGGGGAAACCAGCATCATTCCTTCGTCAACGAAGTGAATCATGGCGTCCGCGCGGTTGTACGGCATGCTGCCTTCCGAGAGGCCTTCCTGAATCCAGCGCATGAACCGCATGGCTGCACCAGAGGGTTCCTTCTTTTTCGAGCCAGGCTTGGGCCTGGCCGCTGTCTGCCCTGCAGGTGCAACCGGCTTCAATGCTGCTGCAGTAGGAGGCTTGGGTTTTGGTGAATGTTTGATCGCGGCGTCATCTTCATCGAGAAAGCCTGCGTCCTCAGCCGCGCCCCCAGGTTCAGATAGAGCGGCCGCTCTGGGCTGTGCCGGCGGGCGAATGGGAGGGAGAGCCGTGCTGGCTCGCTTCGGCTGGTCTTCGGAGTTCGGTGAGGGGGTAGTATCTGGCTGCGGTATGACGAGCGACAGCTGGTTGGCCGGATCCTCTAATGGGTTGGTGGCTGACTCAACGCTAGAATCACTCATGGAACCAATAGTTAGCTCGGATTCCGAATCGAGCGGTTGGATGCATGAGGCATCCTGTTTTCCGGCAATGATCTTGCCTCTCATGATTTCCGGGTAAAGAACCGGGGACTGGAACAGTTTGTCGAGCGAGAAGCACAGCACGGTCAGCTTTTGTTCCCACCCTTCATCGAGACTGACCATGACCTGCCACACAGCACGGTTCTCACTCGTGGGGATCAAGGCACCGTACTCCTGCCAGGTATCGAAAAGGCGATCGTTCTTATCCTTGCCAGGTATGCCCTCCCCGCTTTCGCGATCGGTCAGGAACTGACGTACCTCGTCGGCCAGCCGCTTGGACACGAACCAGATTTTTCCATCGTAAACCCAACCATGGGACCCCGCCCTATTCAAGCTTAGTCGCCCTTCTTCCAGCATCAGGCGCAAGGCTTGCATCAGGCGTTCGATCAATGGCACCGACCGGGCGGAGGCAAAGCGAGTGCGCGGTCCCTGCATCAGGTTGTTCTTGACCGACTCGGAGTCGGCGCGTGTGACGATCTCTCGCAACACACCCTTGTCTTGATCGTCCCCCGAAAGGTAGCTCGTCAAATCGCCCATGAGCTGTACGTCATCGGCAAGCCAAGCGAGAACATGGGATGGGACAAGCCGCTGGAACAGCACGATAGGCAGTTTCTTGTGCAGGTCATAATCCCGCGTGATCTCGAAATTCAACGTGTAATGCGTCAAACCCTGATCCAGCATCGAGCCAGCAAGAGGCTGCCACTTGCCACAGGGTTTTCTCGATCGGAGAACTTGGACGTTGATATCGGCCATAGGCCTTCCAATGTCATGCAGTAGCGCGGCAAGGAACACCGCGTAAGTCCAGCG
>MKWM01000024.1 GCA_001899765.1 Thiobacillus sp. 63-78
TCGACAACGCGCCGCCTGAGTCAACTCCGATTGCCCCGCTCGCTCAGGCTCATGTGTGAATTGGAAAATACTGCGACGGCACGCTGACACACAACAGGAGCAAGGGCAGTCCGCCCTCCGTTCGCGCTGTCTGCTGCCTGCTTCCTGAGCAGAACCGTGCCCTGGTCGCCACCTCGACCGTCGCGGCACGAATGGGGCCTCTCAACGATGGACGGGTGAAATATCCGGGTGAGCGCCGCCAGTTGGCAAGCCCGCCTGGGCAGCCAATGCCAGTCGCGACAATTGATAGAGGGCTGGAATGAATGGCATGCGCTTAAACAATTCGTCATGAAAAAGACGCGCGAGTATCTTTTGCCGCAACTCGATGCGCATCGGGCTGCAACAAGCAAACCGGAAAAGGCCGAAGCCCCTGAACAGGATCGAATGGAAAGGCGGCTTCGTTGACCCACTCGTTTTACGGAGGAATGACATGACAATCAAACTATATGACCTGGCCGCTGCGAATCCGAAAATCATGTTTGGCCCGTTCTCGTGGCGCAGCCGTATGGCGCTGCTGCACAAGGGGCTGGACTTCGAAGTCGTGCCGTGGCGTTGGAGCGACCCGAATATCGGGCCTAAAGGTTTAGCAAGCGTGCCCGTGCTTCATGACGGCGACAATTGGATCGGGGACAGCTGGGACATCGCGCTCTACCTGGACAGGCAGTATCCCGACAAGCCGACCTTGATGCACGGCGCGGAAGGCCAGGCGGCCGCGCAATTCGTCATGTCGATTTGCGGTGCCATGGTGTTTCCGGGGGCGATCCCCGCCGCCGTCTATCAGGCGTATCAAATCCTCGACGAGACCTCGAAACCCTTGTTCCGCAAGAGCCGGGAGGAAATGTTCGGCTGCACGCTGGAAGCCATTCACGTGGGCGAGGAGAAGGGCAAGGCAGGTCTGGCCGCTGCGCTCGTACCGTTCAATGAAACCCTGGCCAGCGCGCCATTCCTGGGTGGAGATTCGCCCACCTATGCCGACTTCGCGCTTTTCGGCGTGCTCAAGTGGGTCGACATCGTAAGCAGCTACCGCGTCATCGACGATTCCAGCGACGTGGGCAAGTGGTTCGTGCGTCTGGAGAACATGTACAACGGTTATGCACGCGACGTGCCCACCGTTCGCAACACCAGATAGCGCGTGGTGCATCGTCGGCGCTACCCCGGCCCTGACCGGCATGACGATAGCGTCGACGACGAAGTTTTAGTGAAGTGATGGAAGGATCGGAAATCAATGAAACATTCAGAAACCGAGCGCGAAAAAATCCTGCTTGCCGCGATCACCGGCGCCAACGCCAGCCCCAACTGGCTGACCAGCGACATGGTGGATGCGTTGCTGGGTGGGCATGGCATGCTCAACATTGCCGTGGTGAATATCGCGGACGTTCTGGTGAGTCAGATGACACGCGGTGCGGACACCAAGCTCCGCCTCGCCAACGCATCGAGCATTCCGCTCGATGATGTGCTGGAAAAGGCCATCAAGGCGGCCATGGCGGCGGGCGCCGCGCCGGCGAACGCCGCGCTGTTGAGCGCGGTCATGCTCTATTTCACGGGGACCAAAGCGCAAGTCGGCATCCCGGCGGGCAATCGCAAGCTGGGTGCCCGGGCGCGGATGCTGGCGGGGGTGGACCGCTCCGGCGTGGCTGTCATTCCAACCTCGAAAAAGAACAACAAGGTGTCGGGTTTTGCCGCGGTCATGGCGGTTCACCAGGCGCTGATTGCGGGCGAACTGTCGCCGGTCAGCGGGGACGATATGGTGGTCTCGGGCGGGCCATTGGTGGGTCACAGCCGCCTCGGCGAGGACATCATTTTTCCGGCCATGGCCGCCAACGGCGCGCGTGTCGGCACCCGGGCGATGATGGCTGCCATGGCCGGTGCGGCGATGAAACCGCAGAAGGTCAATGCGGCCGTGTTCGGGGCGGCGGCGATCCTGGAAATCATCCACCCGGACGCCGACGTTGCCGAGGAGTGGGGGCCGCATGGCAAGGTGACCACGACTTACGTTGCCGGAAAGTCCGCCGCTGAAACCGCGGGGCTCCCGGACACGCTGCATGTTCGCATCACCGGTCAGGAATACGACACGGCCCAGGTCATCGGCGATCTGGGGCTGATGCTCAAGGATATCGGCGGCCCATCGGTGATCGGCATCATGGCTGTTGACGAGATCCTGGGGATGTTCGAGGAAGGCATCGCCGGCAGTTCCGCGGGTCCGGTCAATCCCCCTCTGGGGCATGTCTGTACGGACGCCGTCATTGCCATGAAGTGCCTCCTGGAGGAGGGAGAAACGTCAGAAAGCGTGGCGCTCGCTCTCCGCAAGCGGCGTTTCGACATGGCCTTCGATCCGGAAGTGTCCATGGTCGCCATGAACATCGTGGCGAAGAAAGCGATGCAGTTGATGGGTGGGCCGGTCACGAACGCCATGATTCTTGCTTCGGAGCCGACGCGGGCCAAGGCCCTGTATCGGCGCGCGGCCAAAACCTACGATGATCTGAAGGCCGGCAAGGAGCTCGCGGAAATCGTCCGCGAACTGGACGATGAACGGAAGACCAATGTCGAAGCCAATGTGGGCAAGTTCTTCAGCAAGATGATGAACAAGGACGTCACGATCCGTCTGACCCATATCGGCCCGGGCGCTCGCCGCTCCAGCAAGCTGGCAAAGGAGTGGTATGCCTTCGACGCGCATCTGGATGCGGAAATTACCGTGGATGGCGTGACCACGAGGCTCGAACGCTATGCGGATCAGGTGATTCCGGACGTCGCTCAAGGCAGGCGGCAGGATATCGCCTGGGCAGTGCCCATGGTGGTCCCGCTCGCAAGTGAAATTCTGCTTTCATCCAACGTGATCATGAACGTCACCGTGCCCGCCGCAGTCGCCGCGGCCATGGGGAAGATGACGCCGCAGGAAGCAGGCAAGGTTGCTCAAAAGGCCGCTTTTGTGTCGTCGGGCATTCCGGGCTCCAACGTGAATGCCGAAGCGGCGGCCAGAATGGCTGTCCTGGTCATGGAAAACTAGCCGGCAAGGCGACGGTATGACAGCCCTGCCTGCATGCGCGGAGCGATTCGTCAGGCAAGCAGAAGCTGTCTTCCGGATGGTGGGGTAAACATATGGCAGAGCCGATACGCCTCATGATGGCGCAGGTCGATGATGTTCCGGGAGAGCTGATGGGCGAATTCATCCGGCGCGCGGAAGCGCTGGGCGCCCGCAATGTGCAGGTCGTGGCAAGCGTGACCAAGAAAGGCCGCCCCGGGTACATCGTCTATGTCGATGTCCCCGGCGAGATCGAATCGGATGTGGCTTTCCTGCTGGGCTCTGAATTGGGCGCGTGGGGCTATCGCGTCCTGAGCGCCGAGCATCACCATTTCGAGATCGAGCGTTTCAACGTCTCCCTGGAGGTCGATGCCGACGATGCGACCTACCGCTTCACGATCCGCATGAAGACGGTATCCCGTTCGGGCACGCTGCTGCGCGTCAAGGCGGAACACGATGATCTGGCGTCGATCTGCCGAAGCCTGCGAGAGGCGAAGCGCCAGCTTCCGATCATGGTCCTGAAGGCTTCGGTGGAAAGCCAGTTTTCCGACCAGCACCTGACCGGCGCACCCTTGCGCGTGAAGATCTGATGCCGAACGGCATCACGAGGAGAGGTGCCGGTGAATGATCGAGCTCGAAATGGACAAGGAGCAGAAATGATGCACATCCATCTGGATCCGCTGGGCGGCGTCGCCGGAGACATGTTCGTGGCGGCCCTGCTCGACCTGCGCCCCGACCTGGCGTCGCCGGCCATTGCGGCGGTGCGCGCCGCGGGCCTGGGCGACGACATCGATCTGGCGTTCGTGCCTTTCTCGGACGGCATACTGGCCGGCAGCCGGTTCGACGTGGCCGAATCGCCGACACGCGGCCTGTCCGGCCGCGGCGCTGGCCAGGTGCAGGCTGTCGGGCATCGGCACGTGCACGAACACCGGCACGCACACGTGCATGCGCATCACCCGCACGCAGACGATGCGCCGGGCGACGCGTCCGGCCACGGGGGCGCGTACGTTTACCAGCGGGCGAAGCCGCACAGCCATACGCGCTGGTTCGACATCCGCGCGCGGCTGGAGGCCTCCGCTCTCGAACCCGCCGTGTGCCGACGGGCGATCGAAATCTTCAGCCTGCTCGCCGAGGCCGAAGCGCGCGTTCATGACAAGCCCGTGGCAGACGTCTCGTTCCACGAGGTCGGCGCATGGGATTCGATTGCCGATATCGTCGCCGCCGCCTTCCTGATCGAATCGCTCATGCCGTGCGAGTGGTCCATCGGGGCCATCCCGATCGGATCGGGCCTGGTTTCGACGGCGCATGGCATGCTGCCCGTTCCCGCGCCGGCGACGGCATTGCTGCTCGACGGTTTTCTCTGTTTCGACGATGGCCTGACAGGCGAACGCGTCACCCCGACCGGGGCCGCCATCATTCGGCATCTCCAACCCGCCCGCGGCATCGGCCAGGCGCCCAGGCGGCTGGGGAAATCGGCGCACGGTTTCGGAACCCGACGCTTGCCCGGCCGAAGCAATGTGCTTCGGGTGCTCGAGTTCGAAGCGGCGGCATCGCGCGTTGACGCGGACCGGGTCGCAGTCATCAATTTTGAAATTGACGACCAGACGCCCGAAGACCTTGCAGAAGGTCTCGACAAGCTGCGCGGGGTGGAAGGGGTGATCGATGTGACCCAGCATGCGGCGACGGGCAAGCGCGGCAGGGCGATGGCCGCGGTCCAGCTCCTGGCAAAACCCGAATGGGCGGAAACGGTTTCCGCTGCGTGCTTCTCCGAGACCACCACGCTGGGCCTGCGCATGCAGGTGACCGACCGGCTGATCCTGTCGAGACATGAAGCGCTTGCAAGCGACGGGGTTCGAGTGAAATTCGCCCAACGTCCCGCCGGCCTGACAGCGAAGGCGGATATCAAGGATGTAGCGGATGCGGACGGCCATGCCGGCCGGCAGCGGCTACGGGATTGCGCAGTATCCGAGGTGAGATCGAAATGACGAATGATTCAGTATTGACGGACATCGGCCGCCTGACGGCTGTTCTCAAGGATTGCGGGCCGGTGGCGATCGCCGTCTCCGGAGGCGTGGACAGTTTGACCCTCGCTTTCGTGGCGCATCGGGAACTCGGCGGCGAGGCGCAGATGTTCCATGCCACGTCGCCCGCGGTTCCCCCCAGCGGAACGGAGCGGGTCAGGCGCTATGCGGAAAGCGAGGGATGGGCGTTGGCCGTCATCGATGCCGGCGAATTCGACGATGAACGCTATATGGCAAACCCCGCCAATCGATGCTTCTATTGCAAGAGCAATCTGTATGACGCCCTGGCCCGGACGACCCGGCGGCAGTTGCTGTCCGGCACCAACCTCGATGATCTCGGCGACTGGCGGCCCGGCCTGCAGGCCGCGGCGGAACATGCTGTCAGACATCCCTTTGTCGAAGCCCGCATCACCAAGGACATGGTGCGCGCCATCGCCCGTCGATACGGATTGGACGAGGTCGCAGAACTTCCGGGGTCTCCTTGTCTGTCCAGTCGCGTGGAAACCGGCATCAGGATCATTCCGGAGGCGTTGAGGTCGATCGACGAGATCGAGAGACTGGTGCAGCGAATACTGAATCCGAAGACGGTCCGGTGCCGGATCCGCAGCCAGGGACTGGTGGTGGAGCTGGACGAGGCGTGCTACGCCAGCTTTGACGGCGGGCAGCGAACAAAGGTGCTGGAGGAGCTTGGTCACCTGAGCATCCTGCAAAAGTATCCGTCCACCCATGCGGTCGAATTCGTCCCGTATGTACGGGGCAGTGCTTTCCTGAGGAACGAAACATGAGCCAATCAGAGATCAAGCTGGATCACCATCGGGCTAACCGTATCGGAATCGAGGAAGCGATCTATTGCGCGGGCAAATCCGATGATCAAATCGGAACCATCCTGGGTCAATTGCGTGCGGTGCACAAGAGTTGCCTGCTGACGCGGCTCAGCCCGGAAAGCCATGCCCGGATCAGTGCGGAGTTTCGGCCGATGCTGGATTACGAGCCCGCTTCCCGAACCGCTTTTTTCAACTGGCGCGCCAGGCAGACCGAACCGGCACAGGTGGCCGTGCTGACCGCAGGCAGTTCGGATGTGCCCGTGGCCCGGGAAGCCATCCGCACACTCGCCTACGCGCACGTCGATTCGCTCGCCGTGTTCGACGTCGGGGTGGCGGGCCTGTGGCGCCTGACGGAACGCATGGAAGAGATCAGGAAATACCCGGTAGCCATCGTGGCGGCTGGCATGGACGCCGCCCTGCCCAGTGTCATCGGCGGGCTTTTTCCGGGCTTGATCATCGCGATCCCGACATCGGTTGGATATGGCGTGGCCGCGGGTGGGGCCACGGCCTTGAACGCGATTCTGGCGTCCTGCGCTTCGGGCATCACGACGGTCAATATCGACAACGGTTACGGGGCGGCGTGCGCAGCGCTCCGCGTGCTCAACATGTCACGACGGACCGGCGGCGCGGCGGTGGCCGATGAGGGCGACAAACGTCAGCCAGTCGCAGCCTGGAGCGCGCCATCCCACGCAGCAAAAAAACCGGTTTGTTGAGCCCCTGATTTGCCATTGCACGTCTGTCTGGCAGGCGTGCAATGGCAAATGTCATCAGCATGGCATCGAATAATTTCTAACTTGCGATCATGAATGGAAGGGGAAATATGAAGAAGACTCAATTAATGGTGGCGCTTGCCACCCTCGGCCTGGCCGGGTCCGCCCTCGCGACCGACGGCTATTTCTCACATGGCTATGGGATGAAAGCGAAGGGCATGGGTGGCGCGGCCACTGCCATGTCCGATGACGCCTTCGGCGGCGCCAACAACCCGGCCTCGATGGCGTTCGTGGGCAACCGCCTGGATCTGGGCGTCGATGTGTTCAGCCCGCGCCGCGAAGCGAGTCGCACGGGTAGTGGCGTGATTAACGGCAACGGCTCGGTGGACAGCGATTCGAATTATTTCCTGGTTCCCGAACTGGGCTATAACCGCATGCTCAACCCCGATCTGGCCCTGGGTGTCACGGTGTATGGAAACGGCGGGATGAATACCGACTACCCCGCTTTTGCAAATGGCCCCAACCTGCTGGGCGGTCAAGGCAAGCTGGGGGTCGATCTGATGCAGTTGATCGTGGCGCCGACCGCGGCCTACAAGATCGCTCCGAACCATTCGATCGGTATTTCCCCGCTGATTGGCTATCAGCGTTTCAAGGCTCACGGCGTGCAGGCGTTTAATGGTTTCACTTCCAGCCTGGGCAATGTCACCAACCGCGGCTACGACGACAGCTTTGGCTACGGCGTGCGGATCGGCTATATGGGAAAACTGACCCCGACCTTCAGCATTGGCGCGGCGTATGCGTCGACGATGAAATTCGACGAATTCTCCAAATACAAGGGCCTGTTTGCCGAGCAGGGCGGCATGGACATTCCGGAGAATTACAACCTCGGCGTGGCCTGGCAGGCAACGCCGGCTTTCCTGGTCGCGCTGGATTACCAGCGCATCAATTACTCCAACGTGAATTCGGTCGGCAACCCCAGCACCAACCTGGCCTTCGCCCCGCTTGGCGCCGACAATGGTCCGGGCTTTGGCTGGAAAGATGTGGACGTATGGAAACTGGGCGTCGAATACCGGTACAGCCAGCAATTGACACTGCGTGCGGGCTACAACCATACGGACAACCCGATCCAGTCACGTGACGTCGTGTTCAATATTCTCGCGCCGGCCGTCGTGAAGGATCACGCCACGCTGGGCTTCACCTACACCCTGGCGTCCGGGAACGAGTTGACCATGGCCTATATGCACGCGTTCAAGAATGATGTGACGGGCCCTGATGGTTTCTTCGGCGGCACCGACAAGATCGAGATGTACGAGAACTCGCTGGGCATCGCCTATAGCTGGAAGATGTAATTTTTCGGCCAGGTATTGCCATCGAACCGGGGTCGAAAGCCCCCGGTTTCAGACCACTCCTCCCCGTCTTTTCACGAAGACGGGTTTTTTGTTTCACGATGACTCCAGTGCCGCAGTTCGCTGGACTACGCCAAGGCTAGATACAGCAGGTTTATCAATAGCTTAGGCGAGTTCAACATATGCCGGTGCTTTCCGAAACTTGACCCGGCTTCCCCTCGCGTGGCTCCCATGCGGCTCCTGGAAACCGGGCTTTCCGAGGAGTCATCATGGCGAAGATCAAGCTCACCAAGTCCGCAGTCGATGCGGCAAGGCCCCAGGCGCAGGCCATCGAACTGCGGGATACCGTGGTGCCCGGCTTCCTGTGCAAGATCACCCCGGCGGGCCGCAAGGTGTTCATGCTCCAATACCGCACGAACGCGGGCGAGCGCCGCAAGCCCGCCTTGGGCCAGTATGGGGAACTGACCGTCGAGCAGGCCCGCGTCATGGCGCAGGAGTGGCTGGCCGAGGTACGCCGGGGTGGCGACCCCAGCGCGGCCAAGAACGCCGCCCGAAAAGCTCCGACGATGAAGGAGTATTGCCACACCTTCATGGAGGACTATTCCAAGCAGCGCAACTCGATAACGCAGCGACGGGTCGGGGGCATTGGCAGCATCTTTCGCTGGCATGATCGCGCCGTACCCGGCAATGACAGGGTGGCTTGCATCCTGGGCCACGGCACTTCCTGTCATTGCCAACCCGAGAACCAGTCCGACTAGCCAAGGAAGCATCCGCGCGCGCGCCGTGCTCGATTGCATGAATCTCTCCAGTTTGCGTTGCCTGTGAACGGGAGCAATCTGCGGTGGCTTCCGTAGCCCTCATATCCCCATAGCAGCCGGATGGGCCTCAAGCGAGCCTGGCGGCGCGGGCTGGCTCCGGGGGCTTCTGCACCAGGCTGTCAAACGGGAGCTACGGCCAGCCAAATGATGCGAAACGAATGTAGCTCCACCCCGAGCGGTCGGGCGTCCCGGCGTACCGCCGTACCGTCGTCGCGCTGTCGTGCTTCGCATTGAGCCGCGTGCCGCGTCTCCCCCTCCGGGCTTCCATCGCTGACGCCTCCGGCCCGGATTCCTAGATCCGGGCCTGCGCGCTTCGCTTGCCGTGCGGTCGGCGTGCGGGACGGCCGTTGCCTTGTCCAGCCGTCTCCCCTGACTTCATCACCTTCACCGCGACTGTAGCCCGCGCCCGTGTGCCGTCAAGGCGCGCAGGGCCGTGTCCTCGGCTGCGCCTGCGGGCCGCACCAACCCTGCGCTTGCCTCCTGACGGCATCAGTGTCCGGGCAGATGGCCTGAAACCGATCAATACGCGGCAGCAGCCACTTGGAGGCAAAGGCAGGGCTGACCGTCACGGTGAGTACCCCGCTGGTCGATCCCTCCCGCAACCGTTCCATCCCCAGCGTCAATCGGTCGAAGCCGGCACGAATGTCCGGTAGGGCGTGCTCGGCCGTCTCGGTCGGAACCAGCCGGGCCTTCCCGCTGTTGCCCCGCACGAACAGCGGCGTCCCCAGCCAGTCCTCCAGCGTGCGAACAAGTTGGCCGACGGCTGCCGGCGTCACGTTCAGTTCGGCTGCGGCTGCGGAAAAGCTCTGGTGACGGGCGCTGGCCTCAAATGCGCGCAGGGCGTTCAGATGGACGGGCGATTTCATGTCGATAAAGTTTTTCTTTCAGTTAGAGACACTTTATCTGATTTGTCGGCGGTAGAGAATCAAGGAAAAATCCGTATCCATACCAAGGGCTACCCTTCTGGAATCCCTGGGCGGCCTCCGGCGCACCGGCAAGCTAAATCACCGATACATAGTTTTTCTTGCCATCAATGTTGCCGACCATCAACCAAGTCTGCCCTCGGCAGAAGAGAGAGATTTCACATGAGCAAGCAATTTGACGGCAAGAAGCTGCTGGTCGTTGGCGGCACCAGCGGGATCGGCATGGAAACGGCCCGCACGGTACTGGCCCAAGGCGGCAGCGTGGTCATCGTGGGCAGCCGCCCGGAGAAGACCGAAGAAGCACGCAAGGCGCTTTCGGCCCTGGGGACGGTCACGGCGCTGACCGCCAACCTGTCCAGCGACGAAGGATTGGCCGAGCTGCTGAAAGCCATCGACGAGCAGCACCCCGACATTGACCTGCTGGTCAACGCCGCCGGCGTGTTCTTCCCCAAGCCGTTCCTGGAGCATTCGGACGCCGACTACGACCAGTATATGAAGTTGAACAAGGCGTTCTTCTTCATCACGCAAAGGGTCGCCGGCAATCTGGTTGCCAAGGATCGCCCTGGTGCCATCGTCAACATCGGCTCGATGTGGGCCAAGCAGGCCATCGCCGCCACGCCGTCGTCGGCCTATTCGATGGCCAAGGCCGGGTTGCATTCGCTGACCCAGCATCTGGCAATGGAACTGGCACCCAAGCACATCCGCGTCAACGCCGTGTCGCCGGCCGTGGTCGAAACCCCGATCTACGAGGGATTCATCCCCAAGGCCGAGGTGCATGGCGCGCTGCAAGGCTTCAACGCCTTCCATCCGATCGGTCGTGTTGGCACGCCACAGGACGTTGCCGAGGTCGTCGCCTTCCTGCTCTCGGACAAGGCGGGCTGGGTCACGGGCGCGACCTGGGACGTGGACGGCGGCGTGATGGCCGGTCGCAACTGATGCACGGCGGGCAAGCAATCGACGCTTGCCCTGTCCGCGCATGTTTTATCCACCTGTCAGCAAGGAGAAATGCACATGGTCTATCTGCAAATCACGCTCAAGATCGCCGAGGCCAATCGGGCCGCTGCCGCCGGCATCTACCAGAAATACAAGGGGCCGTTCCTCGATACGATCGCGGGCGCAAAAAGCAAGGAACTGCTGGTACGCAACGAGGACGTACAGGTGCTGCATGGCTTCGTCAGCCAGGAGGATGCGAGCGCCTACCTCCAGAGCGAGTTGTTTACCACCGACGTGGTGGCCGGCCTGAAGCCGCTGCTCGATGCAGACCCTGAAGTTCGCATCTATCAGGTTGCTTGATGCCTCGCTGTTGCCGGGTGCGCCGATTGCACACCCGGCATCATTCCTCCAGAGAACGTGGACTGGCCCGCGATTCGGGCCTATCCGCGTCCCTGCCGTGACAGGAACGATACCAATGCGCCTCAATGCCGATTTTTCGCGCCGCGCCATCGTGACGCCCGAGCAGTATCAGTGGGTGGCTTCTCCCCAAAGTGGCGTCGAAAGGGTGATGCTCGACCGCGTGGGCGAGGAAAAAGCCCGAGCCACCAGCATCGTGCGCTATGCGCCGGGTTCCTGGTTCCCGCAGCACCCGCATCCGGGTGGCGAAGAAATCCTTGTGCTGTCGGGCACGCTCTCCGAAGACGACGCGCACTATCCGGCGGGTTGGTACATGCGCAATCCTCCCGGCTCCAGCCACCAGCCCGCCAGTGGCGAAGGTGCGGTCATCTTCGTCAAGCTCTGGCAGATGCAGCCGGACGAACGCCGCAGTGTGCGTATCGACACACACGACCCGAACGCATGTCCTGCTGGCCGTTCCACCCCAGCTCGCGGTCAACAGCATTGAGTTTGCGCCGGCCTTGCCCGATGCGTTGCTGCGGAAATGGCAAGCGTGCGGCACATGGATGGCCCCCCATGCCAAGTATGTTGCCGTCTATGACACTCCGTTCTGGCGCGAGCAGGGGCTTTCCGGCGAGGCGCGCAGCGCCGTCGGGCCGATGGGGGAAATACACGACGCCTCATCCGGGGACGGCGACGCCGCGCTGTTCGGATTCCTGGGCGTGCCTGCGCATGTGCGGCGTCAGGCACCGGAGGCGGTCTTGCTTGCCCACTGTCGCGCCCAGCTTGTTCGCCTCTTCGGAGAACAAGCGGCGCAGCCGAAGGCGGAAATCCTGAAGGATTGGGCCAGCGACCCCCACACGGCGGTTCCCGGCGACGGGAACCCGGATCTCAACCACCCGGTTCCACCGCCTGCAACAGCGTCTGCCGCACCTTGGGAAAACCGGCTCATCGGCATCGCCAGCGAATGGTCGCCGAACTTCTCCGGCTACGTGGCCGGAGCTATAGAAGCAGCCCGTCTCGGGGTTGAAACACTGCTTCTCCCAACACGGCAGCGTCCAGCCGTTCTGAATTGATGTTGGAGTGATGACCATGAAGACCACCTACCGCGCAATGCAAGTGACCCGGCCCGGTGTCCTTGAACTGGTGGAGCGTCCCATGCCTGCGCCCGGTATGGGCGAAGTGCTGATCGAGGTCGAAGCCTGCGGCATCTGCGGCGCCGATGCCAGCGACATTGAGCGGGCCGATCCCGCCCTGCAACCCCCGCGCGTACCCGGCCATGAGGTGGTCGGGCGCATCGCGGCGCTTGGCGAGCACACCCCTTCCATCTGGAAAGTGGGACAGCGCGTGGGTGTGGGCCGACTCGGTGGTCACTGTGGCGAGTGCGTCCAGTGCCGGCAGGGCCACTTCCAGCTTTGTCTCGACCAGCCCATCACCGGGGCGAGCCGCGACGGTGGCTATGCCGAAATGATGCTGGCGCGCGCTACCGGCCTGGTGTCGATACCGGACGAACTCGATGCCGAGGCAGCCGCACCGATCCTGTGCGCCGGCATCGCTACCTTCAATGCGCTCAAGAAGTGCGGTGCGCAGGCTGGGGACACGGTAGCGGTGCTGGGCATCGGCGGGCTGGGGCACATGGCGCTCCAGTACGCGCGCCGCATGGGGTTCCGGGTGGTCGCCATCGGGCGTGGCCGCGACATCGCGGAAGACGCGCTGAAGCTGGGTGCCCATCTCTATATCAACACCCATCAGGAAGACGCCACGGCCAAGCTCAAGAGCATGGGGGGTGCCCAAGCCATCGTATCCATGATCGACCATGCCGAAACGGTGTCGGCGCTCTTGGCCGGCCTGGCACCCGAAGGACGGCTGGTGGTGCTCAATCCCGGCAAGGAGCCGCTGACAGTCCCCGCAGGTCTGTTGGTCGGCGGCCAACGAAGCATTCTTGGTTCGATCACCGGCACGCCCTACGACAACGAGAAGACTCTGAACTTCAGCGTGCTGGCGGACGTGCGCCCTTGGATAGAAACCATGCCACTGGAAAAAGCCCAGGACGCTTACCAGCGGATGAAGTCCGGTGACGTCAGGTATCGCATGGTACTGACCATGCGCTAGTTGAATCGAAGCTGCACGAACCCGTTGACCTGGCACGCATCCGTGCATCCAAAGTTTCACTTAATGCACGCCGGGTACGCTTTGCAAGTTTGCGTAGCGGGCAGTGGTTCCCGCAAATGGAGAAGCTATACGTCCCAGCGCCAGCATCGGCATTCCTCTGGTGGAAATGCCTCGGCACGTTTTACAGAACAGCGAAGTACCCCGGCGTCATGGAAAAGCCACAAGGGACATTTCGCCCATCACATGAATCGTTATTCTTCCCCCGAGTCCACCATGCCAAGCACCAGCGCCGCCTCAGTGAATACCACCTCTCTTGAACTTTCCGAGCGCGAGCAACGCGGCAACATCATCCGCCTTACTCTGGCGCAAGCGTTGGCCGGCGCGAACTCGGTGGTGGTCTATGCTACTGGCGCGATCATTGGCCACATGCTGGCCCCGAACAAGACGCTGGCAACCCTGCCGATCTCCATCTTCGTGGTTGGCATGGCGGCGTGCATCCTGCCGGCAGGGAGCATCGCCCGTCGCCATGGTCGCCGCGCCGCATTTCTGGCCGGCACCGGCTGCGGCGTGTTGACCGGGCTGCTGGCAGCAGTCGCAGTGGTGTTGGGATCGTTCTGGCTGTTCTGTCTGGCAACCTTCTTTGGCGGTGCCTACGCGGCCGTGGTGCTGTCCTTCCGTTTCGCCGCCGCTGATGGCGTCGATGCCCCACGGCGAGCGCGTGCGCTGTCCTTCGTGATGGGTGGCGGCGTGGTGGCTGGCGTCGTGGGGCCGCAGTTGGTGACTTACACCATGTACCTGTGGCCGGCGCATATGTTCGCCGCCACTTTCGTCGCGCAAGCGGCCGTGGCTGCGCTATCGGCCATCGTGCTGCTGGGGGTTCGCCTGCCAATGCCAAGCGCCGAGGAAGTGGCGTCGGGGCGTCCATTAGGCACGATCGCACGCCAGCCGCTGTTCATCACTGCGGTGATCTGCGGGGCGGTGTCATACATGCTGATGAACTTCCTGATGACCGCCGCGCCCCTGGCAATGCAGATGTGCGGTCACTCGCAGGAAAGTTCCAACCTTGGCCTGCAATGGCACGTCATTGCCATGTACGCCCCCAGCTTCTTTACCGGAAGATTGATAACGCGCTTTGGTGCTGGCCGCATCGTGGCAGCAGGGTTGCTGCTCACCGGCCTGTCTGCCGCCGTGGGTCTGATGGGAATCGATATTGCCCACTTCTGGCTGACCCTGATCCTGCTCGGGGTCGGTTGGAACTTCGGCTTCATTGGCGCTTCCGCACTGGTGCTTGAGTGCCATCGCCCGGAGGAAAAGACCCGTGTGCAATCGCTCAACGACTTCATCGTCTTCGGCACGATGGCCGTGGGTTCGTTTGCCTCGGGCGGCCTGCTGGCCGTCTATGACTGGAACATGGTGCTGTGGGTGTCGTTCGCGCCGCTGGTGCTGGCGATAGCGGCATTGATGCTGGCACGGCCAACAAGATCTATCGCCACTGATTGAAGAACATGGCCGCGCGATGCCTCAGTCGTATTCGGCTGGAAACACCGATCAACTCCAATCCACAAGAGAGAAGCAACGATGGCCAACGCAAGAGTAAAGCCCTGGCAGGATGGCGATGCCGCCCCCGCCGAACTTCTGGAAAGCATGCAGGCGCGTCGCCCGAACGGCGAGCTCATCGGTATCGACCGCGTCCTGCTCAAGAGCTTCCCGCTGGCGACGGGATGGAACGGCCTGCTTGGCCGGGTACGGGCCGAATTCGAGCTGGCTCTCGAATACCGGGAACTCATCATGTGCCGCGTGGCGGTGCTCAACCGCGCCGAGTTCGAGTGGAATGTTCACAAGCCGGCTTACCTCCAGGCAGGTGGCACGCTGGAAAAATGCGAAGCACTGCGCAAGGACGATATTGCACCGCTGTTCGACGAGAAGGAGCGAGTGCTGCTGGCATTGACAGACCAGTCCACCCGCAATGTCGAAGTCGATGAGTCTGTCATCGAGAAAATCAAGTCGATTTTCGGAGAGCAGCAGACCGTGGAAGCCGTCGCGACGGTCGCCGCTTACAACATGGTGTCGCGCTTTCTTGTCGCCCTTGCGATTTGAGCCGTCCGATGCTCGGCCAAACATCCCTCGCTGACTAACTGACATACACAATGACTACGGCAACACATCGTCACCTCATCGTTCTCGGCTCAGGCCCGGCCGGCTGGACAGCCGCCGTCTATGCTGCGCGCGCGAACCTCAAGCCTCTGGTAATCACCGGCTTGCAACAAGGCGGGCAACTCATGACCACCACCGAGGTGGACAACTGGCCGGGTGACGCCCACGGCCTGATGGGGCCGGATTTGATGGCGCGGATGCAGGCCCATGCCGAACGCTTCGACACCGAGGTGGTGTTCGACCACATCCACACCGCCGACCTGTCGCAGCGTCCATTCCGGCTCAAGGGCGACGCGGGTGACTACACCTGTGACGCGCTCATCATCGCCACCGGTGCAACCGCCAAGTACCTTGGAATCCCTTCTGAAGAGACCTTCAAGGGCCGTGGTGTTTCCGCATGTGCCACCTGTGACGGCTTCTTCTACAAGGACCAGGACGTGGTCGTGGTCGGCGGCGGCAACACCGCCGTGGAAGAAGCCCTGTACCTGTCCAACATCGCCCGCAAGGTCTACCTGGTGCACCGCCGTGACACCTTGAAGGCCGAAAAGATCATGCAGGACAAGCTGTTCGCCAAGATCGAGGCCGGCAAGATCGAGCCGGTCTGGCATCACGCCCTGGACGAGGTGCTTGGCAACGATACGGGCGTCACCGGGATGCGCTTGAAGTCGGTGCTGGATGGAAGTTCGCGCGAGATCGACGTGCAGGGCTTCTTCGTCGCCATCGGCCACAGCCCGAACACCTCGCTGTTCGCTGGCCAACTGGAAATGAAGAATGGCTACCTGAAGATCCAGACCGGCTTGGACGGCAACGCTACCTGCACCAGCATCCCCGGCGTGTTCGCTGCCGGCGACGTGGCCGATCAGGTGTACCGACAAGCGATCACATCCGCCGGCTTTGGCTGCATGGCGGCATTGGATGCGGAGCGATTCTTGAGTCCAGCGCCGGCCCAATCCAGCACGGTTGGCTAATGGTGGAGACGCTGGCAGCGTGGCCTACATAGCCGGCTGCCAGCGCCGCTGACAATACGGTTCAACACAACGGGACAAGAAGCTCGGCGACCAATCCGCCGCTTTCTCCGGGCTTCATGTCCAGTCGTCCCCCGAAGCGTTCGACGATGGCCCGGACGATGGAGATTCCCAAGCCCGCGCCATCATTGTGCTGCCACCCTTGATCCCCGCGCCAGAAGCGTTGCCCGATTTGCTTGGTTTGCTCCGCGCTCAGGCCGGGGCCGCGGTCAGCCACTTCCAGACGGCAGTATCCGGTGGTGCCATTGAAATCCGCGCGCAGTTCGACGGTGCTGCCTGGCGGCGAGTAGCGCAAGGCGTTGTCCACCAGATTGCGAACCGCAATTTCCAGCATTGACCTTGGGATGGGGGTGCCTGCATCGACCCCTTCGGAGAAGATCGTCAGTCGCTTGCGGGAATCATCGCCATTCTGCGCAGCAATGCCGTTGATGACTTCCATGACCGAAGTGCAATCGTCTCCTTCGCTGATGGATGCCTCCGCGCGCACAAGCACCATCATCTGATCCAACGTCCGACGCAGGCGCTTCACGCCTTCATCTGCGCTGGCAAGCGAAGCTGCCACGTCTTCGCCTTCGCTGATTCGGGCAACTTGCAGATGCGTGTCGATCACCGTCAACGGCGTTCGCAGCTCGTGTGCTGCCGCGTCAGTAAACGCCCGCTGGTTGGACAATGCCCGGGCCAAACGCCTCAGCAGACCATTCATCGCGTCCAGAACCGGGCGCAGTTCCGAAGGCGAATGGCTCACCGCAATCGGTGAGGTGTCATCCGCATGTTTGGCGCGCAACTGCTGGGACAGGGCTTTCAGCGGGGACAATCCCCGCCCGATGCCGATCCAAAGCGCCGCCAGGCCACCAAAGAAGGCAATCAGGAATGGCAGCCCGGCGGCGCCAAGCAATTCATTGATGAGCGTGTCCCGCTGGTCGATGCGATCCGCCGTAGTTATCTGATAGCCATTGGCTCGAAGGACATAGATCCTCCACTCGTGCCCCATCACCTCCCGCGTACTGAAGCCTGCGGGCAATGCCTCGAACTCCGAATGCGGCCCGGTCGTCGTTCGGGCCAAGACCTCTCCGTGCAAGGATCGGATTTCGCAGGCGATGCCGTCCTTTCCGCTGACGCGCACGGCCTCGGTGAAGTCGGAGGCTGCCGAGTTCGGTGCCAGCGCAGCGCGTTCAAGAAGCCCTGACACCATGCGCGCCGACATGGCGAGACGACCATCGAGGGTTTGGTCAAGATTGGCGTGGACGCCACGCATCATCAAGGTCGCGGCGGCTCCCCACAGGAGAATCAGCGAGAAGCCAGCAATCAGCACTGCTCGAAGACGAAGGCTCATGTCGTTGGCCTCCATCCCAGGCGGTAGCCAAGCCCGCGCGTAGTCTCGATTGCGTCGGCTCCCAACTTGCGCCGGATGTTGTGGATATGCACGTTGATGGCGTTGCTACTGACTTCTTCATTCAAGCCGTACAGGCGTTCGTTCAGAAGATCGGGAGATACCCAGCGGCCATCCGCGCTGGCCAAGTGCGCCAGAAGATCGACCTCCCGGCGCGACAACGTGACGGACTCCCCATCCAGCCAGGCCAGCCCACTCTCAGGCTCCAGGCGCAAGGGGCCAGCCACGATCACCTGTGCGGCACGCCCTTGCGTTCGCCTGACCAGCGCATGCAATCGGGCCGCGAGTTCCCGGAGGTCGAACGGCTTGACCATGTAGTCATCTGCGCCCCCATGCAACCCTTTCAGTTTGTGCTCGATCGCATCGCGCGCGGTGAGGATCAAGACAGGAAGATGAGGCTCGAAGGCGCGGATGTTGGCGAGCAAATCCATTCCATCGCGGTCAGGAAGACCAAGATCAAGCACTACGGCATGGAAGGTTTCTTCCTTGTGGCTGGCTTCCGCTGCCTGTGCCGTACCGACATGGCGAGCCTCGATGCCGTGCTTGTGCAAGCCGGCCACGATGCCCTTGCCGATCAGTACGTCATCCTCGACCACCAACACCCTCATTTCCGCTCCACCTTGCCACGATCAAACGGTCATGTTAGGCCAGAAACCCATCTCGCGTCAGCGAATGAATAAGCCTCCGCAGCACTTTAGTTTCGCTTAATCGGGCAGGCGCATCCTTCAATCAGCTTTGCTTGGAGGATTCTGATTTGGCTTGGTATCGGCGCGTACTTGTGGCCTTTCTACTGTGCTGCGGTGTGATCGGCAGCGCGTGGGCGAGTGGCCTTCTTCCTTCCTGGGGCAACAGTGATCCGCAATTTCTGGATGCTGCCGATGTGTTCAAGCTGGAGGCCGCGCAAAGGCAGGGCGAGGCGTTCCTGGCGGCGGGGCATATCGCCGATGGCTACTACGTCTATCGCCACTCCATCAAACTGGTCGATGCGCGGGGGCGCGAGGTCGGCCTGAACCTTCCTGCGGGTCAGCCGAAGCACGATGAGTTCTTCGGCGATACGGAAATCTACACGGTCGATGACCTTCGCCTAGTTTGGCCTGCAACGATCCACGGCCCGCTGACGTTGCACTGGCAAGGCTGCGCGGAGGCCGGCATCTGCTATCCGCCGCAGAAAATGCCAGTGGCGTTGCCGCCCCAAAGGGATGCCCCTGTGTCGCCTGCCAGCAGCACAAGCATTCCACCGGAGGCGGACGCCGCCGTCCAGCAGCCCGCATTGCCACCAGCCAATGATTCGGCGGCTTTGCCACTGGCATCCGTACCAGATGCAGCTCCACCGGCAACGCCGCTCTCCAGCCCGGCAGGTGCAGGTGCCGCAGTCGATATGGCGGAAGATCAAGCGGCGGCACAGAAACTCGCGACGCTTGGGCCAGTAGCCGGGACACTACTGTTCTTCGGATTCGGCTTGTTGCTGGCATTCACGCCCTGCACGCTGCCAATGATCCCCATCGTCTCCACGCTGGTTGTCGGCAGCCAGGCCAACCCGCGACGTGCGTTGCTCCTGTCCCTGTCGTATGTCCTGGCGATGGCCGGAACCTACGCAGCCGTCGGTGTTGCCGCCGGCTTGGCAGGTGCCAATCTCCAGGCGACATTGCAATCCCCGTGGCTGCTCGGGGCTTTCGCCGCGCTGTTCCTCATCCTGGCGAGTTCGTTGTTCGGCCTGTTCGAGCTGCGCCTGCCTTCCGCCTTGGTCAACCGCGTCGATTCCGCCAGCAAGGGGCATACGGGCGGACGCATCGCCGGCGCCGCTGCGCTGGGCTTCCTCTCGGCATTGTTGGTCGGGCCGTGCATGACCGCGCCATTGGCGGGCGCGCTGCTCTATATAGGGCAGACTGGCAGCGCGCTATACGGCGG
Source organism: Thiobacillus sp. 63-78 (assembly GCA_001899765.1). GTDB lineage: Bacteria > Pseudomonadota > Gammaproteobacteria > Burkholderiales > Thiobacillaceae > Thiobacillus. Next base: position 19,619 of record MKWM01000024.1, read on the forward strand.
GCTTGCATTGTTCGCCCTTGGCCTCGGGATGGGGCTGCCTCTACTGGCCATCGCCGTGTTCGGTGCTCGGGTTCTTCCCCGGCCTGGCGCATGGATGGAAATGGTGCGGGTGGCATTCGGCTACGTCATGGTCGGCATGGCAGTAATGATGTTGTCCCGGTTCCTGCCCGGCACCGCGAGCCTGCTGCTCTGGGGCATGTGGATCTTGTCCATCGCGATTGGCCTGATCGCCTGGGGTCAGGCCGTGGCGACGAGGCATCGTCTGGCATGGACGCTACGCTCCGGCGCCGCCTTTGCCGGCCTGTGGTCTGTGCTGATGCTCGTCGGTGCAGCGTCAGGAGGGGAATCGACCTTGCAGCCTCTGGCGCATCTGCGAGGAGCGGCAACCGCGCCCGCAACCATCGGCATGACTTACGTTCAAGCAAAGTCCACAGCAGACGTGGATGCCCGAATCGCCGAGGCTGGTGCGCGCGGCCAATGGACGCTGATCGACTTCTACGCCGACTGGTGCGTGAGCTGCCATGTGATCGAACGCAATGTCTTCGGCAACCCGGCTGTCGCCGCTCGTTTGGCAAACGTGCAAATCGTGCGCCCGGACGTGACACGCAACGACGAGGAAGACCAGGCATTGCTCAAACGATGGCAGGTTCAAGGGCCGCCCACGATGATTCTGATCGGGCCAGACGGCGAGGAACGGCGGGCGCAGCGCGTTGTCGGCGAAATCAACGCGGATGGCTTCTTGGGGCGCCTTGATTCGGCGGGGGCGCCATGATCGGCATCGGCCCGTTTTCCATCGACGTGGTGATCGTCGCCATCTCCGCACTGCTGGCTTGGTCGGGCGCGCGGGTGCTGGCACGCCGACTGCCCGATTCACCCCACAATGCCGCGGGGAGCCTGCTTCTCGATGCCCTGCTCGTAGGGTTGGTCTTTGCGCGGCTTGGGTACATCGCCCGGTGGTGGAAGGAATACGCGCAGGCTCCTTGGTCGATGATCGCGATAGGCGATGGCGGATTTTCCTGGTGGTTCGGGGTGTTGGCCGCTCTGTTGTTTGTCGGTTGGCGCACACGATCGACGCGGGCACTGCGGTGGCCGGTTTTTGCAGGTGTTCTGGCCGGGGTTCTCATCTGGGCGGCGGCCGGCGGCGTACTCGCTCTATTGCAACGTTCGGCTCCACCCTTGCCGAACGTCCAACTGGCGGCGCTCGATGAACGTCCTGTGGCGTTGGACTCGTATCTGGGCCGGCCTGTCGTCGTCAACCTGTGGGCGACATGGTGCCCCCCATGCCGGCGAGAAATGCCCGTGTTCGAGCAGGCGCAAGTCGCTTTCCCAGAGATCGCTTTCGTCATGGTCAATCAGGGCGAGCAAGCACCGGCCATAAGGAGCTACCTCGAACGCGAAGGGTTGACGCTCGACCATGTTCTGCGTGACCCAGCATCCGACACGATGCGGGTGATGGGCGCGCGCGGGTTGCCTACCACTCTCTTTTTCGACAGCGAGGGACGCCTGGTGGATATGCACATGGGCGAACTGACGATGGCCAGTCTCAAGAACACGCTCGCGCGCCGCTATGCGCAGAAGTCCCCCTAACCCATAGATCAGGAGTAATAGCGCCATGTTTCTACATCCCTCAAGCTACCGCGTGTCCCTCGGAGCTTGTCTCTTGCTGATGACTGGTTGCAGTCAGGCAGGCACTGCCGCCCAACCACCAGCCATCACGGCTCTGGAAGGTCAGGGTCTTACCATCGTGAAAGAGTTTGATGCGGGAGCAGAAGTACGCGCTTTCGCAGCAGTCGCAGGCGACCAGCCCGTCGCGGCATATCTCACCAAAGACGGAAACGTGATCGTCGGCACGCGGCTGGATGCCAAGGGCAACCGCATCGACGACCCGAAACTCCTGGAACTGGTTGCAAAGCCTATGGCAGAGCGTGCCTGGGCGCAGTTGGAATCGTCCACCTGGGTGTTGGATGGCAAGGCGGATGCTCCGCGCGTGGTTTACACCTTCAGCGATGCCAACTGCCCCTACTGCCATAGCTTTTGGGAAGCTGCTCGTCCCTGGGTGAACGCCGGCAAGGTTCAGATTCGGCACATCCTGGTCGGCGTCATCAGAGAAGATAGTCCGAACAAGGCAGCAGCGATCCTTGGCGCTCCCAACCGTTCTGCGGCACTGTTGGAGAACGAGAGCAAGTTTGGTCAAGGCGGCATCACGCCGGCCAAAAGTGTTCCTGCCAACGTGAGCAAGATTCTGGACGACAACCAGATGCTCATGATGACGATGGGATTCCGCGGAACACCCGGCATCATCGTCCGCGACGAACAAGGTGCCCTCAAGAAATACAACGGTATGCCTCAGCCGGGGGCACTTGCCGAGGCACTTGGCCCACGCTGATACCGTGGGCAATCGTGACAGGGGGATATTTTTATCTGGCAATGGCCGCCCGGTCATTGCCAGATGTTATTCCCATCACCGGAGGAGGCCGCAATGGAACTTCGGCATTTGCGCTGCTTTCTGGCCGTAGCAGAAGAACTCCACTTCGCACGCGCGGCCGAGAAGCTGCACATGGAACAATCCCCCTTGTCACGGGCGATCAAGGAACTGGAGGAGGAGCTTGGCGTGGTGCTGTTCGCACGCACCACGCGCAGCACGCGGCTTACCCGTGCGGGAAGGCTGTTTCTGGAACACGTGCGCCGTGTGTTCGCTGTTCTCCAACAGGCCCGAGACAGCGTGAAGGCAGTCGCCAACGGCTTTCATGGACAGTTGCGCGTCGCACTGTCAGATGGCATCACGCCGGCACGCCTCCCCGCGATTCTTGCCTTATGTCGGCAGGAAGAACCCGAGGTCGATATTCGATTCTTCGAGGTGCCGCTATCGCAGCAGATCAAGGGGTTGCATGACGACCTATATGACGTGGGTTTCGCACAGTGCAACGAAGTTGGCGATGGTATAGCCACCATCCCGGTCTGGAGCGAAGCCCTAATGGTTGCGGTGCCGGCCCGGCATCCACTCTTGACCCACAAACGCATTCCTCTTGAGGAACTGCTGCGCTATCCCATAGTCCTATGCGACCCGCACGTCTGTGAAAGCCATGCCAAGCACGTTGACAGGGTGCTGCGCCGATCCGAAATGGAGCCGTTGATCGCAGAGCGGGTTTCTACGTGCGATTTGATGATGGCATTGGTATCGGCAGGTTTCGCACTTGGACTCGCAGGTGCCGCACATATCCTTGCCAGCCGCGAACCGGGCGTGGTGGCCCGTCCGCTGGCATTGCGCGTATCCGCGCGGCGAAGCAAGCGTTGCACCAGCGTTTCATAACGGATTTCGCGCTCGCTTGGGCCGATCATGTGGCCTTCGTCGAGGACGATCAGGCCAACATCATCGATCAGGGACGGGTCGCTTCTGAGCGCGAAATCGAGCTTTTCCGGCGTTGCAATGATGATCTCGCGGGTGCGCAGGGCGTCTTCGTCACCAGCCGAAAGGCCGCTGGCGCCGTAAAGCGAGGAAACGCTGAAGCCGAGAGGCGCGAAGGTCTTTCTGAAGGAACGCTCCGTCTGGGCGGACAATGCGCGCAATGGCGTGACGATCAGTACCCGTCGCTCTGACGACAAGGTCATTAGCGCAGCAATCTCCGCAACCCGCGTTTTGCCAGCACTGGTCGGCAAGGCGACGACCAAGTCGTCGGTGACGTCCGTTGAACGCTGGGCCGCTTCGCGCTGCGATGGCCATAGCTCCACTTCGGAAGTTCTTCGGGCATAGAGCGACGAGATGAACAGTCGGCGCAAGTCTGGGTATTTTTCCTCCGTCCCCTCTGGCGGTTCGGTCGGCAGATTCTGGTGCAACGAATGCAACCAAAGATCGTCGATCAGATGGCGACAAAGGTTCGATATCGTCGCGACCGCCGTCCTTCTCAACATAGGTCCAGTAATACTTACGCTTATTCTTTTCTTTGGTGGACTCACACCACCTCTCATACAGTTCCACAGCGTTCCCCCTCCGATCGATCAGTCACTGTCGAATAGCGGTCATAGTCCGCTAACACAGACACTGTGACTTCGATTGCTCAGTATGCGCGCGGCGTGCAGTTCCGAACATTATGCAAGCTGGAGAGTGGCCCGCGTCGACGGTCCTTTCACGATCATCCATAGATATGGAGTTACCTGCCAGCCGCTGTTCTTCAATCGGGGAACTTCGCATGAGCACGACCAAGAAGCTGCGGCTCGGGCCGCTGCCCAAGACCGAGAGCGTCAAGATGACCTTTGCCTGTCCGGTCAGCCTGAACGTCGGCCTCGACCGCTACGCCACGATGCCCGCGCAAACGTATGGCGAGGCGGTCGATGCAGAGAAGTTGATCCCGCACATGCTTGAAGCGTTCATGGCGGGGGATCGGGGATTCAGGAAGGGCACGACGCCTCGGAGCGCGCCATCGAAGCCGACATGATGGCGTCGCATGCCAACGGCATCCATCGAACGCGCAGCCCCAGGCTGCGCGTTCTTCATTCTGGATACCGCCAAGCCTCTCGGGCTATGATGATGCGACAGGCCCGCCGTTCCTCGGCAATCCAGCACGACACGGTGCGATGCGGCTTTCTCTCCCGATGCTCCTATGTGGCTCCTAGCCTACGAGGCAACACTTCTGCGAAGTGGCCTGAAAAAGAGCTAACCTACTGTCCCATATACGGTTTCAAGCCCTGCGTGATTTACACGAAGGACTTGACGCCAGAACTTTTTTGCGGGTTGCGTTCAGGTATACCGGAGTGGCCATCCGCGCATGGAAACGCGTCATCGCGGGAAGTTGACGGTTGCGTGGTGTCTGATCGTGTTGGCTCAGCCGTTGAGATCGATGCTGAGATTCTTCATCTTGCGGTACAGGGTATTGCGACTGATGAACATACGCTTGGCTGTCAGGGTCATGTTCCAGCGGCTGTCTTTCAGAGTCTGAAGAATCACGATTCGCTCCGCGGCCTCCGGGGCGGACAGATGGACGCCTTCCCACTCGTCCATCGCTGTCGCTTCAGGCTCGTCCTGGCCAAACCCTGTTGTTTCGGCCTCGGCTGCCGGGGATTCGTCGGTCATTTGCACGGCCGTTTTCGCGCTGCAGGCGGAGAATTCCTCGGGTAGATCACGAACATTGATTTCATCGCCCTCCCGAAGCGCCAGTATGGTCCGCAGCACGTTGCGCAGTTGACGGAAGTTGCCGGGCCAGTCGTAAGCGTCGAGGCATTTCATGGCCGCGGCGGACAAGCGGACCGGGGCGCCGTTGGCTTCCAGAGTGATGAGGTGGCCGATGATCGCCTGGCGATCCCGGCGCGCCCTCAGGGGCGGCAAGGTGAGACTGATGCCCTGCAGACGGTAGTACAAATCCTCACGGAATTTCCCTTCCGCGACCAGTTCCTTGAGGTTGCGGTGGGTGGCGCTGATGAGCTTGATGTCTATCTTGACCGGAGATTCTCCCCCCAGCGGCACCACCTCGCGTTCTTCCAGTACACGCAGCAGGCGCGCCTGGAGCAGGAGCGGCATATCGCCAATTTCATCCAGAAAAAGCGTGCCGCCGTGGGCCTGGAGGATCTTGCCCCGTTGCCCGCCCCGACTGGCGCCGGTGAAGGCGCCGGAGGCGTAGCCGAACAGTTCGCTCTCGATCAGGGATTCGGGAATCGCCACGCAATTGACCGCCACGAAGGGCCGGCCGGCGCCGGCATATTCCGCGTGGACGGCTTTGGCGAACACCTCCTTGCCGGTGCCGGTTTCTCCCATGAGCAGAATGGGGATGTCCTGGTTCAGCACGCGCCTGGCGCACTGAACGTTGTATGCCATGCGGGGCTCGCCGAATTGCAGCTTGTCCAGGTGAACGATTGGAAAGCCCCCGCGCGGGGGCGCGTTGACGGGTTGAACGGACTGGCGCGGCGTATTGGTGGCCAGGGAAAAGCTGCTGTTTTTCGGCAGTGTGAGCAGCGAGTAGAAACGGTTGCCGTGGCGGGCCTCATAAAGGGGAAGGGGCGCGAGCCAGGCCCGGTTCTTCCGGCTCAGCAAGCCTTCTATTCCGATGTTGAACAGCATTGGCAACGTGCGACCTGCCAGAACATCGGTGCGTGTCAATCCCAGCAGCGCGCGCGCGCTGCGATTGGCGGCCAGAACACGGCCGCTTTCGTCCAGCGCCAGTATGCCTTCCCGTACGCTGCCTATGACCTCGGGGTGGCTATGGAAGCGCAGGACGTAGTGCTTGCGGAAGTGGCCGAGGAAGGCCCGATTCTCAATCATCCGGGCTGACACCTCGATCAGCGCCAGCGTGTGCTGCTGGGTCATCCGGGAGAAACTGGAGGCATTCAGTACCGCCAGCAGCTTGCCCTCATGGTCGAAAACGGGGGCAGCGGAACCGGTCAGATCGACGTGACGGGACAGGAAATGCTCGCTGTGATGGACCAGAACGGGCTGCTGCTCGATGGCGCACGTGCCCAGGCTGTTGGTACCCCGGTGGCGCTCGCTCCAGTTGGCCCCTTGAACCAGACCGTGTGCCATGGCGCTGTCGCGGCAAGCCGGATCGCCGATCAGGTCCAGCACGACGCCGTCCGGATCGGCAAGCAGGACCGAGCAGCCTGAACCGGCAAGCTGCTGGTCAAGACTGGCCATCTCTTCCCTGGCAATGGCCCGCGAGCGTCCCAGGCGTTCCCGGCGAATCTTGAGATCGTCGGGATCCACTCTGGCCACAGGCTGGTCACTGTCCGGGTCGAGGCCGAACTCGTGGAGGCAGCGATGCCATGAGCGAATGATGAAAGGCTGTACCGCCACCGGTTTGACGGAATGATCCAGATCGACGACGGGGCGGGCCAGGCGGGCGAGATCCGGGATGTCCTGTCGTTCCATGCGTGACGCTCGTAGGGTGAAAATACTCAAATGGAACGGATTCTCCCTATGCCCGGCCAGATAATGAAATTATTAGTCTGCATGATGTTTATTCATATTTTTAATGAATAACGTGCTTGTCGGATGAATGCATTGGATATTTCCCTGATTGACCTCGTGCCAAATAGAGGCTGGCCGTGATTGATGAACATGACAAATGAGTGGTATGTATTTAAACAATTACCCATATGGATGGGTGTGCTTCACCATCCGGTCATCAAGCAATACGTTGCGCGTGCGGCGCCGGTAAAGGCTGAAAATCCGGATACCTGCTGGAGCGGCTTCATGTGAACAGGACAATGAATGGCGGTCTGCCACGATAGCGTTCAAGAAAACAGCGAGTTCAGGAAAACAGCGAGGATTCTCATTATTTCCAGCAGAACACGCGTCATGGCAATTCCAGCCATGAATGACGCCACACACGTCATGACAGGAAACTGGTCGATATTGCGGCACCAATCCATCCGGACGGATGGTTCCCCGTGCCGGGAACATGCGCCATCTGTTCGTAGCCCGGCATCCGCGAAGCAGTCATGAGTCATTTTCAACAACCCCCAGCATAAAACAAGGAGGAAATATGTCTTCAACACAACCGACCGAGCGCGAGCAGGTCATCCTGGCCGCCACGACCGCCGCGACGGCCCATCCGAACTGGGTCACGAGCGACATGGTCGACGCATTGATGGGCGGTCACGGCCAGTTGAACATCGCCACGTTCACCGTGGCCGATATCCTCGTGTCCGAACTGAAACGCGGTGCGGACAACAAACTTCGTCTTTCCAATGCGCCGTCGCAAGGCATCGACGAACTCCTGGGCAAGCTCATCAAGGGGGCGTTGGCCGCGGGGGCGATGCCGGCGAATGCCGCGCTGATCAGCGCGGTGATGCTCTATCTGACCGGAACGCGGGCGCAAATCGGCGTTCCCGCCGGCAATCGAAAACTGGGCGCCACCGCGCGGATGATCGCCGGGGTCGACCGCTGCGGCGTGGCGGCCATTCCCACTTCGAAGAAGAACAACAAGGTCTCCGGCTTTCCGGCGGTGGCCGCGCTCTACGAAGCCATGCGGAAAGGCGAGCTGTCGCCGCTCAGCGGATACGATCTCCCCATTTCCGGCGGCCCGCTCATCGGCCACGGCGCCCTCGGCGAGGACATCATCTTCCCGATCATGGCCGACAAGGGCGCGCGCGTCGCGACCAAGGCCATGATGGATGCCTTCGCGGGCGGCGGCATGAAGCCTCATGCCTTCAACTGTGCGGTCATCGGAGCCGCCGCGATACTCGAGATCATGCATCCGGATGCGGCGGTCGCCGAGGAATACGGGGCTTACGAGCGGGTCAACACGGCGTATCTCGCCGGCAAGGCGGCTGCGGAAACCGCGGGCTTGCCCGAAAAGGTTCACGTGCTGCTGACGGGCCAGGAGTATTCGACCGCCCAGTTGATCGGTGACCTCGGACTGATCTTCAAGGATATCGGCGGGCCATCGGTCATCGGCATCATGGCGGTGGACGAGATGATGGGGATTTTCACGCCGGATTTCGCCGGCCATGCCGGGCCTGTGAATCCTCCGCTCGGCCACATCTCCACCGACGCGGTCATTGCCATGAAGCTTTGGCTGGAGGAAGGCGCGACGCAGGAATCCGTCAGTGACGCGCTCAGGAAACGGCGGGAGGAATTCCTTTTCGATCCCGAGATTTCGATGATCTCCATGAACATCATTGCCAAGAAGGCCGCGCAACTGCGCAGGGGGCCGGTCAGCGATGCGATGATCCTGGCTTCGGAGCCGGTTCTCGCCAAGGCGCTTTATCGGCGCGCGGCCAAGGCGTACGACGATCTCAAGGCCGGCAAGGAACTCGGCCAGATCGTCCGGGAGCTGGACGACGAGCGCAAGCACAAGGTCGAAAGGAACGTGGGCGCGTTCTTCAGCAAGATGATGAACAAGTCGATATCGCTCAGCCTGACGCACATCGGACCCGGCGCGCGCAGGACCAACAGCAGGCTTGCCAAGGAATGGATGGCGTTCGATACCCATCTGGATGTCGAGGTGACGGTGGATGGCGTGACGACAAAACTGGAGCACCTGTCCGACCGCGTCCTGCCGGACCTGGCCCAGGGCAAGCGGAAAGAACTGACCGAAGCGTTCATGCTGTCGGTTCCGCTGGTCAGCGAGCTGATGTTCTCGTCCTCGGTCAGTCTGAACGTCACGGTACCCGCGGCGGTGGCGGTGGCCATGGGGCGGATGGAAGTCGGGGAAGCGGCGAAGGTCGCGCAGAAGGCGGGCTACATCACCTGCGGCATTCCCGGAGCCGATGTCAATGCCGAACACGCGGCACGCGCGGCAAAAAACTTCATGGGCGTCCAGGTGGTATGACGCATGGGCGGGTTGGCGGCCGCTCGAAGCCGATGCGCGCCGCCAGCCGGATTTGCGTAGCGTAGTGTGCCGCCCGGGGCCTGGGCTGGCTAGCGATACAGCTGGGCCGCGAATCCGTCGTGCGTCCACTCGCCGGCGGGCTGCCAGCCGGAAGTCCGGGCAAGCGCGCTGAATTCGTCGCCGCGGAATTTGTAGGAATGTTCGGTATGCAGCGTCTCGCCCAGTGCGAAATGAAAGCGCTCGCCGGCAATATGCACGTCCTGTTCGGCGAGGCTGGCCAGGTGCATCTCGATTCGGCCTTCCACCGGGTTGTAGTACGCGTAGTGGCGGAACAGGGCCGGGTCGAAGTCGGCGTCCAGTTCGCGATTGAGGCGTACGAGGAGGTTGAGATTGAACGCGGCAGTCACGCCAGCGGCATCGTTGTAGGCGGCGTGCAGGTGCTGCGGGTCTTTCTTGAGGTCGAAGCCGATCAGCAGGCAGCCTTGCTCGCCGGCCAATCGACGAAAGCGGGCGAGCAGCGCCGCCGCCGCGGCAGGCGCGAAGTTGCCGATACTGGAGCCGGGATAGTAGATCAGCCGCCGGCCAGCCGGCAGCCATGACGCCGCCGCTTCCAGATCACGGATGAAATCCATCCCCAGCGCGGTGACGGCGAGTCGGGGATAGTCGCGGGCGACCCCTTCTGCGGCCGCGGCCAACGGCGCGCCTGCGATGTCCAGAACGACGAGATGGGCGGGGCGAAGAGTATCGATGAGTCGCCGAACCTTGCTACAGTCGCCGGCGCCTGGCTCGATGATCGCGTCCACTTCACCGATGGCGGTGGCCATGTCCGCCATGTAATGGGCCATCAGCGCCTGTTCGGCACGGCAGAGCACGTATTCGGGTTGTGCGCAGATAGATTCGAACAGGCGGCAGCCGGCCTCGTCGTAGAAATACTTGGGCGGAATGGACTTGGGGCGGGCGGCGAGACCGGCCAGCACGTCAGCGCGCAGGTCGTCGCGCGCAGCGGGAAAATTCCGGAAGGTGAACGACACTCAGGACACGACCACAATGTTGGTGCCGGGCTGGAGCCGGCCAATTTCCATCGCGCCTCCAAAGCCGTGGCGACGGAAGGCATCCAGCACGGCGTCCCGGGCTTCCGGCGCACAGCTTGCCAGCAAGCCGCCGCTGGTCTGCGGATCGGTCAGCAGCGCGCGCTGCCAGCCGGCGATCCCCTCGGCGATCTCCACTTCGTTGCCGTAGCTCATCCAGTTGCGTTCGCTGGCACCGGTGATGTTTCCTGCCCGGGCCAGTTCGCCCACGCCGGGCAACAACGGCAGCCGCCCCAGTTCGATCCGGGCCGACAGTCCCGATGCGCGAGTGATTTCTAGCAGATGGCCCAGCAGGCCGAAACCGGTGATGTCGGTCATCGCATGCACGCCTGCGATATCGGCCAGATCGGCGCCCGCGGTATTGAGCTGGGTGGTGGCGGCGATCATCGCCGCGTACTGGTCGGTGCTCAGCAGTTCTTTTTTCAGCGCCGCACTGTAGATGCCTACCCCCAATGGCTTGCCGAGAATCAGGCAGTCGCCGGCCTGGCCGCCGCTGTTTTGCTTGACCTTGCGCGGGTCCACCACACCGATGCCGACCAGACCGTAGATCGGCTCCGGGGCGTCGATGGAATGGCCGCCGGCGATCGGGATGCCGGCCGCTTTGCACACTGCTTCGCCGCCGGCGAGGATCTGGCGGATGACCTCGTTGGGCAGCTTGCCGATCGGCATGCCGACAATGGCCAGGGCGAACAGCGGCCGTCCGCCCATGGCGTAGACGTCGGACAGCGCGTTGGTGGCGGCGATGCGGCCGAAATCAAACGGGTCGTCGACGATGGGCATGAAGAAATCGGTGGTCGCCACGATCGCCTGCTCGTCGTTGAGGCGGTAGACTGCGGCATCGTCGCCGTGTTCGATGCCGACCAGCAGATCGGGATAGGCCGTCGCCATATGCGAGGCGAAGGGCGTACCGGCCAGGATGTCGCGCAACACGGATGGGGCAATCTTGCAGCCGCACCCACCGCCATGGGAAAACTGGGTCAGACGGATGGGGTCGTTGGGAGAGAGGGGGCTCATGGTCCGATTTCGCCGGTCGAGAACAGGCGCCTACAATGAAATGAATGGAGTTCTTTATATAACATGATCCGGGCTCGACCTGTCAGCGTATATTCCGCTCCGCAACTCATCGACCGGCTCGGCCAGGCACGCGGCCGGCTTCGCGCGCTGATCGACGCGCTGCCTGCGGCGAACGGCTGGCTGGGGCCTCGCGCGACGCACTTGAATCCACCCTTGTGGGAATATGGGCACATCGTCTGGTTTCAGGAGCGCTGGTGCCTGCGCGAGCAGCCCGACGGTTCGTGCGGTCCGGGCCTGCGCAGCGGGGTCGATGCGCTGTACGATTCTTCCAATGTGCCGCATGCTACCCGCTGGGTTCTGCCCCTGCTGCAGCCGGCGGAGGTCGACGACTACGCGGCCAGGGTCGCCGAGGCGGTGGCGGCACGCCTGCACCGTGGGTTCGACAATGGCATGGCCTATTTTGCCGAGCTTTGCCTCTATCACGAGTTGATGCACATCGAGGCCTGGTGGATGGCATTCCAGAACCTGGGCTATACGCCGCCCGAATGGCCCGACACGGCCCAGGTGCTGCCCGCACAACGATTGGTGTTCGCGGCGGGCGAGGGGGAACTCGGCAGCGGACCTGACGCGGGTTTTATTTTCGACAATGAGAAATGGCGTCATCCGGTCGCGGTCGAGGCATTCGAGATGGATGCGAATCCGGTGTCGGAAGCGGCCTTCGCCGAATTCGTCGAGGCCGGCGGTTACCGGAACCGCGCGGTCTGGTCTGACGCCGGCTGGAGCTGGCGGGTGGCCAGCGAAGCGGATCACCCGCTCTACTGGCGACAGGAGCAGGGCGTCTGGCAGGTGCGCCGCTTCGACCGTTGGCAGGCCCTGCGTGAGCATACGCCCGTGCTGCACGTGAACCGCTACGAGGCCGAGGCGTATGCGGCGTGGCGGGGCCGGCGCCTGCCCACGGCGGCGCAATGGCAGCGTGCGACAGCGCAGAAGGCATTCCACTGGGGACATGCATGGGAATGGATGCGCGATCCGTTTACCGCGTATCCGGGCTTCACGCCCGATCCCTATCGCGATTATTCCCAGCCCTGGTTCCACACGCACGGAGAACTGCGCGGCGGCGGACCGGTGACCGATCCCGCGCTCAAGCGCCCGGGCTTCCGCAATTTCTATCTGCCCGACCGACGCGACCCCTTCGCCGGTTTCCGTACCGTGAATCCGGATTGAAGCAGATTCAGCCGCCGGTCATCGACATGAAGCGCAGGATCTTGTACGGCACTTCGCGGAATTCGTGGCGTTCCGGCTTGAGATCGATCGCATGCAGGATCGCAGCCTCCAGTTCCGCGTCCGAGCAAGCGTCGCGCAGCAGCGTGCGGAATTCGAATTTCTCTTCCTGTCCAAGGCACATATAGGCAGTGCCGTCGACGGCGATGCGGATGCGGTTGCAGGTTTCGCAGAAATGCTGCGAGATCGGGGTGATGAAGCCGATATTGAAGCGGCCGTCGGCCGTGCCGAGATAGCGCGCGGGACCGGCGCCGGGCAGAATGGTCTCGATCAGGCCGAACTGCGCGCGCAGACGCTCCTTCACCGGCTGCAGATCAAGATATTCCGCGTTGCGGCCGGTCTCGCCCATCGGCATCGCTTCGATCAGCCGCAGGATGAAGCCGCGCGCCATGCAGAAGGCGACCATGGCATCGATCTCGTCGTCGTTGGTGCCGCGCAGGGCCACCATGTTGATCTTGATGGGGGCGAATCCCGCTTCCTGCGCAGCGTCGAGTCCGGACATGACCCGGGCCAGCACATCGCGGCCGTTGATTTGCGTCACCCGTTCCCGTTGCAGCGAGTCGAGGCTGACGTTGAGACGCGTCACGCCCGCGGCCTTGAGCGCGCGGGCATGCCTCTCGAGCTGGGTGGCGTTGGTGGAGAGCGACAGATCCTCGATGCCGGGCAGGGCGGCGATGCGTCCGGCGAGTTCGGCGATGTTCCGGCGCAGCAGGGGTTCGCCGCCAGTGAGACGGATACGCCGCACTCCGAGTCGGGAAAACGCACCGACCAGACGTACGATTTCGTCGAAATTCAGCCAGTGTCCGGGCTCTTCGAAACCGGTGAAACCCTCTGGCATGCAGTAACTGCAACGCAGGTCGCAGCGGTCGGTCACCGATAGCCGCACATAGTCGATGCGGCGGCCGAATTGATCGACGAGGCCTGATTCCATGGGTTCCATTTGATGAGTCAGAACGGCGGCGTTCATGATGGAGAGGGCAGGTGGTGGCGGGGACGGGCTATATATGAAAGAATATAGCTCTATTCAAATGGATAGGCAACGCGCGTATGCGAGTGTTCGGCATCGCAGGGTATAGCGGGAGCGGCAAGACCACGCTGATCGAACGTGTGTTGCCGGTATTGGCTGCGCGCGGCCTGAGCATTGCGGTGATCAAGCATACCCACCACGACTTCGATATCGACCAGCCCGGCAAGGACAGCTGGCGCGTGCGCGAGGCCGGCGCTGTGGCGGTATTGCTGGCGTCGGATCACCGTACGGCCGTGCTGACGGAGCATCGGGAGGCGCCGCCGCGGCTGGAGGAACTGCTGGACCGGCTGCCGCCTTGCGATCTGGCCCTGGTCGAAGGCTTCAAGCGGGAGTCTATCCCCAAGCTTGAAGTACATCGTGCCGAGACGGGCAGGCCCTGGCTGTTCCCGGACGACCCGAATATTCTGGCCGTGGCGGTCGACGTCGGGCGGCCCCACGATTTTCCCTGTATCGACATCGATGCGGTTCAACAACTTGCGGATTTCATTCTGGATCATGCTCAAAGCCGACCAACTCCTTGACGCCTTGCTCGAACGCGCGCATGAAGTCACCGACACTGAAACCGTCGCGGTGGGCGCGGCCCTTGGGCGTGTGCTGGCCGTGTCGCAGACTTCCACGATCACGGTGCCGCCGCTCGATAACAGTGCGATGGACGGCTATGCCGTACGCGTCGCCGACGTGGCTGCAGTCGGTGTCAGGCTCCCCGTGTCGCAACGTATTCCCGCCGGCACGGTGGGTGATCCCCTGCAGCCGGGCAGCGCGGCGCGCATCTTTACCGGCGCGCCGGTTCCGCCGGGGGCCGATGCCGTGCTGATGCAGGAATACTGCCGTGCCGAAGGGGACGATGTCGTGATCAACGCGCTGCCACACCCGGGCGAAAATATCCGCCGTGCCGGCGAGGACATCGAATCCGGCGCCCAGGTGCTCGCTGCCGGAGTTCGTATCGGCGCGGCCGAAATGGGCCTTGCGGCATCGGTCGGACTGGCCAGGCTGCCGGTGTACCGGCGGCTGAAAGTGGCGTGCTTCTTTACCGGGGACGAACTGGTGACGCCAGGCGATCCCCTTGCCGCCGGCCAGATCTACAACTCCAACCGCTATACGCTGACCGGCTTGGTGAACGGCCTCGGCTGTGAGCTGATCGATCTCGGTATCGTACCCGATACGCTGGAAGCGACGGAGACCGCGCTGGCAGGCGCCGCCAGCGTGGCCGATGTCGTGATCACCAGTGGCGGCGTGTCGGTGGGCGAGGCGGATTATGTGAAAGCCGCGCTCGAGAAAGTGGGACGGATCGAGATGTGGAAAGTCGCCATGAAGCCCGGCAAGCCGCTCGTCTACGGGCGTGTGAATGCCGTCGATTTCATCGGCCTGCCAGGCAATCCGGTATCGGCTTTCGTGACGTTCTGCCTGTTCGTGCGACCGTTCCTGCTCAAGCGCATGGGCGCCCGCGATGTGCGGTATCGCGCTTTTCCGCTCAAGGCGGATTTCACCTGGAGCAAACCGGGCGACCGGCGCGAATTCCTGCGCGCACGCATGCAGGAAAATGGCCGCGTGGCGGTCTACCCCAATCAAAGCTCGGGTGTGCTGACTTCATGTACCTGGGCCGATGGTTTCGTCGATATCGAGATTGGCCAGACCGTGAGGCCGGGCGACTGGGTGCGCTTTATCCCGCTTTCGGAGTTGCTGACATGACACTGCGCATATTGTATTTCGCGCGACTGCGGGAGCGTTTCGGGCAGCATGAGGAAACCCTGGATTTCGCGGGCAGCACCGCCGCCGACCTGATCGCCCAGCTCCGGGCACGCGGCGGGGTGTGGGCAGAAGAACTGGCCGCAGGCCGGGCATTCCGGGTGGCGGTCAACCAGAACCTCGTCGCGTTCGATGCCGCCTTGACGGAAAACGCCGAAGTCGCAATCTTTCCACCGGTCACCGGAGGCTGAGATGCCGACCATCCGGATCCAGACCGAGGCCTTCGATTCGGGCGCCGAGATGGCTGCCATCAGCCGGAACCGCACGGATATCGGAGCGGTCGCCAGCTTTGTCGGCCTGGCGCGCGACATGAACCATGGCGACGACGTGCGGGCGATGGTGCTGGAGCACTATCCGGGCATGACCGAGAAAGTACTGGCCGGCCTGGTCGACGAAGCCCGATCGCGCTGGGCGCTGCTCGACGTGACGCTGATCCATCGAGTCGGGCGCCTGCTGCCGGGCGACGCCATCGTGCTGGTGGCGGTGGCCAGCACTCACCGTGGCGAAGCTTTCTCCGCCTGCGAATTCATCATGGATTATCTGAAGACGCAGGCTCCGTTCTGGAAAAAGGAGGAAACGGAACACGGCGCGCGCTGGGTGGAGGCACGTGCCAGCGACGACACCGCGGCCGCACGCTGGACCGGGTCCTGATCCCGTCCGCCGCGGTCCATCACGGATCATTCGACGTTGTACCCCCCGCGCCACAGCGGACGCCTTTTGAACACAAGGAGATTGCATGATGTCCGCGCTGCGCTATTCCACCCCCGCCATCGTATTGCACTGGCTGGTGGCCTTGCTGATCTTCGTGGCCTTTCCGCTCGGTCTGTACATGGCCGACCTGCCTTTATCGCCCGGGAAGCTCAAGCTCGTCAGTTATCACAAATGGATCGGCGTCACGGTATTCGTGCTGGCGGGACTGCGTGTGGCGTGGCGGCTGACGCATACCCCGCCGCCGCTGCCTGCGGGCGTGGCCGGCTGGCAGCGGCGCGCGAGTGCCGTCGCGCATGGTCTGCTGTATCTGCTGATTCTGGTGATTCCGGTTTCCGGCTGGCTGATGAGCTCTGCCAAGGGGGTCCAGACCGTGTGGTTCGGCGTACTGCCGTTGCCTGACCTGATCGGCAAGGACAAGGCGCTGGGTCATCTGCTCGAAGCGGTCCATGAAACGCTGAATTACGCCCTGCTTGTTCTGGTCGTTCTGCATGTGGTCGGCGCCCTGCAACATCACTTCATCGAACGCCAGCCCTTCCTGCAGCGCATGGGCTGGGGCAAGACTTAAGCGGCAAGCTGCCTCTCTCTCCTCTTGATGGGCAGGTGCGGCGCCGGCTGTGCCTGCCCCCGGCCTGCGCACCGGCAGGCTGTCGATTCCCGGCTTCCATCCCGACATGGGCCTGTGCGTTTTCGTGCGGGCTCGGTGTTGTCCCCGATTTGACGCTGCGTGTGGGATTTCCGTCATCTGGCGCTCATTCACGGGCTGGTTCATCGGCGGCTTGAAAGGATAACATGATGATTTTGCTGGATTTAATTTGATCGTCTGCAGTGCCAGGCAGCGGGCACACGCGTTGCAACACCTGCGAAGCTCCCGGATGAAACGACGACCGGGAGCGGTCGGGCGGCATGGCCGCCGGGCAAATGGATCCCGATGTTCACCTTTCGCAGGAGCATCTGATGAAACGTTTTGTCTTGTTGACCGCGCTTGTCGCCAGTGCAACTTCGGCCCTGGCTGCGCCCGAAACCTATGTGATCGACAGCAGCCGCACGTCCTCGCAGTTCAGTTATCGCTATCTGGGGC
This sequence comes from Thiobacillus sp. 63-78, assembly GCA_001899765.1. GTDB lineage: Bacteria > Pseudomonadota > Gammaproteobacteria > Burkholderiales > Thiobacillaceae > Thiobacillus. Next base: position 36,824 of record MKWM01000024.1, read on the forward strand.
TCTCGAACCAGACCAATCGCTTCGAAAAGATCCATGGCACGCTGGTGTTCGATCGCGACAGCCAGTCAGGATCGGCCCAGGTGATCATCGACGCTGCTTCGGTCAACACCGGCCAGGCTTTGCTGGATGCGCAAATGAAAGCGGTGGATTTCTTCGATACCGCCAACTATCCGGTCATTACCTTCAAATCCGGCAAGATGAGTCTGACTGGCGATCAATCGAGCCTGTCGGGCGATCTCACGATCAAGGATGTGACCCGGCCGGTGACGCTTGCCGTGACGCATTTTCAGTGCATGCAGGATCCCGAGTCGGGGGTGGAGACCTGCGGCGCCAATGCGACCCTCACGCTCAGGCGCTCAGACTTCAATATGGGCAAGTACGTTTTCCTTGTCGGCAACGACATCACGCTGAACCTGGCCTTCAAGGCAGTCAAGGTGCAATCGTATCTGCAGTTGGCGAGCCGCGACCCCGGCAAGTAAGTAAAATGGCGTTTTGCTGTCCGGAACGCCGCCCGTGGAACCCCATCAACTCGAACTGCTCGCGCCCGCGCGCGACGCCGACATCGGCATCGAAGCCGTCAACCACGGCGCCGATGCGGTGTATATCGGCGGGCCGTCGTTCGGCGCGCGCGCGGCGGCGTCCAACGACATCGCCGACATCGCGCGGCTGGCGGCGCATGCGCACCGCTTCAACGCGCGCGTGTTCGCCACCCTCAACACCATCCTGCGCGACGACGAACTGGAGCCGGCGCGCCGGCAGATTCACCAGCTCTACGAGGCGGGTGTCGATGCGCTGATCATCCAGGACATGGGGCTGCTGGAACTCGATCTGCCGCCGATCCAGTTGCACGCCAGTACCCAGACCGACATCCGTACCCCGGACAAGGCCCGTTTCCTGCAGGACGTCGGGCTCTCGCAGATCGTGCTCGCGCGCGAACTCGATTTGAAACAGATTGCCGCCATCCGTGCCGCCACCCGCTCTGAAACCACGCTGGAATTCTTCGTTCATGGCGCGCTGTGCGTCGCTTACAGCGGTCAGTGCTACCTCAGCCACGCCCATACCGGACGCAGCGCCAATCGCGGCGACTGCTCGCAGGCCTGCCGCCTGCCGTATCAGGTCGCCGACCTGGAAGGCCGCATCATCGCGCACGACAAGCATGTGCTGTCGATGAAGGACAACAACCAGAGCGCCAATCTCGAAGCGCTGATCGACGCCGGTATCCGCAGTTTCAAGATCGAGGGCCGCTACAAGGACATGGGCTACGTGAAGAACATCACCGCCCATTACCGCACGCTGCTCGACCAGATCATCGAGCGTCGCCCGGAATTCGCATGGGCGTCCCCGGGCCGTACCACGTTCAGCTTCACGCCCGATCCTCACCAGAACTTCAACCGCGAGTTCACCGACTACTTCGTCGGCGGCCGCCGCGCCGACATCGGTGCGTTCGACACGCCGAAGAACCCCGGCCTGCCGATCGGTCACGTCGGCAAGGTCGGCGACACCTGGATCGAGCTCGTCACCGATTTGCCGGGCACCGTGTTGAATAACGGGGACGGGCTGTGTTACTACACCTTGCAGAAAGAACTGACCGGCCTCGCCATCAATCGCGCGGAGCAGGCAGGTGAACACATATGGCGCGTGTTTCCGAAGGATTCCATGGCGGGCTTCAAGGACTTGCGCGCCGGGACAGCGCTCAATCGCAATCGCGACATGAACTGGATACGCATGCTGGACAAGGCATCCAGCCGCCGTCGTATCGACGTATGGGTGCGATTCGAAGAAACCGCGGCGGGTTTTTCATTGACGCTGACCGACGAGGAAGGTTACACCGCGACGGTGAATGCCGCACACGCCAGGGAGCCGGCCCGGGACGCCGTCCAGGCCGCAGCCAGCCTGCGTGAGCACCTCGGCAAGCTGGGCGCCACGTCGTTCGCCGCACGGCACATCGCACTGGAATGGCACCAACCCTGGTTCGTGCCTGCATCGTTCATCAATGCCTTGCGCCGCGATACGGTCGCCGCGCTGGAAGCAGTGCGTGCCGCCGGGTACGTTCGCCCCTCGCGCGCGCAGCCCGTCGACCCTCCGGCGATCTATCCCGACGACACGCTTTCCTATCTGGCCAACGTCTACAACCACAAGGCGCACGATTTCTATGCCCGACACGGGGTGAAGGTCATCGCCGCGGCGTATGAAAGTCACGAAGAAACCGGCGAGGTTTCGTTGATGATTACCAGGCATTGCGTGCGTTATTCGCTCTCGCTTTGTCCCAAGCAGGCCAAGGGTGTTCCCGGCGTGCAAGGCACGGTACGCGCGGCACCGCTGACGCTGACCCATGGCAGCGAAAGGCTCACGCTGCGTTTTGATTGCAAGGCGTGCGAAATGCATGTGGTGGGGAAGGCGAAACCAGCGGTCGCGAAAAACAGCGCGCCGTTGACGTTCTACCGCACGCGCACCTGATCGATCCGCGTCAGGCGGAGCAGACCGGTCTGCTGAATCAATGCCGGCCTGTCCACATCACGCTACATACGGCAACTTACTTGGCGTACTTGGCCTGAATGGAAACGACCGACGCATTTTGTTGCATGTCCGCAGGACCGATATGCATGACGCCGTCGGATTCGCTGCGGTCGAGACGATAGAGCGCAATGATCAGGCCAGCCGAAGCGGTCAGAAGGAAATAGGGCCCGAACAGCCAGAACACCAGCGGGATGGCGAACAGGAAAGCGCGCATGCCGATGGAGAACATGGTGCCTGAGCGGTGCAGGCGGCGTGCCACGGATTCCGGCGACAGATTGGAATGCGTCTCGAATTCCGGTACGTTTATCATGAATACCACATGATTCGCCAGCCGTACCGACATCGCAAAGGCGAAGAATGCCACGATGAAAGTGACCAGCAGGGCCATGACCTTGATGATCCACAACTCGGCGGAAGCGGTGCTGCCCATGCTCAGCACATGCCAGCTCCGCGTGATGTTCTCGGCCTGGCCGGAAAGCGTGAGCGTACCGATGATCAGGATGGCTGCAGTGGAGGCCATCAGCGTCGAGCCCATGATCCAGTTACGCAGGGTTTGCACCCCCATGACGCCGCACTTGTCGGGATTGCGCATGATGTTGGCCACCCACAGGCGTCGTGCCAACTCATGCACGCCGTGGATCGTATAGGTGGGATCCTCCCGTACTTTCATGTTGAGAAAAAAATAATAGGCGGCAACGCTGAGCACGCTGAGCGCGAATGCCACGATATCGATATCAAACTCGGCTAACAATTCCATCCCCCCTCGATTTCTTGATCAATTCATCTCATCGTCTTGCACGTGGAGGCATGACGCTTACAGCGCGCCATGGGCATGCCGGATTGGCGTCGTCGCGGAATAGGCCTCCGTCCGCGTGGAAACCGGGCTGCACTGGATTCGGTTCTGGCGGGGATCAGGCGAGAGATTGACCTGGCGGAGCAGAATATTGAAGCTATTCTGGTTGCCGGCGTTGGCGAAGACCAGCGCGTTGAGGATTCTTGTCATGACATTCATGGTGTTCTCGCAATCGTTGTGGTGGCGCTCATAACGATGCATGTTGCGTGCCATGTCATTAACACTATGTTTATAAAGAAGTAAGTTCCATATTGGCAATCTGATGAAGTGTCCGAATGTTGCTTAATGCAACTTTGTGGATTGGAGATGTAAGCGTAACTAATTGTAAATAAAATAAAATATTTAATAATCCTGAATCTGTTGCTTTTGTTTTAACTAGTTGCAAATTGCAACTATACTGTGTGTGCCGTCGTGACTTGAACCAAGGATGCCCGTGATTCCCGCTATTCGAGAGGCTGTTTTGCGTCATTCCCTGCGGGGGAAGATCACGTTCGGGTATTACGCCGTGGCGGCGATCATCCTGGTGGCGTCCCTGTTTTTTGTGGGGGAATTACGCACATTGGAAGCGCGGGTGGTCCTGGGGCAACGGGCCACCGATCTGTACGACACTGTGCTGGAGATCCGCCGCTTCGAACGCAATTACTTTCTCCATCATCAGACCGCCGATCTCGAGGAGAACCTGGTCTATATCAAGCTTGCCCGGTCCATGCTGAGCGCCAACCGTACGGACTTCCTGGCGATCGCCACGCAGGCCCGTCTGGATGAATTGCACACGCTTCTCGACGATTATCATCGCCAGATGATGGCGTTTGCGACCGCCGGCCAGTCTCCGCTCGAACAGGAGCCCCGAGTGCGTTCCCTTGGGCAAGAACTGGTCGCCATTGCCGAGGACATGGCCGGATCGGAGCGGCGGCAGATCCAGACGACCCTGGCTTCGTTCCGTACGCTGTTATTGGGCGTCATCCTGGCGATGGCGCTCCTGATTGTGGTCATCGGCCGTGCGTTGTCACAGCGGGTCGTGCGGCCGTTGAAGGAAATGGAAGCCAGCGTGGCGGCGATTTCTGCGAATCGGCGTGAAAGCCTGTCGGCGCCTTCGAACGATCGCGAGATTATTTCCATCATCGCAGCCTTCAATCACATGCTGAAGGAACTGGACGTGCGGCAGAAATCGCTGATGCGCTCGGAACGGCTGGCTTCGCTTGGCACCATGCTGTCCGGCGTGGCGCATGAACTGAACAATCCGTTGTCGAATATCTCGACATCCTGCCAGATCCTGCAGGAAGAAGCGGGCGAGTGTGATGCGGCGACCCAGAGGATGTATCTGGATCAGATCGACCAGCAGACGGAACGCGCGCGTCATATCGTCCGTTCGCTGCTCGATTTTTCGCGTGAACGGGCATTCAGGAAGGAGCCGGTCCCTCTCAGGCAGCTCGTCGCACAGACGGTCGGGTTTGTGCGGGGCGAGGTGTCGGCCAAATCGGTCGTGCGTCTGGCTATTCCGGAGGAGATGACGGTGCAGGCCGATGCGCAGCGCCTGCAGCAGGTATTCGTGAACCTGATTCGCAATGCGATGGAAGGGCTGGGCCCGGAGGGTCGAATCCTCATTTCTGCCAGGATTCTGCATGTCAGCGAACCGCCTGAAGGCACCGCCCTGGGAGAAGGCTGCGAACGGGACGGGGAGGTCGTGGAAATTTGCGTGGCGGACGATGGGCCGGGCATCGCGCCGGATATTCTGCCGCGTATCTTCGACCCGTTCTTCACGACCCGCGACGTCGGGCATGGCATGGGGCTGGGGCTGTTCGTGGTGTATGAAATCGTCGATGAGCATGGCGGCTGCATTGCCGTGCGCAGCACGCCTGGCGAGGGCGCCACGTTCTGCATCCGCCTGCCACGGGAGGCGGCGGACGAGCGGCCAGCCGGCGCGCGGGAAGACAAGGGGGGACAATGATGCAAGCAAGCCTGCTGATCGTGGACGACGAGGAGATCGCGCTGCGCAACCTCCAGCATGTGATGGAGAAAGTGGGCTATCAGGTCACCGCTACGCAGAGCGGCGCCACGGCCCTTGCGCTGCTGGCATCGCGGCGTTTCGACGTGGTGCTCACCGATCTGCGCATGGAGGGCGTGGACGGCATGGACGTATTGAACAGCAGCCGCGAACTGCAGCCGGAAGCAGAAGTCATCTTCATCACAGGCTTCGCGACGGCGGAATCCGCCGTGCAGGCGCTGAAGCACGGGGCGTTCTATTACATTGCCAAACCGTTCCGTCTGGACGAGGTGCGCAAGGTGGTCGCCGAAGCGCTGGAGAAGGTCCGCCTGCGGCGGGAGAACGATGCCTTGCGCCGTGAAGTCGAGGGCTACCGGGATGGCGAGGGCATCGTCACCCAGGATGTCGAGATGCAGCGCCTGCTGGAGATCGCACGGCAGATCGCGCCGACGGACTGCAGCGTGCTCATCACGGGCGGCAGCGGAACCGGCAAGGAGCTTTTCGCGAAATACCTTCACAAGCACAGTACGCGGGCCGGTGGCCCCTACGTGGCGATCAACTGCGGCGCCTTCAGCGAGCAACTGCTGGCCAATGAATTGTTCGGCCACGAGAAAGGCGCATTCACCGGTGCATCGGCATTGAAAAAAGGCCTGATCGAAGTGAGCTCCGGCGGCACGCTGTTTCTCGATGAAGTGACGGAAATGACACCGTCCATGCAGGTCAAGTTGCTGCGTGTCCTGCAGGAAGGAGAAGTATTGCGGGTGGGCGGGACGCGGCCGGTGAAATGTGATGTGCGGATACTGGCGGCGACCAACCGCGACGCCGCCGAGGCGGTGAAGGCGGGAGACTTCCGGGAAGACCTTTACTTCCGGCTGAATGTGGTGAATCTGAATATCCCCCCGCTTATGGCGCGTAAAGGCGATATTCCCCTGCTTGCGCAGCATTTCCTGCTCAAGTACGCCAGCCGGATGAAGAAACCGGTGGTACGGATTTCCGGCGAGGTGATGGCATTGCTGATGGAGTATCCGTTTCCCGGCAATGTCCGCGAACTGGAAAACCTGATCGAGCGCGGCACGGCCATGTCGCAAGGCGACACCATCGAAGTGGCGCATCTGCCTGAAGCCTTGCAGAAAAGGGAGCAGCGTGATGTCCGCAAGGGCGGAGAGCGCCTGCCCACCCTGGAGGAACAGGAGCAAAGCTATATCACCCGGGTGCTGGATGAAGTGCAGGGCAACCAGACGGCGGCGGCGCAGATCCTCGGCATCAACCGGGCTTCGTTATGGCGGAAACTGAAGGCCCGGCGGAACGCGGAATCATCTTCCAAATAAGACGGCCGGTTGGCTAGGTGCCGGGACCGGGCAGGCTCTGCGCCAGTTTCAGCATGAAGGCCGCGTGTCGCGCCGCGGCCTGTTGATAGGCGGTGATGAGCCGCTCGGCATCGGGTGTGAGCCGGCTACCGGCCGGACCGCTTTCGACCAGGGGCGTGTCCCAGGCCGTGTTCATCGCATCCACGGCGTCCCAGGCCGCCTTGTAGCTCATCTTCATTGTCCTGGCCGCTTTGGAGATGGAACCGGTCTCGCGTATGCGCTGCAGCAGTTCAACCCGGCCATGACCAAGAAAATTCCTGCCGTTCAGCGTCAGCCAGAAACGGCCATCTGCCCTGAGTTGCGTGCCCATGCGGCGAGTGTAGCAAATGGCCATTGCGGTTCGAGCGTGCATGAAAGAAAATCACGCTATGAAACCGGACATTCAAGGAGTCGTGCCATGAAGAAAATCCTCGCAATGTGCGCGCTCTTGTGCCTGCCGCTTTCCGCGCTGGCGTCCGATGACTACATGGTCCTGTTCAAGAAACAGGGGACCTTCCAGGATGTTCGCGATTCGATCCAGTTCTCGATCGAAGGAAAGGGCCTCAAGATCAACCATACCAACAAGATCGCCGAAATGCTGGCGCGTACCGGAACCGCTGTGGGCGCGAGCAGGCAGGTATACGTGGACGGGGAACAGTTCGAATTCTGCAGCGCCACCATTTCGCGCGAGATGATGGAAGCCGACCCGCATGCCATGGTGATGTGCCCCTACATTGTGTCGGTGTACACGATTCCGGATGACAAGAACGTCTATGTCGCCTACCGCAAACCCGGCCCCACCACGAATCCGAAACTGAAGAAGGCGCTGTCCGACGTCGAGAACCTGCTGACCGGCATTATCAACGACGCGATGTAAGCCCGCAGCGGGGCGGTGCCCCGTTCACGGTGACGACCCCGGGACGCGCCGGACCAGATCCACGTCCGGCTTCCGGAAGACAGGCTTCCGGAAGCCGGACGTGGATCGCACCGTTTGCATTAGAATGCCCGCATGCCCCCTCCCTGCCATCTGTCCCGGTCGTGACCGCTTTTCTCGCCATTGGCCTGGGGGCCGCCATCGGCGCCTGGCTGCGCTGGGGCCTGGGACTCTGGCTCAATCCCCTGTTTCCCTCGATGCCGCTGGGCACGCTGGCCGCCAATCTGATCGGTGGCTACAGCATTGGTCTGGTCATCGCCTGGTTCACCGAACATCCGGGCCTGCCGCCGGAAGCGCGGTTGTTCCTGATTACCGGTCTGCTTGGCGGGCTCACCACGTTTTCCACGTTCTCCGCCGAAGTCGTCACCGCGCTGATGCGCGGCCTCTGGGTGACCGGCGGCCTGATTGCCCTGGCCCACATGGCCGGCTCCTTTCTTGCCACCGGACTGGGTTTTCTTTCGATGAGGGGGTTCAAATGAGCGTGGTCTGTCTGCAGATATTCGTCTCTGAAGCCAGTCGTCATCATGGAAAACTGACCTATGAATGGCTGCTCGATACCGCGCAGAAACTTGGCATTGCCGGGGGTTCGGCATTTGCCGCGCTGGCCGGTTTCGGACGTCACGGCCGGCACGACGCCGGATTTTTCGAACTGGCGGGTGAGTTGCCGGTCGTGGTGGAGTTCTTCGTCGACCCGGCAATGGCCGAGCAGTTGCTGAAGCGTATCGGCGAAGCGGGACTGAAGCTGGTGTACGCCAGACTGCCGGCCGAAATCGGGATGACTGCCCAATAAACGCGCTCGACCAGCTTGTCCTGTTCGCCGCCTCGCTGGCGGCCAATTTTTTCTCGGCCCTCTCGGGGGGAGGGGCCGGACTGATCCAGTTTCCCGTTCTCATCTTTCTGGGGCTGCCTTTCGGCGTGGCGCTGGCCACGCACAAGATCGCCAGTGTGGCGCTCGGGCTCGGCGCCACCCTGCGGCACCTGAAGGAATCGCATCTCGAACGCCGTTTCTCGCTGATCATTCTGGGGGCGGGGCTGCCGGGCGTGATACTGGGGGCGCTGACGATCCTGCATGTGCCCGAGCGGGCTGCCACCCTGGCGCTGGGCGTCCTGACGCTCGGCCTCGGCCTGTATTCGGTGTTCAAATCCAGCCTTGGCATGACGTACCAGCCCCGAAACCGGCAGGGCATCGCGCTTGCCGGCGGCATGGCGGGACTCTTCTTCGTCGGTTTTCTCAACGGCTCGATCACCAGCGGAACGGGGCTTTTCCTGACCCTCTGGCTGATCCGCTGGTTCGGTCTCGATTACACCCGTGCGGTGGCGTATACGCTGATCCTGTGCGGGCTGGTATGGAACGCGACCGGCGCGCTGGTGCTGGGCGTGATCGGCACCGTGGCATGGAGCTGGATGCCGGTTCTGCTGGCCGGCTCGATCCTCGGCGGCTACCTTGGCAGCCACCTCGCCATCCGGAAAGGCAATCTGTGGATCAAGCGCTCGTTCGAGACCGTGACGATACTGATCGGTCTGAAGCTGATCCTGGGCTAATCGTCGCCGCAGTGGATGCGGTTGCGGCCGCGGCGTTTGGCCTGGTAGAGCGCTTCGTCCGCGGCCCTGATCAGTGCGTCGCCGCTCTGATGGAGCGGATAGGTGGCGATGCCGGCGCTGGCGGTGGTCATGAAATGCGTATCGTGGCAGGGATGCCGGATCTGTGCGAAATCGTGGCGGATGCGGTCCACGATGCGGAAGGCCTCTTCGGCATCGGTGTGCGGCAGTCCGATGAGGAATTCTTCGCCGCCATAGCGGCAGAGGATGTCATGCCTGCGCAGGCGCTGCTTCAGCAGCCACGAGAGACTGCGGATGACCTGGTCGCCGACCGGGTGGCCGTAGGTGTCGTTGACCCGCTTGAAATGGTCGATATCCATCATCGCCACCGACAGGAAACCGCCTTCGTGTGCCACGCTGGACAGTGCCATGTCGAGCGTGCTCTTGCCGCTGGAGTGGTTGAGCAGGCCGGTCAGGCTGTCATGGTACATCGAGCGGCGCAGGGCGCGGTAACGCTCGATCTTGCTCATGACGATGGTGTTCAGGAACACCGGATTGAACGGCTTGGTGAGGAAATGATCGCCACCGAGCCGCATGGCGTCGACCTGCAGGGCGACGTTGGTTTCGCCCGACAGGTAGACGATGGGCATGCTGAGGAATTCGTCGTGCTGGCGGATGATGCGCGCGACCTCGACGCCCGTGCAGTTGGGCATGTACATGTCCATCAGGATCAGGTCCGGGTTGAACTGCTTGAGCGCGTTCAGCGTCTGGCGCGGATCGTTGACGATCTCCGACACGATCCGGTTTTCCTGCAGCGTGCGGCGGATCAGGTGGCTGGCGGTCTTGGAGTCCTCCACGATCAGCACGCGGTAGGCTTCCTGCTCGTGCCGCTCGTTCAGTTCCATGATGTGCTCGATGATGGCGTGGGGCGGCGTGCCTTCCAGCAGACAGCTGTCGCAGCCGCCGCTCAATGCCTGCTGCAGCTGCTCGAAATCAGAGCGCACGTTGAGGCAGATCAGCTGCCCCATCCCGAACCGCTGCCGCAGCGCCTGAATGCGGACGCGCCACTCGGTTCCGGGCAGGCTGCCCAGGTCGAGCAGCAGGAGCGGGGCGACGCCCGCGCTGTCCGGCAGATCCTGGTCCCAGGTGATGAATCCGGCCGCCATGCCGAAATAGCCGAGCTGTGCTTCCAGGCCGGTCCAATCGGCACGGTTCTGCGCAATCAGCCAGGTCTGACCAATGCGAACGGATGCGGGCGAAGCGGGGTGAGTGTCCTGGCGGTGCTCGATCAGTCCGGCCGTGGCCGAAGCGTGGGCATGGGTCATGCGTGCGAGTGCGCCGACGCGTTCGTTCAGATCATCCAGTGCGGCTTGCGGGAGCGGATGCCCGACTTCCTTGCTGAACAGTGCGAGCGCCACCTGTTCGAGCTGGTGGCTGGCGTGGTGCAGGGCCGTGATGCCCTTGTCGATCAGGAACTCGGTAAAGCTGTTGATGGAAACCGCCAGCTCCACGAAACTGTCGAAGCTCGGTTCCACGCGGTAACGCCGCCAGGAGGTGGATACCGCCTGGTTTTTCTGCAGGAGTTCTTCCGGGGAGCAGAGCATGAAGAATAGGTTTGGTATACGTTTTATATGGATTTCTTGTGAGAACCCATTATCGCGCTTTCATGCATGGCAGCCATACAAGCAGGCGGATCATGATGGCGAAGCGCTCCTGGCGGCAGACGGCATGATGGTCATGGGGTCCCGGCGGGCACGGTATGGCGCACGGGCTGCGTATGCGCCCAGGCATCGAAAATGGCGGGTGGCTGCGGCCGGTTGAACAGATAGCCCTGATAGGTCTGGCAGCCATGGCAGGCAAGAAAGGCATGTTGCGCCTCCGTTTCCACCCCTTCGGCGACCACGCCGAGATTGAGGCTTTGTCCCAGCGCCAGGATGCTGTGCGCAATGGAGGCATCGTTGGGATCGGTCAGCACGTCGCGCACGAACGACTGGTCGATCTTGATCTCGTCCAGCGGCAAGCGCTTCAGGTACGACAGTGACGAATAGCCCGTGCCGAAATCGTCGAGCGAAAAACCGATGCCGCGTGCCTTGAGTGCGCTCATCTTGACGATGACTTCCTCGATGTTGTCCACCAGCAGGCTCTCGGTCAGTTCCAGTTTCAGCCGATGCGGATCGGCGCCGCTGCGGTCGATGATATCCAGCACCTGAGGCACGAAATCCGGCTGGTGGAACTGGCGCGCACTGACGTTCACAGCCAGATTCAGCGAAGCCATATGTGGCTGGGCGGACCAGGCCACCAGTTGCATGCAGGCGATTTCCAGGACCTGCTGCCCGAGTGCCAGGATGAGGCCGGTTTCCTCGGCCAGCGGAATGAAGACGGCGGGTGCGACCCAGCCACGCCCGGCGTGATGCCAGCGCAGCAGGGCCTCGGCCCCGCACAGGCGGCCCAGGTTGTCGATCTGCGCCTGGTAATGCAGCTCGAACATCCGGTTCTGCAAGGCGTGGCGCAGATCGGCTTCCAGTTTGGCGCGGGCGGCCGCGGCTGCCTGCATGGCCGGGTCAAAAAAACGCAGGGTATTGCGACCCTGCGCCTTGGCCTGGTACATGGCGAGATCGGCACGCTGCCGCAATTCGTCCTGTGTCGCCGGCTGATCGTTGAAAAGCGTGACGCCGATACTCGATGTGCTGTGGTGCACATAGCCGGACAGATGAAAGGGCGAGGCGAAACTGGCGAGTATTTTCTCGCCCACGCCCATGGCGAGCGCGGCGGCTTCATGCGGGGTGGTCGCCAGATTTTCCAGCACGATCACGAATTCATCGCCGCCCAGGCGCGCCAGGGTGTCGCTCTCGCGCAGGCAGGACTGCAGGCGCTGGGCAAGCTGCTGCAGGAACAGATCGCCGATGGCATGGCCCAGCGTGTCGTTCAGGGCCTTGAAATTGTCGACATCGAGGAAGAGCAGGGCGCCCACCTTCGACAGCCGGGCTTCGACCGCCAGGGCATGCTGCAGGCGGTCGTGCAATAACTGGCGGTTGGGCAGGCCGGTGAGCGGGTCGTAAAACGCCAGATACTGGATTTCGAGTTCGGCGGCCTTGCGTTCCGTGATGTCGGTGTTGATGCCGAGAATGGCATCGGGTACCTGGTTTTCATCGCGCAGCAGGGTCCAGTGGGCTTCGACGATGAGCGTGCTGCCATCCTTGCGATGCTGTGTGATTTCGCCGCTCCATTCACCCTGTTCCAGCAGGGTGTGGGTACATTCACGAAACAATGACGCATCCTCGTAGAGCAGGGTTTCGATCGACTGGCCGACGGCCTGCTCGCGCGTCCAGCCATACAGGCGTTCGGCACCCTTGTTCCAGTAACGGACGATATGATCGAAGCCGCGCATGATGATGGCGTCCTGCGCCTTGTCGAGCAGCGAGGCTTGCTGCCGGATCTGGGCTTCGGCGACCTGACGTTCAAGCTCCGAGGAGACGCGCGTGGCGAAGATCTGCAGCGTGGACGTGATGAAGGCCGTGTCCCGCAGGGGATGGTTGAACAATACGAACAATTGTCCGATCGGCTGACCGGCGGAATTGTCCAGCCGGTGTCCCACATAGGCCTGGGCGCGGTTCCCGCTGGCTTTCGCGGTAAAGGGGAAGAGCTCGCAGACGCGGGCGGGAATCACATAATTGGGCGTGTCGCCGAGGTGCTGGCAGGGCGTGCCGGAAAGCTGATAGCTGAAATTGGGAAGCAGCCGTCCGTCCATGTAGGCCACCTCGGTACGCGCCGAGGCGGGTTCGCCGGGCTGGAGGCGCGCAATGAACCCGGCACTGGCGCCGAGTGCTTCGGTCATGTTGATGACCAGTTCCTCGAAAAAGGCCTTGCCCGAATTGGCGGATACGCCCGCGGCGATTTTCAGCACGGCCGCCTGGATCCGGCTCTGTTCGAGGCGGCTGCGCAGGGTGGCGATGGCAAATGCCAGATCGCCGGTCAGTTCCTGCAGCAGGCGGATTTCTTCGGCGCCGAAGTGGCGGGTGCCTGGCGAAAACAGCGCAAATGTCCCGTAGGCATGCTGGCCGTCGTGCATGGGCAGTACCACCAGGCTGCGATAACCGTGGTGCAAGGCGGCTTTGCGCCAGGGTTCGAAACTGGGGTCGCTTTCCAGGTCCTCGATCATGACCACCTGGTTGCTGCGTATCGCCCGCCCCACCGGTCCGCGCCCCACGGCCTTGTCGTCGGACCAGCTGAGCGGGATGTCCTGCAGATAGCGGGTGCCCTGGCCTGCCCAGGCGACGGGTGCGACCGATTGTTCGGCATCATCCCGGGTATAGCCGATCCAGGCCATGCGATAGCCGCCCACCTCGACGGCGATGCGGCAGATCTCGTCCAGCAAGCCTTTCTCGTCTGTCGCATGAATCACGATTTCGTTGCAGGCGCTTCGCATGCGCAGGGCACGGTTGAGGCGCGCCAGTTCAATTGCCGCTTCATTACGGCTGCTGAGATCCGTGATGCCGCCGACCATGCGGAGGGCGCGTCCGTTGTCGTCGCGGATCACCGAGCCGCGATCCAGCACATAGGCATATTCGCCGCTTCTGCGCAGGAAGCGGTATTCGGCGGCCCAGTTGGTGCCGCCGCTGTCGATCACCTGATGGATGCTTTTCAATACGCGATCATGATCGTCGGGATGGAGATACCGCGTCCAGGAACTGCTGTCGGCAGGCAGATCGGCGGGTTCGTGGCCGAAAGTGCTTTGCATGCCCTCGTTCCACCAGATACGGTCGGAAATCAGGTCCCAGTCCCAGATGGTATCGGAGTTGGCGCGCGCGACCGCCTGGAAGCGCTGCTCGTTTTCGTACAGGGCCTGCAGAACCCGCTTGCGTTCGGTGATGTCGCGCTGTACCGCCACGAAGTGGGTGTGCCGGCCCGCGGCATCGACGACGGGAACAATGTCAAGATCAAGCCAGAAGGGCTCGCCCGCCCGGGTGTAGTTGACGAGCTCGCTGTGCACCGGCAGCCGGGCTTCCAGCGCAGCACGGATGCGGTCGAGCTCGTGGCGGTCGGTCAGGGGGCCGTGCAGGAAGCGGGGTGATTTCCCCAATACCTCTTCGCGCCGATGGCCGGTGAGCCGCTCGAACGCATCGTTGACGAACACGATGCGCGGTCCGGGTTCGTCCAGGGGCTCGGCTTCCGTGATGAGCACGATATCGTTCAGGCGGGCAACGCTTGCCTCCAGCAGCGCAAAATGCTGGAGGTCGCCCTGAGCGGTGGCAGATGGGTGTGGAGGAGCGTTCATGGCGTCCAGGCTAGACATGGCTGCCTGATAATCAAACGGCAGATACGCATGCGGAACATCGTCGCGTGGGTCGGATCGATTCGGTCGGTGCGTACATGGTGAATCAGGAGGACGGTGTATGTCTGATTTTACGTCTATTTTCCGCTCGAACTTGAAACCAGGCCGAACGGCGGGGCGTGTACCGGGCCGAGCGCAAGGCTGTGGTATCTTCTTGCGGTGCAGAAAGGGGTCTCTTCCGTGTTCAAGAAACAGTGGCCGGTGTTCGTGCTGGCGTTCGTATTGCCGATTCTGGCAGTTTTCTGGTGGTGGGGCGGATTCAATGCCGTCAATGTGACTGAAACCGTGGCGGGCCCCTATCGTTACGCCTATCTCGATTACGAAGGCCCGATCAGCAACATGCGTAAATCGCAGATCGCCGCACTGGACCGGTTCACTGACGCCCATGTGACGGCGGGCGACACGATCAGCGTGATTCTCACCGATCCGCGTCAGGCAAACGGCAAGGTCCGGGCACAACTGGGCTATACACTGGACGCTGCCGCCGCGATCCCCGCCGGCCTGAAGGAAGGCCGCATCGAGCGTCGTCCGGTCTATGCGGCGCGAATTCATGCAGCGGTACTGCTGGCGCCGTCCAAGGCTTATCAGGCGCTGGACGACATGCTCGAACCGCTGGGCAAGGGCATAGTCATGCCGACGGTCGAACTGTACCGGCCAGCCGGTCAGGCTGACCGGATTGGCGTCTTCACCCTGGAGATGAACCGCTGATGGCATTCTTCTCGGTTTTCGCCGCCCTCGTGCTCGAGCACATGCGCCCCCTGCGGCGGCCCTTGCCGCATTACCAGCGCTACACGCTTTTCATCCAGTGGCTGCAACGCAAGCTCAATGCCGGCGAATACAGCCATGGAGCGATTGCCTGGATGCTGGCCGTGGTGCCCGTATTGTCAGGCGTGTGGCTGGTCTTTTTCCTGCTCAGCGGCATCAGCCCGTTTCTTGGCTGGCTGTGGAATGTGGGCGTGTTATACGTCACGCTGGGTTTCAAGTATTTCAGCGATGATGCCGAGCGCATTGCGCGGCTGATCAGAGCGGGCGAACTCGACGTGGCGCGTACCCAGCTTGAAGCCTGGCGCGGCGGAGATGCCCGCGCATTCAGTGCCGACGACATTGCGCGGGTCACCATCGAGCAGGTGATGGGGGCCAGCCTGCGGCAGATGTATGGCGTGTTGTTCTGGTTCGTGCTGCTGGGGCCGGTCGGGGCGGTACTGTTCCGTGCCGCCTCGATCCTGGCACGACGCTGGTCGAATACCAGGGGCCGGTTCGGCCTGTTCGCCCTGAAGGCTTTTCATGTCGTCAACTGGCTGCCCGCCCGGCTGACCGCGCTGACCTATGCCATTGCCGGCAATTTCGAGGACGCCACCTTCTGCTGGCGGACTCAGGCACCGGGCTGGCCGGAGCCGGAAGAAGGCGTGGTGCTGGCTGCCGGCGCCGGCGCCATGGGCGTGCGTTTGGGGCAGAGCCTCAACGTGGGCGAGGAAACCGTGTGGCGCCCGGATCTGGGAACTGGCCAGGCGCCCGATGCCGACTGCATCGACAGCGCCATCAGCATGATCTGGCGCGGGCTGGTGATCTGGCTGGTGGCCGGACTGCTGGTCGTTGTCGCCGGCTGGGTTTCTTGAGGCTGAACCTAAAAACCGCAGTTGACTGCTTAGATAATGTCGTCACAAGGTATGTCATAATACCTTCTTCGCAACAAATCCCATGACCGAATGCCAGAAACCCTTCATCGACATGACATATCAGACAAACACTGGGAGTTGCTCGAACCGCATTTACCGGGACGAGCCGGGGTTTGGGGTGGGGTCGC
>MKWM01000025.1 GCA_001899765.1 Thiobacillus sp. 63-78
CACTTCGCCCTCACGGTCGGCATCGGTGGCAATGACAACCTCAGTTGCCTGCTTCAACAGCTTCGCGACGATCTTGTACTGATCACGGGTCTGGTGCTTCACCTCCATGTGCCACTCATCCGGTAGCACAGGCAAGTGCGCGATGTCCCAGAATTTCAATGCTGGGTTGTAGTGTTCCGGTTTCGCCTGCTCAACCAGGTGGCCGATACCCCAGGTTACTGTTACACCGTTACCAGTAATGCATCCATCCCCACGTGTCCGGGCACCGATGTGGCTGGCGATTTCCCTGCCTTGTGAAGGTTTTTCGCAGAGGTAGAGCTTCACTCAAGCCCTCCTAAAATCGCAGACACATCAATGAAAGATGCCAACGCTGCCAAATACATCGGGCTCCAGATCGCAAGGGACTTCATTCCATCCTCCCATTGATCCGCCATAGCATCATCGCCAGATTGGCAATATCCACTTCCTGCCCCTTGGCCAGCGGCACCGCAGCGCCTTGGGCAAGCATGGCATTCCATATCTTGATGCCTGATTCAGGCTTGTCCCAGCCGGTCCAGCCCTCATGCGCTTTCTGCGAGAGCTTCGCCTTCATGGCATCGGCAAATTCATCGACTGCCTCATCCAGGCGGGCTACTTCCTGCCGCACCCAATCGGGATCCGGGGCAATTTCCTGCCAGTTCTTGTCTATCACTGCATGACCTCCCTGAACCAACGTTGCTCTCATGCCAGATAACGGTAACGGGGTCACCGTCAAACGTCGTGTTGAAATAGTGCCGGCTCATATAACCTCGACTCAACCCAGCCGCGGCCTACAACGGTTCATTCAGAACATCGAGTAAGCGTGATTCGATCACCTCGCCATCCTGACTGACCACAATCTTCACTCTTGCCATTGCACCTGGCTGACCACGCCGCCCAAGCCTCATGGCCTTGAACTCGAACCCATGAAAACATCCCGAGCCCATCCCATGCCGACACGCATCTTCCGACACCGATAGCAGCACCGCTGCCATCATGTTTTCCTCGGGCTGGGTTGGATGTCTCATGAAGCCTCCTATTTCTGGGCAGGTAGTGCGGGGCCGGATGTCGTTGTCCGGTTCAACAGGAAAATCACCGTCGCCTCCCCGGATGAGCTCGCCGGGTAGGTCGACATGGACTCAACCCTCCAACCCTGGCCGTACAGGTCCGTTAGACTCGTAGTCCAGAATTTGCTGTAGCCGCGAGCATCCGGTTCGCCTTCGCACTTGAGGGTTCTGCCCTTGACGCTGACACCTCCGCCACCCGAAT
>MKWM01000026.1:0-402 GCA_001899765.1 Thiobacillus sp. 63-78
CCTGGCGACGGGTGTTCCGCTCAACGCCCGCATCGTTTGATCGTGCATAAAATCCCTGTCTCGGTGCTGGTCGTCATCTACACGCAGGACGGCCAGGTGCTGCTGATGGAACGCGCCGATGCACCGGGCCTCTGGCAGTCGGTGACGGGCTCGCAGGACGAAGGCGAAACGCTGATTGAGACCGCGATCCGCGAAGTGCGCGAGGAGACCGGGCTCGACGCCAGCCAGTTCGAATTGACCCCCTGGGACATTGAAACCCGCTACGAAATTTACGAGCGTTGGCGCCACCGCTATGCGCCAGGCGTGACCCACAATACTGAGCACGTGTTCGGCCTGCGCCTGCCCGGGCCGTTGCCGATCACGCTGGCGCCGCGTGAGCATCTGCGTTATGTGTGGCTGCCC
>MKWM01000026.1:652-2110 GCA_001899765.1 Thiobacillus sp. 63-78
CAGCACTGGCCCAACCGGCCCCAGCATGAATTCCTGGCCGGCCAGGTCTATACCGATTTCGCCTATGGCAAGAACTGTATCTACGACACCGGCCACCACGGCAATGCCATCCTGTCGCGCTACAAGATTCTCACCTGGGAGAACGAGGACATCTCCGCCCATGCGTTCGAGAGCCGCGGCATGCTGCATTGCGAGGTCGAGGTGCCCGGCATCGCCGTGCCGGTGCACTGCATCAACGTGCATCTCGGCCTGACCGAACGTGGGCGCAAACGCCAGTTGGCGATGATCGTCGCGCGCGTGCGGGCTATGGTGCCGGACAATGCGCCCTTGATCCTGGCGGGCGACTTCAACGACTGGCTGGTGCGGACAGGACGGTTTTTCGAGGGCGAACTGGGTTTGGTCGAGGTATTCGAGGCTCACCACGGCAAGTCGGCGCGCAGTTACCCTTCCATCCTGCCCATGTTCCAGCTTGACCGCATCTATGTGCGGCGCTTCAGCATCCAGGCGGCGCAGGTTCATACCGGCAACGCCTGGCATCGTATTTCCGACCATGCCGCCCTGACCGCCTCGCTCAGCCCGGCCTGATGACCGCGCGCAGCCGTTTAAATCCATCCTTCTTTCGCGGCGTCGAGCCGGTTTCCGGCAACCAGTTGCGCCTGTTGCAAAGTGGCGCGGAATTCTTTCCGGCATTGATCGCCGCAATCGATGCCGCACGCGATGAGATCCACCTCGAAACCTACATTTTCAACGCGGACTCCAGCACCGTGGCCGTGCGCGATGCCCTGATCGGCGCAGCCAGGCGCGGCGTGCAAGTGCGTGTGCTGATCGATGGCGTGGGTTCGCGCGACCTGCCGGCCGACTGGCTCGACGCATTGAAAGCGGCCGGCGTCAGTGTACGGGCCTATCGTCCCTTGGTAGGCAGCGGCTGGCGCTCCAATCCCAGGAGTCTGCGGCGGCTGCATCGCAAGCTAGCGGTGATCGATGCCCGCATTGCCTTCATTGGGGGCATGAATCTCATTGGCGATTTCGAGCCAGTGCACCTTGCCACGCCGCGGCTCGATTACAGCGTGGAAGTCCGCGGGCCGTTGCTCGTCCCCATCCACCGAAGCGTCCGCCATCTTTGGCGGTTGGTGGCCTTCACGCAACTGCAGGGACGCGGGCGCACAGTCGCGATCGAAGCGTCCTGGCCGACCGATGGCCATGTGCGTGCCGCCTTCGTGGTGCGCGACAATTTTGCCCACCGCCGCGACATCGAGCGTGTCTATCTTGCCGCGCTGGCCCTGGCGCGCGATGAAATCGTCATTGCCAATGCCTACTTCCTGCCGGGACACCGGTTCAGAAAGCTGCTTAAAAAGGCTGCCGCGCGCGGTGTGCCGGTTCACCTGCTGGTGCAGGGACATACCGACCACCTCTTTTTCCAGGCGGCGGCGCGTGCGCTTTACCGCGATCTGCTTGCCG
>MKWM01000027.1 GCA_001899765.1 Thiobacillus sp. 63-78
CCACCCGTCCGTACCGTTATGAATAAGCGCTACATCCGTTCTGCCATCGCCATTGAAATCGCCAAGTTGGGAATTCCAATAGCTCGCAGATAAATCGGCAACCATGAGAGTCATCGTCACCGGCGTCGCAAAACTCCCATCGCCTTGTGCCAGAGCGACTCGTCCATACCACCCATCCGTACCGTTATGAATAAGCGCTACATCCGTTCTGCCATCGCCATTGAAATCGCCAAGCTTGGAATTCCAATAACTCCCGGATGAATCAGCAGCCATGAGAGTCATCGTCACCGGTAGTGCAAAACTGCCGTCGTCAGCGCTTTGCCACTTAAGTAACATTGTTGGCAAACACAGCCCATCCCCTGCACACTCTGTGACACTGGCAAGTTGAGAGCGCATAGTCGAGGCACTCAATTCATACGCCAGCCGATAGTCCTTGACTGTCGTGTTCTCAGCATACGTCTGCACATTCGTAAGCCTGACCGTGGTCTTGTTGACCGATCCCGCCTGATACAGCGGTGTGATGTCTGGCCGGGTCTCGTAGACGAAGCGCACCGAGTTGCCCGGTGTCTTGCCCGCATTGCTG
>MKWM01000028.1 GCA_001899765.1 Thiobacillus sp. 63-78
TCAACAAATCTCGACAACGCGCCGCCTGAGTCAACTCCGATTGCCCCGCTCGCTCAGGCTCATGTGTGAATTGGAAAATACTATACGCAGCAGTTCTGCCCGGCGGGGGGTTTTGATACCCTTTGCGCTTTCTTCCCGTCTTTTTCCGGATCATGGACGAACCACTGCAAACACTGACATACGCCAGGAAGACCGCGATCGAACTGGCCATCCAGTTCGGTCCCAAGCTGCTGGTGGCGCTGCTGATCCTGGCGGCGGGCTATTACGTCGGGCGCTGGGTGGGCAGGCTGGCCGACTCGATGCTGGCGAAACTCGGGCTCGACGAGCCTCTGCGCGTGCTGCTGGTTCGCATCGTGCGCATCCTGGTGCTGGGCCTGTTCCTCATCATGGCGCTGCAGAACCTGGGCGTGCAGCTGTTGCCGCTGATCGCCGGGCTGGGCGTGGCGGGCGCCGGCGTCGCGCTGGCCATGCAGGGCGTGCTCGGCAACCTGGCGGCCGGCCTGACGATTCTCTTCACCCGGCCGTTCCACGTGGGCGAATATATTTCCATCGCCGGCGAGGAAGGGACGGTCGATGAGATCAAGCTGTTCAATACCGTGCTGAGCCATCCCGACCGCTCACGCGTCGTCATCCCCAACCGCAAGATCGTCGGCGAGATCCTGCACAACTTCGGCGCCCTGCGGCAACTCGACGTGGTCGTCAACGTGGCCTACGACACCGACGTCAAACTTGCACTCGCCACCATCCAGGACCTGCTGCGCACGCACCCGAAAATCCTGCAGGAACCCGAGCCGGTGGTCCGTGTGCTGACGCTGGCCGATTCCAGCATCCGCATCGCCATCTGCCCGTGGGCAGCCGTCGCCGATTTCAATGCGGCATCGAGCGACGTCACCCAGGCGGTGCTGGAAAGTTTCCGTGCACACGGCATCGTCATCCCCCTGCCGCAGCGCGAAGTGCGCCTGCTGGGCACGACATGAAACGCGTCGGCACCGCCCCCGCGCCCAAGGCGGGCTACAGCGATCCGCTTGCCGGGATGTTGCGCCCCGGCCAGTCGATCGAACTGCTGAAAGAACTCCATATCCTGACACGCGACGGCAAGCTCAACCAGGACAGCCGGCGCAAACTGAAGCAGGTCTACCATCTGTGCAATTTCATCGAGCCACTGCTGAACGAGAGGCTGGCGCGGCAGGATACGCTGACGCTCGTCGACCACGGCGCCGGCAAATCGTATCTCGGATTCATCCTGTACGACCTGTTCCTGAAGACACAGTCCGGCGCGCACATCTTCGGCATCGAAACACGCGACAATCTGGTGGAGAAGTCGCGCGAACTGGCGGTGCGGCTGGGTTTCGAGCGCATGACCTTCCTCAATGCGACGGTGGCGGAATCGATCGACGCCGTCACGCTACCCGCGCGCATCGATATCGTCACCGCGCTGCATGCCTGCAACACGGCCACCGACGACGCCATTCAGTTTGCGCTCGCCAAACAGGCGCATCACATCGTGCTGGTACCCTGTTGCCAGGCCGAGGTCGCGGCGGTGCTGCGCCGCCACAAGAACGAATCCTTCGGCAAGACACCGTTGTCGGAAATCTGGCGCCATCCGATCCACACCCGTGAATTCGGCGCCCAGCTCACCAACGTGCTGCGCTGCCTGCAGCTCGAATCGCACGGCTACGCGGTCACCGTCACCGAACTGGTCGGCTGGGAACACTCGCTGAAGAACGAGCTCATCATCGCCACCCGCTCAGGCACGCCACGGCGGAACGCGCGCGAACGTCTGCGGCAGATTCTGATCGAGCTCAATCTGCAGGAACTCGACGCGCGTTTCCTGGGAACCCCATAAGCGGCAAACCATCCTATGCTGGAATGGCATCGTTTCCTTGCGGGTTGAATCGTGCATCCGACCATCCTGTCCCGTCGCGTGTCCATCATGGCATTGCTCGTAGCGCTAGCGGGCTGCGCCACGCCGCAATACCAGACCACCGTCCGGCTGATCCCGCCGGCCGACGCGCCGGGCCGCGCCTGCGTGCAGGCCTGCGATGCCAGGAAAGCGGCATGCCAAAGCGATTGCCAGACCCGTTACCAGGCTTGTGCGAAGGCGATCGAGCCCCAGGTGGAAGCGCGCTATCTCGATGCACTGAAAAAGTACGAACTCGAATTGAGGCAGTATGCGGCGGCGCTGCGACACTATGAGATGCAGATGCAGTTCGACTGGATGAACCGCTATCCCTTCTACCCCTACTGGTGGGATCCATGGCCGGGCCCCTATTACTCGCCACCCCTCTACCGCGAGCCCGTGATGCCGACGCGCGAGGAGGTACGGGCGCAACTGGAGAAATCAGCGTGCAAGGCCGACTGCGGCTGCCTGCCGGCTTACGATACCTGTTTCGTCGGCTGCGGCGGACAGCGCGTGACCGAGACGGTGTGCATCAAGAACTGTCCACCGGCAAAATAACCCCGGTTCAAGACGCCGATTGCAGGGCACGCAGTTTCACCGCCACACTGGCCGTGTCGGTATTGATCCAGATTTCGCCGTCCTGAACCAGACATTGCAAACGCATGTTGCGCCCGGCCAGCGTCGCCAGCGCCTGACTGGTCCCGGCAGGCAGGCGCAGCACGGTCAGATTGGCAAAACGCGTGAGCTTGCCGGCAATCTGTTTCCACCACACTTCGCAACCGCTGCTGTAACACAGCACCACAACCTGATCGGCACGGCTGCACGCACGACGGATGCGCGCCTCGTCGGGCTGGCCGAGGTCGATCCACAATCTGATCTCGCCCGTCAGGTCCTTCACCCACACCTCCGGTTCGTTGACGTCGAACAGGCCCTTGGTGAAAGCGATGCCCTCCTGGGCATACAGCGCATAGGCGAGCACCCGCGTCATCATGCGTTCGTCGGTTTCGGAAGGATGGCGCGCAATGGTCAGCGCATGGTTGCCGTAGACGTGGCGATCCATGTCGGCAATCTGCAGGTCGGCTTTGTAGAGGATGGCTTTGAGCGCCATGGGCGTTCACATTCGAAAAGTATCGATAGCGGAAAAGCGCCATAAAAAAACCCCGGCGAACCGGGGTTTTTCACATCAGACCGGAATGATTACGACACGATCTGGATGTTCGAGGCTTGCTTGCCCTTGGGGCCAGTCGTCACTTCAAAGCTGACTTTCTGGTTTTCCTGCAGGGACTTGAAGCCGCTGGCGTTGATTGCGGAGAAATGTGCAAAGAGATCCTCGCCGCCGTTATCCGGGGTGATGAAGCCAAAACCTTTTGCATCGTTAAACCACTTGACAGTACCCGTTTCCATCTTGTTTCCTATCTATCTAAATAAAGTGAGCGACATGCTCCATCAATCGAATTTCAAGGAAAAAGGCTTACCAGAGGTACCGCAATTTAAAGCTTGAATCCAACAGATGGCGTATTGATATCACAGAAGATACGGATGTCAAAGTTTTTTTTATCCCCCGGCCAGCGGGCGCAGCACCAGCGTATCGCCGCGCTGGGTGAACTCCAGATGCTTCAACACGCTCATGCCCAGCAACACCTGATTGCCCGCCATGCCGGGATTGAGACTGGCAGGCACATTGCGCAGCACGAATGGCCCGAACGCCAGCGCGTCGATCCGGGTGGTGCGGGTGACGACGGTCCCGTTGGCGGTGATCGACTGCTGATACGCGCCCGCCTTGAGTCCGAGTTCGTCCGCCCGATGCGCCGGCACCGACACCAGCGTGGCGCCGGTGTCGAGCAGAAAGCTGACCGGCCGGCCATTGATCATGCCCGGAAACACATAGTGCCCGTCTCCGCTACGCTTCAGGACCCACTCGGCGCCCGGAGCGATTTGCAGATCACGGTTGGGATGATTGCGTGCCTGCAGGCTGTTCTCGAAATAGAGATAGAACATGCCCAGCACCAGCAGGCTGGCGACGAACGCCATGCCGCGTCCGAGCGAGCGGTGGGGATTGTCTGTGGGGTCGGGGGCTCTCGAATTCACGGCGTTGAGACCACTCGGGTGGACCATCGTTCAGTACAAAAGCGCCATGCAGAACCAGTCTGATTCAAACCACGCGCACAAAAGAAGTCACCGGCCGGTTTCCCCGTTCATCCGCCGGCATGCCAGCCATCTCGACGCCGGACGCAGTCAGGCAACGTGCTGCATGCGTGGCTGGCTGAAATGGCAGTGCGGCGCTTCGCCAAAGAGGTCGCGCAGATAGCGGGTCTGGACGTGCAGCAGACGCTCGTGATCGCCACCTTCCAGATAAATGTCCGGCTGCGCCAGCAGATCGTCGTCCCACACCATTTCCACGCCCCAGGCAGTCGGCAGGCCCGGCACCACGCCCGGCTCGCACGCGTCGAACAACTGGCTCACGCTGGCTTCGTCGGCCAGGCTGAATTCCATGCCATTGTCCAGGCCCAGCTTGCCAAGATGAATCTCCCGGTCGGCCGGAATCATCGCCACCATCTGGCAGCCGGCGCCATCCAGCAGTACGCCCTTGGCCACCCGGTTGAGCGGAATCCCCGCCGCGCGAGCCGTTTCGGTGCTGGTCTGCGAGTGCGGGTGTGTAACGATATCGAACGGGATCATGTGCCGGTCAAGAAAACGTTCCATACGGTGCAGTGCGTTCATGATCGTCTCCTTGCATAAGCTGATGGGCGATTTTCACTATAGTCCACACTCCGTCCGGATACTGGCCCGCCGACGTCCGACCCGGAATTTTTCACGCGCTCCGGGGGTTTCCCGTCCGGAGGATTTCACATTACATTCCAGGCAGCCCCGACTCTCCATCCCCTCTCGATGAAACCCGCCCAACCATCCTTTTTCGTCATGATCGCTTGCGTCGGCGGACTGGCCATCCTGAGCTCCACGCTGTCGAAGACTCCGGTCCTGCCGCTGTTCGCCCAGTCGCTCCACGCCACACCGGCGGAAATCGGCTGGATCGTCATGGCCTCGACGATTCCTGGCATCCTCATCAGCTACCCCGCCGGCGCGCTGTCTGATTATCTCGGCACACGGCGTCTGCTGCTGGCCTCGCTGATCGTATTCGCCACCGCGCCCTTCCTGTATCTGCTGGTCGACACGGCGGTGCAACTGATGGCAGTGCGTTTCTATCACGGCTTCGCCACCGCGATTTTCGGCACGGTGGCGAATGCGGCAATCGCCGAGCGCTACGCTGCCGACCGTGCCGCCCGGCTCTCCACCTATTCCTCGGTCACCATCGTCGGGCGTTCCATCGCGCCGTTTCTCGGCGGCAGCCTGATCTCGCTGGCGAGTTTCCACGCCGTCTACC
This sequence comes from Thiobacillus sp. 63-78, assembly GCA_001899765.1. GTDB lineage: Bacteria > Pseudomonadota > Gammaproteobacteria > Burkholderiales > Thiobacillaceae > Thiobacillus. Next base: position 5,283 of record MKWM01000028.1, read on the forward strand.
TCGCCTGCGCCCTCAGCGGTGTACTGGCGCTGGGGGTCGGTCTGCTGCTGCGCGACCACACCCCCCAGCCGAAGAAGAAGCGGGAACTGCCGCATTTCTGGGCCAGCCTGGCCACCGTGCTGCGCGATCGCAACATCATGCTGGTGAGCCTCACCGAGGCCGCACAATACCTGGTATTCGGCGCCATCGAGGCCTTCCTCGCGCTGTATGCCGCCTCGCTCGGCCTCCCCGCGTGGGAGATTGGCGTCATTCTTGGCGTGCAGCTCGTCAGCATCGTGTTCGCCAAACCGCTGATGGGCAAGATGTCCGACCGCGTGGGGCGCCGCCGCGTCATCCTGCCCGGTCTGTTGATTGGTGCGGCCAGCGTCGTGCTGCTGCCTGCGGCCTCCGGCTTCCTCGCGCTGTCGGTGCTGAGCCTGGTTTTCGGCATCGGCTTCGCCACCGTCACCTCGTCCACCTCCGCGCTCGTCGCCGACCTCACCCGGGACGGCCGTTACGGCTCGTCGATGGGCGTGCTGCGTACCGTCATGGACGTTGGCCAGTCGATCGGCCCGGTGCTCACCGGCTGGATGGTCGGCAGCGCCGGCTACGCCAGCGCCTTCACCCTGCTGGCGGCGATCCTGGTGGGAGCCGCGATCATGTTCGGGCTGCTGCTGCGCGACGTACCCGATCGGCTATAGTGATGCAGCCATTTCCCTGAGGAGACCCTCATGCGCATCCGCCCCCTGCTCGCCCTATTGGCTTTCGCTCCTGTCTTCTTCGCCCTTCCGGCCGCAGCCGATTCGAGCGCCAGCGCCCTGCTCGCCGCCGCCCGGCACGACGCGGCCGCCACCCAGGCCTGCCTCGCGCAAGCCAGGGGCGACCGCGTGGCCCAGATCAACTGTTGCGCCGGACACAAGGGCGTCTGCGGCTGCCGCGCCGGCAAGATCGTATGCTGCGACAACACGACCAGCACCGAACCGGGGTGCACGTGCCATGGGGACGAGGGAGTCGCCGAGTAGCGACACATAATCAGCGCCCTGGACGCCTGTCGTCGGCGCGGCACGCCTCGATCACGCCCAGGCTTCCACCTCATTGATTTCGACTGGTGCGGGAGGGGGACTCGAACCCCCACACCGTTACCAGCGGCGGATTTTGAATCCAGAATCATCATTCTGGAAAACAGCCGCCTACAGGATTAAACTTTTACAAACAGACAATCGACACCGCCCGGAAAAGCCCGCAGCCACGCGGGGCGGTCCCGAATAGCAGAAGGATTCGACGCCATGAAAACCGAACTCACCCCTGCCATGCAGCGTCGCCTGGCGAAGCTCGCGGCAGCCGCCGGTCGCACCCCGGACGAAATGCTGCCCTACGTCATGCGGGACGGCTTCGAGTACACCGAAGACTTCGTGCGCAAGGTAAACGAGGCCATCGCCGAAGCTGATTCAGGCGACGGCATCCCGCATGAAGTCGTGATGCAGGAAGTCCAAGCCATCATCGACGCCCATGCCGCCAAGCGCAAAAAAGCGGCTTGAGTGGCGACCGGCGGCGCGACTCGAATTCCTCGAAGCCATCGCCTACTATGCCGACCTCAACCCGGCGGCTGCCCAGCGGATGCGCGACGAAATCTGCAAGGCCGCGCTTACCCTGATCGACCCCTTCCCCACCTCCGGCAGGCCCGGACGCACCGCCGGCACCTTCGAGCGCGTCGTCGGCCGGCGAACTCCATTCACGCTGGTCTATCGCGAGAAGGGTAGCGTCGTGCAAATTCTTCGCGTGTTGCACCAGGCTAGGAAGTACCCATGAAAACATCGCGGAAGCGCCGCGACGACCTCTGTCATTGGAATTACCGGCTGTACCGCGAGCAATTCGGCGACGTGACAGAAATCACCATCCGGGAAGTCTATTACGATGCATCAGGAAGACCATCGGGCATCACCGAACGAGGAGTCGGGCCGATGGGTGAAAGCCCCGAAGAATTGCGGGAAGACATGGCAATGATGATGTCCGCCTTCGAACTGCCTATCATCACGGATGCGGATTTTTCCGAAGCGAGCAAAGGCACCGAATAAGGCTGCGATGACCAAACTGCTACCCATCAAAATACGAGGTCTCAATAAGCCTTCACTCAAAGCGGCGAATCCTGTGTTGAGGGGATAGACGACACCGCCAAGCCAGCGGGCACGAAGCCGGAAAAATTGTAGAAGTCCGGAAAAGCGGGAAAACCGCTAACCCCGCGTGTTTCTTGGTGCCGGGAGGGGGACTCGAACCCCCACACTGTTACCAGCGGCGGATTTTGAATCCGCTGCGTCTACCGATTCCGCCATCCCGGCAAGGGCGCCACACACGAGCGTGTGCGGCGGCAGAAGCCGCGCATTATCGCCGAACCGCGCCAAACATGGCAAGGCAGCCAGTCCAGGTGCCCGTTATAATCGCGCCCCATGCGTGTTGCCGATTTCGATTTCGACCTCCCCGCCGATCTGATTGCGCAATTCCCCTCCGCGCTGCGCGGCGGCAGCCGGCTGCTGCACGTCGAGGCCTCCGGCACGCTGCACGACCGCCGGTTTTGCGATTTGCCTGCCCTGCTGCGCCCCGACGATCTGCTGGTGATGAACGATACGCGCGTGATCAAGGCGCGGCTGTTCGGCCGCAAGGAAAGCGGAGGCAAGGTCGAGCTGCTGGTGGAACGGGTGCTGGACGAACGCGACGCACTGGCGTTCATCCGGGCCAGCCACGCGCCCAGGCCGGGGGCGTGGATTCGCCTCGCCGATGATGTGGCGCTGGAGGTGCTGGCGCGGCAGGACGACCTGACCCGGCTGCGCTTTTCGCGCCCGGTGCTGGAGGTGCTGGACCAGCTCGGCCAGTTGCCGCTGCCGCCCTACATCGAACATACGCCGACGGCCGACGACGAGGCGCGCTACCAGACCGTGTACGCGAACGCACCCGGCGCGGTGGCGGCCCCCACCGCCGGACTGCATTTCGATGTCGCCATGCTGGACGCCTTGCGCGCACAGGGGGTTCGCACGGCGCAGGTGACGCTGCACGTGGGCGCCGGCACTTTCCAGCCGGTGCGGGTGGACGCCATTGCCGACCACACGATGCATAGCGAGCGGTACACGATCCCGGACGCGACGGTGGCGGCGATTGCCGAAACGCGCGCCCGCGGCGGCCGCGTGGTGGCGGTGGGCACCACCAGCCTGCGCGCGCTGGAAGCCGCGGCGCAAGCGGGCGAACTGCACGCAGGGTCCGGCGAAACCGACATCTTCATCACCCCGGGTTATCGTTTCCGGGTGGTCGACGCGCTCATCACCAACTTCCATCTCCCCAAATCCACGCTGCTGATGCTGGTCTCCGCGTTTGCCGGCCTGGACGCCATCCGCGCGGCCTACGCCCATGCCGTCAGGGAGCGCTACCGCTTCTTCAGCTACGGCGACGCGATGTTTCTGGAAAAGAACAGCCTGGAAAAACACCCTCTCGCATGAAATTCGACCTCCTCGCCACCGACGGCGGCGCCCGCCGCGGCCAGCTCCATCTCGCGCACGGCACCGTGCAGACGCCCGTTTTCATGCCGGTGGGCACCTACGGCACGGTGAAGGCGATGGCGCCGGCCGAGCTGACCGACACCGGCTTCGAGATGGTGCTGTCGAACACCTTCCACCTGTGGCTGCGCCCGGGGCTGGAGGTGATCGAGAAGTTCGGCGGCCTGCATGCCTTCATGGGCTGGGACAAGCCGATCCTCACCGATTCGGGCGGGTTCCAGGTGTTCAGTCTCGGCAAGCTCAGGAAAATCACCGAAGAAGGGGTGAAATTCGCCTCGCCGATCAACGGCGACAGGCTGTTTCTCACCCCGGAAATCTCGATGCAGATCCAGCGCACGCTGAACGCCGACATCGTGATGATCTTCGACGAATGCACGCCCTACCCCGCCACCGAGCGCGAGGCTGCCGACTCGATGCGGCTCTCGCTGCGCTGGGCGGCGCGCTCGAAAGCGGCGCACGCCGGCAACCCCAACGCGCTGTATGGCATCGTGCAGGGCGGCATGTACGAGGATTTGCGCGACGAGTCGGCACGCGAGCTGATCGGCATGGACTTCGACGGCTACGCCATCGGCGGGCTCTCGGTCGGCGAACCCAAGGACGACATGGCGCGCATCCTCGCCCACACCGCACCGCAGCTGCCGGCTGGCAAGCCGCGCTACCTGATGGGCGTCGGCACGCCATCGGATCTGGTGTTCGCGGTCGGCCAGGGGATCGACCAGTTCGACTGCGTGCTGCCGACCCGCAACGCGCGCCACGGCATCCTGTTCACCCGGCGCGGCGAAATGCGCATCCGCAACGCGCGCTGGAAAACCGACACCGCGCCGATCGACGACGAATGCGACTGCCACACCTGCACCCATTTCAGCCGCGCCTACGTGCACCATCTGATCCGCGCCAATGAGATATTGGGCGCGCGGCTGGCCACGATCCACAACCTGCATTACTACCACCGGCTGATGGCCGGGATGCGCACCGCCATCGAGGCCGGGCGCTTCGCCGACTTCACGGCGCAGTTTCACGAGATGCAAACGTGCGGGTGGTAGAATTCCGTGGTTTTAACTGAACCGTCTTGATTCGGAGCGTTTTCCCATGATTTCACTTGCCCACGCACAAGCCGCCGCCGCAGCCAGCCCGGGGTTTGAGCAGTTCCTCCCACTCATCATCATTGGCGTCCTGTTCTGGTTCATGCTGATCCGCCCGCAAATGAAACGCGCCAAGGAGCAGAAGAAAATGCTGACGGAACTGGCCAAGGGCGACGAAATCGTGACCGCCAGCGGCCAGGTCGGCAAGATCGTCAAACTTGGCGATCAGTTCATCTCTCTGGAGATCGCCGACGGCGTCATCACCCACGTGCAGAAGCAGTCAGTGCAAACGCTGCTGCCCAAGGGTACGATCAAAGGTTTGTAAAAACGAGGGATCGGGATTCAGGGGCCAGAGAATGAGCGGCCAAGGCCGCACCCCTGGAAACCCGATCCCCGGCCTCCCCCTGAATCCTGCCCCCTGAATCCTGCCCCCTGAATCCTGCCCCCTGAATCCTGACAATGAACCGTTTCCCGACCTGGAAATATGTGCTCATCGGCGTCATCCTGGTGATCGCCTTCCTCTATACCCTGCCCAATTTCTTTGGCGAAGTGCCGGCGGTGCAGATTTCCCCCACGCGTACGACCGAAAAAGTCGACACTGCGCTGCTGAGCCAGGTGGAATCCTCGCTGAAAGCGGCCAGCCTGAGCTATCAGGGGATGGAACTGGCGGGAAACAGCATCAAGGTGCGCCTGATCAGTACCGACATGCAGATCAAGGCCAAGGACGTGCTGCAGAATACCCTGGGTGAACGCTATACCGTCGCGCTCAACCTGGTATCGGCCTCGCCCGCGTGGCTCACGCCGATTCATGCGCTGCCGATGTATCTGGGCCTGGACTTGCGGGGTGGCGTGCATTTTCTGCTTGAAGTCGACATGAAGGCCGCACTGGAAAAAGCGGCCATCCGCTATCAGAACGATTTCCGCACTGAATTGCGCGGCGAGAAGATCCGCTATGGCCGCATCAACCGCGTGGGCAGCGCCGTCACCGTGCATTTCGCCACGCGCGACCAGCGGGATGCGGCGGCCAACAAACTGGAAACCGCGTTCACCGACCTTGCCTTGACTCCCGAAGACCAGGCCGAAGGCTTCACCCTGACCGCGCGCCTGAAACCGGAAGCCCAAACCAAGGTGCAGGAATTCGCCCTGCAGCAAAACATCACCACGCTCAGAAACCGCGTCAACGAACTCGGCGTGGCCGAACCCGTCATCCAGCAGCAGGGCGCCAGCCGCGTCGTGGTGCAGCTGCCCGGCGTGCAGGACACCGCCAAGGCGAAGGACATTCTCGGCCGCACCGCCACCCTGGAAATCCGCATGGTCGACGAGCAGGCCGATCCGACGACCGTTCAGCAGGGCCAGGCCCCGTTTGGCGACGACATCGTGGCCAGCCGCGACGGCGGCAAAATCGCGGTGAAGAAAGACGTGGTGCTGACCGGTGATTCCATCACCGACGCGTCCCCGGGCTTCGACAGCACCAGCGGCCAGGCCGCTGTCCACATCAATCTGGACAGCAAGGGCGCACGTGTGTTCAAGGACGTGACGCGCGAGAACGTCGGCAAACGCATGGCCATCCTGCTGATCGAAAAGGGAGTGGCCGAGGCCATCACCGCGCCGGTCATTCGCGAGGAAATCGGCGGCGGCCGCGTGCAGATCACCGGCATGGAATCCGCGCAGGAAGCCTCCGACGTCGCCCTGCTGCTGCGCGCCGGCGCGCTCGCCGCTCCGATGCAGATCGTCGAGGAACGTACCGTCGGGCCGAGCATGGGCGCCGAAAACATCCGCAAGGGCTTCCATTCGAACCTCTGGGGCTTCCTCACGGTGGTCGCGTTCATGACGTTCTACTATCGTGTGTTCGGCCTGTTCTCCTCGATCGCACTGGCGATCAACGGCCTCCTCCTCATTGCGCTGCTGTCGATGCTGCAAGCGACGCTGACCCTGCCCGGCATGGCGGCGATCGCGCTCACCCTGGGCATGGCGATCGACGCCAACGTACTGATCAACGAACGCGTACGGGAAGAACTGCGCAACGGCGCCACGCCGCAGGCGGCGATCCACGCCGGCTACGAGCGCGCATGGGCGACGATTCTCGACTCCAACATCACCACGCTGATCGCCGGCATCGCGCTGTTCTGGCTGGGTTCCGGGCCGGTGCGCGGCTTCGCCGTGGTGCTGTGCCTGGGCATCCTCACCTCCATGTTCAGCGCCGTCACGGTGTCGCGCGCCATGGTCAATCTCACCTACGGTCGCCGGGCACGGCTCGCCAAAGTCTCGATCTGAGAGTACGTCATGCTGGAATTCTTCCCTTTCCGAAAAACCATCCCCTTCATGAGCTGGGGCAAGATGACTACGGCCATTTCGCTGCTCACCTTCCTGTTCGCCATCTGGGCGTTATGGCACAAGGGCCTCAACCTGGGTGTCGATTTCACCGGCGGCACCGTGATGGAGCTGCATACCGGCCAGATCGCCGATCTGCCGGCCATCCGCACCGAACTGGAAAAAACCGGGTTGACCGAAGTCTCGGTGCAGACTTTCGGCACCAGCCGCGACATCCTGATTCGTCTGCCCAACAAGGGCGACAGCAATGCCGCGGAAACCAGCAACCGCGTGATGGCGGCGCTGACGGCCACCCATCCCGGACTCGAACTGAAGCGCGTCGATTTCGTCGGCCCACAGGTCGGCAAGGAACTCTATGACAACGGCGCGTTGGCGCTGCTGGTGGTCGCCTTCGGCATCATGGCCTATCTCGCGATACGCTTCGAATGGCGCTTCGCCGTCGCCGGCATGCTTGCCAACCTGCACGACATCGTCATCATCCTCGGCATGTTCGCGTTCTTCCAGTGGGAATTCACCCTCACCGTGCTGGCCGGCGTGCTGGCCATCCTCGGTTACTCGGTCAACGAATCCGTGGTGGTGTTCGACCGCATCCGCGAGAACATCCGCAAGATGCGCGGCGCGACCATCCCGCACATCATCGATGACGCCATCACCCGCACCATGAGCCGCACCCTCATCACCCACGGTTCGACGCAGATCATGGTGCTGTCGATGCTGTTCTTCGGCGGCGAGGCGCTGCACAACTTCGCGCTCGCGCTCACCATCGGCATCATGTTCGGCATCTATTCCTCAAACCTGGTGGCTTCGCCGCTTCTGCTGATGTTCGGCGTCAAGCGCGAGCACTTCATCAAGCCGGTGGAAAAAGAGAAGAAGGAAGAGGCGGTGGTGTGAGGTAAGTCGCAAGTGGTAAGTAGTGAGTGGAGTTTCCACTTTCCGCTACCACTCACCACTCACCACTCACCACTCACCACTCATCCCCATGCTCCACGACTTCATCACCTGGATCCTCGCCACCGTTCACGACTGGGGCTACGTCGGTATTTTCATTCTCATGGCGCTGGAATCGACAGTGCTGCCGGTGCCGAGCGAACTGGTGTTGATTCCGGCCGGCTATCTCGCGCACCAGGGGCACATGAATTTCTGGCTGATCGTGCTGGCGTCCACAGCCGGCTGTCTGGTCGGGGCATCACTCAATTACGCGGTGGCGCTGTGGGTGGGGCGGCCGTTTCTCGAACGCTGGGGCCGCTACTTCTTCGTGCGCCCCGAACTGCTGCGCAAGACCGACGCTTTCTTCCTGAAGCATGGCGCGGTCTCGACCTTTACCGGCCGTCTGATTCCCGGCATCCGCCATCTGATCTCCCTCCCCGCCGGGCTCACCCGCATGAATCCCGCCGCTTTTGCGCTCTACACCTGTCTCGGCGCGGGGTTATGGTCGCTCGTCCTCACCCTGTTCGGCTACTTTCTGGGCGGCAATGAAGCACTCATCCGGGAATACCAGCATTTCATCACCGCCGGCGTCATCGTCTTCGTGGCGCTCATCATCGGCGGCTATGTGTGGTGGCAAAGACGGCGCTAGATTTCCCGGATCGACAGGAAATCAGCCGGCCAATCGTTCGTCTCAGTCCGCGGCCTCCACCATCAGCCGCTTCATTTCGGATACCGCTTCCTTCCATCCCACGAACAGGGCCTGCGCGACGATCGCATGACCAATATTGAGTTCATGGATGCCCGGCAGCGCGGCGATGGGCTGCACGTTGTGATAGGTGAGGCCATGGCCGGCATTCACCGTCAGTCCCAGGCTGCGGCCGTAGGCAACGGCCGTGCGGATGCGCTCGAATTCGTTGATGCGGGTCTGGCCGGTCGCCGCATCAGCGTAATGTCCAGTATGGATTTCAACCACCGGCGCACCCGCGGCCTGCGCCGCATCGAGTTGCGCGAAATCGGCGTCGATGAACAGCGACACGCGAATGCCCGCGTCCGCCAGACGGTTGCAGGCATCGGTCACTTTCCGTAACTGCCCCTTCACGTCGAGCCCGCCTTCGGTGGTCAGTTCCTCGCGCCTCTCCGGCACCAGGCAGGCGTCCTGCGGCCGGGTGGCGACGGCAATCGCCAGCATTTCCTCGGTGATCGCCATTTCCAGGTTCATCCTGGTTTTCAGCACCTGGCGCAGGATCGCCACGTCGGCATCCTGGATGTGGCGGCGGTCTTCGCGCAGGTGCAGCGTGATCGAATCGGCGCCGGCGGTTTCCGCCGCGAGCGCCGCTTCGACCGGACTGGGGTAACGGGTCTTGCGCGCCTGGCGCAGGGTGGCGATATGATCGATATTGACGCCGAGAAAGATGCTCATTGTGTCAGTTCGGTGAGTTCGCGTAACAGCTGGCGAGTATAAAGCGGCTTCGTGCCCAGAGTGTGGTTGATCAGGGTGCGCATCAGGATCTTGGCCTCGGCCAGAGTCGCTGGCTGTTCGAAACGGCCGGCGGCCAGATCGATCAGCGTTTGCCCCGTGACGAGGCAGCCCGGCTGTCCGCACGCACGCAGCGCGCCGCGTTCGGGCTGGAACACATAACGGGTGCCCGGCTCGATCGGCATCCCGTTGTCGGCGTCCACGTCGAAGGTGGCGCCGTAGCCGATCTCGGACAGCAGATTCTTCTCGAAGCAGCGCAATATCCGCTCAAAATAAGTGGCGCGATCATCATCGGCGGTCCCGCACCCGCCCGCCAGCTGGCCGAGGGTATCGACATAACGGTCGTACAGCCGTTCGTGCGCATCGCCGCGCGCCAGCAGGCGCAACAGCAGTTCGTTGAGATAGAACCCGCACATCAACGCACGCCCCTGCGGGGCGATCAGGCCGCCCTGCCATTCGGCCGCATGCAGGGTTTTCAGTTCGGACTTGCCGAACCACGACAGCAGCAACGGAGTGAACGGCTGGATCAAACCGCGCAGCGTGGATGCCGGGCGGCGCGCGCCGCGCGCGATCAGCGCCACGCGTCCGTGACTGCGGGTGAACGCCTCCGCCACCACGCTGGTTTCCTTGAACGGATAGGTGTGGAGGATGAAGCCGGTTTCGTTGTTGATGCGGGCGTCGGATGGCATGCTGGCTTAAAACCCTTCACCACAGAGACACAGAGGCACAGAGAAAACGCTTGTCCGAGAATTCTGTGCATCGAGACAGGCTCAATGACGGATTTTTTCCGTGTCTCTGTGCCTCTGTGTCTCTGTGGTAGGTATTTCGAATCAATCGATCCCCAACGACTTCAGCATCCGTACGTCGTCGGCCCAGCCGCCCTTCACCTTGACCCAGACTTCCAGATACACCTTGCCGTCGAAGGCACGCTCCATGTCGAGCCGCGCCTGGGTGGAGATGGTCTTGAGCTTTTCGCCGCCCTTGCCGATGACGATGGCCTTGTGGCCGTCGCGGTCGACCAGGATGGTGGCAAAAATACGGCGCAGATTGCCTTCCTCCTCGAACTTGTCGATGGTCACCGCCACCGCATAAGGAATTTCCTCGCCGCACAGGCGGAACACCTTTTCGCGGATGAGTTCGGCGGCCAGCTGGCGTTCGGTCTGGTCGGTGACGTCGTCCTCGTCGAACAGCGGCGGGTTTTCCGGCAGATGCGCCTGCAGGGTTTTCAGCAACTCGCCGAGATTGCTGCCCTGCTTGGCCGATACCGGCACGATCTCGGTGAAGGCATGCGCGGCGGCGACTTCCTGCAGATACGCCATCAGCGCGGCACGATCCCTGGCGTAGTCGATCTTGTTGACCGCCAGGATCAGCGGGCGATCCCCGGGCAGCAATGCCATCACCTGGCGGTCTTCACGCGTGAGCCGCCCGGCTTCGACCAGCATCATCACCACGTCGGTGTCCGACAAGGTTTCGCGCACCCGCTTGTTCATCGCGCGATTCATGGCGCTGCCGTGGCGGGTCTGGAACCCCGGGGTATCGACGAACACGAACTGCGCTTCGTCGGTGGTGTGGATGCCCATCACGCGATGGCGCGTGGTTTGCGCCTTGCGTGAAGTGATGCTGATTTTTTGCCCAATGATACGGTTGAGCAGGGTCGACTTGCCGACGTTGGGGCGCCCCACGATGGCAATGAGGCCGCATTTGAATGCGTTCATTTCTGTAATTTCGTGCACGCCTGACGGGCGGCCTCCTGTTCGGCGGCGCGGCGGCTCTTGCCAACGCCGCGTGTGCTGAGCGCGGGTTTGGACAGCACGCACTCGACGGTGAAGCTCTGGTCATGTGCCTCGCCATGGGTACCCACCAGACGATAATCCGGCAGCGGAAGCCGCCGCGACTGGAGCGTTTCCTGCAACTCGGTCTTGGCATCCTTGCCCGACGCCTTCGGATCGATTTTCGCCACCAGGGGCTCGAACAGCCCGTGCACCACGCGCTGCGCAGCTTCGAATCCGGCATCCAGGAAAATAGCGCCAACGATCGATTCCAGCGTATCGGCCAGGATCGAAGGGCGGCGAAATCCACCGCTCTTGAGCTCGCCCTCGCCCAGACGCAGGCTTTCACCCAGCTTCAGGGTTGCGGCAATCTCGGCCAGCGTTTCCTGCCGTACCAGGTTGGCACGCAGGCGCGAAAGGCTCCCTTCCGGTAAATTCGGAAAGGCGTCGTAAAGCGCCCGTGCAACCGAACAGTTCAATACCGAGTCGCCGAGGAATTCGAGCCGTTCGTTGTTGGACGCACCGTAGCTACGATGCGTCAGCGCCTGGGTCAGCAGATCAGGGCGGACAAAGGTATAGCCCAGTGCCTGCTGCAGACGCTGGTTCAGCAAGGAATTATTCAACCTCGACGGGCGCCGCGTTAGGGTCGGAACTGGCACTGAAATCGACCACCAGGCTGACATTTCCGACGAGCTTGGTGCGATAGGTATACTCGGTGGAGACGACCGGGGCGGCGCCGTGACGGTCGATGGCGATATCTTCCGGCTTGACCACGGTGACATAGCCAACGCTCGCCCGTCGCGCGAAATCACTGCGAATATCGGCATTGGACCTGGATTTCAGGTCGGACTCCTGCCCCATGGTGGAAAGAATCTTCTTCACCGAGAAATACTCGATGTAGGCGGGCACCAGCTTCATCGCCAGCACGGCAATCATGATCAGTACGATCGCAGTGAACAGAAAACCGAACATGGTCAGGCCACGTTGCCTGGATTTCATGGGACCTACACGATGCATGTGTATCTCCTTATCGAATGGTGGTGCCGATGCGGCCGAGTTCGTCGAAATTCATCCAGATGAAGAAGGCCTTGCCGACGATGTTCCTGTCCGGAACGAAGCCCCAGTAGCGGCTGTCGTTGCTGGCATCGCGGTTGTCGCCCATCATGAAATACTGCCCCTGCGGAACCTTGCAGGCGAAACCTTCGCCCTCGGCATTGTATGAGCAGTTCTCGCGGTAAGGGAAGTCCACCACCTGGGTCGGGTAGACCGAAGGCTTGTCCGGCTCCGTCATCATGGTGTGGTCAGTGCCGTTGAGGCGCTCCTTGTACACCATCGCGGTAATGTAATTCAGGCCATTGCCCACATAGCTGTAAGTGCCGGTATTGGTGGCGGAAACGGGCTTGCCGTTGATGGTGAGCTTCTTGTTGCGGTATTCGACCACGTCGCCCGGTACGCCGATCACGCGTTTGATGTAGTCGAGACTGGGGTCGGCCGGATAGCGGAACACCATGACGTCGCCGCGTTTGGGGTTGTTCAGCTCGACCACCTTCGTGTTGATGACCGGCAGCCGGATGCCGTAGGTGAATTTATTGACCAGGATGAAGTCACCGATCAGCAGGGTGGGCATCATCGAACCGGACGGAATCTTGAACGGCTCGACCAGGAACGAGCGCAGCGCGAACACGACCAGGATGACCGGGAAAAAACTCTTGGCGTATTCCACCAGCAGCGGCTCCCTGGCGTCCCGGTCGCGGCCGCGTTTGAGCCACAGCAGGTCAAGCAGCCAGATGCCGCCGGTCACGACCAGCGCCACAAAAAGAATGAGTGCAAAGTTCATGTTGAAGGGCCCACTGCTTATTTATCGGAGACCTGGAGAATCGCAAGGAAGGCTTCCTGCGGGATTTCGACGTTGCCGACCTGCTTCATGCGACGTTTGCCGGCTTTCTGTTTTTCCAGCAGTTTCTTCTTGCGCGTGATGTCGCCGCCGTAGCATTTGGCGAGCACGTTCTTGCGCAGCGCCTTGACGTTCTCGCGCGCGATGATGTTGGCGCCGATCGCCGCCTGCACCGCGACGTCGAACATCTGGCGCGGAATCAGCTCGCGCATTTTGGATGCCAGTTCGCGGCCACGATACACGCTGGTGGCGCGATGCACGATCAAGGACAGCGCGTCGACTTTTTCGTTGTTGACCAGGATGTCGAGCTTGACCAGATCGCCAGCGCGATATTCCTTGAACTCGTAGTCAAGCGAGGCATAGCCGCGGCTGGTGGACTTCAGCTTGTCGAAGAAATCCATCACCACTTCGTTCATCGGCAGGTCGTAGCGCAGCATCACCTGACGGCCGTGGTACTGCATGTCGACCTGCATGCCGCGCTTCTGGTTGCACAGCGTGATGACGTTGCCGACGAATTCCTCGGGAACGAAAATCGTCGCGGTGATGATGGGTTCGCGGATTTCCTCGATCTTCGACAGTTCGGGCAGCTTGAACGGGTTTTCGACGTTGATCAGGCTGCCGTCTTTCATCAGCACCTCGTACACCACCGTCGGCGCGGTGGTGATGAGGTCCATGTTGTATTCGCGTTCCAGCCGCTCCTGCACGATGTCCATGTGCAGGAGACCGAGGAAGCCGCAGCGGAAACCGAAACCCAGCGCCTGCGACACTTCGGGTTCGAACTGCAGCGCGGCGTCGTTCAGCTGCAGTTTGGTCAGGGCGTCGCGCAGCGCCTCGAAATCGTGCGACTCGACCGGATAGAGCCCGGCGAACACCTGCGACTGGACTTTCTTGAAGCCCGGCAGCGGCGCGCTGGCCGGCCGCTCGACCAGGGTGATGGTGTCGCCCACCTGCGCCGCCTTGAGCTCCTTGATGCCGGCGATGACGAACCCCACCTCGCCGGCCGACAGCTGCGGCCGGTCGACCGATTTCGGGGTGAACACGCCGATGTGTTCGGTCAGGTGCTGCGCGCCGCTGGCCATGAAGCGGATTCTGTCCTTGGGTTTCAGCACGCCGTCGACCACCCGCACCAGCATCACCACGCCGACGTAATTATCGAACCACGAGTCGATGATCAAGGCCTTCAACGGCGCGCTCTCGTCGCCGCGCGGCGACGGCACCTGTTTCACCACCACTTCGAGGATGTCGGCGATGCCGATGCCGGACTTGGCCGACGCGCGTACCGCGTCGCTCGCGTCGAGCCCGACGATGTCCTCGATTTCTTCCGCCACGCGGTCGGGGTCGGCCGCCGGTAGGTCGATCTTGTTCAGCACCGGGATGACTTCGACGCCGAGATCGATCGCGGTGTAGCAGTTGGCGACGGTCTGCGCTTCGACGCCTTGCGAGGCGTCGACCACCAGCAGCGCGCCCTCGCAGGCCGAGAGCGAGCGGCTGACTTCATAGGAAAAGTCAACGTGGCCGGGGGTGTCGATCAGGTTCAGGCGGTAGACCTGGCCGTCCTGCGCCTTGTAGGCAAGCGCCGCGGTCTGCGCCTTGATGGTAATGCCGCGCTCTTTTTCCAGATCCATCGAATCGAGCACCTGCGCCTCCATCTCGCGTTCGGACAGGCCGCCGCAATGCTGGATCAGGCGGTCGGCCAGGGTGGATTTGCCGTGGTCGATGTGGGCGATGATGGAAAAATTGCGGATCAGGTTCTGGGACACAACAAAAACGGGCACGCTTCCGTGCCCGGTCAGGGATTCGATAAGAGGTCGGATTTTAACGGAATTCAGGGATTGAGGCGCAGCCATTCCCGTAACACGGGCAGATTGAGCCAATGGCGGCAAATCTCGGTGTCGCCGTCGAACAACAGTGGCACGTCCCAGCCGTATCGGGTCTTGAGCGACGGATCGGCATCCACGTCAACGGGCGCCAGACTGTGCCCGCTCCCCGCGATCAGGACGTGAACGCCCTCCGCCAGTTCCTCGCAAAGCGGGCAGCCCTTTCGCGTATAGAGCGTGAGCGTTTTACCCACCGGAAATCTTCAGCGGAACATAGAGCGAGCCGTCACCGCGACGCACCAGAACCGCCACGCTCTTGCCGGCCGGGATCGCGGCGACCGCCTTGCGATAGGCCGCCACGCTGGCGATCCGGGTGTTATTGACCGCGAGGATGATGTCGCCTGTGCGGATGCCGGCGCGCGCCGCCTCGCCCGTGACATCGGCCACCAGTACACCGTAGTCGAGGTCAAGTGCCCGCCGCTGGTCCGGGCCCAACTCGGAAAGAGACAGACCGCCACGCTGGATGGATTTTCCGTTATCAGCCACCGGCTGGTTTTCGACAGGCAATTCCCCCAGCACCACGCTCAATTGCTGGATTTTTCCTTTGCGCCAGACTTGCAGCGGAATCCTGGTCCCTGGCTTGGCCATGCCCACGATACGCGGCAGGTCGCTGGAGTTTTCCACGGCCTTGCCATTGAATTCCAGGATGACATCGGCCGCCTGCAAGCCCGCCTTGCGCGCCGGGCTGTCATCCTGGACCTGCGAGACCAGCGCGCCGCGTGGACGATCCAGGCCGAAGGAGTCCGCCAGATCGGCCGTCACTTCCTGGATCACGACGCCAAGCCAGCCACGCGATACCTTTCCGCCGCTTTTCAGCTGGGCCGCCGCTTCCATCGCCACATCAATCGGGATCGCGAACGATACGCCCTGATAGCCTCCGCTGCGGCTGTAGATCTGCGAATTGATGCCGACCACCTCGCCTTTCATGTTGAACAGGGGGCCGCCTGAATTGCCCGGGTTGATCGGCACGTCGGTCTGAATAAAAGGTACGTAGGTTTCAGAAGGCAGCGAGCGGTCCTTGGCTGAAACAATGCCCGCAGTCACCGAATTCTCGAAACCAAAAGGCGAACCGATGGCCGCCACCGCCTCGCCGACACGCAGTTTGGTGGGATCGCCCAGCTTGACCGTTGGCAGATTACGGGCGGTGATCTTGATGACGGCCACATCGGTACGCGCATCCGCGCCGATCACCTTGGCGGTAAACGTCCGTTTGTCGATGAGTTTGACCACCACCTCATCCGCGCCTTTGACCACATGGGCATTGGTCAGGATATAACCATCGTTGCTGACGATGAAGCCGGAGCCCTCACCGCGCGTCGGGACTTCCTGTGTGGGGCCGGGTCCCTGCCCGCCCCCGGGGCCGCCCGGCATGCCCGGGAAAAACCGCCGGAAGAATTCCTGCATGCTCTGGTCGTCGAACGGCATGCCTTCCTGACCGCGTTTCACCATCGTGGTGGTGCTGATGTTGACGACGGCCGGTCCTTCTTTCTCGACCAGATCCGCCACGTCCATCACATCTTTTGCCAATGCGGGCACCGATACGGCAAACACCAGCGCGATGGCCGTCAAGGTATTTTTAATCATGACTGTCCTTTCATCACTACTTGAAACGGAATGCCGTCTTCGCGTCTGAGCACGACCGGTCGCGCCGTCCGGCCGCTCCGTGCCAGCGGCCAACCCACCATCCCACCGATCAGCATGCCGAGCACCGCCGCGCCGTCGCCCGGCCGTATTGCCTGCGCCAGCAATGCGCCGGCCAGCATCAGCGCCAGCGGTATCCCGTACGCACGCACGGCGCTTCTGAGCACGCTGCCTTTTGCAATTCCAATGACCACCCGGTCTCCCGGTGCCAACGCCAGATCGCACTCGACCAGAAAATTCCGGTGTTTCCGCTGGAACAGTTCGGCAATGCGGCGCGACGAACATCCCTGACCGCCGCAGGTACCGCAACCCGACGGCTCGACTGCCTGCACCCAGACGCCATCGGATGCGGCATGGACGACTTCGGCTGTTTGTTCCAGCATGACGGGCCTTACTTTCTTGTCGCAGAATTGCCGGTTTCAATGAGTGCCATGTTCGGCACCTCGCCCAGCGTGGTCACGATGTAACCGTTTACCTCGCGGGCATAGATACCGACCGCGCCTTCGGCCGACAGGCCATGCAGGCTTTGCACCTGCGGATCCACCGGCTCGACGAACATGGACAACACGCTCAATCCATCCGAGAAAACCAGATGCGTGACCGGCGCCCGCTTGCCGTTCAGCAAACGTACCGCCTCCTGTATCTGCTCATACCCTGGGGGCGGGGTCACTTTCCATTCGTTGACGATGGGTTTGTCTGACTGGGCTTTCTGGACGACTTTTCCCGTCATGTCGTTGCGGATGTCGGGTGCCTTGCCGATCTGGATTTCCGAGAACACGAGGATGGAGATCGCCTTGCCGTTCTCATTGACGATGCGCGCCTTGAGCGGCAGCCCCGTACGCGTGTCCAGCCAGAGATTGTAGGCATACCGGTAACCGTCGCGCGGCGTCAGCGTCACCACCTGGCAGGTACGCCCCGCCACGCGCTCGATTCCACCGAGTTTCGCTTCATAGAAATCGAGCAGACCAGCCGGCTGCGCCGGCAGCAGGGCCGGAAAGAATCGACGCAGCGCATTGCGCTCCAGACGGACATGCTTGCCGTCCGGCAAGTGGCAGTACACGTCATTGTTGATCCGCAGGAACTGGCGCGACGTGCCATCCATGACTTCGACTTTTTCCTGCTCGCCACTCGCATCGGCGCGGTGCAGCACACGCAGCACCTCGATATGTTCCCCATGATGGTAGACATAGACGCCGCTGTAATTCTGCTGTTTGGCGGCTGCGGCCGCGCGGTTGAGCCAATCGGCCGCGGTATCGGCACGTGCCCCGCCGGACAGCAATGCCAGTCCGGCGAATACTGCAATGAGCCAGTCCTGTCGCCATCCGGCCAGCGATCGCATCAGCGCGGCTCCACCGCAACGGCCACAGCAGGCTGATAAGGTGAAACCACCGTCATCGGGGAGAATTCCTGATGTGCCACCAGGTAGGGGGCATACCGGGTCTCTTCGCTCGCCGGCGCCGACGCCAGCGAAGCCTGCTGAAAGCCACCCGGCGAGGCCGCCACGGGCAGCGCGGCCGGGTCATCCGACATCATCCGGGTGAGCGAGATGGCGCCCCACACCGCGAGCGAGGCGAACGACGCGACGGCGACCCGTTGCGGCCATACGCTCCGGCGCGGCGCAAGCACAGTCGGTTCGACGGCCAGCTGCGCCGAGAAACGCGTCATGAAGCCTTCGTGTGCCGGCACCTCGCCCCGCATCAAATCGCCGATCAGATGATATTCCGTCCAGTTTCGTCGCAACTGGCCATCCCGCTTCAGGGCCAGGATGCAGGCTTCCGTTTCGGCTCGCGGCGCCTCGCCGTCCAGCGCGGCGGACATCAGCAGAGGCCAGTCGTCGTCGGCCTGCTCGGTATGGGAAAGGGAATCGGTTTTAAGAAGTGCTGACATGGTTACCACCTTTTGTCCTGACTGGTGCCCAGCATCGGGCGTATCTTTTCGGCAATGGCCTCGCGCGCGCGGAAAATCCGCGAGCGGACGGTGCCGATCGGGCAGTCCATCATCTGTGCGATCTCCTCGTAACTCATGCCTTCGATCTCGCGCAGCGTGATCGCCGTCCTCAGTTCCTCGGGCAGCGCATCGACCGCCTCATTGACTGCTTTGGCGATCTGTTTGGTCTGGAGTTCCGCATCCGGCGTTGCAATATCGCGCAGCAGATCGCCATCCTCGTAATTCTCCGCATCTTCCGCCTGCACGTCGCTCGATACCGGCATGCGCTTGTGGGCCACCAGATAGTTCTTGGCGGTATTCACGGCAATACGATACAGCCAGGTATAGAAGGCGCTTTCGCCACGGAACCCCGGCAGCGCGCGGTAGGCCTTGATAAACGCTTCCTGTGTAATGTCTTCCACCTCCGCGGCGTCCCGCACCATGCGCGACAACAACCGCCCGAGCTTGCGGTGATATTTGCTCACCAACAACTCGAAAGCGTGTTTGTCGCCCTGCTGGGCGCGTTCGACCAGCACCTGATCCAGTTCGCGGTCCGACATGTCTCCCTGCGGCATTTTTGTTTATGTTGAAAGTATACGTGACCGCACCTTCCGCAACGTGTGAGCGGTCCGGACCCGAAAAGTTCATCCCGCAGAGGGTTATTCGGACACGCTCCAAGCCTGCTATTATCGCCCAATCATCATGCACCAACACGACGTCCTCATCCTCGGCAGCGGCCTTGCCGCGCTGACCACCGCGCTCAAGCTTGCCGATCAGCGCCGCGTCGCCATTGTGACCAAACGCCAGATGACCGACGGCGCCAGCGACTGGGCGCAGGGCGGGATTGCGGCCGCGGTCGACAGCGGCGACTCGACCGAAGCGCACGTCCACGATACCCTGATTGCCGGTGCCGGCCTGTGCGACGAGGCAGTCACCCGGCTGGTGGCCAGCCAGGCGCGCGACATGATCGCCTGGCTGACTGCCAACGGCGTCGCCTTCACCCCCGACCCGCAGGCGCCCGGCGGGCTGCATCTGGCCCGCGAAGGCGGCCATTCCCGCCGCCGCGTGGTGCATGCGGCCGATGCCACCGGCCATGCGGTGCAGATGAGCCTGCTCGACCGCGTGCGCGCCCATCCCGCTATCGAGACCTTCGAGCAGCATGTCGCCATCGATCTCATCACCGGCAAGCGCGCCGGCGGCGAGGAACGGCAGATCCACGGCGCCTATGCGTTGAACAAGGGCAGCGGCGAGGTCGAGACCTTCGCCGCCGGGCACACCGTGCTCGCCACCGGCGGCGCCGGCAAGGTCTACCTCTACACCACCAATCCCGACACCTCGACCGGCGACGGCATCGCGATGGCCTGGCGCGCCGGTTGCCGCGTCGCCAACCTGGAATTCGTGCAGTTCCATCCCACCTGCCTGTATCACCCGCACGCCAAGTCCTTCCTCATCAGCGAGGCGGTGCGCGGCGAAGGCGGCCGTCTGCTGCTGCCCGACGGCAGCCGCTTCATGCAAGACCACGACGAGCGCGCCGAACTCGCGCCGCGCGACGTGGTGGCACGCGCGATCGACTTCGAGATGAAAAAGCGCGGCATCGACTGCGTCTATCTCGACATCAGCCACAAGCCGGCCGATTTCGTGCGCGAGCATTTCCCCACGATCCACCGCCGCTGTCTCGAACTCGGCATCGACATCACGAAGCAGCCGATCCCGGTGGTGCCGGCCGCGCATTACACCTGCGGCGGCGTCGTCACCGACCTGGACGCACGCACCGACCTGTGCAACCTGCACGCGGTGGGCGAAGTCACCTTCACCGGACTGCACGGCGCCAACCGGCTGGCATCGAATTCGCTGCTCGAATGCCTGGTGTTCGGCCACGCCGCCGCCGCCGATATTCTGGCCACCCCGCCCGCCCCGTCGCTCGATCTGCCGCCGTGGGACGCCTCGCGCGTCACCGATGCGGACGAGGAAGTGGTGATCTCGCACAACTGGGACGAACTGCGCCGCTTCATGTGGGACTACGTCGGCATCGTGCGCACCAACAAGCGTCTCACGCGCGCCTCGCACCGCATCCGTCTGCTGCGCGCCGAAATCGACGAGTTCTACCGCAATTTCCGCGTCAGCAACGACCTCATCGAGCTGCGCAATCTGGTGCAAAGCGCCGATCTCATCGTCCGCTGCGCGCAACTGCGGCAGGAAAGCCGCGGCCTCCACTACAGCCGCGACTACCCCGGGACGCTGCCGGTCGCCGGCAATACCGTGCTCAACCCGCGTCCGGGGACGATGTGCCCGAGCGTATGCGGCGTGTCCAGCGAAGCGACACCCTGAGTCGGCGCAAGTCGTCGGGATCTGCACTGTCTGGAAGCAGAACCAGGGAACGCATGCGGCGGCCGGCGGCGCGATAGCGCAGCACAACCAGTGCAAGCGACACAAAACTGTCGTCCAGCACTTCCACATCCTGCCACTCAAGCCTCTCATCCAGGCATTGCAGGCGGCCGTCCGGCGCAAGACGCAGAGGCGTCGTCGGCACGCTCTGCCGCCAGCCCCATGCGCCAAGACCGATCGCGGCGATCCCCAGCCCGGACGCGGTGACCCTCGGCAAGTCCGCCAGCAGGAGGGCGCTCAGCGCCAGTGCCGTCATGCCCAGCAGCAACAGCCCCAGCCGGCGCGAGGGTTTGAGTTCAATCTCGCGCATCAGCGTGTACACTTTTGACTTTCATGACTTCCCCTCTGACTGGAACGCATCGTGATCGATTCCTGGAAAAAATTCTTGCAATCCCGAGCTGCGCTGATCACGGACGCTACGGTCCAGCATTTCGGCAATCCGGCGGGCGAACGTGCTGCCGCGGTAGAAGGCACTATTGTGGCGGATTTGTCTCAACTCGGCGTCATCGCTTTTCGTGGCGACGAGGCCGCCAGTTTCCTGCAAAACCAGCTCACCAACGATGTTCGCGGCCTGCAGACCGATGCTGCCCAGTGGAACGGTTATTGCAGTCCCAAGGGCCGTCTGCTGGGAAATTTCCTGCTATGGCGCCAGGGCGAGGATTATTGCCTGCAATTGTCGGGCGACATTCTGCCCGCGGTGCTGAAGCGGCTTTCCATGTTCATCATGCGCAGCAAAGTGCAGGGACGTGACGCCAGCGATGAGAACGTGCGCCTGGTGGTGGCCGGTCCGCAGGCCCAGGCAGCGGTGGACGCCGCCATGGGCACAGCGCCGGATGCGGCCATGCGCACATCCGCCAGCGCAATCGGCCAGGTGATCCGCGTGGGGGCAGACAAGTTCGTTTTGTCCATTTCGCCTGATCACGCAGCGACCGCCTGGCAGGCGCTGTGCCGGCTGGCGACCCCGGTCGGCGCGCCGGTATGGGACTGGCTGTGCCTCAACGCCGGCATCCCGATGATCGTTGCCGCCACCCAGGAGCAGTTCGTCCCGCAAATGGTCAATTTCGAGGTCATCGGCGGCGTCAGTTTCCAGAAAGGCTGCTACCCCGGCCAGGAAATCGTCGCGCGCAGCCAGTATCTGGGCAAGCTCAAGCGCCGCATGTTTCTTGCCCATGTGGAGGCCGAAGCCGCGCCCGGCGACAGCCTGTACAGCGCCGACATCGAAGGCCAGGCTACCGGAACGGTGGTCAATGCGGCGCCAGCGCCCGCCGGCGGCTTCGATGTGCTGGCCGTCGCCCAGGTCGAAAGCGCGACGACACAGACCTTGCATCTGAAAGCGGGTGACGGCGCCGTGCTGACCCTGAAACCCCTGCCTTACGCGCTGCCCGAATAGGTGAGACACGCCTATGTCTACTACCGCATCGATCCTGCGCAGGCCCGTCTGGCAGCCTTGCGGGGCGATGCGCTGCTGGATGCGCTGACGCGGTATTGCAGCCAGCCGCCACGCCGGCTGCGACGCTGCGACGATCCGTCGACATGGATGGAGATCTACGAGGGGATTACCGATTTTGCGGCGTTTTCCGCCGCACTGGAGCGGGCCGTGCTTGAGCTGGGCTGTATCGGGACCACAGTGGGCGAACGTCACCTGGAGTGCTTCCTGGCGCCCGACCCGGCCCCAGAAGGTTGATTAAAACGACGTGACCTGTTCCACGCACGATCAAAGATGAAACATCTTGGTTTTCGCTGTTCCCGTCCTATAAATCAAGTCTGAATCACCCCCCCCCGTATATTCAGGAGATCGTCATGCTGGATATCAACAAGATGATGGAGCAAGAAGACGCTGGCCCGGCGGTCCGCGGTTATCTGATCGATCTGGAGCCCTGGACTGAAGGACAGGCCGTCGAGATGGCGCGACGGGACGGACTGGAATTGACGGACAGCCATCTGGCCATCGTTCGTTATCTGCGTGATTGCTATGCCGATCATGGCGGAACGATCCATGCACGCATGCTCGCGCGCACACTGGAAGCTGAATTTGCGGGTCAGGGCGGGCACAAGTTCCTGTACAACCTGTTTCCGCTGGGCCCGATTGCGCAGGCCAGCCATTATGCCGGTCTGCCGATGCCGCCCGGCACCCGCGATCTCTCGTTCGGCACGACGCACTAGAAAACCCTAGTCGGTCTCCTCTACGGGGACCCGCGCGGCCAATGCGCACAGCAGTTCGTAACTGCTGGTACCTGCGGCTGCGGCCACCGCGTCCACGGACAATTTCTCCCCCCACAGCACGACCGGGCTTCCCACGCCGGCTTCAGGGCACTCACTCAAGTCCACGCACAACATGTCCATCGACACCCGGCCCAGAATCCGGCTATTGCGCCCATCGACCAGGACCGGCGTACCGGTCTGCGCGTGACGCGGGTAGCCGTCTGCATAGCCGCAGGCCACCACGCCCACCCGCATGGATCGATCGGCACGAAACAACTGGCCGTACCCTACGCCCTCGCCTGCTTGCAGCGTCTGTACCGCGATGATTTCCGACTGCAGCGTCATGGCCGGCTTCAGTCCCAATTGTCCGGCCGACATATCGGCGAACGGTGATGCGCCGTAGAGCATCAGTCCCGGGCGTGCCCAGGCACCGAGCGTCTCCGGATAGCGGAGCAGCGCCGCCGAATTGGCGCTGCTCCACGGCAAGCCGTAGGCCGCCAGTTCACGCAGGAAGGGCTGCAACTGCCAGCCCACGCCGGCCGTTTCATCCGCCTGGGAGAAATGCGTCATCAAGGTGATGCCGGCCACTCCCACGAGACTTTTCGTGCGCGCAATGATCGCGGCATGATCGGCCAGGGGGAATCCCAGCCGGTGCATGCCGCTGTCGAATTTGAGGAAAACCCGAAGGGGCCGCGAAGGCGGTTGCTGCCGCAACCAGTCGAGATGGGCAGGATGATGCAATACCGGCCACAGATCCAGTTCGACACAGGCGGCGATTTCATCCGCTCCGAAGAGTCCCTCGAGCAACAGGATAGGCTGATCGACCCCCATCAATCTCAAATTGGCGGCCTCTTCCAGCGTCAGCACGGCAAAACCGTCGGTCGCCGCCAGTGCGCGGCGGGCGCGCGACAGCCCGTGCCCGTAGGCATTGGCCTTGACCACGGAAAAAATACGCGCACCCGCGGCATGACTGCGTGCCACGCGCAGGTTATGTGCCATCGCACCGATCGAAATCCGCGCCTGAATGGGCCGCATCGGGACTAGTAGCTGCCGGCTTGCGCCAGCGTTTCAAAGCGCGTGTATTCGCCCAGAAAGGCCAGCCGCACCGTGCCGATGGGACCGTTGCGCTGCTTGCTGATGATGATTTCGGCTGTACCTTTGTCCTGCGTGTCAGGATTGTAGACTTCGTCGCGGTAGATGAAGAGGATGACGTCGGCATCCTGCTCGATGGCGCCCGATTCACGCAGGTCGGACATCACCGGGCGCTTGTTGGGGCGCTGCTCAAGCCCGCGATTCAGCTGCGACAGGGCAACCACCGGGACATGCAGTTCCTTCGCCAGTCCTTTCAGCGCACGCGAGATTTCCGAAATTTCGGTGGCGCGGTTTTCACCCGAACTGCTGGCCGACATCAACTGCAGGTAATCGATCACGATGAGGCCGAGCTTGCCGCACTGGCGCATCAGTCGGCGCGCGCGGGCACGCAGTTCCAAGACGTTGAGTCCGGGCGATTCATCGATGAACACCGGCGCATCGTTGAGCTTGCCGAGTGCATACGTGAGGCGCTGCCAGTCGTCCTCGCCGAGCTTGCCGGTGCGCAGCCGGTGCTGGTCGAGCTTGCCGACCGAACCGATCATCCGCATCACCAGTTGCGCCCCGCCCATTTCCATCGAGAACACGGCCACCGGCAGACCGGTATCGAGCGCGACGTTTTCGGCGATATTGAGCGAGAAGGCTGTCTTGCCCATGGACGGCCGCCCGGCGACGATGACAAGGTCGCCCGGCTGCAGGCCCGATGTTTTCTGGTCGAGATCGTGAAAGCCGGTGGGCACCCCGGTAATGCCGGAATCGTTGTCGCGGTGATACAACTCGTCGATTCGTTCGACCACCTCCTTCAGAAGCGGCTTGATTTCGGTAAAGCCGACCTGCCCACGGTTGCCCGATTCGGCAATTTCGAATACTTTCGCTTCGGCTTCGTCGAGCAGTTGCGAGGCACTGCGCCCGGCCGGTGCGTAGGCGGTATCGGCAATTCCGGTGGCCACTTCGGCGAGCCGTCGCATCACCGAGCGTTCCCGCACGATCTCGGCGTAGCGACGGATGTTGGCGGCGGAAGGCGTGTTGCTCGCCAGCGCCACAATGTAGGCAAGTCCGCCGACGTTTTCGAGTTGCGCCATGGACTGCAGCGCCTCGGCAACCGTCACCGCGTCGGCCGGGCGGTTCTCGGCGATCTGCCGCGTAATCGCACGCAGGATCTGGCGATGGTCCTGACGATAGAAATCACTTTCCGATACCACGTCGCCGATGCGATCCCACGCGCTGTTGTCGAGCAACAACCCTCCCAGCACCGCCTGCTCGGCTTCCAGCGAGTGTGGCGGCAAGCGCATCTGTGCCAGTTGGGGATCAGCGTTTGCAGAAAGCGTGTGGATCGCGGCCATGGCGGGATTCTAGTCTCCAGCCCCACTGCCACCAAGGGATAAGCCTGTGGATAAAGCGTGGGTAGTCCGGGTATGTCTTGAGGACAAATAAGAAAGGGAGCCCCGCAGGCTCCCTTTCTTCGGAATAGCCGGCGGATTACTGTTCGCCGACCACCACCACCGTGATGTTCGCGGTGACGTCATGGTGCAGCCCCAGCACCACGGAATATTCACCGATGGCCTTGAACGGACCTTCCGGCAGGCGAACCTCTGCCTTGGCCACCTCATGGCCCTGCGCTTTCAGCGCATCGGCGATGTCGGCGTTGGAAATGGAGCCAAACAGACGACCATCGACGCCGGCCTTCTGGCTCACGGTGACGCTGAGACCTTCCATCTGCTCGCCACGACGCTGGGCATCGGCCAGTTTTTCGGCAGCGACGCGTTCCAGTTCGGCCTTCTGCGCGGCAAATGCATCCATGTTGGCCTGTGTGGCGCGGCGTGCACGGCCGGTGGGAATCAGAAAGTTGCGGGCATAACCGTCTTTCACCTTGACCACGTCACCCAGATTGCCCAGGTTGACGACTTTGTCCATCAGAATCACTTGCATGGTCGTCTCCCAATCAATGCAGGTCGGTGTACGGCATCAGTGCCAGGAAGCGCGCACGCTTGATCGCGGTGCCCAGCTGGCGCTGGTAATGCGCCTTGGTGCCGGTAATGCGGGCCGGAATGATGCGGCCGTTCTCGGCGATGAATTCCTTCAGCACTTCGATGTCCTTGTAATCGACTTCAACCACCTTTTCAGCGGTGAAGCGGCAGAACTTGCGGCGCTTGAAGAGGCCGCGGTTGCCGCTGTCGCGGCGCTTGTTGGCGAACTTGCCGCCGGATTTTCCACCCATGGGACGGGCCATGATTTATTCCTTTTCGATTCGATTCAATATCAGGATCAGTTGCCGGCTGTTCACGCTGCGCCGGTTCAACGCGCCTTCCATCATCACCTGCGCTCCCGCCGTCAGACGGGCCAGTTGTACGGCCAGCGATCCACTCGCCTGTACCGCCAACTCGCATTCAATGCGCCGGGGCTGCCCTGCGATGAGCTGGCTATCTTGGTGATGAACCACCGCTTCCACAATCGGTACGCCGGCCGGGCTGTAACGCATCGGGTCAACCTGGACGAGGGCTCCGCGGATGACCAGCCGGTTCACTCAACTCAGGCTGCGGCGGGCTGCTCGACTGCCGCTTCCGGCTTGGCGCCGTCAGTTTTGGCGCTGTCCAGCATGTCGCGTGATTTTTCTTCCTTCATCATCGGTGAAGCCGTGGTGACGGCCTCGGTGCGCTTGATGGTCAGGTGTCTCAACACGGCATCGTTGAACTTGAAGCCATGTTCGAGTTCCTCCAGCGCTTCCTGATCGCACTCGATGTTCATCAGAACGTAGTGTGCCTTGTGGATTTTCTGGATCGGGTAGGCCATCTGACGGCGGCCCCAATCTTCCAGACGGTGGACACTGCCGCCCCGCGCGGTGATATTGGCACGGTAGCGTTCGATCATGGCGGGCACCTGCTCGCTCTGATCGGGATGGACGATAAATACAATTTCGTAATGCCGCATCGTGTTCCTTTCGGTTCAGCCCCCCGCTGCGGTGCGGTGGAGCAAGGTTAATTGGCACAGCAAGAATCATCCCCAGGAAAACCGGGGAGTGCAAATCATACGCGTTTTGCCCGCCAAATCAAGCTTTTGCCTTGGCGGAGTCAGGTCAACGCACGCAATCGACGTAATAGCGGGCCTTGCCACTGCCGGTGTCTTCGACCAGTCCGTGCACGTCCGTCTCGAAACCGGGAAATTTCTCGTTGAATTCACGGGTGAACTGCAGATAGCGCACGATGGTGGCGTTGAAGCGCTCGCCCGGGATCAGCAGGGGAATGCCCGGCGGATACGGCGTCACCAGCATGGCGGTGATCCGCCCTTCGAGCCGGTCGATCTCGACCCGCTCGATCTCGCGGTGCGCCATCTTGGCAAAGGCATCGGCCGGTTTCATCGCGGGCGCCATTTCCGACAGATACATTTCGGTCGTCAGGCGTGCCACGTCGTTGGCCCTGTAGATGGCGTGAATCTGATCACACAGATCCTTGAGTCCGGTTTTTTCGTAGCGCGGGTGCTTTTCGATGAATTCGGGCAGCACGCGCCACAGCGGCTGGTTTTCGTCATAGTCCGACTTGAACTGCTGCAAGGCGGTCACCAGGGTGTTCCAGCGGCCCTTGGTGATGCCGATGGTGAACATGATGAAGAAGGAATAGAGCCCGGTTTTCTCCACAATGACACCGTGCTCGGCCAGATATTTGGTGACGATTCCCGCCGGGATGCCCCAGTCGGCAAAGGCGCCCGCCATGTCCAGTCCCGGTGTGATGACCGTGGCCTTGATCGGATCGAGCATGTTGAAGCCCGGCGCGATCTTGCCGAATTCGTGCCAGTGGTCGTTCGCTGTCAGCATCCAGTCTTCGCGTTCGCCGATGCCCTCGTCGGTGAGCTTTTCCGGCCCCCACACGGTAAACCACCACGAATCGCCGAATTCCTCGTCGACCTTGCGCATGGCGCGACGGAAATCGAGCGCTTCCTTGATCGATTCCTCGACCAGCGCGGTGCCGCCGGGCGGCTCCATCATCGCCGCCGCCACATCGCACGAGGCGATGATCGCGTACTGCGGGCTGGTCGACATATGCATCAGATAGGCTTCGTTGAAACGGTGGAAGTCGAGTTTCCGCGTTTCGGCGTCCTGCACCAGGATCTGCGAGGCCTGGCTCAAGCCGGCCAGCAGCTTGTGCGTGGACTGGGTGGCGAACACCAGCGCATCCTTGGCGCGCGGGCGATCCTTGCCGATGGCGTGCATGCCCCGATAAAAGTCGTGGAAGGTCGCGTGCGGCAGCCAGGCTTCGTCAAAGTGCAGCGTGTCGATGGTGTCGCCCAGCAATTCCTTGATCATGTCGACGTTGTACAGAATGCCGTCGTAGGTCGACTGGGTGATGGTGAGGATGCGTGGCCCGCCCTTCGCGTCCTTGGCAAACGGGTGCGCCGCGATCTTCCTGGCGATGTTTTCGGGACGGAACTCGTCCATCGGAATCGGCCCGATGATGCCGTAATGGTTGCGCGTCGGCGTCAGGAAAATGGGGATCGCGCCGCACATGATGATGGCGTGCAGGATGGACTTGTGGCAATTGCGATCGACCACCACGATGTCGCCCGCGGCGACGTTGGCATGCCACACCATCTTGTTGGACGACGAGGTGCCGTTGGTGACGAAGAACAGGTGGTCGCAGTTGAAAATCCGCGCGGCGTTGCGCTCGGACGCTGCAACCGGGCCGGTATGGTCGAGCAGTTGCCCGAGTTCGTCGACCGCATTGCAGACGTCGGCACGCAGCAGGTTCTCGCCGAAGAACTGGTGG
Organism: Thiobacillus sp. 63-78; assembly: GCA_001899765.1. Lineage (GTDB taxonomy): Bacteria > Pseudomonadota > Gammaproteobacteria > Burkholderiales > Thiobacillaceae > Thiobacillus. The sequence goes on from MKWM01000028.1 coordinate 34,161, forward strand.
AACATCTGGCCGATCGGCGACTTCAGGAACGCCACGCCGCCCGAGTGGCCGGGACAGTGCCAGGAGTACGAGCCGTCCGCCGCGTAATGGGTCAGCGCACGGAAAAACGGCGGCACCAGCGAGTCGAGATAGGCCCGCGCTTCGCGCAGGATATAGCGCGCCAGGAACTCCGGCGTGTCTTCCAGCATGTGGATGAAGCCATTGAGCTCACGCAGAATGTCGTTCGGGATATGCCGTGCAGTGCGGGTTTCGCCGTGCAGGAAAATCGGGATCTCGGCATTACGGAAACGCACTTCCTCGACGAACGCACGCAGTTTTTGCAGCGCCGTCTGCGCATCCTCGGCCGTGCCCGCGAGTTCTTCGTCGTCGATCGACAGCACGAATGCCGAGGCGCGCGCCTGTTGCTGGGCGAACGAAGTCAGATCGCCGTAGTTGGTGACGCCCAGCACCTCCATGCCTTCCTTTTCGATCGCCTCGGCGAGCGCGCGGATACCGAGCCCCGAAGCATTTTCGGAACGGAAGTCTTCATCGATGATGACAACGGGAAAACGGAAACGCATGGCCTGCTCCAGAGGGAAGCCGTTGGAATGGGCGAATTGAAAACGCGGATTATACGAATCCCCGGTGTCCCGGGGATTAAATTTTCGGCAGGGTTACGCCGACCTGGCCCTGGTATTTGCCGCCACGGTCCTTGTACGAGGTTTCGCAGACTTCGTCGGATTCGAGGAACAGCATCTGCGCCACGCCTTCGTTGGCGTAGATGCGCGCGGGCAGGGGCGTGGTGTTGGAGAATTCCAGCGTCACGTGGCCTTCCCACTCGGGTTCCAGCGGGGTGACGTTGACGATGATGCCGCAGCGCGCATAGGTGCTCTTGCCGAGACAGATGGTCAGCACGTTGCGTGGAATGCGGAAGTATTCCACCGTGCGCGCCAGCGCGAAGGAATTGGGCGGGATGATGCAGGAATCGCCCTTGACCTCGACGAAGGAGTTCGGGTCGAAGGCCTTGGGGTCGACGATGGTGGTGTTGATGTCGGTGAAGAGCTTGAATTCGTTGGCGCAGCGCACGTCGTAGCCGTAGCTCGACGTGCCGTACGACACGATGGACCGGCCAGCGGCCTGTTTGATCTGTCCCGGCTCGAACGGTTCGATCATGCCATGCTCGGCCGCCATGCGGCGGATCCAGCGGTCGGATTTGATGCTCATCAGGTATTGGAAATGACGATGTTGGGGAATTTGGCGGAATGGTCCACCGCGGTTTCGCCGATCTTGACCGCCACGCGGCGCGCGATCTGCTTGTAGATGTCGGTCACGCGGCCGTTCGGGTCGGACACCACCGACGGCTTGCCGGAGTCGGTATCGGCGCGGATCGCGCTGTCCAGAGGCAAGGCGCCGAGGAATTCGACGTTATAGTCCTTGCACATGCGCTCGCCGCCGCCTTCGCCGAAGATGCGCTCTTCATGGCCGCAATTGGAACAGATATGCAGGCTCATGTTCTCGACCACGCCGATGATGGGAATGCCGACCTTTTCGAACATCTTCAGGCCCTTGCGCGCGTCGATCAGCGCGATGTCCTGCGGCGTGGTGACGATCACCGCGCCGGTCACCGGCACGCGCTGCGCCAGCGTCAGCTGGATGTCGCCGGTGCCGGGCGGCAGGTCGACCACCAGATAGTCGAGGTCGCTCCAGTTGGTGTTGTTCAGCAGCTGTTCCAGCGCTTGCGTCACCATCGGGCCGCGCCACACCATGGGCGTTTCGACGTCGATCAGGAAACCGATCGACATGGCCTGGATGCCATGGCCGATCAATGGCTCGAGATTCTTGCCGTCGGTCGATTCGGGCTTGTCGGTGATGCCCAGCATGGTCGGCTGCGACGGACCGTAGATGTCGGCGTCGAGCATGCCGACGCGCGCGCCTTCCGCAGCCAGCGCCAGCGCCAGGTTCACGGCGGTGGTCGACTTGCCGACGCCGCCCTTGCCGGAGGCCACGGCGATGATGTTCTTGACGTTGGGGATCAGCTTGACGCCACGCTGCACGCTGTGCGAAACGATCTTGAAGCTGACGTTGGCGGTGGCGCCCGTCACGCCGTCGATGGTCTTGAGGGCATCTTCCACCTGCTGCTTGATGACCGCGAGCTGGCTCTGTGCGGGGTAGCTCAGCAGAATGTCGACCGACACGGCGCCGCCGTCGATCTTGATGTTGCGGGCGGATTTGGTCGAGACGTAATCCTTGTGGGTGTTGGGGTCGACCAACGCTTTCAGTGCGGTCTGCACCTGAAGTTCAGAAACGGCCATGTTTGCTCCGGCGGTTAATTAGCAATCGCTCATTTTAACGAATTCTGCTGCTTTGGGTGCGTGCAGACGCAGAAAGGACGCGGGATTCCATGCCATCTTCAGGGATATGCCGCGCCGCCCGGCAACATGCTGAAATTTTGTGGGAGCGGCTCCGGACTTCCGGGCTGACGCTGAAGTTGATCAGCGTGGCTCGACATGGTGCGCCACCAGCAGCGCCTCGGGCACGCGCAGGCGAATCGCCGCCGCCAGCTCGCTGATTGCCCCCGGACGCGGACGCAATGACACCCACAGCAGATTGAGCTTCAGGTTGAGATCGGCAAATACCACATCCTGGTGCAACGCCAGCACTGCCTGGATTTCGCGCGACGCCCGCTCGATCTCGACGGATGGGCGGTTGCGCAAACGCGGAATCAGCATCATGAAATCGGTCAGTCGTTTCCCGGCAAAATCGCGCGTGGGCGCGACCTGCCACAAGGGCAACCCCGGCCCGGATCCGGCGAATGTCGTCAGCGTGGCCGAAGCATGAATCTGTATCCTCATCACGCCCCCCTCGTCGTGTCGAATCAGGGCTTCAGCAGCAGGTCATGCACCGCGCCGTGCCGGTTGCACGGGCGGGGCGCGCGTGGTCTTGCATGGCGCGCATCCCGGTGCAGAAAGCGTTCGAGTTCCTCAAGCGCCAGGCGATAGACCTCACGCTTGAAATCCACCACCGCTTCCATCGGTACCCAATATTCATTCCAGCGCCAGGCGTCGAATTCCGGGTGACTGCTGGCGCGCAGGGACACATCACAGTCGCGTCCGGTCAAGCGCAGCAAAAACCAGATCTGCTTCTGGCCGCGATACAGGCCACGGTTGTCGCGCCGCGTCCAGTGAGGAGGCACGTCATAGCGCAACCATTCGCGTGTGCGCCCGAGAACGCGCACATGTGCGGGTTGCAGGCCCACTTCTTCTTCCAGTTCCCGGAACATGGCCTGTTCCGGCGTTTCCCCTGCATTGATGCCGCCCTGGGGAAACTGCCAGGCGTGCTGATTGACACGCTTGCCCCAGAAGACCCGGTTGCTCGCGTTGCACAATATGATGCCTACGTTCGGGCGGTACCCCTCTCGGTCGATCATGGCCGCCACCATCAATAAAGTTCGATTAATTACATTCTTTCATACCCGCCGGGAATTGCAAACCTTCCATGATTCGCGGCCTGCTGTTAAGCATTGTTTTAATTGGAATTCCAGGCGGGTTTTCGAACTGGTCGGCAGCCATCCCCGACCGACCGGGCGCTGGCGGAAATCCATGAATCCGGCACCACGGCGCTCGCGGACACCGCAAGGCGGTGCGCGCAATTCTGCCGCCGTCCCGGGCGACGCAAGCATCCGGCCGTATCGCGTCGATTGCTCCGTCTATTCAAGCAACGGCGCGATCCCCTCGGCCCACTGAAAATCACGCGCAAAACCGCGCAGATCAAGCCCCCAGCGTCTGGATAGATTGGCCCGTTGCGGCTGGCCCGCATCGAGCCGGGCCGAGGCACCCGCCTCGGCAAATGCAAACACGATGACGTTGGTTTTGTTCTGCACCGAAAGCCAGCCCACCTCGCCATCGAACGCGCGCGTCAGGCGCGCGAAATACTCGGCGAATTCGCTGTCGCGCCCCCACAGATTCACCACCAGCATGCCGCCCGGCTTCAGCGCGCGGCGACAGGCCGCATAAAACGTCTGCGTTGCCAGCGCCTCGACCTGATTGCCGGCGTCGAAGCCGTCGAGCAGGATGATGTCGGCGCTGCCGGGATGCTGTCGCACATACAGCGCGCCGTCGGCTTCGACCACGCTGAGCGTCGCGTCGTCCGGCGGCAACTCGAAATGCGTGCGGGCGGCGGCGATCACCCGCGGATCGATTTCCACCGCGGTGATGCGCGTCTGCGGCCGCTGCTTGCGGATGAATTTGGCGAGCGAGCCGCCGCCGAGGCCGATCATCAGCACGTCCTGCGGCAGTGGGTTGAACATCAGGAAGCCCATCATGGCGCGCGTGTACGCGAGCTCCAGGTCCCACGGCCGATTCATCCGCATCGCGCTCTGAATGGCGCGACTGCCCAGGTGCAACACGCGCAGGCCGCGTTCCTCGGTCACTTCCAGTCCGCCGTCGTCTGCCCGGCGTTTCCCAAACCTCAAGCGCATGGTCGCCCCATCGCAAAAATCGAGCGCGAAAGATTACACGCCCGCACGCTAAAATGCCGCTTTTCGTTTTGATTGCCTCACCATGCGCGCCAGCCAGTTCTTCATTTCCACCACCAAGGAAGCCCCGTCCGAAGCCGAACTCGTCAGCCACAAGCTGATGCTGCGCGCCGGCCTCATCAAGCGCCTGGGATCGGGGCTGTATACCTGGATGCCGCTGGGTCTCAGGGCGCTGCGCCGGGTCGAAGCCGTGGTGCGCGAGGAGATGGAGCGCGCCGGCGCGATCGAACTCCTGATGCCGGTGGTGCAGCCGGCCGAGTTGTGGGAGGAAACCGGGCGCTGGGCGGTGTTCGGCCCGCAGATGCTGAAAATCAAGGACCGCCACCAGCGCGACTTCTGCTTCGGCCCCACCCACGAGGAGGTCATCACCGACGTCGCGCGCCGCGAGATCAAGAGCTACCGCCAGCTGCCGGTCAACTTCTACCAGATCCAGATCAAGTTCCGCGACGAAATCCGCCCGCGCTTCGGCGTCATGCGCGCGCGCGAATTCCTGATGAAGGACGCCTATTCCTTTCACGCCAGCAAGGAGAGCCTCGCCGCCACCTACCAGACGATGTACGACGCCTACACGCGGATTTTCAGCCGGCTGGGGCTGACCTTCCGCGCGGTGGCGGCCGACACCGGCGCCATCGGCGGTTCGGGCTCGCACGAATTCCACGTGCTGGCCGATTCCGGCGAAGACCTGATCGCGTATTGCCCCGATTCCGGCTATGCCGCCAACGTCGAACTCGCCGAGGCGCTTGCCCCTGCGGCGCCGCGCGCCGCGCCGCAGGAAACGCTGCGCGAGGTCGACACGCCGAAGCAGACCACCTGCGAGGACGTCGCCGCCCTGCTCGGTATTCCCCTCGAACGCACGGTGAAGCTCATCGCGGTCATGGTCGGGGAGCAGATGGTCGTCCTGCTGCTGCGCGGCGACCACATGCTGAACGAAGTCAAACTCGGCAAGCTCGAAGGCATGGCCGATTTCCGCCTGGCGAACGAAGCCGAAATCCGCGCCGCCTTCGACTGCCCGCCCGGCTTTCTTGGGCCGGTCGGGATCGATCGCAGCAAAATCAAGCTTATTGCCGACCGCACGGTCACGGCGATGAGCGATTTCGTCTGCGGCGCCAACAAGCCCAAGTTCCACCTGGCCGGCGTCAATTTCGGCCGCGACCTGCAGGAACCGGATCGCGTGGCCGATATAAGGAATGTCGCCTCCGGCGACCCCAGCCCGGACGGCAAGGGTACGCTCGCGCTATGCCGCGGCATCGAGGTCGGCCATGTGTTCCAGCTCGGCAGCAAATATTCGCAGGCGATGAATGCCACCTACCTGGACGAGGCCGGCCGCGCGCAGGCAATGGAAATGGGCTGCTACGGCATCGGCGTGTCGCGCATCGTCGCAGCGGCGATCGAGCAGAACCATGACGAGCGCGGCATCATCTGGCCGACCACGATGGCACCGTTCTTGCTGGTGATTGTCGCAATTGGCTACGGCAAGAGCGAGACGGTTCAAAAAGCCGCCGATACGCTCTATGCTGAGCTGACCGCGGCTGGCTTCGACGTCCTGCTGGACGACCGCGACGAACGCCCCGGCGTGATGTTCGCCGACGCCGAACTGATCGGCATCCCGCACCGCCTCACGGTGGGCGAGCGCGGACTGAAGGATGGCGTGGTCGAATACCAGGCGCGCCGCGCCGCGCCGGGGCAGACCCACGCCGCGCAAACCATCGCGCTTGCCGACGCCAGGGTATTTTTGACAGAACTGCTGGAACGCTGACATGAATAAACGGACACCCATTGGTTTGCTGATCGCCGCTTGGCTGTGTGTCCAGCCCGCGCATGCGGGCGGACAGCTCGAAGAGGCGATGTCGGCCAATGTCCGTTCGTCCCTGCAACGTGCCCTGGCGGATACCCCGGTCACCCGCACCGCGTTCCGCAATCCGGCCGACGGCGCTGCCTGGCTGAAGGACATGTCACAGCGGCTGGCCAAGCGCATGCCCGACGAGGACGAACGGCTTGAATTCCTGACCACGCTGCACTGGGAAGCCTCGCGCGCCGGCATCGACCCGCAGTTGATGCTGGGGTTGATCCAGGTGGAAAGCGGTTTTCGAAAATATGCCGTGTCGCCCGTCGGCGCCCGCGGCTACGCGCAGGTCATGCCCTTCTGGATCAAAACCATCGGCAACCCCAACCACAACCTGTTCCAGCTCCGCACCAATTTGCGCTACGGCGCACTGATCCTGCGCTACTACATCGACATCGAGCATGGCGACCTGTTCCGCGCGCTCGGCCGCTACAACGGCAGCCTGGGCCAGCCGGAGTATCCGACGCTCGTGGTCAACGCCTGGAAGCGCTACTGGGATTACAGTCCCCGCACCCAGTCGGCCGACAATCGCGCGGATAACGGCCCGCGTAGCTGAAATCACCCGCCGGACAAGCAGGGATGTCCCCGTGCGCCTGCCGGGATCCTGTCCGGGAAAAGCCTGATACCGCCCTGCCGACGAATTTTCGACCAGTCGTCACACCCTCGACATTTTTCCGTCCCGCCCGTCGCAATCAACGTACGGCATCCCGTGTCATACGCATTGCAAAACAACAACTTAAAGTTTCTTCTTCACCGCGGCACAGTCCATGCAGGACATCCGTCACAGGCTGACCACCTGCACGACAACAACGGAGGCAACCATGGACATGACAATGCAATTGTCCCGCACGGTTAAGGGACAGGAGGAAATCTTCAACCTCGGCCATACCTTGCGGCCCAGACACCGGCAAATCCTGTTCAGCGTGGGGAATGGCATCTCGTTTGGCGAACTTTGCAAGAAGATGCCCCATTGCGCTGAACTGGAAGCGATGGTGAACGACTTGCTGCAAAGCGGGTTCATCCAGGCCCTGCGCAACATGGCATCGCCTTCGCAGCCCGCGCCGACCGCCTCGCGCAGCCAGGCTCCCGCAGCGCCCGCACCTGCGCAATCCGCCGCCCATCTGGAAAGCACCCGCACCTATGCGCTGGAATTCCTGGCGACCCTGGTGGGAACCAAGTCCCCGGCCTACCGGAAAATGAGCGAAGTACAGGATCTGGCCGGTTTCAACGCCATCCTGCCGACGTGCTACAAGGTGATCGCCGCGGTGGCGTCGCCGCACCAGGCGGCTGAAATGGAAGCCGAAATCGCCCGGCGCATGGCCTGAAGCGGCCGCCGGCAGGATCGGCCGGATTCAATCTCAACGCGACAGGACGATCAGCGGTTTCGGCTGGCAATCCGCCACCACGACGGTCCCGGAACCGCCCGGGATCGCGCTCACGACGCCGTCGAACGGCGCTTTCAGTTCGGCATCCGCCAGATTTTTCTGCGCGATCACCCGGCGTGCCTGGGCCGCGGACAGCGCGGCCTGGGCACGCGTGTAGCGCAATTCGGCGGCCTCCAGTTCGCTGGTCGACGACACCGTCCGGTCGTACAGTTCCTGCGCCCGTCCCTGCTCGCGCTTGGCATCGGCCTCATCGGCCTGCGCGCGCGCATGCTCCGCCACGGCTTCCTCGAGACGCGCCTGCAGGATGGTCTTGTCCAGACGCAGCAGGACAGCGCCTTTCTTCACGCGCTGGCCGGGCTTGACCAGCACCGATTCCACCACGCCGGATACGCGGGTGGTGAGTTCAACCTTGTCTGCGGCCCATGCCGGATTGATCCCCAGCAGGCTCAATCCGGACAGTGCAATGATCGTCATGTGCTGATTCATTCTTGTGCTCCCTCAACAGGCGGCAGACTGCCGCCTGACAATGCCTGCAGACGCGCCAGCGCCAGCGCCAGCCTGTATTCCACCTGCTTGCGGCGTATCTGCGCCATCTGGGTTTCCGCCATGCTGGTACCCAGATTGGTTTTCAACTCCAGTTCGTATTCCGCGCGCGCGCGCTCCAGCGCCCAGTCGCGGTACTCGATCTGCTTGTCGGCGGCCACACGGCTGCTGCCACGCAGCCATTCGATTTCCTGCAGGGTCGCGAGCAGCGTGTCGGACAGATCGAATCTGAGTTTTTCCAGTTCGGCGCCGGCCCGTTCCTTTTGTGCCAGTTCGCGCGCAATGCGTGCATCCACGCGCCCTCCCTGATACAGCGGAATGGTGAACACCAGGCCGGCGCTTGCCTCGTCACGCGTCGTCGATTCCCGGCTGTAGCCGCCGCCGATGACTTCGGCATCAAGTGTCGGATGGCGTTCCGCCCGTATCGCCGCCAGCCGCGCATCCGACGCCGACAAGCGGGCCTGCAGGGCAAGAATGCGGGGATTCCTGGCCATGACCCAGGGCAGCAGGGCTTCGTATGCCGGCACGGGCCGGGCATTGTCCTTGAGTTCGGGTTCGACGAGGTCGACAGGCAGCGTGCCGGGACGATAGATCGCCTGGGCAAGCTGCTGCCGCGCGCTGCGCATGCGCTGCTGGCTGGCGTTGCGGCGCTCGCGGTTATCCTGGTACTCGGCTTCCAGTTTCGAAAGGCTGGGCTGGCTGATCTGCCCCACCTTGTAGCGATCGTTGGCGTTGTCCCAGGCGACGTAGGCGACCGCCATGAATTCGTTGTCGGCGGCATATTGCCTGTCGGCCATGAGGACATCGAAATAGCGCGCCATGATGTCGATGCGGCGCAGGTACTCGACGCTGTAGAGCGCTTCCTGCCGGGCGGCGACTTCCTGGTCCGCCGCGGCAATCGCCTGGCTGGTTCGGCCGAAGTCGAGCAGCGGCTTGCGCGCCACGATGCGGCCGATGTTGTCGGGCTTCCAGTCGCCATCCGGCCGGCGTCCCGTACGCAGGCTGCCATCCAGGAACAGGCTGAAGTCCTGGCGGCTGCCCGCCTCCTCGCGGTTGGCGCGCGCCACAGCCAGATCGCTTTCTGCCATCCGCCGGTCGGGATGCGGCGACGCCACGCTCGCCAGCGCCTCATCCAGCGTCAGCTGTTCCGCCAGGGCCGTGGCGGGCAACGCCCATGCCAGCAACGCGAGCCACGCCGCGCGCATCATTTCCCTTGCTTGTATTTGATGAAGGGTTCGGTCGCGTAGGCGCCGTCGGCCACGTACTTGCCGAGCAGCAGGAATTCGGCCTTATCCTTGGTGGGTCCGGTCTGGCGTGCCATCACCTTGCCGTCGAGGCCGATGAACAGCATCGTGGGCGTGGCACGCACGCGGTTAGCCAGGGCAAAGGCCTTTTCGGTGGTGTGCTTGCCCTGGAAATCGGTCATCTGCGTATCGCCATTGACGTCGACCGAATACACCAGGAATAGCGCCCGATAGGTGTCCTGGACGTCGGACTGGTTGAGGATGGTGCTTTTCATGCGTTCGCAAAACGGACAGTCGTCCATTTCAAAGAACAGAAAAATGCCCTTCTTGCCCTGCTCACGGGCGGTCTGGAGCTCAGCATGGAAATCACCGAACTTGGGCTGGAAAAAATGACTGAGGGGGTCGCGCGTCTCCGCTTGGGCCGAGACGGCAAATAGCATCAGAAACGCAATGAACAATCGACGCATGGTGTTTCCTCGTTATGCAATGGTTTACTTCCTGGTACGCGGACCTTGCCTGGCGATGAAGCTTTCCACCGATTCACGCGTAATCGCACCTACCTGCTCGGCCACCATTTTACCGTCCGGGTTGTACAGATAGGTCGTTGGCAGGCCCCGCACCGGTCCGATCTGGCTGGCCACCCGGGCATTGCCGAGTACGATCGGATAATCGACCAGCAGCCCGTCCGCGAAGTCGGTCACCTGCCTGGCATTGCGATAATCCATGGCGATGCCGATGACGACGAGGTTGTTCTTCTTGTCGCCGTGCAGCGCGATCAGGTCCGGGATTTCCTCCAGACAGGGCGGACACCAGGTTGCCCAGAAATTCACCAGCACCCACTTGCCCTTGTAGCCCTCCAGCGTATGGGTCTTGCCGCCGGTATCGGTCAGCTTGAATCCGCCGGCCTGAGCCCAGGAAGCGAACAGCGCCAGCAACAATCCAGTCAGCCATATCGGATAAAATCGACCACTTTGTAATGTCTGCATTGGTTTTACCGTCATGAATGAATCCGCCACGAATACATTTCGTATCGAGAAGGACTCGCTGGGCGAAGTCCAGGTTCCCGTGGAGGCCTGGTACGGCGCACAAACCGCGCGCGCCGTGGCCAATTTTCCCATTTCGGGCCGCTTTCCGGATAAGGATTTCGTACTATCCCACGTCCGCATCAAGCTCGCCGCCGCGCGCGCCAACTGCCAGCCGGGCTGGCTGGGCGAACAGAAGCGCGACGCCATTGCCGCCGCCTGCGAGCGGATTCTGGCCGGCGAATTCCTCGACCAGTTCGTCGTCGACCGTTTCCAGGCCGGCGCCGGCACCAGCCACAACATGAACAGCAACGAGGTCGTCGCCAACCTCGCCAACGTCGCGCTCGGCGGTGAAAAGGGCACGTACAGGCCGGTCAACCCCAACGACGACGTCAACATGGGACAGTCGACCAACGACACCATTCCCACCGCGATCCGCCTCACCGTACTGGCCAAACTGCCGCGGCTGGTCGCCGCGGCGCACGCGATGGCAGCCGAATTCAGCCGTCTGGCCGAACGCGAGCAGGACACGGTCAAATCCGGCCGCACCCATTTGCAGGACGCCGTGCCGACCACGCTGGGGCAGGAATTCGCCGGCTACGCCTGGACGCTCGCCCGCTGCGCCGCCAGCCTCGAAACCGTGCGTCCGGCCTTGTGCGAAATCGGCCTCGGTGGCTCGGCCGCCGGTACCGGCCTCAACACCTCGCCCGACTACCCGGCGCGCGTCGCCGCCGAACTGGCGACGCTCACCGGCGAGCCGATCACGGTCGGCAATCTCGTCGCGCAAATGCAGTCGATGAACGACCTCGCGCGACTGTCGGGCGAGATTCGCAATCTGGCACTGGAACTCACGCGCATTGCCAACGACCTGCGTCTGCTCGCTTCCGGCCCGCGTACCGGCCTCGGAGAAATCCAGTTGCCGCCGGTGCAGCCGGGGTCTTCGATCATGCCCGGCAAGGTCAACCCGGTGATGTTCGAGATGCTGAACCAGGTGTGTTTTCAGGTGCTGGGGCAGGATGCCGCGGTGTCGTTCATGGTGCAGGCCGGCCAGATGGAACTCAACGTCATGATGCCCGCGCTCGGCTCCGCGCTGTTCGACGCGATGGACTGGCTGACCAACGCGATGCACGCGGCGACCGAAAAGAACCTCAAGGGCATCGTCGTCAACCGCGAGCGTTGCGCCTTCTTCATTCACCAGAGCGTTGCGCTCGCGACGCTCTTGAACACGCAGATCGGCTACGCCGCCGCCGCCGAAGTCGCCAAGGAATCGGAACAATCCGGCCGCCCGGTGCGCGAGATCGTCGCCGGGCGCGGGCTGATGGATGCCGCCGCATTTGACGCGCTGGTGCTCGCCGCGGCGAAGGGAATCGGCTCGGGAGGCGGCGCCGGCTGATGGCAATCCAGTGGTTTCCCGGCCACATGACCGCCGCCCGCAAGAAGGCGGCCGAGACGATGGCCGAAATCGACGTGGTGATCGAAGTGCTCGACGCCCGCGTGCCCGAGGCCGGCAGCAACCCCATGATCCACGAGCTGCGCGCGCACCGGCAGCGCCCCTGCCTCAAGGTCCTGAACAAGAGCGACCTCGCCGACCCCGCCGCCACCGCCGCGTGGATCGCGTATTTCGAGCGGCAGCCCGGCGTAAAAGCCGTCGCCATCTCGGCCAAGAAGCCCGGCGACGTCGCGAAGCTGCCCGCACTGGCGCAGAAACTCGCGCCGCACCGCGACGATAACTTCAAGCCGCTGCGGCTGATGATCATGGGCATCCCCAACGTCGGCAAATCCACGCTGATGAACGCGCTGGTGAAGAAAAAAATCGCCAAGGTCGGCGACGAGCCCGCCGTCACCAAGTCGCAGCAGCGCATCAACCTCAGCCCGCGCCTCACCCTCGTCGACACCCCCGGTCTCATGTGGCCGAAGATCGAGCACGATTCCGACGGCTACCTGCTCGCCGCCTGCCACGCCATCGGCAAGAACGCCGTCATCGACGAAACCGTCGCCGAATTTCTCGCCGGAATATTGCTCGCCCGCTACCCGCGGGCGCTGGTGGATCGCTACAAGATCAAGCTCGACGGCCTCGACCCCGTGGGCGTCGTCGAAGCCGTGGCGAAGAAGCGCGGCTGCCTGCGTCAGGGGCGCGGCGGCGAGCTCGATCTGGAAAAGGCCGCCAATATCCTGCTCACCGATTTCAGGAGCGGGGCGTTGGGGCGGATCAGTCTGGAGACGCCGGCGACGCGGGCGGCGATGTTAATAAATAGTATCTAGAGATTTCTACCCATACAGTTTTTTGAAGTGGTCCGCGCAGATCAGGAACGGTCCCCTGTTGTCGTCCTGAGGATCAGCGTGCGTGAGCCCGCCATCCCCCTAGATCCCGATGCAAACGTCGCAGAAATGCCGGCGATGGCTTGCCAATCAAGCCCTTTAGAATGCAATCTGCGTCTGCAGAGTGAATCTGTCGGCCCCGAAACCCGTACCCGTAAAGCCCTCACCATCATAACGCGTATACGCTGCCATCACTTTGGCATGATTGCCTTTGAGGTAATAGTTCACTCCGACAGTGTACTCAGTCAATTTCTCCCATGCGAAACCGGTCGGGCCGGCATACCAGTTTGATTCGCGACCACCGCCCGTATTGAAGTCTTGCGGTGCACCCCATTTAACATGGCTGACACGCTGTGCGAGTTCGACTTTCCCGGGGACGATGTAATAGCCCGCCTGTTCGCCCCAACCATAAGAATCGTAGTCGCTGGTATTGCCATTCGGCTGGTTGTTCTTCCAGTAGGCACTCAACTGGCCGCCGAAGTTACGATAACGGTAATTCAAAGAAGCCGTCATACCGTAAGTTTTCTCACCAGCATCGTCGTTAGCCCACTTCGAAGTGTATTCCACAGGGTTGTACATGCCTGAAACCCACAGAGACAGTTGAGGCCGGGAAGGGCCTCCAGGCGTTGTATCCGTTTCTTTGTATCCATAGGGATCCAGGATATCGTAATTGAGGTTAACGATAGTCGCGAGATCGGTATGCAGGTTCGTGGAATTCCCTATGTCAGAACCAGCAATCGAATTCGATAACGATACGCTGTAGGCCAGTTTTCCAGCCTTGCCTGAGGCACGGACACCTGTCTGTCTGCCCAGGGAGAATGACCACTCAGCGAGGGAAAGGTCAGGAAGCAAATACTGGCCGATATCCACGTAATACTGATACGTATAGGCACTCCAGTACTTACCCATTTCAATTGTCAGGTAGGGGCTGAAAGTTTTCGACAGTTCGGCATCGAGCAAGGTCATACCATCCGAAGTCCCGCCTTGCAGGGTGAACCAGTATCCAATGCTGGGGTCGGCAACGCTTCCTGAAAAATACAAACGTCCGAGGAAGATGTCGAAGCTGCTCGTATTGCTCTCCGTGCCGCCTAGTTGCTGGACATCGGATGTCTTGAAATAGGTGTAACGTGGTTGGAGCAGGCCGTTAATCCTGAGTGAATGATTGCCGCTGGCGTCTTTGACGTAGAAGCCTTCGTCATACCCCGCAGTGACGGACGAGACGGTTTCGGGGGCTTTGGCTTTAGCGCTGGCGCTAGCGAGTTCGTTGATGCGCTGCTCGAGTATGATGCTTTTCGCACGTTGCTCCTCAAGCTGCTGCCTGAGTATTTGAAGTTCTTCATTCGTATCGGCCAATGCGGGCATTGCAAGCAGGGCGATGCTGATGCCAGTCAGCGCATGCACTGGAATACGTAAACGAAATTTTCTTGTGTTCATCGTGTATCCCTTTGCCTTGTCTCATCTCCGGCTCACGCTCGTCCAAAGCGTTTTGGGTCGAACTGGGGACGGCGACCAGGGTGGCATCCCCCGCCGCGCCATTCTTCAGCATCAGCCCCCAGTCACGCAGCAGCGTGTTGAGGGTGGCCAGGATCAGCGCGGCCAACTGGTGCTTCCCCAACACGTGGCGGAAGCGCAGGATGGTGCTCTCGTCGAGCAGCCGGTCATCCCAGCCGCCCAGACCCGTGAAACAGCGGCACATCGTGCAACGCTTCGTCCCTGGTTTCGAGTCACGACGCCGGCCGCCGAAACCGGCATGGCATGAAGCGCTGGAAGCAGGCTTCATTGTGGGCTTCGGGGGAGAAACTGCCATCCGGAAAACTACCTGCCGCAGGCAGGGAATCCACGCGCGGTCAGCCGGCTGGTCTGACCGCGCGTGGGATTCAGGCCCGGCCGCCAGGCATATGGGAGGCATCCAGGAATTTGTCGTAATAGATGTGTCGCTGCGCACGCCAGCCTCGGTCAGGCACGCGATGGTGCGGTCGATCATGCCGGGCGGGCCGTACAGGTAGGCGGGTCTGAAAACGGTGCTGAATTTATGTCCACTCCATGCGTCGCCTCATTCCGACTGTCCACGTTGTCGTGGACTCAGTGCCAGTTTCAGCTGGAGTGGATGCCCAGTTTCGGCGGAACGCACAGTGTGGACGCGCCTCGTCCGTCACGACAACCAAAACCCAGGGCGATGCGTTAGCATGCAGCCACGCCGACTGTCTTCCAGTTTGAGGGTTATCGTTTTTTCTTCTTTTCGAACGAAGGCCACCCTCGGGAACCGATTCACGTTCATGTCCGCAAGGATGGCAACCCTGCGAAATTCTGGACAAGCCCGGCCGGTCTTGCGAACAATCAAGGCTTCAGCGGCAAGGAAGTGAACAACCTGGCGCAGATCGTGGAAACACGCAGAGACGAAATTGAGAGGGCATGGCATGAACATTTCGGCGACCAGGCTCGACTTCGACGAATCAATGATGTGGGTGGATCTGTCGGACGGCCGGAAACTCGGTGTGCCCCTGGCGTATTTCCCACGATTGCTGCGGGCGTCACCGGCTGAGCGCATGCAGGTTGAAATGTCAGGCAACGGCACGGGCTTGCATTGGGAGGCGCTGGACGAGGATATCAGCGTCGAAGATTTGCTGATGGGAATTGGCGACCAGACGCGGGGCCATTCGCTGGCAGCGTAAGCTTTGGGGCTTCAAACGGCTGTTTTGTACGCATTCCTTGGCGTCGTGGACAGCAACCCCGGGCGGCACCGTAATCTCACGCACGGTATATCGGAACTGAAGATCGACGCCGGCCCCGGTTACCGGATGTACTACACGGAGCGAAACGGGGAACTGATCATCCTGCTTGCTGGCGGCGACAAGTCGACACAGCAGCAGGACATCAGGACCGCCACCACGCTCGCCAGGAACTTGCAGAAGTAAGCCACATGCCCAAGACAATAACCAAACTGATCGCCAAGACGAAGACTGTGCCCTACGACGTGGCCGAACAGCTGCGCACGCCAGAAGAAATGGCCGCCTATCTCGATGCCTGGCTGGACGAGGCGCCCGACGACGCGTCAGGCATCGCCCGCGCACTGGGCGATATCGCACGCGCCAAGGGCATGTCGCAGGTTGCGCGTGACGCAGGGCTCAGCCGGGAAAGTCTCTACAAGGCGCTCAGCGAGAATGGGAATCCGAGTTTTGCGACGGTGCTGAAGGTCGCGCGGGCGCTTGGTGTTCGGCTGCATGCGAAAGTGGCTTGATGCTGATTCCTATTATGCACTTGACGTAACTATACAGTTACTCTAAAGCTGCTTTACGGTATCTGCCGTCACTATAGGAGATTGACATGTCAGAATTGGTAACAGTGGCCATTTCAAAGCCCGTATTTGAACGCCTCCAAAAGCTCGCCGCACCTCTCGTGGATACAACCGATACCGTTATAGAACGCCTCCTCAGCTTCTGGGAAAGTCGCTCAACCGAGAAAGCAACCCCAATAAATAGTAGCTCTACAGCTACTTCGGTTTTCTGGAAGTCATCCCGTGGCGATGCATTGCCTGTTGGAATGGAATTAAGAGGCCCCTACTTGGGCAAGACATTTACCGCTCAGGTTGAGCGCGGCGGTATCCGGTTTCATGGGAAGTTGTACGAAAATCTTTCCCCGGCTGCCACCGCAGCAAAGAATCTCGCCGGCACGAAGGGTAAGGCTGCAAACACGAACGGGAGAGACTTTTGGAAGTTTCAAGACCCTGCCACCGGCCAATGGGTTCCTGTGAGCGTTCTTCGTCCAAGTCATCGCATTAACTCAGATGAACTGCTCGCCGAACTCGAGAAAATGACATAACTATTACTCACTAGTCGGTAAATAAGTCGACAAATATGGAACTTTTGCGCCACATGACGATCGAATGTTTCATGAAGAGAGACGGTCGTTCATTTGATC
>MKWM01000029.1 GCA_001899765.1 Thiobacillus sp. 63-78
CGATCATGTCTCCATGATCCCGATTCACCCACCTTCAGGCTCAACTCACTTTGGATTTACGCCACCACCTTCAGGCTCATGTGTCATTGGACAAGGCTCTGTCTTGCTTTAACACAGGCGCTCGCCTAATCTGAATTTCATGCGTTCAGTGATGTGTGCTGGCGCGGTTCCTGAAGGATTTCGAGACCTGCCCCGTGACGCTGCGAATGGGGAGAATACGGAAACGGATAAGTGATTCTACTGATTGATTCCCCTGTCCGGCTCGGCTCTGATACCACCGTGCGGCCACTCTCTCAAAATCAATTCCAGGCCCGGTATGAGCAAGGATGCGCTTTTCAGGAGGCAACGTTGCATATGGAGAAGAAAATCATCGACGCAAGGAATAGCTTCTGCCCGGGGCCCCTCATGGAACTGATTGCGGGGATGAAGGCCGCCGCTGTGGGCGATGAACTGGAAGTGCTGTCCACTGAGAAGGGGTCGGCCAGCGACATTCCGGAATGGATCAACAAGGTGGGGCACGAGGTCATCGAAACCAGGGAGGAAGGGGGGGTTTGGCACATATTCGTGCGCAAGCTCAAGTAACGCAGGGGAAGGAACCGAGCAAGCAGGGCGCCCGCGAGTAACCGGGTGTAATCCATACAGGAGAATATCTTGAAAATTCTGATCATAGGCGGTGGCACGGGTGGCACCATTCTTGCCAATAATCTATCCCGCAGGCTGAGCGGCGAGCTCAAGGCCGGCAAGGCCCGCATCGTCATGCTGTCGGCCTCCGATCGACATATGTACCAGCCTGGTCTGCTCTATGTCGCGGTGGGGCGCATGACGCCCGACGAGCTTTATCGCGATCAGGCCAGCCTGCTTGAGCCGGGCATCGAATTCCACGTCGACCCGGTGACCGAATTCCATTTCGACAGGAATCAGGTCACCGCTGCAAGCGGCAAGAATTACGACTACGACATACTCGTCATCGCCACGGGTTCGCGCGCCCTGATGTCGAGCATTCCGGGTCTGGCTGAAAATGCCGAGACGTTCTATACGGAAGAAACCGCCGTGAAGATGTTCAAGGCATTGCGCAGCTTCGAAGGGGGACGCGTTGTCGTGACGGTGGGGGTGCCTCACAAGTGCCCGATGGCGCCGCTGGAAATCACCTTCATGCTCAACGACTACTTCAAGGATCGCGGCATTCGTGACAAGGTCCAGCTGCACTACACCTATCCCATCGGGCGCGCGCACAGCCTGGAAAACGTGGCCAAGTGGGCGACGCCTGAATTCGGCAGATTGGGCATCACCTATGAAACGCTGTTCAACATGAAGGAAGTGGACGGCGCCAACAAGATTCTCAGGAGCGAAGAGGGCAGTGAAACAAAATATGATCTGCTCATCGCCATTCCCGCTCACAAAGGGATGGAAGTGGTGGAAAAAGCAGGCTTCCCGGGGGGATGGATACCCACCAATCGAGCCAGTTTGCACATGGAAGGCGAACACGGCAAGAACGTCCTCGTGTTGGGCGACACGACCAATTTGCCGATTTCCAAGGCCGGCTCCACCACGCACTTCCAGGCTGAGGTCATTGCGGAAAACCTGGCAGCAGTCATCAAGATGGGCGTTCCCGTGCGCGACTACGACGGCAAAGTGTTCTGTTTCATCCAGGCGGGCAAAGAGCGTGCAACGTATGCCAGCTTCAATTACACGACGCCGCCCGATCCGCAGCCGCCAACCCGGGCGGTGCATTGGTTCAAGACCGCCTACAACAAGCTTTACTGGACTTCAGCCCGTGGTTTGCTTTAAGGGGAGCGCATCATGAACGCTCAACTCGACAGTAACCCGCCAACCGATGCGGAAGAAATGACGCGGCTGATCCAGGCAGCGCGGGATGCGATGACCGATGACCTGGTGACGCGCCTGGCGGCTACCGCGGGCGACGGCATGGACCTGCTCGATCGCGTCAATCGTTCCGGTGTGGCCAGTGCCTTGCCGCATCTTGCCACGATGGCCAATAACGGCGACCTGGAACGTCTGGCGCAATTGGCGCGTGTCTACGGCTCGGCACAGGATGCGCTCACCGATGACATGGTGTCGCGCATGTCCGAGGCGGTCGGCGGCGGTCTGGATCTGCTCGACCAGATCAACCGTGCCGATCTTGCCAAAGCCATTCCCGTCATTGCCAGACTGGTGCACACAGGCGATCTGGATCGGCTTGCCGATATGGCCCGGCTGGTGGGCTCGGCGCAGGATGCAATGACCGATGACATGGTCAGCCGTCTGTCGGAAGCCATCGGCGGCGGCTTGTCCCTTCTCGATCGATTGCAGCGCGGCAGTGGCGACCGCGTGATCAACATGCTGGAGCATCTCGACAAGGCCGGCACCCTGGACAAGCTGGTCGACAATCTGCCCGCGTTGGTAAACAAGATGGAAATGCTTGAGGGGCTGTTGAATTGTCTGGAGAAGTCCGCTCAGGAGGCCTCTTCCGGCCCGCCCGCCGCAGGCGGGCTGGGAGGTCTGTGGAGCCTGATGCGCGCAAAGGAAAACCAGGAAACCTTGCGTTTCCTGCTTACGCTGGCCCGCAACATGCAGCAACAGTGCGCGCGTTAAGGAGGCCCTGAACAAGTCCTTCGACAAGCTCAGGACGAACGGCAAGTTGTTGATTCCGTTCGTGGTGAGCTTGTCGAACCATGAGCGGAATCAACTTGTTCATGACTTCCTTAAATACCCGCGGATGGGGAGGCTGCGGGGGGATCGTTACCGTTCTGTAAAGAGAACCGCCGTGTGAGTGTGTCGAACCGCACGACCGGCCGCCGTGTCAGCGCTTCACCGATGCCCCCTTCGCCAGGTGGCGGATCAAGGCCGCGAGATCGGCTTCGGTCGCCTTGCGCGCCCTCGTTTCGAGGCCGTGATACAGAACGATGATTTCCCTGCCCAGCGGGGTCAGGCTCGCACCACCGCCGTGCGCGCCGCCCTTGCTCGCCTCGACCAGTGGATTGGCGAAGCAGCGGTTCATGGTGTCGACCAGATGCCAGGCGCGTTTGTAGCTCATGCCCATGGCGCGTCCGGCAGCAGCGATGGAACCGGTGTCGCGTATGGCTTCGAGCAGTTGCACCTTGCCGGGGCCGAGCGCGATGTCGTCGCCGAGAATGAGGCGGAAGGCGAGGTACGGCGTCATGGTGCGCTGGTGGCCGGGCGGATGTCGGGCAGACGGGCAAAGCTGTCGCGCTTCACGGTTTCGATGAAGTCGGCGACATACGCGCGCGCGGCGTCGATCTCACGCACCGCGACGTGCAGTTCAGCCCACAGGCCGTGCCTGCCGATGCGGCGCGCGGTGACGTAGCCGCGTTCGAGATAGGGGGCGACCGCCCACGCCGGCAGTGCGGCCAGCCCGCGGCGGCTGGCGACGAGCTGCAGGATCGCCACGGTCAATTGCGCTTCGCGCCGTAGCGGTTTGACTCCGGCGGGGGCGAGCACCCGCCGGATCAGGTCGAGCCGGTCTTCCGGCACCGGGTAGGTGATCAGGGTGTGGCCGGCAAAGTCGGCCGGGAGCAGCCATTTTTTCGTGGCGAGCGGATGGCCCGGCGGCAGCAGCGCCAGCATCTCGAAACCGAACAGCGGTGCATAGACGACGCCTGCGCGCGGCGCGGTGTCCGAGGTGATGACGAGATCGGCGCGCGCGTCCAGCAGCAGGCCCACCGGATCGGCCTGGAAACCGCCCAGCAGATCGAGTTCCACAGCGGGCCAGACGTCGCGGTAGCGGTCCATCGCAGGCATGAGCCAGTCGTAGCAGGTGTGGCACTCGACCGCGATCCGCAACTCGCCGGCGTCGCCATCCTTCAGTTTGGCGAGATCGCGCAGCGCGGCATCCACCTGTGGCAGCGCGGTGTGCGCCAGCGCCAGCAGGCGGCGCCCGGCGGCCGTGAGCTGTGGCGGTCGCGCCGCACGCTCGACCAGCGGCAGCCCGAGCGTAGCTTCCAGTGCCTTCAGTTGATGCGACACCGCCGATTGAGTCAGATGCAGGCGCTCGGCGGCGGCGGTCAGCCCGCCCGCTTCGGTGACCGCCTGCAGCAGCCGCAGGTGGCGTAGCTCGATATGAGTTATGTTCATGCAAGCAATGAAAAACATTCGTTTGTTTCATGTTAGCCGCCGCGGCATGATGCTGTCCATCCTTTCTTCTGGAGCACGCACATGGCATTGGCACACGTATTGGGCGTTCCGCGCATCGGCCCGAATCGCGAACTGAAATTCGCGCTGGAAGCATTCTGGCGCGGCGAGATCGACGAAGCTGCGCTGCGTTCGACGGCCAGCGGCATTCGCCAGGCCAACTGGCGACGCCAGCATGCCGCCGGACTGGATTTCGTGACGGTGGGGGACTTCGCGTTCTACGACCAGATGCTCAATCACGTCGCGCTGCTGGGCTGTGCGCCGCAACGCTTCGGCTTCGGCGCACCGCTTGCGCTGCCGGAATATTTCCAGCTGGCGCGCGGCAATGGCGCCTGCCAGGCGATGGAAATGACCAAGTGGTTCGACACCAATTACCATTATCTGGTGCCAGAATTCACGCCTGAGACGCAGTTCTCACTCGACCCGGGCTGGCTGTTCGAGGAACTGGCCGAGGCCCAAACCGCGGGGTTCGACGCCAAGCCGGTGCTGATCGGCCCGTTGACTTTCCTGTTTCTGGGAAAGGAGAAGCCGGGAAAGGAGAAAGCGGTGGGCTTCGACCGCCTCGACCTGCTCGAGCGTCTGCTGCCGGTCTACGCGCAGATCCTGGCGCGGCTCAACGCGCAGGGGATCGAATGGGTGCAGATCGACGAACCGATTCTCGCGCTCGATCTGCCGCCCGAGTGGCGGTCGGCGTTCGAGCGTGCCTACCATCACCTGAATACGGCAGGGGCGAAGCTTTTGCTTGCCAGCTATTTCGGCCCGCTGCGCGACAATCTGCTGGGGGCGCTGAAGCTGCCGGTGGCCGGCGTACACGTCGATGGCATCCGTGGCGGCGACGAGCTCGCCCAGGTGATCGACTGGCTGCCGGCCACCAGAATCCTGTCGCTCGGCGTGATCGACGGCCGCAATGTCTGGAAGACCGACCTCACTGCCGCGCTCGAACGCTTCGAGGGCCTGCATGCGCGGCTGGCCGACCGGCTATGGCTGGCCCCCTCGTGTTCCTTGCTGCATGTGCCGGTGAGCCTGGCGGGCGAAGCCGCGCTGGACGCGGAACCCGGAAACTGGCTGGCTTTCGCGGAAGAGAAAATCGCCGCGCTGGCCACGCTCAGGACCGCGTTCAACCAGGGCCGCCAGGCGGTGGCGGCGGAACTGTCCGCCAATGCGCGGGCGCTGGCGTCACGGCACGCCTCGTCGCGGGTGCATGACGCGGCGGTCGCGGCACGGCTGGCGGCGCTGACCCCCGTTCACGATGGGCGCAACAGCCCGTTTCCGCTGCGCCAGGCGGCGCAGCGGAAACGCTTCAAGCTCCCTGATTTCCCGACCACGACCATCGGCTCCTTCCCGCA
Organism: Thiobacillus sp. 63-78; assembly: GCA_001899765.1. Lineage (GTDB taxonomy): Bacteria > Pseudomonadota > Gammaproteobacteria > Burkholderiales > Thiobacillaceae > Thiobacillus. Next base: position 5,496 of record MKWM01000029.1, read on the forward strand.
GACCCCGGAGATCCGCCGTGCCCGCGCCCGTTTCAAGGCGGACGCGCTCAGCGAGGCCGATTACACGGCTGCCATGCAGCGCGAGATCGGGTATGCCATCGCGAAGCAGGACGCGCTGGGGCTCGACGTGCTGGTCCACGGCGAAGCCGAGCGCAACGACATGGTCGAGTATTTCGGCGAGCAGCTGGCAGGCTTCGCGTTCTCGCACAACGGCTGGGTGCAGTCCTACGGCAGCCGCTGCGTCAAGCCGCCGATCCTCTACGGCGATGTGTCGCGCCCACGGCCGATGACGGTGGGCTGGGCGCGCTATGCGCAGTCGCTGACCGGCAAGCCGGTGAAAGGCATGCTGACCGGCCCGGTGACGATGCTGCAATGGTCGTTCGTGCGCGACGACCAGCCGCGCGCCGCCACCGCGCTGCAGATTGCGCTGGCCATCCGCGACGAGGTGGCCGATCTCGAAGCGGCCGGCATCGGCATCATCCAGATCGACGAACCGGCCTATCGCGAAGGCCTGCCATTGAGGAAGGCGGATTGGGCCGCGTATCTCGACTGGGCGAGCCGGGCGTTCCGTATCAGCGCGTCCGGGGTGGGCGACGCGACGCAAATCCACACCCACATGTGCTATTCGGAATTCAACGACATCCTGCCCGCGATCGCGGCGATGGATGCCGACGTCATCACCATCGAGACCAGCCGTTCGGACATGGAACTGCTGCGCGGTTTCGGCGAATTCAGTTATCCCAACGAGATCGGCCCCGGCGTGTACGACATTCACAGCCCGCGCATTCCCGATACGGCGGAGATGACGCGCCTGCTGGAAAAAGCCGCCAGGGTGATCGCGCCCGACAGGCTCTGGGTCAACCCCGACTGCGGACTGAAAACGCGCGGCTGGACGGAAACCGAAACGGCGCTCGCCCACATGGTGGCGGCGGCCCGCGCCATGCGGGAGTCGGCGCGGGCCGCCATCCGATAGCCGGCGCGAAAGCCAGCCGGCATACGGATTGGCCGCGGCGAACCGTGAAGCAGCCGCTGCCGTGGTGCAGGTCGATGCGCGATGCGCTGCCTGTCGTGTCGTGGACTCGTTTAGAATCCCTTCACCTTGAACGCCATCCTGCATCGCTTCCTGTTGTGCGTATCGCTGGTGTTGTGGCCGTCGTGGGCGCGCGCGGCGCCGCTCGTCCTGCCTGAGCGTCCCGGCAGCTTCTGGTCGCAGCCGGACAGCCTGCCGGTCCCGGCCGCAACGCCCGTCGGCATCGTGCACTTTGCCAGCCTCGCCGCGCTGACCGAGCATGCACTGCGCGAGCGGGCGGAGACGCGTGCGGCCTGGCTCGGCATCCAGGCCGAGGCCGCGCGGCTGGATGCCGCCAGCGCGGCCAACTGGCCGACGCTCACGGGGCAATTGAGCTTCACCCGGAGCCGGGCGCTGTCCAGTTCGGGTTCGCAGGTGCCCACGCTTGACCGCTACGGCCCCAGCCTCGGCCTGTCCTATGTGCTGGTCGATTTCGGCGCGCGTGCCGCCAGCATCGATGCCCAGCGCTATCAGCTCATCGCCAGCCTGCTGACCAACAACCGCACCCTGCAGGATACCGTCGCCGAAGTGGAGGCCGCGTATTTTGCCCTGCTGGCGGCGCGTGCGCAGGTCACCGCCCAGACCGAGCAGGAAACCGCCCTGCGCGCCAGTCTGGATGCGGTTGACGCCAGGCTGCGGGGCGGGCTGGCGTCGCGCGCCGACCAGTTGCGTGCGCGGGCAGCGCTGGTCGAGGCCGAACTGGCGCGCCAGGCGGCGGAGCGCGACCGGGCCAAGGCGGACGCCGCGTTGAAACAGGCCGCGGGCATCGCCCAGACGCAAACGCTGGAGCTGGACTGGCAGGCCGTGCCGCCGGATCCCCTGGCAACCACCACCCTGCTGGCCGATCTGTTGCAGGAGGCCCAGCGCAATCGCCCCGACCTGCAAGCCCTGCAGGCGGCCGCGACCAGTGCGCGCTTCGAGGCCGAGCGTGCGCGCGCGGCCCGCTGGCCGAGTCTGTCGCTGACAGCCAACACCGGCCGCACGCTGTTTCTGGACAGCGAGCGCTCGCCGTCCACCACGTACAGCGTCGGCATGAATGTGGCAATCCCGCTGTTCGACGGCGGGCGGCTGGCCGCCCAGGCGCGCGCCGCCGCGCGCGATGCCGAGCGTCTGCAGGCCGATGCCGAGGCGCAGCGCGGCCAGGTTGCGCTGGCGGTGGCGGATGCCTATTACGATGTGCGTCAGGCCCAGACCCAGCGCGAAGGCGTGGGGGCGCAGTTCGACAGCGCCAGCGAATCGGCGCAGGCGGCCGAAGCACGTTACCGGACCGGCGTCGGCAGCCTGCTCGAATGGCTGACCGCCCAGGCCGATCTGGCGCGCGCGCGTCAGGCGCAGGCACAGGCCGACAGCGACTGGCTGGCGGCATTTTCCCGTTTGAACCACGCGCTGGGCCGCCTGCCAGCCGCCTCTCCTGCGAGCGTTCCATGAAACTGCGCATGCTGCTGATCATCGTCGCAATCGGCTTGGTCGCCGGAGTGGCTTACCGCATCCAGCCATCCGCGACAGGCGACAAGGGCGGCGCTCGCGCACTCAGTGTCAGGACGGTTCCGGTGGCGGTGCGCGACTTCCCACGGGTGATCGACCTGCCCGGTACGCTGGAGGCGGCGCAACAGGTCGCCATCGTCGCCCAGACCGGCGGCACGGTACTGCGCCAGCATGTGCAGGAAGGCGACGCCGTGCGGGCGGGGCAGGTCCTGTTCAGCCTGGATAGCCGCCCGGCGCAGGCACGCATCGCGCAAAGCCAGGCGACGCTGGCCGGCGCCCGCGCCGAAACGGCCGATGCCGCGCAGAAACTCGATCGCCTGAGCCCGCTGATGAAGTCGGGCTACATCAGCCGCCAGGAATTCGCCGACGCGCAACTGGCGCTGGAATCCGCACGCGCGCGCGCCGGCACCGCCCGCGCCGAACTGGAAGCCGCGCAACTGGACGTGGCGTACGGGCAGATCCGCGCGCCGATCGACGGCCGCGTCGGGCGCATTGCCGTGCGTCCCGGCACGCTGGTGCAGGCGGGCGGGACGCCGCTCACGACGATCCTGGCGCCTGGCACGCTCGACGTGCGGGCCAGCGTGTCGCAGCAGGACTGGCCCGAACTGGCGGCTGCGCGCGCGCACGGCAAGGTGACAGCCCGGGTGTTCCGGGAGATGGACCATACTGTCCAGGCTCAGGGCGAGCTGGTGTTTGTCGATGCCCAGGTCGATGCCACCACCGGCGCGGTGCCGATCAAGGTGCGGCTGGCCGCTGCGCCGGCCACCTTGCTGTCGGGCCAGGGCGTGCGGATCCGCCTGCGGCTGGGGGTCGTGCCGAATGCCAGGGTGGTGCCGGAAGCCGCGTTGCAGCATGCGCAGAACGGCACGTATGTCTACGTGGTGCGCGGCGGCAAGGCCGTGGTGCAGACGGTGAACGTGACGCGCAGCCTCGACGGCGAAGAGGTGGTCGAAGGCGAACTGCATGCCGGCGAACCGGTGCTGATCGAGATTCCGCAACGCCTCAAGGCGGGCAGCCAGGTCAAGCTCGAAGGCACGCATCGATGAATCTGTCGCGGCTCTTCATCGAGCGCCCGGTCGCCACGCTGATGCTGGTGCTGGCGATGGCGCTGTTCGGTGCGATCGCCTACAAGCAGCTGCCGGTGAACGACCTGCCGCAGGTGGATTTTCCGACCTTGCGCATCAGCGCCGCCCTGCCCGGCGCCAACCCCGAGACCATGGCCAACACCGTGGCGACGCCGCTGGAACGGCAGCTGGCGACGGTGGCGGGGATCGAGTCGATGAGCTCGCAATCGGGCCAGGGCTCGACCAGTATCACGCTGCAGTTCGAACTCGGGCGCGACATCGATGCCGCCGCGCAGGACGTGCAGACCGCCATCGCGCAGGCGGCGCGCAACCTGCCGCAGGGCATGGATCCGCCTCAATTGAGGAAAATCAATCCGGCCGATTCGCCCATCCTGTATCTGGCGCTGTCGGCCGACCGTCTGCCCCTGACCGAACTCGACGCCATCGCCGATTCGCGCGTGGCGCAAAAGCTGTCCGGGCTGTCCGGCGTGGCGCAGGTACTGGTGTTCGGTTCGCAGAAATACGCGCTGCGTCTCTACCTCGATCCCGCCAAGCTGCAGCAGCGCGGGCTGACGTTTGCCGATGTGGTCACGGCGGTGCAGGCCGCCAACGCCAACCTGCCGTCCGGCACGCTCGACGGCGCCAGCCGCGCCTATACGGTGAAGGCGCCGGTGGCGCTGGCCAACGCGGCGGATTTCGGCGACATCATCGTCGCCTATCACGACGGCACCGCGCTGCGGGTGAAAGACCTCGGCCGGGCCGAGGATGGCGTCGAGGACGACAAGCGCAAGACCTGGTACAACGGCACCCGCGCCATCGTGCTGGCGGTGCAGCGCCAGCCGGGGGCGAACACGGTCGCGGTTGCCGACCGCATCCGCGCGATGCTGCCGCAGATCGAGGCGGAGCTGCCCGACAGCGTTCGCCTGCAGGTGCATTTCGACCGCTCGCGCTTCGTCAAGGATTCGCTGCACGAGGTGAACTTCACGCTGCTGCTCGCGCTGGGCCTGGTGATCCTCGTCATCTTCGCCTTCCTGCACAATGTCCGCGCCACGCTGATCGCCGCGCTGGTGCTGCCCAGTTCGCTGCTGGGCACCTTCGCCTTCATGCATCTGCTCGGCTACAGCCTCAACAACCTCTCCCTGATGGCGATCACGCTGGCGATCGGTTTCGTCGTCGACGATGCGGTGGTGGTCATCGAGAACATCGCGCGCCACATGGAAATGGGCAAGCCGCGCATGCAGGCCGCGCTCGACGGCGCACAGGAGATCGGCTTCACCGTGCTGTCGATGACGATCTCGCTCGCGGCCGTCTTCCTGCCTATTCTCTTCATGGGCGGCATGATCGGGCGGCTGTTCCAGGAATTCGCGGTCAGCATCGGCATCGCCGTGCTGCTCTCCGGCGTGGTGGCGCTGACGCTCACACCGATGCTGTGCGCGCGCGGGCTGGTCAACCAGCCGCCCGATAATCGTCTGTCGCGCCTGTTCGATGCGGGTTTCAACCGCTTCCGCGATTTCTACGGCGATACCCTGCGCGCGTCGATGCGTCATCGGGGGAGCATGCTGCTGCTCTCGGCGGCCGTGCTGGCCGCGATGCTGTGGCTGGCCGGCCACGTCAAGCAGGGATTCATTCCACGTGTCGACTCCGGGATGATCTTCGCCAGCGTGCAGTATCCGGAAGGCATTCCGTTCGACGAGCTGAGCCAGCGCCAGCAGGCGCTGGCCGCCCTCGTGCAGAAGCACCCGGCGGTCGAAGGCCTGATGTCGAGCGCGGGGCAGGGCGGCGGTGGCGTGACCGGCGGCAACATCGGGCGCCTGGTGATCCGTCTGGCGCCGCGCAACACGCGCAAAAGCGCCGACGGGGTGATCGACGAGCTGCGTGCGGTTACGCGCAAGATCAGCGGCATCAACGTCACGTTCCAGAATCCCGCATCGATCAACGTCGGCGCCTTGTCCTCCAGCAGCGATTACCAGCTGACACTCATCTCGGGGGATTTCGAGGCATTGAAAGCGACGTCGGCCGAAGTCGAGAAGCGGCTGGAAGCGCTGCCGCAGATCGAGGACGTCGACAGCAATCTCGAACTGCGCAATCCCGAGCTGCGCGTCACCCTCGATCCGCTGGAAGCCGCCCGGCTCGGCATCACGGCCCAGCAGGTCCAGCAAACGCTGTACGACGCGCTGGGCGGACGCCGTATCAGCGAAATCTACGGCACCAGCGACCAGTATGTGGTGAGTGTCAAGGCGCTGCCCGAGGCCCAGCTGGACCCGGCAGTCATCGGCCAGTTGCCCCTGAAAACGTCAACGGGCGGAATCACGCGGCTGGACGCCGTGGCGCGGGTCGAACCGGGCGTGGGTCCGATCGCGGTCTATCATTACGGCCAGCAGCCGGCGGTCACGCTGTCCTTCAATCTCGCGCCAGGCGCCTCGCTCGATGCCGCGCTGGCCGCGGCCTACGATGCCGCCAGCGAAGTCGTGCCGCCCGAGGTGGCGCTGGAATTCACCGGTGCGGCGCAGAAGTTCCAGGAATCGACAGTTCAATTGCCCTTACTGCTGCTGTTCACCGTCGTCATCATCTACATGGTGCTGGCGGTGCTGTACGAGCATCTCGGCCATCCGCTGACCATCCTCACCGCGCTGCCGCTGGCGGGATTCGGGGCCTTGCTGGTGCTGCTGCTGGCCAACGACGAACTCAACATCTTCAGCTTCGTCGGCATCATCCTGCTGGTGGGTCTGGTGAAGAAGAACGGCATCATGATGATCGATTTCGCCCTGGCCCGGCAGCGCGCGGGAATGAGCGCCGAGGACGCCATCGTCGAGGCCTGCCTGGTGCGTCTGCGGCCGATCATGATGACCACCTTCGCCGCCATCTTCGCCACCCTGCCGATTGCCGTCGGCTTCGGCGCCGGCGGCGAGGCGCGCCGTCCGCTCGGCATCGCCGTGGTCGGCGGCCTGTTCTTCTCGCAGTTCCTCACGCTCTACATCACTCCCACCTTCTACGTCAGCATGGCGCGGGTGGAAGCGGGCTTGCGGCGCTGGCGCGCTCGTTTCGCCTGAATATGGGCTACCGGTTTATCGAATGTCCGGTGCGGCTGCGGGCTGGAGCGGCGCGTCCCGACGCGTGGCGCCCCCTTCCGGTAGGTTCTCCCTGCGCGGCCGTGCTTCGTCGGCTCAGGCTTTATGGGTGATTTTGTTGATGAAATATCTCTCGAACTCCCCTTTGGCGATGTGGACCCAGCGTCCCTGCTTGAGCCAGTTGATGTCGCGAAGGGGGACATGCGGCTCCGAAAGATACGCGGCGCCATTCTTGCCCATGTCGGATAACCAATGCGCCCGTTGCGGGGTGTTGCTGGCAAGGGGCTTGCCGTGCATTTGAGCGAGAATGTTCGCGACGACCGTATTGACCTCTTTCTGGATGGAATACACGGAGCTCGGCGTGCCGACCGCAAGAGGGGTTTGATCCACGATCTCGCGTGCAATGCAGATGCCCGCAGCGAAAATGTTTGGATGCGATGGGCTTCTGAGAAATTCATCCACTTCGATCAGGCCTTGCTGGTTGACCAGGGTCGACGCCGCCCGGACAGCCGGTATGCCCCGGAAAGCGGGCCAATACACCGCGAAGGAAAACGGTATCGTCTGTGGCTGTTTTTCACGGCCGGAAGCGTCGACTTCGGCAATGCTGACGGTGTTCGCTTCCACACTCAGGGTGCGCGCGTTGCTCAGGACCTTGATATTGCTGTTGGCGAGCGCGGCGGCAAATGCCTCCTGGCTCTTGTTCTTTGCGCCCAGGCCCAGATGACCGGGCCAGGGTTCCGGCGTGATCAGGGTGATGGGCACACGGTCGCGCAGATGACGGCGCTTGAGGTCGGCATCCGCCATGAAGGCGAACTCATAAACCGGGCCGAGGATGCTTGAACCTTGCATGGCTCCTACAACGAGGGGCCCCGGATTCTTGAGGAACGCCTCATAGGCGGCATGGGTGTTCTCGGCCTGCCCGATGTTGAGCACCGAATGGGCATGGCGGGCGATACCGGGCATTTCATCGAAATTGCCTTCTACCCCGGTTGCAATCAGCAGGTAGTCGTAGGACAGGGTCTCCCCGTTGTCGAGCAATACCTGATTCTTTTCTGGCTGCAGGGCTTGCACGCCACTGCCGATAAACCGGATCCCGCGCGCGTCAAGGCAGGGCGCCAGGGGAATGGATATATCCGGGCGTTTCCGCCAGCCCATTGCAACCCACGGATTCGACGGCACAAAGTGGAAATGGTCCTGGTCGGACACCACCGTGACGTCGTCCTTGGGGCCCAACTGGGATTTCAAGGCATATGCAGCAGGCATGCCGGCAATTCCGGCACCCAAAACGAGAATCTGAGCCAATTCAATCTCCTCTGCTTGGAATAATTTCAAAATAGACACTTGATCGCCAGATGCCATGGATAAAAATTGCGGTGCAGTGAAAGCTGTTCCGTCCCCGTGCCAGTGCATGAATGTCACGCGCGCGTCATGGTGGGTCCTGCAATTGTCGCCATGCGGCAAGACGCCGTATCGCCCCCGTCAATCGCCAGAACATGACGCCATCGACCAGACGCCACTATAAAACGGGATTTGAATGCTTGCAGCAGTGACTTGTCATGTTCCGACTAACCGGGATAAGCGTTGGATGGATCATGCGGCCTGGGTGAGCACCTGAAACCGATCCTCGGGATCGGCGTTTTCACGCAAAACCGGCCTGCGCCGAGCCTCGGCCTGACGGCGAAGGGCCCCGGCCTGACGGCGAAGGGCCTTCCGCCTTGCGACGCCGCACCCCGTGCCGCTTATTTTCCGCAGTCTCCGAGTCGTTTTGCGCTCATCTTCTGGCTGAATTCGCCCATGCCTTCCATCGCGGGGACGAAGTGCCCGTTCGTCTGCATGTCGTAGCCGCTTGCATGGCTGCTTCCGCTGGCGCGTCCGACCATGCTGCCGTGTCCCTGCATGACGCAGGAAAAGTCATAGCTGATCGAATTGCCGCTTTGTTTGAAGTGGCTGATTGTGCAGTCCTTGTTGTCCCTGCCGCGGGCATAGGCGCTGCCGTCAGCGATGTCCTGTGGCGTGATGCACCGCCGGAAGGAGGAGGCGGGCATCTGCATCGGCATGCCCTTCATCACCATTTGCGCGGTAATTTCGTACAGGCCGGGCTGCATGACAGGCGCCGCGGCGGCAGCGGGCAGGGACGACAGGGCAAGCAGGGCGGCGGGCAGCAGAATGCGCATGATGGATTCCTCAAGAGTGGGTGAATGCGGCAGTGTTGCATAGCCTGGATTTCGGCTCCATCGATTGATGATGTCAATTGAATGTATCCATACTATCTGTTGGATCAAATCATTGATGATCTCTAACATTCGAACTGTATTGATTGATATAGAACATTAACCAGACAGGAGCCGACCATGCAGAACAGCCAGTCCCCCACCATCCAGAACCTCGAAGCCGCCTTTGCCGGCGAGTCGATGGCCCATATCAAGTACATGTGGTTCGCGCGCCAGTGCCGCAAGGCGGGCGACGAAGCTACCGCCAGGGTGTTCGAGGACACCGCGGCGCAGGAGATGCTGCACGCCTTCGGCCATGCCGAACTGTTGTTTGCCGACGAGTCGATGACGCCCGAGAAGTGCCTGCAGTACGCGATCGAGGGTGAAACCTACGAGTATGCCGAGATGTATCCGAAGTTCCGCCACGAGGCGATGCAGGAAGGCCATGACGCCGTGGTCGCCGAGATGGACGAGCAGATTGCCGAATCGAAGGAACACGCCGAGATGTTCAAGGGCGTGCTGGAAAAAGCGGCCAGGCGCTTCGCTGCGCTGGCGAAGGTGGAAGAGAAGCACGCCAGACACTATCAGGCGCAGAAAGACGCGATCACGGCCTGAGTTCAGGCGGCTATTGAGAGTTCATTGACTATTTGAAAGGACATGCCATGAAGACCTGGGAATGTATTGTTTGCGGTTACGTTTACGACGAAACGAAGGGCGACCCGGAGCACGGCATCGCGCCGGGAACCCGCTGGGAGGACGTGCCGGAAGGCTGGGAATGCCCGGATTGCGGCGTGGCCAAGGCGGATTTCGAGATGGTTGAGATCGCGGCCGCCTGAGCGCCATTGAACGTACGCGGGGCCGCGCTGATGCGGCCTCCCTTATCCCGTCAGGAGTTTTTTATGCATCCTATCGTCATCGTCGGCTCGGGTCTCGCCGGCTACACACTGCTGAAGGAGATCCGCAAGCGCGACGCGCATACGCCGGTCACGCTCGTCACCGCGGATGACGGCACTTTTTATTCCAAGCCCAACCTGTCGAACGCGCTTGCGGCGGGCAGGCCGGCCGCCGCGCTGGCGGGCGCCAGCGCGGCGAACATGGCGGCCGACCAGCAGGCAACGGTGCTCGCGCATACCCGTGTGAGCGCGATCGACACGCAGAACCGGCGCGTGCAAACCGATGGCGGCGCGCTCGATTACGGCAAGCTGGTGCTCGCGCTGGGAGCCGACCCGATTCCGCACGGCTTGTCCGGCGACGGCGCGCCCGCCGTGTTGACGGTGAACGATCTGGCTGGTTACGCCGTCTTCCGCGAGGCCATCGAAGGCAAAAAGCGCGTCACGGTGCTCGGCGGCGGGCTGATCGGCTGCGAGTTCGCCAACGATCTGGCGCACGCCGGCCTGACGGTCGACGTGGTGCACCTGGGCGAATGGCCGCTGGAACGGTTGCTGCCGCCCGAAGCCGGCCGGCGCCTGGCCGACAGTCTCGCGGCGCTGGGCGTGAGGTGGCATTTCGGGCGAACGGGTCGCAGCGTGGAACGGACCGCGGCGGGGTATCGGGTGACGCTGGACAATGGCGACACCCTGGTCGCGGAGGCGGTGCTTTCGGCGATCGGCCTGCGACCGCGCACTCAACTGGCGCAGGCGGCGGGGATCCCGGTCGGACGCGGCATCCAGACCGGCCGCCTGCTGGAGACCGGCGTGCCGGATGTGTATGCGCTGGGCGACTGCGCCGAGGTGGACGGTCAGAACCTGCCCTATGTGCAGCCGCTGATGGTCCAGGCGCGAGCGCTTGCCGCGACGCTCACCGGCACGCCGACGCCGGTGGTGTATCCGGTCATGCCGGTGATGGTCAAAACGCCGGCGCACCCGGTTGCCGTGCTGTCGCCCCGGCCCGGCGTGCCGGGCGGCTGGCAAGTGGAATGCGGCGATGCCGGTATTTGCGCGCTGCACGTGGACGACGGCGGCCGTCTCCAGGGCTTCGTGCTGACTGGCAGCGAAACCGGCCGCCGCAACGCGCTGGCCAGAGAACTGGTCGCCTGAGAGCGAACAGCCGGCTATCCGGCTGCGGGCGCCAGCGGCGGCCGCAGCGCGGCGATCAGCGGGCAACGTACTGTGCCGCGCCGGGCTTCGCATTGTCCGACGAGCTGGACCAGGGCCGTTTCGATGCGCTGCAGGTCGGCCAGCCGCCTGCGCACGTCGTCGAGCCTGCGTGCGGCGATGGCGCGGGCTTCCGGGCAGTGCGCGCCGTCATCCCACTGCAATAGCTGGACAATCTCACCCAGCGTGAACCCGATGCGCTGCGCCGCCTTGATGAACTGCACGCGCGCCACGTCCGCCTCACCATAACGGCGGATGCCGCCTGACGGTTTCTCCGGCTGTGCCAGCAGGCCGCGGCGCTGGTAGAAGCGGATCGTCTCGACGCTGACGCCCGCCTGCTGCGCCAGTCTGGAAATGGTGAATGTCCGCATCTTGACTCCGTACAGAGGTACGGGCTTTATGCTACGCCACATGAATACGACCGGAACGGATGAATGCGCGGACGGAAATCCGCTGGGTCGGGTGACGCTCGAATCCACCCTGACGTGCCCCGTCTGCGGCCACCTCAAGACCGAGATCATGCCCGCCGACGCCTGCGTGTGGTTCTATGCGTGCGAGGCGTGCCATACGGTCTTGAGGCCGAAACCGGGCGACTGCTGCGTCTTCTGTTCATACGGTAGCGTGCCGTGTCCGCCCGTCCAGGCAGGAGCGGGCTGCCGGGGATGAGGCAGGCGGCCGTCAGCGGCACAGGCCGGACACGACCGGGAACTTGCGGGTGATCCGGACCGGCGCCGGTTTGCCGCCATTCGCCGGGGCCTACGACATCCGGGACATCGCCTAGCCAGCATCGGCGACATGCGTGAGAATGCCGCATGGACCTCTTCCGCACCTTTCACCTGCAATGTGCGCGGCGACTGCCCGCGCTGCCCGCCTCGCATCCCTGCTCGCGCCTGCACGGCCATTCGTTCAAGGTCGAACTGACCGTCAGCGGCGACGTCGATCCCGTGCTGGGCTGGGTGCTCGACTTCGCCGACATCGAGGCGGCCTGGCGACCGATCCATGCCGCGCTCGATCACCGCTGCCTCAACGACATCGCCGGCCTCGACAACCCGACCAGCGAAAATCTGGCCATGTGGCTGTGGCGGCAGCTCAAGCCCGCGTTGCCCGGCTTGTCGCGGATAAAGGTGATGGAAACGCACGATTCGGGCTGCCTCTACAGCGGGCCGGCCTGAGTGCCTGCGGGGAGGCGCGATGGCACGCGCGACCCCGGCGCGGGATGCGGTGTCGTCGCGCGAAGCGGGCGGGTGGAAATATCGCTTGCAATATTCTAATAATCGTAAGAATATTGGCTCCATGAATAAACGCCAAACCAAGGACCTGCTCTACGAACAGGTCGCCCGCATCGGCAAGGCCGTCTCCAGCCCCAAACGGCTGGAACTGCTGGAACTGCTGGCGCAGGGCGAGAAAACCGTCGAGGTGCTGGCCACCGAAGCCAGCCTCGACATCAAGCTGGCCAGCGCGCACCTCAAGGTGCTGAAAGCGGCCCGCCTGGTCGAGACGCAGCGCGATGGCCGCTTCATCGTCTATCGCCTGTCGGGCGAGGACGTCAGCGCGCTGTGGGTCAGCCTGCGCACCGTGGCGGAAGAGCATTTGATCGAGCTGAAAGTGGCCATGGACAGGATTTTTTCCGGACCGGAAAAACTCGACACCGAAACGCGGCGCTCGCTGATGGAGAAGGCGCGGCGCGGCGACGTGGTGGTGATCGACGTGCGCCCGTCGGCCGAATTCGCCAACGGCCACCTGCCGTTTGCGCGTTCGATGCCGCTCGACGAGATCCGCCAGCGCATCAAGGAACTGCCCGCCGACAAGGACGTCGTCGCCTACTGCCGCGGGCCGTTCTGCATGATGTCCGCCGAGGCGGTGGCACTGCTGAAAGAACACGGCTACCGCGCGCAGAAGATCGCCGACGGCATCCCCGAATGGCAGGCGGCAGGTTTGCCGCTGGCCGAGCCCTGACCACTCACCACTCACCACTCACCACTCACCACTCACCACTCACCACTCACCACTCACCACTTCCCATCAAGGAGACTTCCATGTTTTTCCGTCAATTGCTGGCGAAAGACGCCACCCTGTCCTACTTCTTCGGCTGCGGCTCGTGCCACGTCGGCGTCGCGGTCGATCCGGTGCTCGGCGACGAGCAGTGGTTCATCGACGAAGCCGCGAAGCAGGACGTGAAGATCACCCACGTGATCGACACCCATGTCCACGCCGACCATTTTTCCGGCGGCCGCAAGCTGGCCGAACTCGCCGGCGCGACCTACTGCCTGCACGAAGCCAACGCCGGGCGCGTGAACTATCCCTTCGATGCGCTCAAGGACGGCCAGCGCATCGAGATCGGCAACGTTTTCGTCGACGTGCTGCACACCCCCGGCCATACGCCGGATTCGATCTGTCTGGTCGTCACCGACAAGCGCCGCACCGAGACGCCGTGGTTCGTGCTCACCGGCGATACCCTGTTCGTCGGCAGCGCCGGTCGCCCCGACCTCGCCGGCCGCGAAACCGAAATGGCGGGGCAGCTCCACGACACCCTGCACCAGCGCCTGCTGACGCTGCCGGCCGAGGTCGAACTGTATCCCGGCCATACCTCCGGCAGCGTCTGCGGCGCCGGCATGTCGGGCAAGCCGATGTCGACCATCGGCTTCGAGAAGCGCTGGAATCCGATGCTGGCGATGAGCCGTGACGCGTTTGTCGCCGCGCTGACCGAAACCATCCCGCCGCGTCCGGCGGAAATGGACCGCATGGTCGATTTCAACCTCGGGAACTGAGATGTCCATGTCGATCACCCAGGAAGTGGCGGAATACCGCTACGGCATCCGCGATAACTTCGCCCAGTTCTCGCACCAGCTGGTGCAGGTGTTCCTGGTCGGCCTCACCATCGGCATGTTCCGCACCGTGGTGCCGGCGCTCGCCGAAACCGAGTTCGGCGTGGCCAAGGGCTCGTTCATGATGCTGATGGCCTTCGTCACCGCCTTCGGCTTCGTCAAGGGCACGCTCAATTTCGTGGCCGGCCGCCTGTCCGAGCGCATGGGGCGCAAGAAGGTGCTGTTCATCGGCTGGCTCGTCGCGCTGCCGATGCCCTTCATGATCCTCTACGCGCCGAACTGGAACTGGATCGTCGCGGCGACAGTGCTGCTGGGCGTCAACCAGGGCCTCACCTGGTCGATGACGCAGACGTCCAAGCTGGATCTGACCACCTCCAGCCAGCGCGGTCTCACCATCGGCCTCAACGAGTTCTCCGGCTACTTCGGCGTCGCGGTCGCCGGCATCGTCACCGGCTACATGGCCACTGTGTTCGGCGCGCGCGAAGGGCTGATGCTGTTCGGCCTCAGCGTGATCATCCTGGCCGGACTGCTGACCCTGCTGTGGGTCAAGGACACCCTGCCGTGGGCGCAGGCCGAAGGCAAGAAACATGCGGCGGGACAGATGACCGGTCCGAAACCGCGCTATCCCGTCAACATCTCGGACAAACCCGGCACCTGGGAAGTCTTCACCCTGATGTCCTGGCGCGATGCGCGCATGGCGTCGATCAGCCAGGCCGGCCTGGTGGAGAAGTTCGTCGACGCGCTGGTGTGGGTGTTCTTCCCCGTCTACCTGCACCAGCGGGGGCTGTCGCTGCCCGGTATCGGCTGGGTGGTGGGGGTGTACGGCTTCGTCTGGGGCATGTCGCAGTTCTTCACCGGCCATCTGTCCGACCGCGTCGGCCGCAAGCAGCCGATCGTCTGGGGCATGTGGCTGTGCGGCGCCGGCGTCGCGCTGGTGCTGCTCGGCGAAGGCGAGCTGTGGTGGTCGTTTTCCGCCGCGGTGATGGGCCTCGGCATGGCGCTGCTGTACCCCACGCTGTCGGCGGCGGTGTCCGACATCGCCCATCCCAACTGGCGCGGCTCGGCGATCGGCATCTACCGCTTCTGGCGCGACCTCGGCTACGGCATCGGCGCGCTGCTGCTGGGCGCGGTGGCGGCGCTGGCGGGCGGCATCGAGGCCGGGTTCTGGTTCACCGCCGGCGCCATGTTCATTTCGGGCTTCATTGTCCTGATGGCGTGCGAGGAAACCCACCCACGTCTCAACCCGGCCAACGCCTGAGCCCGCGCACAAGGGTCCTTCATGGTCCGGGACGATTCGCCGGGCGCGCGACTCCGGCCGGGCCGACTTACGGGATAATGCGTCCATGAGTCCCAAGAAGAAACTGTTCGAGCAATTCGCCCGTGTCGCCAAATCGCTGGCCAGTCCGAACCGGCTGGAACTGCTGGAATCGCTGGCACAGGGAGAAAAAAGCGTGGATGCCCTCGCGCAGGCAACGGGCATGTCGGTGGCCAATACCTCGCATCACCTCCAGATCCTGCGGGATTCGGGCCTGGCCGAATCCCGCAGGGAAGGACTGCAGGTGATCTATCGCCTGTCGGACGATCAGATTCCGGCCCTGATGGGCGGCATCAGCCGCATCGCCGAGAAGCACCTTGCCGAAGTGGAACGTATCGTCCAGGAACATTTCGATCCGCGCGACTCGCTGACGCCCGTGGGGCGCAATGAGCTGATGGCCCGGGTCAGGGAAGGGGGGACCATGGTCATCGACGTGCGGCCCGCTGCGGAATACGAGGCAGGCCACATCCCGGGTGCGGTCAATATCCCGGTGGACGACCTCCCGCAACACCTGGAAGCCCTGCCGCATGGGCAGGAGATCGTTGCCTACTGCCGCGGCCCCTATTGCATGCTGGCCTTCGATGCCGTGGCGGCGCTGCGGGAGGCCGGCTATCAGGCGCGCCGTCTGGAAGACGGCTTCCCCGAGTGGAAGGCCGAAAGCCGGCCGGTCGAGCGCGGGGCGCCGGATTCGAAGACCTGACCGGGTCCGGTTGCGAGTGATGTCTTGATGAAGAGTGTCCTGGGAGGATAACAATGGCTTTGCATGTCCGGGTGATCTCACAGCATCCTCCCGGTGGGCGGTGCATCCTGTATGCCGGCTATGCCGAAGTCCTGCGTGTCCGCCTGGGCGCGCGGACGGAAATCGTCACCAGCGCCGAGCGCGATGCGCATGGCACGGGCTTTCCTTCCCTGCTGGTCAACGGAGATCCGGTCCAGCCGGCGGATGGGGCGATCCTGATGCCGGCGGATCTGTGCGCGGTGCTGGCAACGGTGGCCGGGCAGGATGAAGCAGGCCTGACCGGATTGGAGGACGCGCTGGACGTCCCGCTGCAACGCATGCTGGAAGGTACGTGAGATCCGTGCGGCTGGGCGTCGTTTCTTTCCGCCCGGCCGACGTGCCGATCGGCGCCTGGACGTTGCGGACCACATGACTCCCGCCGACTACGATGCCTGGTATGACACGCCGCGCGGGCGCTGGATCGGCGAGACGGAATACGCCCTGGCTTCGCGTCTGCTTGCGCCGCAGGCAGGCGACAGCCTGCTCGACGTCGGCTGCGGGACCGGCTGGTTTACGCGCCGGGCGGACGCCGACGAGCTTGTCGCGACCGGACTGGATTCCAGCGCCGCCGCGCTGGCTTATGCGCGCGCGCAGAGCGGCCCGACACTGAACTGGGCGGCAGGCGACGCGCGCGACCTGCCGTTCGTCGATGCCGGTTTCGATCACGTCCTGTCGATCGCCGCGTTGTGCTTTGTCGCCGACGAGCGCCAGGCGGTGACCGAGATCGTGCGGGTCGCGCGCCGCCGTTTTGCCATCGGCTGGCTCAATCGGCACAGCATGCTGTATCGGGAAAAGGGACGGGACGGAGGCCGTGGCGCTTATCGTGGTGCGCACTGGCATACCGCGGAAGAAGTGCGCGCATTGTTCACCGGTCTGCCGGTCGCCCGTCTGGCATTGCGCTCGGCCATTTTCCTGCCTTCGGCCACGCGTTGGGCGCGCCGTCTGGAGCGGGTCATGCCTGCCGCACTGCCCTGGGGCGGGATGCTGTTCGTGACGGGCGGGAAGACTTGACGCCGGGCGCCCGGCTGGCGCAGAAACCCGGCCAGACGGGACTTGATCGTGGCGGTGAAACCCCGTTCAGCCGACCACCAGGATGTCGCTGGCGCTGTTGTGCAGCACGTGCCTGACCACGCTGCCCAGCCGGCCGCCGCGCTTGCCCATCACAATGAGGTCGAAATGAAGCTTCTCCGTCCACCGCCGTATCATGGCCGGCGGGTAGTCCAGTTCAACCACGCGCGAAATGCGCTCGTCCTGACGGTCGGCGATCAGTTTGCCGATTTCCCGAACGGCGCGGTCGTAGAATTCGGAACGGGAACGCTTGATGTGTTCATCGGACGCGCCGAGCTGGCGGAGACGTTCGTGGTTCGGCGCCTGAAGGGCATGCAACAGGCAGGTCGTCGCGTTCGGCGCCAGTTCGCCCGCCTTGCGAATCGTGGCGGCCGAACGCTCGGTCAGGTCCACTGCCACACCGATCTTGCCATACGGGGCGTCAGCTTTTTGCTTGGCGATCAAAACCGGCCGTGTTTCCCGGGCGAGGACATTCTCGGCTGTCGAGCCGACAAACAGCTCATCGGAAGAATGCTCGCCGTGGCTTCCGAGAACGATCAGATCGGCATCGCAGGCCGCCGCCGCTTCAATGATGCCGGTTTCGATTTCCGCGATCCTGACGCGGGGCTGAATCGTCATGGATTGCCTTGATTTCACCCGGTCGGCAAAATCGTAAAGCTGCGAATAAAAGGAATTGGTGAGATTTTCTTCGATCGCCTGCCGGGAGTCGGGCAGGAAATCGCAGAGCGCATCGACCGATGCCGGGGTGATGACATGAAGGACTTCGAGCGCCGCCTGATGTTCGGTCGCCAGCAGAACTGCCCGGTCGAGCGCAATGTTCGAGTACTGAGAGAAGTCCGTTGCCACCAAAATCTGTTTCATGTCCCGAGTGACACCTCTCTTCATGTTGCAAACCGGCAAGATGGCTGAATGCGTCTGGCCAAGCGTACGGGGCGAGTATGGAATAATTGCGCGAGCCCGACAAGCCATCATGCCGCACTGGCCACGCCGCATGGGGTTTGGCGTTCGGGGGACGCTCATGCGCGCATGCATGTCGAACGTTCCGCGGCGGTTCGTAAAAAAAGCGGCGTGGTAGCATCACGCTCATGCATTTCGGCCCCCGGGTGAAATAGGCGCCGGATGAAACGAACCTGTCAAGAAAGGCCATCCGATGGACAAACGACCAGGAATCATTTTGACGTCGCTGGATCTGGATCGTCTGGAAGCCATTCTGGATGCCCTGCCGGCGGAGACTTTTCCGGGGAAGACCGAATTGCGGGCAGAACTCGATCGTGCCGAAGTCGTCGAGCCCGAGGACGTGCCGCCCGATGTGGTGACCATGAACAGCAAGGTGCGTTTCGTGCTCGAATCGGGGGAAGAGTTTTGTCTGACGCTGGTATACCCGCAGGACATTGACGGCAGTGCCGACCGTATTTCGATCCTCGCACCCGTTGGCAGCGCGTTGCTGGGCTTGTCCGCGGGCGAACAGATCGAGTGGCCCAGGCCGGGAGGCGGCGTGATGAAGGTACGTCTCGTGGAGGTCATCTACCAACCCGAGCGAGCCGGAGAATTCCGCCGCTAACGCCTCTTTCCGGTACGCCGGCACGCCTGTTCAGGCAGCGTGAAACAGGCATTCGGCAACGTCTGGCCTGCTGCCGTGCCGCAGTCTGAATCGGCATCGGCGCAATATTTCCGGACGCACTGAAAGACACGGTTCTTGTCCATCGCATCTGGTATCAGGAACACCCTCGAATGAAGCGACCAGGATTCAGCACGGTGCTGCCGCGGGTCACACGCCTCACGTTCGGCGATGTGATGGTTTTCGTCGCCCTCACTGGAATACTCTACGTCGGGACGCGGCTGGCGCTGCGGGCGCCGGCCGTCGTGGCCGGTCCCGAGATATCGCTCGATGCCACGGCGCTGCCGTGGTACGCCGCCTTGTCGCTGGCGCGCATGAGCGCGGCCTATGCGCTGTCGCTGGTCTTCAGTCTCGCCTACGGCTATTACGCCGCGCGCAACCGCCGTGCCGGGCAGGTCATGATTCCCCTGCTCGACGTGCTGCAGAGCGTGCCGATCCTTTCCTTCCTGCCGGTGGTTCTGCTGTCCCTGTCGGTCCTGCTTTCCAGCGCCGTGGCGGCGGAGCTGGCCGCGGTCGTGCTGATCTTCACTTCGCAGGCATGGAACCTGACCTTCTCGGTCTATCAGTCGACCCGCACCGTCCCGGGTGAACTGCGCGAGGCGGCGGCGGTGTTCCGTTTCGGCGCATGGTTCCGGCTCAAGTACGTCGAATTGCCATTTGCCGCAAACGGCCTGGTGTGGAACAGTGTCATGAGCTGGGCCGGCGGCTGGTTCTTTCTGATGGCGGCGGAAATGTTCACCGTCGGCAGCCGCGACTTCCGGCTGCCCGGACTCGGCAGTTATCTGTCGACCGCTGCGCAGGCCGGCGACCTGCACGCCCTGGGCCTCGGCGTGGCGACGATGATCGCGATCGTCGTCGCACTCGACCAGTTGTTGTGGCGGCCGCTCCTGGCCTGGGCGCAGCGTTTCAAGCTGGAGACCGTGGAGGGCGAGCACGAGCCCCAGTCGTGGTTTCACGACCAGTTGGCCCGTGCATGGCTGGTCGAGCGCTTCCTTGCCAAGTGGTGGGCACCCTTCATGGAACGCCTGGACCGGCGCTGGCAAATTCCGCACGCGCCGGTGGTGATCGACAACGGGAAAACCGGTGCCGCCTCCAGGGATTGGCGCGTTCGGCTCATCGTCGTCGCTGCCGGCATCGGACTCCTCTATCTGGCGCTGTCCGCCGGACGGCTATTGGCCACGCTGCCGCTGGCTGCGTGGCGGGATATCGCCATAGGACTGGGCGCCACGCTGCTGCGCGTCACGGCAGCGCTACTCCTCGCGGCGGCGTGGACCATACCGGTGGGGGTGGCCATCGGTACCCGTCCACGCCTCGCCGCCGTGCTGCAGCCGGTGGCGCAGGTCGCGGCCTCGGTGCCGGCCACGGCGCTGTTTCCGATTCTGCTTCTGGCGCTGCTGCACCTGCCGGGCGGCCTCAATCTGGCGGCGGTGCTGCTCATGCTGCTCGGCAGCCAGTGGTACCTGCTGTTCAACGTCATTGCCGGCGCCAGCGCCATTCCCCGGGATCTGCGCGACACCACGGCGCTGCTGCGCCTGTCCCCCGTCGAGCGCTGGCGCACCTTGCTGCTGCCCGCACTGTTTCCCTATGTGGTGACAGGCGCCATTACCGCCGTGGGCGGGGCCTGGAACGCCAGCGTGGTCGCCGAGTATGTGCAGTTCGGGGGGGAAACCCACGCCACCCTTGGCATTGGCGCAGTGATTTCCCATGCGACGGCGACCGGCGATTTTGCCCTGCTGCTGGCGGCGACGCTTGCCATGGTGGTCACCGTCGTGCTGCTCAACCGGCTGTTCTGGCAGCCCCTTTACCGGCTCGCCGAAGCGCGCTATCGCATGGAGTAGTCACGATGTCACTCGCCCCGGCAACCCCCCATGCGCCATTGCTCGAACTTGTCGGCGTCAGCAAGAGTTACGGCACGTTCCACGCCTTGCGCGACGTGGCCCTGACGCTGGAAGCCGGCGAGCTGGTCTGTCTGGTCGGCCCTTCCGGCTGTGGAAAATCGACCCTGCTGCGTATCATCGCCGGCCTCACGCCCGTAACCGCCGGCACGGTGCATTATCGCGGCGCGCCATTCACGGGGGTCAATCCGCACACCGCCATCGTTTTCCAGACCTTTGCCCTGTTTCCATGGTTGACGGTGATCGAGAACGTGGATGTGGCCCTCAAGGCCCGCGGGCTGGATCCCGCTACCCGGCAGGCGCACGCCACGCAGCTGGTGCGGCTGGTGGGGCTCGCCGGCTTCGAGGCCGCGTACCCGCGCGAGCTGTCCGGCGGCATGCGCCAGAAGGTGGGGTTTGCCCGCGCCTTGGCGGTCGAGCCGGAATTGCTGTGCCTGGACGAGCCGTTCTCCGCGCTCGACGTGCTGTCGGCGGAGGCGTTGCGTGGCGAACTGCTTGAACTCTGGCTCAACCGCAGCATGCCGACCCAGGCCATCCTGATGGTCACCCACAATATCGAGGAAGCCGTGGAACTTGCCGATCGGATCGTGATCATGGGCAACGATCCGGGCCGCATCGTCAGCGAGCTTCGGATCGATCTGCGTCACCCGCGCAACCGCAAGGACACGGCGTTCCAGGCATTGGTGGACCGGGTCTATGCAACGCTTACCGGCCGCGCGCTGAGCGAGGCGGATCGCATGGGAACGGCGGCCGGTGCGGCCGGCACGATCCGCCGCCTGCCCGTCATCCGGCTCGAGGCCATGGGCGGTCTGACCGAAACGGTGCTGGCCGATAACGGCCGCAGCGATCTCCCGCGTCTGGCGAAGGCGCTGGGGCATGAGCCCCGTGCGCTGCTGCCGCTGGTGGAGGCGTCGGAGTGGCTCGGGTTCGCGCGGGCCGAACAGGGCGATCTCGTATTGCTCGAGCTTGGAAAAACCTACGCCGGGGCGGGTATCCAGGTGCGCAAGGAACTGATCGCCGGCCGCATTCTGCGCCTCCCGCTGATACGCTGGATCTACGAAAAACTGCAGAACGACGACAATCAGCGTATCGACCGCAGCTTTTTTGTCGAGGCCTTGCGCAGCGAATTCGGTGGCGAGACGGATGACCAGATCGACACCGTCATCGACTGGGGACGCTACGCGGAACTGTTCGGGTACGACAAGGACAGCGATGAACTGTATCTGGAATCCTGACGGCCGATTCCGGCGGCCGGCACCTGCCAGCCGGGCCTGTCATGTCCGCGATGCAATCCAGTCAGGAGGGTGGGCGCAATGAATCGGATCAGACATGTCCTCGCTGCCGTGGACCGGTTTCCGCAGAACGATCCCGTGCTGGCGCGCGCCGCAGAGATTGCCCGTGCACATCAGGCGCGACTCACCATTGTTCATGTCGTCGGCCGCTTCGCCGGGTTCGATCCTGCGCTTGCGGACCCGGGCATGATCCAGCATCAAATACGCCTCATCGCCCGCGAAAACATCGAGGCCGCCATGGCAAGGCAGGCAATCGACATGCCCGGAGTCGATATTCGCATTGAGTCGGGATCGCCGTCCCTGCGCCTCGTCGATCTGGCCCATGAAACCCGGGCCGATCTGGTCGTGATGATGGCGCATCAGGGAGAGTCGATCCTGGCGAAAATCATCGGCTCGACGACCGATCGGGTGATTCGCGCAGCCTGTGCGCCGGTGCTGGTGGTCAAGCGGCCGGTCATGCAAGCCTATGAACGCGTGGTGGTGGCCGTGGATCCATCCGATGAATCCGGCGCGATCGTGACCTTCGTGGCCGCGCTGTTTCCGCTGGCGCGGCTGCGTCTGGTCCATGCGGTACAGATTTCATCGCAGTTCGAGGAGGCGATGCGGCGTGCGGGCCACGGACAGGCAAGCCTGGCGGCTCATCGCGATGCCCTGGTCCGCCAGGCGAAGGCCTGCCTGCGCGACCTCTCGGAACAACTGGCGCATCGGCCGGCGCGCAGTTCGACCTGGGTGGCCGTGGGCGATCCGGCGCAGCTTCTTGCCAGGACGACGCGGAATCCGCAGGTGGGTCTGATCGTGCTGGGTCCCGGCAGCCCGGACCTGATCCGGCGGGCGCTGCTCGGCAGCGTCACCCGCCGGGTGCTGCAAACCGCGGCCTGCGATGTGTTGATCTGTCCTGCCGCCGTCATTCATCGTGTTTGATGCGTGTGCGGAGCCGTTCAACGATGGCCGTCGCGATCATTCCGGCAGCGTGTAACGGGTATGGATCAATTCTTCGATCATCTGCCGTGTCTGCCACGGCTCAAGATCGACGCGGCGCTCAAGGCGCTCCGTCTCGTCGGCAAGACTGTCGTCCTTGATCGTGTGGCGGAACCAGCGCGAGTAATCGCCGCGGCGCAGATGGTACAGCCAGGTCGATTCGTCGATGCCCTGGGCGATCTGGCAGAACACGACAAGGTTCTGCGCCTTCAGGTTGTGGCGGTTGTCGGGGCCACGGAAATAGAAACTGTGCCAGCGCAGATTTCCTTCTGCGTATTTGCGACGGTGACGAATCCGCTCGGCTCGCCCGGGGTAGGCCTGCATCGCGAACGGCGGCCCTTCCCCGCGGAACCATGCGACGATGCGATCCGCCCGGTAATCCAGATCCACGGGCCACGCGCATGCCTGCCCGGTCGCCTGGGTGAATGTCTCCAGGGTCTGTCGCGGCGAATGGCCGATCGCCAGCACGATGTCGACGGGGGCCAGGATGGCCCGGGCCACGTGGTCGGGGTGAACGGTGACCAGGATGGTTTCATGGAGTTGCTGCGGCAGGATGGCCGCTGCATGTCCCCAGGTGTCGGGCAGCATGTGGTGCGCCTCGTCCACGACCAGCCAGTGCGGCCGGCCGGTGCGGGCGCGCATGGCCTGCAGGCTGGGAAGGAGCTGCGCAAAGAAATCCGGCCGGGCATCCAGCGGGATGCCGAGCAGATTGACGCTCAGATTGATCTCGGGATCTTCGAGAATCGACAGTACTTCGCTGACGTTCGGGGCGCGCCACGGGTTGCCCAGTGCCACGACGTCGCGCAGGGTGCCGTAATCACCCTCCGGATCGACGATGCAGATCTGGTAATCCTTCTCGATGAGCCGTTCGATGATGCCGGCGGCGAGCGTCGATTTGCCGCAGCCGGACGGGCCGGCAACGAGCAGGTTGTGGCCGTAGGGTGAAAGCTGCACGGCACTGCCGTCCGCGCGTTTCCCGAGCAGAATCGAGTGTTGGGGAAGCGAGCCCTGCAGCCGGCGCAGATCATTGCTGATCAGTTCGTCGATCAGTTCGATCACGCCGTCCCCGCTCTCGGCGGCCGTCACGAAGGCGGCGATGCGTTTGATGGAGGGGGCCGCGTTGGCCACCGCCACGGCGCATTCGCAGCGTTCCAGAAAGGAATGATCGTTTTCCGCGTCGCCGATCCCTGCCACCTCGTGACGCGAAAGTCCCAGTTTCCGCAGCGCGTATCCGAGTCCCGTGCCCTTGTTGATGCCGGCCGGAAGCACCATCACCGCGCCGCGATTACCGATCACCTGGGCCTCGAGGCCGAGTTCCCAGATGACGTCCTGGACGGTTGCACGATGTGGCGCGTGGGTCGCCACCAGCACCTGTCCGATCTCGAGCGGTGCGACGCCGCGCGCCAGCAGGGTCTGCACCAGCAGTTTGGACGGTGGATTGGCGAGTCGCGTTTCCTCCCTGCTCGCGGGATCGTAAACGATTGCACCGTTCTCGGCGACGATGAGGTCGAACAGCTGCGCGCAGGAACAGACCGCAAGCAGATCGTCGAGCTGGCGGCCCGTGACCAGAATCGCCCGCCTGCCGGATACCCTCAGGCGTTCCAGCGCGTGTACCACCGGCTCCGACAGCCGGTCATCCGAAGACAGGGTGCCATCGTAGTCCGTCACCAGTGCGAGGTAACGCATATCGTTCACCCCCTTTCATGGCTGCGCGCCCTGCGCGTCGGATCGCCACGTATTTCCGACGGCAGAGGTGAAAGGCAAGACCCGCCGCGGATGCTTTTCTTCTAGCGTGTCTTGACGTCTCCTGAATCATAGACCGGAATGTCCGTGAACCGGGGACCGTTCAGCCAGACTGGATGCATCCGGAGAGGATCCGCGGGCCGGGCCGGGCGCTGCCGCCGGCAGGGGCCAATGCGCTGTCCGCCGTGCAGCGGGCGCTCCTGCGGCAGGTCTGGATCAGCGCCCCTCGGGCAGCACGATATTGACTTCCAGCACTTCGTAATTGCCCTGTTTTTCGAGTCCTACCTTGATGTCGTCGGGGTTGACCGGGAAGTATTTTGAAATCACCGCGACCAGATCCTTTTGCAGGTCGGGCAGGAAATCCGGACCGGACAGGCTCGCGCGCTCGTGCGCGATGATGAGTTGCAGCCGTTCTTTGGCGACCGAGGCGGTGGCTTTCTTTTCGCCGAATATGAGGGAGAGCCAGGACATGTCACTTGCCTCCGAACAGACGTTTGATCAGGCCCGGCTTCTCGTATTCGACGAAACGCAGCGGGTGTGCTTCGCCGAGAAAACGACCGATCGTATCCTGGTAGGCGTCGGCGACCGGCGTGTCTTTCTGGTGGATCGCCGGGATGCCCTGGTTGGACGCCTGCAGCACCGCCTCGGATTCGGGAATCACGCCCAGCAGCGGAATCCGCAGCAGTTCCTGGATGTCGGTGTAGGTCAGCATCTCGCCGTCGTGCGCGCGCTTGGGCGAATAGCGCGTGACCAGCAGGTGTTCCTGCACCGGCTCGCGGCCTTCGATGGCACGCCGGCTCTTCGACTGGATGATGCCGAGAATGCGGTCGGAGTCGCGCACCGACGAGACTTCCGGATTGGTGACGACGATCGCCACGTCGGCGAAGGTCAGCGCCACCACCGCGCCGTGCTCGATGCCGGCGGGCGAGTCGCAGACGACGTAGTCGAAGCCCTGGTGTGCGAGTTCCTGCAGCACCTTTTCCACGCCTTCCTCGGTCAGCGCGTCCTTGTCGCGCGTCTGCGAGGCGGGCAGCACGAACAGGTTGTCGGCGTGCTTGTCCTTGATCAGCGCCTGGTGCAGGTTGGCGTCGCCCTGGATGACGTTGACGAAGTCGTACACCACGCGGCGTTCGCAGCCCATGATGAGATCGAGGTTCCTCAGACCGACGTCGAAATCGATCACGGCCGTCTTGAAGCCGCGCAGGGCCAGGCCGCTGGCGATCGAGGCGCTGGTGGTGGTCTTGCCGACGCCGCCCTTGCCTGAGGTGACAGTGATGATGGTGGTCACGGAGCTTCCTTTTTACTGGGGGGTTAGAGAGGTTCGATGACGAGTTGGCTCGAATCGGCCAGGCGGATTTGCGCCGGTTTCTTCGCCACGGCGGCATCCGGTGCCGAGTCGAAGGTGCGGTACACCCCCGCGATCGACACCAGTTCGGCCTCGAGCTGCGTGGTGAAGATGCGCGCCGAGGTGTCGCCGCGCGCGCCGGCGAGGGCCCGGCCCTTGAGCGGGGCATACACATGGATGCTGCCGTCGGCGATCACTTCCGCGCCGGGATTGACCGCCGCCAGCACCACGATGTCGCCGCCCGCGGCGTACACGCGCTGGCCCGAGCGCAGCGGCTTGTCGATGATGCGGGTGGGCGCGGCGGCAGGTGCCGCAGGTTCCGGTACGGGCGCCGCTTCGGCTTGCGGCGCGGGTTCTTCGGTTGCGGCGACGGCAGGTCCCGGTGTGGCATCGTTCAGCACCAGTAGCCCGGCCTGCCGGGCGGCTGCCGCCAGTTCATTCGAAGCGTTCTGTACCGCGAACGGATTCAGCCCCCGGCTCCTCAGCTCATTCGCCAGCCAGGTCCAGTCGGGCGGAGCAGCGTCCGCCGCCAGCCGCCCGCACTCGAACACCGCCGCCTCGCCCCCGAAGAAATCCGGCGTCGCCGCGAACAGCGTGGAGATGTGAGTGTTCAGCGCGGCATGGTCGGCGCTGTTGAGGACGACCTGGATTCCGGCGAGCCGCGTGGTTTTCAGTTCCAGCGCGGGCGCGGGGCGGGGCTCACGTCGGCGCGGCATGGCGAGCGGGGCGGGGTGGATTCACAAAACGGACGGATAGAAAGCAACCCCGAGAGTCTAGCCGCACCTGCATGGCGGGGCAATACTGGCTGGCGGCTTGCCCCGTGCGCGGGCTCAGGCCGCCTCTTGCGGCCGCATCTGCCGGCTGTAGAGGAATTCCAGCACCCGGCTGCGCAGGCCGTGATAGTGCGGGTCGTGCGCCAGCGCCAGACGGTCGCGCGGGCGCGGCAGGTCGACGCTGAGGATTTCGCCGATGGTGGCGGCGGGGCCGTTGGTCATCATCACGATGCGGTCGGACAGCAATACCGCTTCGTCGACGTCGTGGGTCACCATGATGACGGTACTTTTTGTCGCGGCGACGATCTTCATCAGTTCGTCCTGCAGGTGGGCGCGGGTCAACGCGTCGAGCGCGCCGAAAGGCTCGTCCATCAACAGCACTTTCGGCTCCATCGCCAGCGCGCGGGCGATGCCGACGCGCTGCTTCATGCCGCCCGAGATTTCGCCCGGCAGCCTGGCCGCGGCGTGGGCGAGGCCCACCAGATCGAGCGCGGCGCGGGTGCGCGCCTTCAACTGCGCTTTCGATTCGCGGCCGCCGAACACCTTTTCCACCGCGAGGTGGACGTTGTCGAATGTTGTGAGCCAGGGCAGCAGCGAGTGGTTCTGGAACACCACCGAGCGTTCCGGCCCCGGCCCCTTGATTTCCTTGTTGGCGAGCAGCAGCACGCCGTCGCTGGCGTCGAGCAGGCCCGCCACCAGGTTGAGCAGGGTCGATTTGCCGCAGCCGGAATGGCCGATCAGCGCGATGAACTCGCCCTGCTCGACGTTGAGATTGATGCCGGTCAGCGCGGTGAACTTGCCTTTCCTGGTGCTGAACACCATGCCGGCGTTTTCGATCTGGACGTAGGATGGCATGTCTTTTCCTTTCTAGGGATCAGGATTCAGGGATCATGGGTCAGGGGTGGAGCGGTCTGCGGCCGCGATTTTTTGAGAAGGCGCGAAGCGACATTCCCTGGCCCCTGAATCCTGACCCCTGACCCCTGACCCCTGAATCCTGGCCCCTGGCCCCTTATCACTCATAACTAAACCGTTTCGCCACCAGCATCAGCCCCTGCTCCAGCAGCAGTCCGACGATGCCGACGATGAAGATGGCGATGATGATGTGGGCGACGTTGAGGTTGTTCCATTCGTCCCACACCCAGAAGCCGATGCCGACGCCGCCGGTGAGCATCTCGGCGGCGACGATCACCAGCCAGGCGACGCCGATCGCCAGCCGCACGCCGGTCAGTACGTAGGGCAGCACCGCCGGGAACAGGATGCGGGTAAACACCTTGAACTCGGCCAGCTTGAGCACGCGCGCGACGTTCAGGTAGTCCTGTGGGATGCGCTGCACGCCGGCGGCGGTGTTCAGCACCATCGGCCAGATGCTGGAAATGAAAATCACCCAGATCGACGCCGGTTCGGCCTTCTGCAGCACCAGCAGGCCGATCGGCAGCCACGCCAGCGGCGACACCGGACGCAGGATGCCGATGATGGGCGCGAGCATCTGGTTGAGGAAGGCGAAGCGGCCGATCAGGAAGCCGAGCGGAATGCCGACGGCGGCGGCGAGTCCGAAGCCGATGCCGACGCGATAGAGCGAATTGAGGATGTTCCAGCCGATGCCCTGGTCGTTGGGGCCGCTGTCGTAGAACGGGTCGGAAAACAGCGTGACCGCCGCGCCCCAGGTTTCGGCCGGGCCGGGGATCTTGCCGCCGATGCTGGCGATGATCGCCCACAGCGCGACGAACAGTGCGATCCCCAGAACCGGCGGGATGGTGGCCTTGACGACGTTGGTCACGCCTTCGCGGAAGCGCTTGCCGCCCTCGGTTTCGAACAGCGGCGTGCGGCGCGTCGGCAGCGCGGGTTCGTTCGCGGCCGCGTGCGTTTCGGTTTCCGGCGCCGCCATGACCTCGGATAGCCTTTGGCCGTTCAATGTGACTGCATTCATGTGCGTTCTCCTGGCGCCCCGGCGTGATCGGGGCGCGGTTCATACTCAGGCCTTGATCCTGAAACTGTCGGCGTACTGGGCGGGCTTGCTGCCGTCCCACACCACGCCGTCGATCAGCTTCGACGCGCGCATGCCGGATTTCGGCAGCGGCGTCCCGGTCATCGCGGCGGCCTCTTTGTAGAGGTCGATGCGGTTGACTTTCCTGGCCACCGCCAGATAGTCGGGGTGCGTCTTCAGCAGACCCCAGCGCTTGTGCTGGGTGAGAAACCACATGCCGTCCGACAGGTAGGGGAAGCCGACCGAGCCGCCGTTGTAGAACTTCATGTAGTCGGGGTCGCTCCACTTCCTGCCGAGGCCGTTGTCGTACTCGCCGTGCATGCGACCGACGATCGAGTCGTAGTCGGTGTTGACGTAGGACTTGGCCGAAATGACCCTGGCGACCTCGGCGCGGTGCTTCATGTCGTCGATGTATTTCGACGCATCGAGAATCGCGGCGATCATCGCCCGCGCCGTGTTGGGATATTTCTCGACGAATTCGGCGCGGGTGCCGAGCACCTTCTCCGGATGATTTTTCCAGATGGCCTGCGTGGTGACGGCGGTGAAGCCGATGTTGTCGCGGATCGCGCGCGCGTTCCACGGTTCGCCGACGCAGAAGCCGTCCATGTTGCCGACCCGCATGTTGGCGACCATCTGCGGCGGCGGCACCACGATGTTCTTGACGTCGCGGAAGGGGTCGATGCCGTGCGCCGCCAGCCAGTAGTACAGCCACATCGCGTGGGTGCCGGTGGGGAAGGTCTGGGCGAAGGTGTATTCGCGCGGCTCGGCCTTCACCAGCCTGGCGAGCGAGGCGCCGTCGCGCACGCCCTTGGCCTTCAACTGATTCGACAGCGTGATCGCCTGGCCGTTGTGGTTCAGCGTGGCGAGCACCGCCATGTCCTGCTTCGGCCCGCCGATGCCGAGCTGCACGCCGTAGATCAGGCCGTACAGCACGTGTGCGGCGTCGAGTTCGCCGTTCACCAGCTTGTCGCGCACCGCGGCCCACGAGGCTTCCTTGCTGGGCGTGATGGTGAGGCCGTATTTCCTGTCGAAGCCCTTCACCGCGGCCATCACCACCGACGCGCAATCGGTCAGCGGGATGAAACCGACGCTGAGCCTGGGCTTCTCCGGCGCATCGGAACCCGCAGCCCAGGCGCCGCTGCGCACGCCAGGCGGCACCATCGCCATCAGCGCGGCGGCGGCCGACAGGGCGGTGGTCCTCTTGATGAAATCGCGCTTGCCCGGATCCTGGATGGGAGCCTTGTCCTGAGTGTCGCTCACGTTGCGTTCTCCAAATGCCCGGAGGGCATGAATAAAAAAGGCGTCGCCTGCGAGGGCGGACGCCTTTGTCCATTGCCGGATAAATCGAGGGTAGAACCGAAGGCCGCATCGTTGCGACGCTTCAGTTCACGTTTAGCAACCCCTGTGCCAGTTGTGCAAAATCCTTGTGTGGATTGGGTTTACGAGTGATTGGGTAGAGCGGTCACACGCTTGCTGCGGGATGGCTGCACCCACGCGGTGCGCGTTGGCAGCGTGGTGCACCAATTGGAACGGACAATCAGATCGCTGACTTCTGCAGGATCTGCCGCGCAACGTCCGCCAGCTTGATCCCGCGATCCATCGCCGCGCGCCGCATTTCGCGGTAGATCTCCGGCTCCGGCGCGCCGGTCTGCCTGATCAGCAGCGCCTTGGCCTGGTCGATCAATCTGCGCTCGGCCAGTTCGAGGCGTGCCTGTGCGAGCTGGCCGTGCAGCGCCTGGACGGCTTCGAAGCGCGACACCGCCACATCGAGAATGGGTCTGAGCCGCGAGGGGTCGAGCCCATCGACCACATAGGAGGTCACCCCCGCCTGGGTTGCCGCGCGGATCGATTCCGCGCTGCCGTCGCCGGTGAACATCACGATCGGGCGCGGACAATCCTGGTTCGCCACGCAGAGGTGTGCCAGGGTATCGCGGTCGGGCGAGTCCTGCGCGATGACGACCACGTCCGGGCGCAGGGTCTGGAATTGCGCGTCGAGGCTGCGCGCCGAGTCGAGCGCCGCCGCGATCACGCAACCCGCCGTATCGAGCGCGGACATCAGCCGTGCCAGCCGCTCGGGCTGGTTTTCGATAATCAGTACACGCATGGTCTGGCGATCTGGAAGTTCAATCGGGATACAGCAGGAGACATGCCAGGCCTGAGAGCGGTGAATGATCAAAGGCTTGTGCTTTGCTGAGGCCGACGCCGGGCGGGGCGGGGTGAACGCTTGTGGTGCATGGCGCGGAGAAATGGAATCAAAACGGGGCACGCGCCCGCTCCAGCCGTAAGAAAAACGCAAGCGCGTCAGCGCGGCGCCGGCCGCGGCCGGTCGTGCGGCGGCCGGTCATGCGGCGGCCGGTCATGCGGCGGCCGGTCAGGATGGGGTTTCCGCGGTGGCCTCATGACAGGTGGGTAATAGATCGGCTGGGGCACATAGACGGGTGTTTCGATCACGACGGGCGCCGGCGGGGCCTGCAGGGCGCGCAGCCGGGCCTCCTCGGCCTCCTTTTCTTCCTGCTTGCGGCGCCTGGCCTCCAGGTCCCCCGCCTGTTCTTGCGCGCGTCTCGCCCGTTCGCCTGCCTGCCGGGCTTCTTCAGCGCTGGGTTGCGGGGGCGCGTCGACTTTCAGTGCCCTGGCGCCCGCGGGTGGCGGGGCGGACGAGTAAGTCACATGCCCGGCGCTGTCCACCCATTTGTAGATCGGCGCGGCATGGGCTGCGTGCCAGACCACCCCGGCAAGCAGCAAGGCACATGCAGCGTGTGAAATCAACGTGGCCCCCTATCAGTCCGGTTCACGTGCGGGGCTACCGGGGTCATGTTGCGTCGGCGGCAACGAAACGCGCTCCCCCCGCATTTCATGAAACCGGCGTCCGCTGCCGGATTCATGTTCGCGAAGGGTCATGAGCAGCGCATCTCCGGCGTCAGTTTCATCCACTTCATCAACCAGGCCTTCGCCCGCTCGCGCGCATGGCGCGTGGCAATCTTCTCTTCCGGCGTCTGGTCGGGGCGGAAATCGAACGCGCGCCGCGCCATCGGGTACTCCTGCCACTCCACCGGCACGCCGCGCTCCCACAGCGCATAGAACGCGCGGCCGCCGTTCATGCGGCGCAGTTCGTAATCGGCGTCGCCGATCAGATAGAGGATGGGGGTGGTGATCTGCATGATCTCCGGCGCCACGCGGAACAGCTGATCCGGTTCGGGCGCGTTGGGATTCTGCATGTGGCCGTAGTAGCTGACGATGGCGGCGATGTCCGCCCCCCGTTTGGCGGCCAGCCGAATCGCGTAATAGGGGCCGCGCGACAGGCCGACGATGCCGACCGGCTGCTTGCAGGCGTTGGGCAGCGACTTCAGGTAGTCGAGCCCGGCTTCGACGTCCATTTCGGTATCGGGATTGTGCGCCGACGGCCAGCGTTCGATGAAGCGGCCGCTCTGCCAGTCGGGCGCAACGACGAGGAAGCCCTGCCCGGCGAGTTCACGCACGTGGGCGCGTTCGTCGCCTTCGTAGCCGCGCTTGGCGTGGATGAACAGCAGCGGCGGGAACGGGCCTTTGCCGGCGGGGGTGGCGATCTCGACCGGCACCTCGGAGCCGTCGGCGGCCTGGAGGGTGGTCTTGCTCAGCTCGACGGCCTGGGCGAGGATCGGCGCCGCCAGCGCCGATGCTAAGATGGCGCCCGCGATGACGTGTTTTCTCATGGTCTGCTCCTGTCATTTTTCTGGCCGTCATTCTAGGCCAGCGATCCCGTTTTTCCGTACAGTCTTGACGTCTCCCGGACGGCGATGCCACCCAGGGTATCGCAATCCGTGAGGGCATCGTTCGACGAACCGTCGATCCCGCCGCGGCTGCGATGGCCGCTTGCGGCCCTGTGGATTTCGCTGGGCCTGCATGCGGCAGTGATCGCGCTGGTGCAGGTGGCACCCCGTACGGGCGCCAGCGCGCAGGCGCCGGTGATCGAAGTGCGG
Source organism: Thiobacillus sp. 63-78 (assembly GCA_001899765.1). Taxonomy (GTDB): domain Bacteria; phylum Pseudomonadota; class Gammaproteobacteria; order Burkholderiales; family Thiobacillaceae; genus Thiobacillus. Next base: position 38,055 of record MKWM01000029.1, read on the forward strand.
CTGGTCGCGTCAGCGCCGAAGCCTGCCATCCATCCCCCGTCATCGCCGGCCGCGCCGGAGCCGGATATCGTCCCCGTGGCGCCATCCGCGCCGCGCCACGTCCCGGAGGCGCCGTCCCCGCCAGCCGTCACCCCGGCGGCCGCCGCCGCGCCGCCACGCGAGGGGCCGCTGCCTGCGGCACCGGCCACGGCAGAGACGGCCCCGGTGCCGGCCGCGGCCCTGGCCAGTTCGGTCGACCTGACCTATTACAGCGCGCGCGATCTCGATGTGCAGCCGCACGCGCTGCGCACCATCCGGCCGGACTACCCGGCCGAGGCCGACCGCCAGCGCGTGTCCGGCACGCTGCGCCTGCAATTGAAGCTGGAAGCCGACGGGCGCGTCAGCGACATCGAGGTCGTGAGCGCGACGCCGCCCGACGTGTTCGAGGACTCCGCGATCAAGGCGTTTCGCGATGCGCGTTTCGCGCCGGCGCAGAAGGACGGCCGTGCGGTGCGCGCGCTGATATTGATCGAGGTGAAGTACGACTGGAGCGGCCAGCTCCGCTAGGGTTGCGCGCCCGCACCGCTCACGCATCGGAAGGCGGTGCCGCCAGTCCCTGCAGGATGGGACAGTCGGGGCGGTGGTCGCCATGGCAGGCCCGCACCAGCGTGACCAGCGTGGCGCGCATCTCGCTCAATGCGGCGATGCGGGCGTCGAGTTCCGCGATGTGAGCCTCGGCCAGATGCTTGACGTCGGCGCTGGCGCGCTCGGGATCGTCCCACAGCGACAGCAACTGCCGGATCTGCTCGAGCGAGAACCCGAGGTCGCGGGCGCGGCGGATGAAGCGCAGCAGATGCACGTCGCGTTCGTGATATTGCCGGTAGCCCGAGAGCGTGCGGTGGCTTTCGCGGAGCAGGCCGATACTTTCGTAATGCCGGATCATCTTGGCCGACACGCCGCTGGCGCGGGCGGCTTCACCGATGTTCATGGGCGGGGCCGCCAGCGCTTGAGCGTCAGGGCATTCGTCACCACGCTGACGCTGGAGAACGCCATGGCCGCACCGGCGATCACCGGGTTGAGGAAGCCGAGCGCCGCGAGCGGGATGCCGACCACGTTGTAGACGAAAGCCCAGAACAGGTTCTGCCGGATCTTGGCGTAGGTGCGCTGGGAAATGTCGATGGCGTCGGCTACCAGCGCCGGGTCGCCGCGCATCAGCGTGATGCCGGCGGTATGCATGGCGACGTCGCTGCCGGAGGACATGGCGATGCCGACATCGGCCGCGGCCAGCGCCGGGGCGTCGTTGATGCCGTCGCCCACCATGGCCACGGTCTGTCCGGTCGTCTTGAGTTGCTCGACGTGTGTGGCCTTGTCGGCCGGCAGCACTTCGGCCAGCACGCGGTCGATGCCCAGTTCGTCGCCGACGTGCCGGGCGGCGCCACGGTTGTCGCCGGAGAGCATGACGGTGGTGACGCCTTGTGCCTTGAGACGCGCCACGCCGGTGGCCGCACTGGGTTTGATGGCGTCGCCGAACGCCAGCAGGCCGAGGGCATGACGATCGCTGGCGCGCGCCAGCCAGGATACGCTGCGGCCTGCCGCCTCCAGTTTTCCGGCAGCGTCGTCAAGCGCGGAAATGTCGACGCCGTTCTCGTTCATCAGGCGACGGTTGCCCAGCCACCAGGTTTCGCCGGCCACTTCGCCGGCAATGCCGCGGCCCGGCAACGCCTGCTGCGCGCGTGCGGGCAAGGGGGAGACAGCGAGGGCAGCACTTTCCGCCATGACTGCGCGCGCCAGGGGATGCTCGCTGCCGGACTGCAGCCCGGCCGCAATCGCCAGCACTTCATCTTTTCCGTGGTCAGCGGTCGGCACGCAGGCCACGAGGTGCGGCGTGCCGTCGGTGAGGGTGCCGGTCTTGTCGAACACCACCGTGCTGATCTTGTGCGCCAGTTCTAGTGCCTCGGCGTCCTTGATCAGAATGCCGTGGCGCGCGGCGACGCCGGTGCCCGCCATGATCGCGGTGGGGGTGGCGAGCCCCAGCGCGCACGGACAGGCGATCACCAGAACCGCCACGGCGTTGAGGATGGCCTGCTCGGTCCCGCCGCCGACTGCCCACCACGCGATGAAGGTCAGCAGCGCAATGCCCATCACGACCGGGACGAACACCGCGCTGACCTTGTCCACGAGCCGCTGGATGGGTGCCTTGGCCGCCTGCGCGTTCTCCACCAGCCGGATGATGCGCGCCAGCGTGGTTTCCGTCCCCACCGCCGTGGTGCGCGCCACCAGCACGCCCTGCGCGTTGATGGCGCCGCCGGTCACCGGGCTGCCTGGCTGCTTCTCGACCGGCAGCGATTCGCCGGTGAGCAGGGATTCGTCGACCTGACTGATCCCCTCGACCACCTCACCGTCAACCGGTATCCGCTCGCCGGGGCGGATGACCACCACGTCGCCCACCCGGATCGCGTCGATCGGCATGTCACGGTCGACGCCGTCGAGACGTACGCGGGCCATCGTCGGGCGCAGGGCCTGCAGGGCGCGAATGGCCTCGGTGGTCTGGCGCTTGGCGCGTGCCTCCAGCCATTTCCCCAGCAGTACCAGACTGATGACCACGGCCGAGGCTTCGAAATACAGGTGCGTGGGATCGGCCTGGGTCAGCATCAGATACAGGCTCAGACCATAGGCCGCGCTGGTGCCCACCGCCACCAGCAGATCCATGTTGCCGCTGCCGGCCATGAGCGCTTTCCAGCCGGCACGATAAAAACGCGCGCCGAGCCAGAACTGTACCGGCGTGGCGAGCACCAGCTGCACCCAGCCGGGCAGCATCCAGTGCACGCCGAACGGGCTGGCAAACATGGGAGCGACCAGTGGCAGCGACAGCGCGACCGACAGCGCGACCGGCCACCAGCCGGGGAGTTCGCGCGTTGACGCGGCCGGTGCGGCGTCCGGAGTTTTTGGTAATTGCGCGCCATAGCCGGCACTTTCCACCGCAGTAATCAGCGCCGCCGCCGAGCCTCCCTGCACCCGCTTCACGGTCGCCTGCTCGGTCGCCAGATTGACGCTGGCCTCCAGCACGCCGGGGACCTTGTTCAAGGCTTTTTCGACCCGCGCCGAACAGCTCGCACAGGTCATGCCGCTGATATCGAGCGTGCAGGATTCGGTGGCGACACCGAACCCTGCCTTCTCGACCGCGCGCTCGATACTTGCCATGTCGGTATCGCCCGAAATCGTCGCGGTTTCGGTGGCCAGGTTGACGGTCGCGTCGGTGACGTCCGGCAGTTGCCTGAGGACCTTTTCCAGCCGCGTGGCGCAACTGGCGCAAGTCATGCCCTGTATGCCGACCGATACAGATAAGGGGGAAGTCATGTACACACTCCTGATGGATGCGGATTCCAGTGCACCATAAACCTTGCCATCATGGCAAGGTCAAGCCGGTCAGCGGTCTGTCAGCGCCATGGACGGGCGCACGATGGCCCTTCAGCGAGGGAAGGGTGAAATGTCCGGGTTAGCGTGGGAGGATTCCGGATAAGGTCCTGGGCAGCAGCACCCACATGCGGCCGCGTTGCTTCATGCGCCCGGCGAGTTCGCCCGCCGGATTGCCGAAGCCCCAGAAAAAATCCGCGCGCACGCCGCCCTTGATCGCGCCGCCACTGTCCTGTGCCATCACCAGCCGGTTCAGCGGCTGGGTCGAGTTGGGTTGGGTGGTGGACAGGAAAACGGGTGCCCCAAGGGGGATGAATCCCGGATCGACAGCGATCGAGCGGCCGCCGGTCAGGGGGACGCCAAGTGAGCCGAGCGGGCCGGGCAGGTCGTCGGGCAGCTCGCGGAAAAAGACGAAACTCGGGTTGCTGGCCAGCAGGTCGGGCAGCTTGTCCGGATGCTTCGCTCCCCAGTCCTTGATTCCCTGCATCGAAGCCTGTTCAAGCTTGAGTTCGCCGCGTTCGACCAGCAATTTCCCAATCGACAGGTAAGGGTAACCGTTCTGATCCGCATAGCCGACCCGCATGTGCGAGCCGTCGGGGAGTTCGAGGCGTCCAGACCCCTGGATCTGCAGAAAGAACAGATCGACCGGGTCCTCGGCCCAGGCGATGGGCTTGCCCTTGAAACGGTCACTATTACCGTTGGCCGGTTGCTCGATGTCCTGGCGGGTGAAGTAGGGCACGATCTTGCTGCCCAGCAGCCGCCCCCGCAGGCGCAGACCTTTGAGTTCCGGATAGATGCTTGCCAGGTCTACCGCAATGAGGTCGTCGGGTGCGGCGTAGAGCGGGTAACGGGCACGCTCGGTGCGCACGCGGTCGCCCTTCAGCAGGGGTTCGTAGTAGCCGGTGATCAGGCCGTCGGGCGTGCCATCTTCCTGGGTCGCCTGATAGGGCTGGAACCACTGCTCGAAAAAGGCGCGTGTCGTCTTGTCATCGGGCAGCGGCATGGCCATCGCCTTGCTGCACACCGCCTGCCAGCCGCTCTGCTTGACGAGTGTGGCGCAGCTGCGCAGAAAAGCTGTCCAGGCTTCGCTGAGCTGGCTGTCCCGCCCCAGATTGACCGATGACCAGCTTGCCGGCTTGAGCGTTGGATAGGTCACGGCCGGAGCGGGAAGGGGCGCCGCGGGCGGAGCGGGAAGCGGGGCGACGGGTGGCACCGGCGCCGGGACAGGGCGCGGCGCGGGGGGTTGTACCGCACAGGCTGACAGCAACAGGACACACAGCCACGAACTTGCGCGCAAGCGCATCGCGGGTGAAGATGGCCCGCGTGGACAACACGTAGCGGGCATATCAAGAGGAGAATCGCGTTCCATGGAAAGTCAAGGACTGGGCTGGCTGGTGCTGGAAGCCGTCATTGCGGCAGGCTTGCTGGTGTTTATCGTATGGTGGACGATGAAAAAGTGAGGATGGGTGAGTGGTGAGTGGTGAGTAGTGAGTAGTGAGTAGTGAGTGGTGAGTGGATAAATTACGGCCGGCTTACCGTGACTACTCGCCCTAATGCAGTACGCGCGGCATCGACAGGGTGAATCGGGGGATCTCGGCTTCGAACTTGTTGCCGTCATCGGCCACCATCTGATAGGTGCCATGCATGGTGCCTACCGGCGTCGCCATCGCGGTGCCGCTGGTGTATTCGAAGCTTTCGCCCGGCCGCAGCAGCGGTTGTTCGCCCACTACGCCGAGTCCCTTCACTTCCTGGGTGACGTTCTCGGCGTCGGTGATGATCCAGTGGCGCGAGATCAACTGCGCCGCCACCGTGCCGCTGTTGGCGATGGTGATGGTGTAGGAGAACACATAGCGATCGCTTGCGGGATCGCTCTGGTCAGCCAGATAGGCCGTGTTGACGGTAATGCTGATTTGATATTTCTTGCCTTCGGCCACGGGTTTGCTCGACAGATATGGAATGCGTCGAGTGTAACGCAATGATGTGGCGGGCTGGTAAAATGACCGGGTTTCCCGAAAATCCGCAGAAATCCCAGGAGCCCTTCCCATGACGTACCGCATCGCCCCGTCCATCCTGTCCGCCAACTTTGCCCGGCTTGGCGAGGAAGTCGACAACGTACTCGCCTCCGGCGCCGACATCGTCCACTTCGACGTGATGGACAACCACTACGTCCCCAATCTCACCATCGGCCCGCTGGTGTGCGAAGCGCTGAGGAAGCACGGCGTCACCGCGCCGATCGACGTGCATCTGATGGTGAAACCGGTCGATCGCATCATTCCGGACTTTGCCAAGGCGGGCGCCACCTATATTACTTTTCATCCCGAAGCCTCCGAGCACATCGACCGGACGATTGGCTTGATCAAGGAAAACGGCTGCAAGGCCGGCCTGGTGTTCAACCCCGCCACCCCGCTCGACGTGCTGGAATACACGCTGGACAGGCTCGACATGGTGCTCCTGATGAGCGTCAACCCCGGCTTCGGCGGCCAGAAGTTCATCCCCTACGTGCTCGACAAGGCGCGCGCCGTGCGCAAGATGATCGACGACCGCGGCCTCAACGTGAACATCGAGATCGACGGCGGCGTCGGTCCCGCCAACATCGCCGACGTCGCGCGCGCCGGGGTCGATACCTTCGTCGCCGGCTCCGCCGTGTTCGGTGCCGCCAAGGACAGCGACCCGCAGCGTTACAACAGCGTCATCGCCGCGATGCGCGCGGAACTGGCGAAGGTTTGACAACATAGGGGTCAGGATTCAGGGGCCAGGATTCAGGGAATGTGCGGCCTGCGGCCGCGCTCATTCAAGAAACCGCGAAGCACAAAGCCTCCTGATCCCTGACCCCTGAATCCTGACCCCTAAAAAATGAAAAGCTTCCCTCTCCCCATCAAAGCCGTCGTCCTCGACCTCGATGGCACCCTGCTCGATACCGCACCCGACCTGGCCTACGCCGCGGCGTTGATGATGGCTGACCTCGGCCGCGCCTGCCCGTCGCCGGAAACGGTCGCCAGTTACATCGGCAATGGCGTGTCGCGCCTGGTCAAGCGCGTGCTCACCGGCGACATGGACGCCGAGCCCGATGCGGCGCTGTTCGAACAGGCCATCGCGTCGTATCAGAAGCACTATGGCGAACACGTGTCGCGGTACTCGCGCCCGTTTCCCGGCGTGGTCGAAGGCCTCGATGCCTTCAAGGCGATGGGCGTGCACATCGCCTGCATCACCAACAAGGCCGAAGCGTTCACCCATCCGCTGCTGAAGGACACCGGCCTGTTCGACTACTTCGAGCTGATCCTGTCCGGCGATACCCTGCCCAAGCGCAAGCCCGACCCGCTGCCGCTCTTGCACGCCTGCGAGGTGTTCAAGGTGCAGCCGGCCGAGCTGCTCCTGATCGGTGATTCGCTCAACGACACCCAGGCCGCACGCGCCGCCGGCTGCCCGGTGTTCTGCGTCCCCTACGGCTACAACCGTGGCCGCCCGGTCGCCGAACTCGACCTCGATGCGGTGGTGCCGAGTCTCGCCGAGGCGGCGCAGATGGTGATGAAGGCTTGATGGCAAGGGGTCAGGATTCAGGGATCAGGATTCAGGGGCGGTGTCGCCGATGGCGGCGCTCGTCTTGAAAAGGCGTGTAGCACATTCCCTGACCCCTGAATCCTGATCCCTGACCATGACTGAACAAGACTTCTTCGACCTCGCCCGCCAGGGCTACAACCGTATTCCGCTGGTGCGCGAACTGCCCGGCGACCTGGAGACGCCGCTTTCCGTCTACCTCAAGCTGGCCAACGCGCCCTACACCTATCTGCTCGAATCGGTGGTGGGCGGCGAGCGCTTCGGGCGCTACTCCTTCATCGGCTTGCCGGCACGCACCGTGATCCGCGTGCGCGCCCACCGGCTGACGGTGGAAACCGACGGTCAGGTGATCGAGGAGCACAGTCTGCCCGATCCACTGTCTTTCATCGGCGAATTCCAGGCGCGCTTCAAGGCTGCGCCGGTGGCGGGACTGCCGCGCTTCACCGGCGGGCTGGCCGGCTACTTCGGCTACGACACCATCCGCTATATCGAGAAGCGGCTCGCACCGGAATTCAATCAGAATCGGCCGCGCAAGGACGACGTGCTGCACACGCCGGACATCCTCTTGATGCTGACCGAAGAGCTGGCGGTGTTCGACAATCTCGCCGGCAAGCTCTACCTCATCACCCATGCCGATCCGATGCAGCCGGATGCGTATGCGCTGGGCCATCTGCGCCTCGCCGAACTGACCGACAGGCTGAGCATGCCCGTGACGCTGCCGGACGAGCCTGCTTCCGATACGGTCGAACCGAGCTCGGAATTCGGCGAGGCCGAATTCAAGGCGGCGGTGCAGAAGGTGAGGGATTACATTGCCGCGGGCGACGTCATGCAGGTGGTGCTGTCCCAGCGCATGGCGCGACCGTTCGCCGCTTCTCCGCTGTCGTTGTACCGTGCACTGCGCAGCCTCAACCCCTCGCCCTACATGTTTTTCTACGATCTGGGCGGTTTTCATGTGGTGGGTTCGTCGCCGGAAATCCTGGTGCGCCTCGAGAGCGATCTTGTCACCCTGCGCCCCATCGCCGGCACCCGCCCGCGCGGGTTGACGCGCGAGGACGATCAGCGGCTGGCGGAGGAACTGCTGGCCGATCCCAAGGAATGCGCCGAGCATCTGCAACTGCTCGATCTCGGTCGCAACGACACCGGGCGCGTTGTCGTCACCGGCAGCGTCAGGGTGACGGAGCACATGCAGATCGAGCGCTATTCGCACGTCATGCACATCGTCTCCAACGTCGAAGGCCGGCTGAAACCCGGTTTGTCCGCGCTTGACGTGTTGCGCGCCAGCTTCCCCGCCGGCACCGTGTCGGGTGCGCCCAAGGTGCGGGCGATGGAAATCATCGACGAACTGGAACCCAGCAAGCGCGGCATCTACGCCGGCGCGGTCGGCTATCTGGGGTTCAGTGGCGACATGGATCTGGCGATCGCCATCCGCACCGCGGTGGTGAAGGACGGCATGCTCTATTCCCAGGCCGGGGCCGGCATCGTCGCCGATTCGGTGCCCGACAACGAGTGGCTGGAAACACTGAACAAGGCGCGTGCGGTCGTACGGGCGGCCGAGCTCGCGCAGGCGCGTTTTGGCCGGACAGCGGTCGAGTAGCGCGCTACTTCGCGGGGGTCGCGGCAGGATGCATCGCGCCGCGTGCGGCCGCACCGCTGCGAAGGTCCGGCAGGAACACGGCCAATAGCCCGATCAGCGGCAGGAACGAACACAGCGCGTACACCGTTTCGATGCCCCAGCGGTCGGCCAGCGTACCCAGCACGGCGGCGCCGATGCCGGCCAGCCCGAACGCCAGTCCGAAGAACAGCCCCGACACGGTGCCGACCTTGCCCGGCATCAGTTCCTGCGCGTAGACCACCATGGCCGGAAAGGCCGAGGCCAGCATGAAACCGATGATCAGCGTCAGCCCGGCCGACGCCGCCAGGCTCACGTAGGGCAGCGCCAGCGTGAACGGCGCCACGCCCAGGATCGACAGCCAGATCACCCGCTTGCGGCCGATGCGGTCGCCGATCGGCCCGCCCAGCAGCGTGCCCGCCGCCACCGCGAACAGGAAGTAGAACAGGTGGTACTGCGCTTCCTGCGTGCCGATGCCGTAGTGCTGCATCAGATAGAAAATCAGGTAGCTGCTGATGCTGGCGAGGTAGAAAAACTTGGAGAACATCAGCGCCATCAGCACCGCCAGCGTGCGCCGCACGAGCTTGCGCGGCAGATTGTGGCCGGCGGCGGCCGCGGCCTTTTTCGGCCTGCGGTGCTGGTCGCGGTACCAGATGCCGACCCCCGCCAGCACGATCATCGCCAGCAACGCGAAGAGCGAAAACACGGCCAGACTTTTCTGGCCGTGCGGCAGCACGACCCAGGCCGCGAGCAGCGGGCCGAAGGCCGCCCCCGCGTTGCCGCCGACCTGGAAGATCGACTGCGCCAGGCCGTGCCGTCCGCCCGAGGCCATGCGCGCCACCCGCGACGCTTCCGGGTGAAAGATCGACGAGCCGCTGCCGACCAGCGCGGCGGCCAGCAGCAGCAGTGGAAACGTGGTCGCCTGCGACAGCAGGAGCAGTCCCGCCAGGGTGAAGCCCATGCCCAGTGACAGCGAGAACGGCTTCGGGTGGCGGTCGGTATAGGCGCCCACCACCGGTTGCAGCAGCGAGGCGGTGAACTGGAAGGCCAATGTGATGAGCCCGATTTGCGCGAAATTGAGATGAAGTTCGCTTTTGAACAGCGGGTAGCTCGCGATCAGCAGCGACTGCATGGTGTCGTTGAGAAAATGCGAGAAGCTGATCGCGCCCAGCACCTTGAAGGCGGTGCGGTCGGCGGCGGAATGCGCAGTTGTCATGGCAGGATGCCCGAAAGGGTGTGAGACGTTAATTCTAGAACCAGGATGAGGGGCCGTCCCGCTGAGCCTCAGCATCGCTTTCACACATGGACCGGTACGTACGGCGGTCTGGGGCTGAATCAGGGTTGTATGGCCTGGAGCAACCAGCCAGCGGCTACTTCCGTTGAGCCACGCGGGCGACCTCGCGATGACGGAAGCAATCCGTCGTGTGGTCGTTCACCAGCCCCATCGCCTGCATGTGCGCGTACACGATGGTCGAGCCGACGAACCTGAAGCCGCGCTTTTTCAGGTCCTTGCTGATCGCGTCCGACAGCAGCGTGCTGGCCGGCACTTGGTGGATGTCCGTCCACGCGTTGGCGAGGGGGCGGGCGTCCACGAAATTCCAGAAGTAGGCGTCCAGCCCGCCCACCGTTTCGCGCAGCGCCAGCGTCGCGCGCGCGTTGGTGATCGTCGATTCGATCTTCAGCCGGTTGCGCACGATGCCCGCGTCGGCCATCAGCCGCGCGACATCCGCCGCGTCGTAGCGCGCAATGCGCTCGACGTCGAAATGGTCGAACGCACGCCGGTAGCCTTCACGTTTCTTCAGGATGGTGAGCCACGACAGCCCCGCCTGCGCGCCTTCCAGCGTCAGCAGTTCGAACAGCGCGCGCTCGTCATGCAGCGGCACGCCCCATTCCTCGTCGTGGTAGGCGCGGTAGAGCGGGTCGGGACTGCACCAGGCGCAGCGGGTAAGGCATGCCTGCATGCTGGCCGCCGATGCGGCGGTCTGTGAATTGCCGTGCGGGTTTGCGCGTTCAGCGGCCCAGGCCATGTTGTTTCAGCTTGCGGTACAGCGTGCGCTCGGTGACGCCCAGCGCGGCGGCGACGCGGGCGCGATGGCCCTGGTGCGCGTCGAGCAGGGATTGCAGGTGCGCGCGTTCCATGTCGCGCAGCGAGATCCGGGCGCCGAGGTGGTCGGGCGGCGCGGGCGACATGCCTGCCGGCAGCCGCAGATCCGCCGCGCGGATGGTGCCGTCACGGCAGTTGAGGACGGCATGCTGCAGCAGGTTGCGCAGTTCGCGCACGTTGCCGGGGAAATCGTAGGCTTGCAATGCCGAGACGGCATCGGGCGCGAGCCGGCAGGTGCTTTGCCCGCCGGTCAGCCGTTTCAGCAGGAAAATCGCCAGGTCGGGGAGGTCGGCGGCGCGCTCGCGCAACGGCGGCAGGGTCACATCGATACCGGCCAGCCGGTAATACAGATCGAGCCGGTAGCGCCTGGCATCGACTTCGTCCAGCAGCTTGCGGTTGGTCGCCGATACCACGCGCACATTGGCGGTCAGCGTTCGTATCCCGCCGACACGGCGGAATTCGCCGGTTTCCAGCACGCGCAGCAGCTTGGCCTGCATCGCCAGCGGAATCTCGCCCACTTCGTCGAGGAACAGGGTGCCGTTGTCGGCGAGTTCGAACAGGCCTTTTTTCAGGCCGCTGCTGCCGGAAAACGCCCCGCGCTCGTGGCCGAATAATTCGCTCTCGAACAGGTTCTCCGGCACCGCCGCGCAATTGATGACAATGAATGCCATCCCGGCGCGATTCGAGCGCGCATGGATGAAACGTGCGGCGAGTTCCTTGCCGACGCCGCTCTCGCCGTACAGCAGGATCGATGCCTCGCTCTCGGCCACGCGAGCCAGCTTGTCGACGCAGGCCATGAAGGCGGGCGACTGTCCGATCATCTGCATGGCATCGCATTCGCTGCCTGCCTGGGCTTCCAGCGGGAACAACTGCTCGCCCAGATAGATCTCGCCCGCCGCGCCGCGCAGGCGGTGCCCGCGTATGCGGGTGCGTTCGGGCTGATTGTCGGCGTGGTAATGGGTGTGCAGGACTTCGACCGCCTCGTCCCGGGTGAACAGTGCCTGGTGCGGACACTGTTCGCCATTTTCGTGGCAGGGTCGTTGCGAGTGGTGGGATACCGCGTGGCAGAGTTTGCCGACGATGGCCGCGGGGGTCATCCCGTAGGCATCGCAGTAACGCTGGTTGGCGGCGACGATACGGTAGCGGCGGTCGATGACCACGAACGGCTGCTCATGCGTATCGATCAGGCTCTGGAAGTCGATATCCATGGATGAGACACCTGTCATGACAATTCCTCAAAATGACATGACGCACTGGCCATGTCAAATCCGTTTGCCCCGGCAAGCCGCATGCGGGAGGCTTTTTTATGGAGGCATGCATATTGCTTTATAGGGATTGCAACATCCACTCAACATCAACCAAAGAGACGGAACATGGCACATATCGTTATTCTGGGAGCGGGCGTGGGCGGCATGACCATGGCCTATGAAATGCGTGAAACGGCACGTGCGGAAGACAGGATCACGGTGATTTCGAATCTGCCGTATTTCCAGTTCACCCCGTCCAACCCCTGGGTCGCGGTGAACTGGCGCAAGCGCGACGACGTCACGATTCCCGCCGCACCCTATCTGAACAAGAAAAATATCGACTTCATCGCGGTCGGCGCGGCGCGCGTGCATCCCGAGAAGAATCAACTGGAACTCACCGACGGCCAGATCGTGGACTACGACTTCCTCGTCATCGCGACCGGGCCCAAGCTGGCTTTCGACGAGGTGCCGGGACTGGGGCCGGAAGGCCATACCCAGTCGGTCTGCCAGGTCGAGCACGCCGTCACGGCAGGCCGCGCATGGGAAACGTTCGTGCAGGCACCGGGCCCCGTCGTGGTGGGGGCGGTGCAGGGCGCGTCGTGCTATGGCCCGGCTTACGAGTTCGCCATGATCATGGACGCCGATCTGCGTAAACGGAAGATTCGCGATCGCGTACCCATGACCTATGTCACGGCCGAACCCTACATCGGGCATCTGGGACTGGGGGGCGTCGGCGACTCCAAGGGCATGATGGAATCCGTGATGCGAGAGCGCCACATCAAGTGGATCTGCAATGCCAAGGTCACCAAGGTCGAAGCGGGAAAGATGTTCGTCGCCGAGCACAATGATCAAGGCGAAGTCATCAAGGAACACGAGCTTCCGTTCGCGTATTCCATGATGCTGCCGGCGTTCAAGGGGATCGATGCCGTGTTCGGCATCGAGGGGCTCACCAATCCCCGCGGTTTCATCATCATCGATCCTTATCAGCGCAATCCCAAGTATCTGAATATCTACTCGGTCGGCGTGTGCGTGGCCATCCCGCCGGTCGAGCCTACGCCGGTGCCGGTCGGCGCGCCGAAAACCGGCTACATGATCGAATCCATGGTCACCGCCACGGCGCACAATATCCGCGCCGTGCTGGATGGCCGCGAACCCACCGAGAAAGCCACCTGGAATGCCATCTGCCTGGCGGACTTCGGCGATACCGGCGCGGCCTTCGTGGCGCTGCCGCAGATCCCGCCGCGCAACGTCAACTGGTTCAAGGAAGGGAAATGGGTGCACCTGGCCAAAATTGCGTTCGAGAAATACTTCATGCGCAAGATGAAGAAGGGCTCGACCGAGCCGCTGTACGAGAAATATGTGTTGGGCCTGATGGGGATCAAGAAGCTCAAGTAAGGCTGCCCGCAAGGCTTGTCCCAAAGCGCCTTCGGGCGCTTTTTTTGTGGGTGCGGAGCAGGCTGCCGGCTATAATTCGCGGCTCTTGGCGCCGCGCCGCCGAAGGACATCCCATGCTTTTGATGATCGACAACTACGACAGCTTCACCTACAACCTCGTGCAGTATCTCGGCGAACTGGGCGAAGACGTCAGGGTGATCCGCAACGACGAAATCGACCTCGCCGGGATCGCCGACATGCGCCCCGACCACATCGTGGTGTCGCCCGGCCCCTGCACGCCCAACGAGGCAGGGGTGTCGGTCCCGCTGATCGGCGAATTCGCCGGGAAAATCCCCATCCTCGGCGTCTGCCTTGGCCACCAGAGCATCGGCCAGGCTTTTGGCGGCCGCATCGTGCGCGCGAAGGAACCGATGCACGGCAAGACCTCGCTGATTCATCATCTGGACGCGGGCGTATTCAAGGGATTGCCCGAGCCGTTCCGCGCCACGCGCTATCACTCCCTGGTCATCGAACGCGAGACGCTGCCGGATTGCCTCGACATCACGGCCTGGACCGATGATGGCGAAATCATGGGTGTGCGTCACAAGACGCTGGCGATCGAGGGCGTCCAGTTCCATCCCGAGTCCATTCTCACCGAGCACGGGCACGCCCTGCTGGCGAATTTTCTGAAAGGCACCCGATGATCACGCCGCAGCAGGCGCTCACCCGGCTGGTCGAGCAGCGCGAAATCTTCCATGACGAGATGCTGTCGCTGATGCGCCAGATCATGCGCGGCGAACTCACCCCGGTGCAGGTTTCCGGCATTCTCACGGGGCTCAGGGTGAAGAAGGAAACCGTGGGCGAGATCGCCGCGGCGGCCCAGGTGATGCGCGAATTCGCCGCCACGGTGCCGGCACGGAACGGCGCGCATCTGGTCGATACCTGCGGCACCGGCGGCGACGCCGCGCATACCTTCAACATTTCCACCGCCGCCGCGTTCGTCGCGGCGGCGGCCGGGGCGCGGGTCGCCAAGCACGGCGGGCGCTCGGTCTCTTCCACCAGCGGCAGCGCCGACGTACTGGAAGCGCTGGGCGTGAATCTCAACCTGACTCCCGGGCAGGTGGCCGAGAGCATCGACACGATCGGCATCGGGTTCATGTTCGCGCCCAACTTCCACGGCGCCATGAAACACGCCGCGCCGGTGCGGCGCGAGCTGGGCGTACGCACGCTGTTCAACATCCTCGGCCCGCTGACCAATCCGGCGGGCGCGCCGCACCAGTTGCTGGGCGTGTTCCACCCGGATCTGGTCGGCATTCTGGTACGTGTGCTGCAACGCCTCGGCAGCCGCCACGTCATGGTGGTGCACGGTTCCGACGGCATGGACGAGATCACCTTGAGCGGCGAGACCCTGATCGGCGAACTGAAGGATGGCGAGGTCACCGAATATACGATCCGCCCGGCCGAGTTCGGGCTGGAGACCAGCGCCAGCGAGGTGCTGAAGGTATGGGATGCGGCACAGGCCCGGGACATGCTGCTCGGCGTGCTCGACGGACTGCCGGGACCGGCATGCGACATCGTGTTGCTTAATGCCGGCGCCACCCTCTACGTGGCCGATCGTGCCGCCACCCTGGGCGAGGGCATCGAACTGGCGCGCGAAGCCATCCGCAGTGGCGCCGCGCGCGAAAAGCTGCGGCAGCTGGTGGCCTTCTCCCATCGTGCAGTGGAGGGCTAGGCGCGATGTCCGACATTCTCGACAAGATCCTCGCCACCAAGCGTGCCGAAATCGCTGCCGGACTTGCCGGCGTGCCGCTCGCCGAGATGCGGGCGCGTGCCGAGGCCGCCGCGCCACCGCGTGACTTCGTCGGCGCCCTGCGCACGAAGCTCGCGGCCGATCAGCCTGCGGTCATCGCCGAAATCAAGAAAGCCAGCCCGTCCAGGGGGGTGATCCGGCCCGATTTCAGACCCGCCGCGATCGCGGCCAGTTACGAGGCGGGTGGCGCCGCCTGCCTGTCGGTGCTGACCGACCGCGACTACTTCCAGGGCAGCGCCGCGTATCTGGAAGAGGCGCGGGCCGCGTGTACGCTGCCGGTGCTGCGCAAGGATTTCATCATCGATACGTATCAGGTCTACGAAGCGCGGGCGATGGGGGCGGACTGCATCCTGCTGATCGCCGCCGCGCTGGACCTGCCGGCGATGCAGGCGCTGGAAATGCTGGCAACCGAACTGGGGATGGCAGTGCTGGTGGAGTCGCACAACGCCGCGGAACTCGACGCCGCGCTGCAATTGAAAACGCCGCTGCAGGGCATCAACAATCGCAATCTGCGCAGCTTCGAGGTCAGCCTCGACACCACGCTGGCGCTGCTGCCCGGGATCGGCAGGGATCGCATCGTCATCACCGAATCGGGCATTCTCGCGCCGGCCGACGTCGCCACGATGCGCCGCCATCAGGTCAATGGCTTCCTGGTCGGCGAGGCCTTCATGCGCGCGGCCGATCCGGGCGCCGCGCTCGCCCGCCTCTTCGCCTGATCAGAAATCGCTCAGCGTTTATTGCCGAACAGGCTGCCGAGCACGCCGCGTATGAGGCTGCGGCCGACCTGGCTGCCGATGGAACGGGCGGCGGATTTCGCCATGGCTTCGGCCATCCCCTGGCGGCGACCGTTTCCGATCAGGATCTCGCCCAGTACCCCGCCGAGCCCGCCTTCCGCTGCGGGTTGCGCGGCGGCCTTGGCCTGCTGCGCCGCCTGCGCAGAGTGTTCCGCGCGCGCTTTCAGCGTTTCGTAGGCGGACTCGCGGTCGACGGGTTTGTCGTAGGTGCCTGCCACCAGCGAGGTCTGGATCAGCTGCTTGCGCTGGGCATCGGTGATCGGGCCGATCTGCCCTTGCGGCGGCACGATGAAGGCGCGTTCGACCACGCCGGGGCGGCCTTTCCCGTCGAGCAGCGACACCAGCGCCTCGCCCACGCCGAGTTCGGTGATGGCGGCGGCTTCGTCGAGCGCCGGGTTGTCGCGCATGGTCTCGGCCGCGGCCTTCACGGCCTTCTGGTCGCGCGGCGAGAAGGCGCGCAGCGCGTGCTGCACGCGGTTGCCGAGTTGCGACAGCACCTTGTCGGGCACGTCCGCCGGGTTCTGGGTGACGAAGTAGACGCCGACACCCTTGGAGCGGATCAGCCGCACCACCTGCTCGATTTTTTCCACCAGCGCGTCGGGCGCGTCGTTGAACAGGAGGTGGGCTTCGTCGAAGAAGAACACCAGCTTGGGTTTGTCGAGGTCGCCGGCTTCGGGCAGATGTTCGAACAGTTCGGACAGCAGCCACAACAGCAAGGTGGCGTATAGCTTGGGGGACTGCATCAGTTTGTCGGCCGCCAGGATGTTGATGACGCCGCGTCCGCGATCGGTCTGGATCAGGTCGGCGATGTTCAGCATCGGCTCGCCGAAGATCTGCTCGCCGCCCTGCGATTCCAGCGCCAGCAGACCGCGCTGGATGGCGCCGATGGAGGCGGACGACACGTTGCCGTAGTCGGTGGTGAACTGCCTGGCGTTCTCGCCGACGTAGGCCAGCATCGCGCGCAGATCCTTCAGGTCGAGCAGCAAGAGACCGTTGTCGTCGGCCACCTTGAACACCAGGTTGAGCACTCCGCTTTGGGTGTCGTTGAGGTCCAGCATGCGCCCCAGCAGCAGTGGCCCCATGTCGG
Organism: Thiobacillus sp. 63-78; assembly: GCA_001899765.1. GTDB lineage: Bacteria > Pseudomonadota > Gammaproteobacteria > Burkholderiales > Thiobacillaceae > Thiobacillus. The sequence continues at coordinate 55,028 of MKWM01000029.1, forward strand.
ACACGGTGGCGCGCACCGGATGCCCGCTGGCTCCGAATGGATCCCACAGGGTCACCGGATAGCCCTGGTAGGTGAAGCCGTCGAGCTTGAGCGATGCGACCCGCTCGGCTACCCTGGCATTGCCGCCGCCGGGCTGTGAGATGCCCGACAGATCGCCCTTCACGTCGGACATGAAGCAGGGCACGCCGATGCGGGAGAAATGTTCGGCCAGCGTCTGCAGGGTGACGGTCTTGCCGGTACCGGTCGCGCCGGTGATGAGACCGTGGCGGTTGGCCATCTGCGGCAGCAGGACGAGGTCGGTGGTGGCGTTCCGGGCGACGAGCAGCGGTTCGGTCATGGCGTATCCTGCGGTGGCGATATGCGGATTCTATCGAGTTCGACGGCCACGTGCCCCGGGCAAGGAAGGGAAACCGGTGCTAGTGTGCAGGGTATTTCAGAAAAAGAGGAAAATTCGTGGCTATCACACAGCGGATGCATGACATCGTCATCGTGGGCGGCGGCGCGGGCGGGCTGGAACTGGCCACCCGGCTGGGCGACAAGCTGGGCAGGAAGAAACGCGCGAACATCACGCTGATCGATGCCTCGCCTTCGCATCTGTGGAAGCCGCTGTTGTACGAAGTCGCGGCGGGCAGCCTCGATTCCTACGCCGAACGGCTGGAATATCTGGCGCAGGGCCACTGGCACGGATTCACCTTCCGTCTCGGCCGCATGGACGGGCTCGACCGCGCGCGCCAGGAAGTCAGCGTCGCCCCCACGCTGGACGATGACGGCGTCGAGATCATCCCGCGGCGGACATTTCATTACGACACCCTGATCATCGCGGTCGGCTCGGTCGGCAATGACTTCGGCGTGCCGGGCGTGAAGGAGCACTGCATCATGCTCGACACCCCCGAACAGGCGCGTAAATTCCATCGCCGCTACATCAACGCCTGCCTGCGTGCCAACACCCAGACCGAAGCGGTCGCACCCGGCCAACTCACCGTCGGCATCGTCGGCGCCGGCGCCACCGGCGTCGAACTCGCCGCCGAACTGCACGACACCACGCGCGAACTGTCGGCCTACGGCATGGATCACATCGATCCCGACAAGAGTTTGAAGCTGCTCCTCGTCGAAGCTTCCGACCGTATCCTGTCGGGGCTGCCGCCGCGCCTGTCGAATGCGGCCGCCGCACGCCTGACCGAACTGGGAGTGGAAATGCACACCCGCGAGCGTATCGTCGAAGTGCGCGCCGACGGCATGCTGACCGCCGACGGAAAGTTCATTCCCGCCAGCATGATGGTGTGGTCGGCCGGCATCAAGGCGCCGGATTTCCTGAAAGACATCGACGGCCTGGAAACCAGCCGCATCAACCAGCTGGTGGTACGTTCCACCCTGCAGACCACGCGCGACGACAACATCTTCGCCTTCGGCGACTGCGCGGCCTGCCCCATGCCGGGCGGCAAGGGCTTCGTCCCGCCGCGCGCGCAGGCCGCCCACCAGCAGGCGTCGCTGCTGGTGAAGTCGATCTGCCGGCGTTTCCACGGCAAGCCGCTGCCCGAGTATGTCTACCGCGACTACGGTTCGCTGATCGCGCTGGGCCGCTTCTCCACCGTCGGCAACCTGATGGGCGGACTCACCGGCGGCAGCATCATGATCGAAGGCGCGATCGCGCGTTTCGTCTATTGGTCCTTGCACAGGATGCACCAGATCGCGCTGCACGGCTGGGTCAAGACTACGCTCACCACCTATGCCCATTTCATCAGCACGCCGACGCGGGCGCGCATCAAGCTGCATTGATTTGGCCACCGTTTTGCCTGGCCTGTGGAAGGGTCTGAACGTTGCAGCAGCGCGAATACTTCAACTGTAACGGTCGGTTCAGGGCGAACGGGACGGAAGTCAGTACGCTAAGCAGTCTTCAACGGCGTGAGGGCGCAGGCTGGATTGTTTCGCCACTGCGCGCCTCGCATGAACAGTGTGGGCGCTCAGCCGCTCCATAACCACGCCGCGCCGCGTACCCCGCTGGAGTCGCCGTGCCTGGGTGGCACCAGTTTGGTGTCGATGCGGTCGGAAAAGACATAACGCGGCCACAGCCGCGGCACGCTGTCGTACAGGCGGGCGATGTTGGAGAGCCCGCCGCCGAGCACGATGACGTCGGGGTCGAGCAGGTTGATCACCCCGGCGAGCGCGCGCGCCAGGCGTTCTTCATAACGCGCGAGCGTGGCGCTGCACGGCCCGTAGCCGGCGTTTGCGAGCTGCGCGATTTCGTGCGCGGGCAGATCCTCGCCGCCGTAGCGCACGTGGTCGGCGGCGAAGCCGGGGCCGGACAGCCAGGTTTCGATGCAGCCCTTCTTGCCGCAGTAGCACGCGGGCGCGGCATCGAGCTCGCGCGGGTTCGGCCAGGGATGCAGGATGGCCTCGCCGGTGGCGGGATGCTGACCGGTGGAGGCGCGGTCGGACGGGGCTGCGGCGAACTGGAACCAGGGCAGCGGCGAATGGCCCCACTCGCCGGCAATCGCGTTGACGCCATTCAGCACATGGCCGCGCACCACCACGCCGCCGCCGACGCCGGTGCCGAGGATCACGCCGAACACCGTATCCGCACCGGCTGCCGCGCCGTCGGCAGCTTCTGACAGCGCCAGGCAGTTGGCGTCGTTGGCGAGCCGCACGTCTCGCTTCAGCGCGCGTTCAAGATCTTGCTGCAAGGGCTTGCCGTTGAGACAGGTCGAGTTGCAGTTCTTCATCAGTCCCGTGGCGGGCGAGCGCGCGCCGGGGGTGCCGACGCCGACGCTGCCGCGCTGCCCGAGTTCGGTTTCGGCTTGCTGGATCAGGGCGGCGACCGCCGCCACCGTGGCGAAGTAGTCGTGCTGCGGCGTCGGCACGCGGCGGCGCAGGATTTCCCGTCCGCCGGCGTCGAGCGCGATCAGTTCGATTTTGGTGCCGCCGAGGTCGACGCCGAAACGTAGAAGGGGAGCCACGGTGTAAAATCTCCGGCTATTCAAATTGCGTTGGAATCGACATGGCAGGACATTCGAAGTGGGCCAACATCCAGCACCGCAAGGGTCGCCAGGACGCCAAGCGCGGCAAGATCTTCACCAAGCTTATCAAGGAAATCACCGTGGCCGCCAAAATGGGCGGCGGCGATCCCGCGATGAACCCGCGCCTGCGCCTGGCGATCGACAAGGGCAAGGCCGAGTCCTTGCCGAAGGACAACATCGAGAATGCGATCAAGCGCGGTACCGGCCAGCTTGACGGCGTCAACTACGAGGAAGCGCGCTACGAGGGCTATGGCATCGGCGGCGTCGCGGTGATGGTCGATTGCCTCACCGACAACAAGACGCGCACCGTCGCCGACGTGCGCCACGCCTTCGTCAAGCACGGCGGCAACATGGGCACCGACGGCTGCGTCGCGTTCCAGTTCAAGCACTGCGGCCAGATCATCCTGGAGCCGGGCGCGAGCGAAGAAGCGGTGATGGACGCCGCGCTCGACGCCGGCGCCGACGACGTCATCCCCAACGAGGACGGCTCGATCGAGGTGCTGACCTCGCCCGACCCCAAGGCTTTCGAAGCGGTGAAGGAGGCGCTGGAAAAGGCCGGCTTCAAGCCGGCGGTGGCCGAGATCACCATGCGCCCGGAGGCCGAGACCGAGTTGGCCGGCGACGACGCGGTGAAGATGCAGAAGATCCTGGACGCGCTCGAAAGTCTCGACGACGTGCAGGAGGTCTACACCAACGCCGTGCTTCCTGAGTAAAATCACAAGGCAGATTCAGTGAAGGAGCCGCGCATGGATTACCACAGCCGCATTACGTCCGAGCCTGGCAAGCGCGGTGGAAAGCCTAGCATCCGTGGACTTAGAATCACGGTCTACGACGTACTGGAAATGCTGGCGGCAGGGCAGTCCAACGAAGCGATCCTTGCTGATTTTCCCGAACTCGAAGCGGCCGACATTCGTGCCTGCCTTGCCTTTGCGGCAGACCGGGAGCGCCAGCTTGCATCGGTACACGGATGAAACTGTTGCTGGACGAAAATCTGTCCAGACGCCTTGTGCCTTTCTTGCAGGAAACCTGGCCGGGATCGAGCCAGGTTGCTTTGCTCGGACTGGAACAGGCAACCGACCTTGCATTGTGGCAGTACGCAGGTCAGCATGATTACGTACTGGTGACCCGCGATGCGGATTTCTATGATTTGAGTCTTACCCGAGGCGCCCCACCCGTCGTGCTGTGGCTGCGCATCAATAACCCCGATAAATCCGAAATGCTGCGCGTATTGATTGACAAGCATGCCACCATCCACGAAGCGTTTGCAGCAGGCGCGACGTGTGTCGAGTTGTGGCCTTGAGCCGCATCCTCGGCATCGACCCCGGCCTGCGCCTCACCGGCTTCGGCGTCATCGAGCAGACCGGCCAGAAGCTCGCCTACGTCGCCAGCGGCGTCATCAAGAGCGGTGAGGGCGAACTGCCGCAGCGGCTCGGTGTGCTGTTCGCGGGGTTGAACGAGGTGATCGCCACCTGGCAGCCCGATGCCTGCGCGGTCGAGATCGTCTTCGTCAACGTCAATCCGCAGTCCACGCTGCTGCTCGGGCAGGCGCGCGGTGCGGCGATCTGCGCGGCGGTGTCGCGCGAGCTGGTGGTGGCTGAATACACCGCGCTGCAGATCAAGCAGGCGGTGGTGGGCCATGGCAAGGCGGCCAAGGAGCAGGTGCAGGACATGGTCAAGCGTTTGCTGGCGCTGCCGGTCGCGCCGAAGGCCGACGCCGCCGATGCGCTCGCCTGCGCCATTGCCCACGCGCATGGCAGCCGGCTCGGGACGCAGTCCACTGCGGGCTATCGCGTCAAGGGTGGGCGCCTGGTATGAGGAAGGGGTACGCATGATAGGCCGCATTACGGGCACCCTCGTTGCCAAACAGCCGCCGCAAGTCCTGGTGGATTGCAACGGCGTCGGTTACGAAATCGACGTGCCGATGAGCACCTTCTACAACCTGCCCGCGCTGGGCGAGAAAGTCAGCCTGCTGACCCATCTGGCGATCCGCGAGGATGCGCATCTGCTGTACGGCTTCGGCAGCGAGATCGAGCGCGCGGCGTTTCGCGAACTGCTGAAGGTTTCCGGCATCGGCGCCAAGACCGCGCTGTCGGTGCTGTCCGGGCTGTCGGTCAACGACCTGTCGGCGGCGATATCCGCACAGGAGATCGGCCGTATCGTCAAGGTGCCGGGCATCGGCAAGAAGACCGCCGAGCGCCTGCTGCTCGAATTGAAGGGCAAGCCGGTGTTCGCCGGCGCGGTCTCCGTGGTAGCGGGCGAGAGCAGGGTGTCGGATGACGTGCGTCAGGCCTTGCTGGCATTGGGGTACCACGACAAGGAAGCGGGGCTGGCGATACAGAAACTGCCCGCCGGTCTGCCCGTGTCCGAGGCAATTCGCCAGGCTTTGAAGCTGCTTTCCAAAGGGTAAGATGTCGGCATGATCGAAACCGACCGTCTCATCGCCCCCGCCGCCGTCAGCCCGCAGGAAGAGCAGATCGAGCGCGCGCTGCGGCCGCGTACGCTGGCCGAATATGTCGGCCAGGCGAAGGCGCGCGAGCAGCTCGAAATCTTCATCCATGCGGCCAGAAAGCGCAGCGAGGCGCTCGACCACGTGCTGTTGTTCGGCCCGCCGGGGCTGGGCAAGACCACGCTGGCGCACATCATCGCGCGCGAGATGGGCGTCAATTTGCGCCAGACTTCGGGCCCGGTGCTCGAACGTGCGGGCGACCTGGCGGCGCTGCTGACCAATCTGGAGCCGCACGACGTGCTGTTCATCGACGAGATCCATCGCCTCTCCCCGGTGGTCGAGGAAGTGCTGTATCCCGCGCTGGAGGATTTCCAGATCGACATCATGATCGGCGAAGGCCCGGCGGCGCGCTCGGTCAAGCTCGACCTGCCGCCGTTCACCCTGATCGGCGCGACCACGCGTGCCGGCATGCTGACCAACCCGCTGCGCGACCGCTTCGGCATCGTCGCGCGGCTGGAATTTTACTCGGCGGCGGAATTGGGCTTCATCGTCCACCGCTCGGCGGGTCTCCTGCAGATGAACCTGGACGAGGCCGGCGCGCTGGAGATCGCCCGCCGCTCGCGCGGCACGCCGCGCATCGCTAACCGTCTGCTGCGCCGGGTGCGCGATTACGCCGACGTCAAGGCGGACGGGCAGGCCACGGGCGCGGTGGCCGATGCGGCGCTGGTGATGCTGGATGTCGATCGGGCCGGACTCGACGTGATGGACAGGAGGCTGCTGTCAGCCGTGGTTGAAAAATTCATGGGAGGCCCGGTCGGGCTGGACAATCTTTCCGCCGCCATTGGCGAAGAACGCGACACCATCGAGGATGTGCTCGAACCTTTCCTGATCCAGCAGGGCTATCTGCAGCGCACGCCGCGCGGCCGTATTGCCACGCCGCTGGCGTATCGCCACCTCGGGCTGGCCGCGCCCGCCGAGCCGAACGCGGAACTGTTCTGATGGCATTCGTCTGGCCGGTCCGTGTCTATTGGGAAGATACCGATGCCGGCGGTGTCGTGTATTACGCCAACTATCTCAGATTCATGGAACGCGCACGCAGCGAATGGCTGCGCGCATTCGGCTTCGAGCAGGATGTGCTGCGCGACGAAGCCGGCATCGTCTTCGTGGTGCGGCGGGTGGAGATCGATTACCTGGCGCCGGCCCGCTTCAACGAGCAGCTCGACGTATCGGTGGCGCTGCATGAAGCCCGAAGCGCCAGCCTCGGCGTACGGCAGGAACTTATGCGCGGTCCGACCCGTCTGGCAGAAGCCGTCGTGACGCTCGCCTGCGTCGACGCGGCACGTTTCAAACCCGTTAGAATCCCGGAGCCCCTCCAGCAGGCACTGGCCCGCGCAACGTGAATCCAAAACTGTGAATCCTGAACTCGGTCAAGACCTTTCGCTGTTCCACCTCGTCCTCCATGCCTCGCTGCCGGTGCAGGTTGTCATGGCGCTGTTGCTGGGCGCCTCGATCATGTCGTGGTGGTTCATCTTCATCAAGATGTTTTCCCTCAAGCGTGCCCTGCGCGTCACCGACCGTTTCGAGCGCGAATTCTGGGGCGGCGGCGACATGAACGCCATCTATCAGCGCGTGGCCGGCGAACGCGAGGGCGCGGGCGAAATGGAGCGCATCTTCGAAGCGGGATTTCGCGAATTCATGAAGCTGCGGCACCAGGCCGGGCTGTCGCTCAATGTCATCATCGACGGTACCCGCCGCGCGATGCGCGCGACGTATCAGCGCGAGCTCGATGGTCTCGAATCGCACCTGTCCTTTCTGGCGACGGTCGGCTCGGTCTCGCCCTACGTCGGCCTGTTCGGCACGGTGTGGGGCATCATGATCGCCTTCATGGGGCTGTCGAGCGTGGCGCAGGCCACGCTGGCGCAGGTTGCCCCGGGCATCGCCGAAGCGCTGATTGCCACCGCCATGGGCCTGTTCGCGGCCATTCCCGCCGTGGTCGGTTACAACCGCTACACCCACGACATCGACCGCCTGGCCAACCGCATGGAAAGTTTCATGGAAGAGTTTTCCAACATCCTGCAACGCCAGGTGACGGTCAAACCGGTATAAGCCGTGGCACGGTCCCGCAAACAGATGGCCCAGATCAACGTCGTGCCGATGATCGACGTGATGTTGGTGCTGCTGGTGATCTTCATGGTGACCGCGCCTTTCATCAACCCGGCCCAGGTCGAGCTGCCGAGTGTCGGCAAGACCTCGCAGGCGCCGCAGAAACCGCTCGAAATCATCATCCGGGAATCGGGTGAATATCTGTTGCGCAACCGCGCGGCGGGAGGCGGCGAGCGGGTCGTGGCGAAATCGGCGCTCGCTGACGAACTGGCCGGATTGCATCGCGAACAGCCCGACCAGCCGGTCGTCATCGCGGCGGACAAGAACGTCCGCTACGAGGAAGTGATGCATACCATGACGCTCCTGCAGCAGGCCCGGATTACACGTATCGGCCTGCTTGCCCGCCCGGCGCCATGAATTTCACGGCCGACGCGCCGCCCGCTTCCCGCCCGGTCCCCAATCTCCTTGCCGGGGCCCTGGCGCTGGGTGTGCACGTCCTGTTTGTCCTCTTGCTGGTGTTCGGGGTGTCATGGCAGACCCATCATCCCGCCGCCGTGCAGGTCGATCTGTGGCAAACCCTGCCGGAGACGCCCCCGTCCCCCGCCAAACCCCGCCCGCCGCAGCCCGTGAACGTTGCCAAACCCGAGAAAACCGCCAGGCCGGAGAAAGCTGCACCCGTTCACAAACCGGTGGAAAAGGAAGCGCCGCCGCCGAAGCCCCCCGACATCGCACTGGAAAAGAAAAAAGCCGAGGCCGAACAGCTGAAGAAATTGAAGGCCATCCAGGCCGACGAGGAAAAGGCCCGGGCCGCCGCCGCCAGGGCGAGCCATGAAAAACAGCTGGCGGAGCAGAAGCGGCAGGCACTGCTGCGCGAGATGGAAGCCGAAGACCTGAAGCAGCGTGTGGCGGCCGATGCGGCAGCGAACGAGGCGCGCCTTGCCCGCCTGACCGAAGCGCAGGCGGCGGCCAGCAGGCAGCAGGCCGAAGTGGCGAGCGTCGTCGGCCAATACCGCGACCAGATCAGTGCCAAGGTGCGCGGGAACACCCGATTGCCCGATAACCTGAAGGGCAATCCGGAAGTCCGGTGTCTGGTGAAGCTGCTGCCTACCGGCGAAGTCCTGAGCGTGCGGGTGACGAAATCCAGCGGAAACCCGGCCTATGACGATGCGGTCGTACGTGCCATCGAAAAATCATCGCCGCTGCCGCTGCCAGGCGACCGCGCCGCGCGCGCGGCCTTCGTTCCGGAACTTTCCTTTGTCCATCGCCCCAAAGAGTGAGCCCGAAACGAGGCCGCGCCTCGCCGGACCCGCAGGCAGCCTATGCTAGACTGCCCCAACCAGAAAGCGTTTGTGAGCCCGATGTCTGTATTCATGCTGCGTTCCGTTGTTCTGTTTCCCCTGCTGTGCCTGGCCTTGCTGTACGCGCCATTTTCCGCGCGCGCCGCGATGGAAATCCAGGTCATCGGCGGTGCGGCCAGCAAGATTTCCGTGGCGATGGTGCCGTTCCAGGCAGCGCCCGGGCAGCCCAGCCCTGCGCTGACACAGATTGCCGGAGACGATCTCAATCGCAGTGGTCAATTCAGGCTGGTGGACGTGGAGGGGGCGCAACCGCCCGTCACGCCCGCCCAGGTCGATTATGGCGTCTGGCGCGGCAAGGGCGCGGACGCAGTGGTGATCGGCCAGGTCGCCGCGCAGCCTGGCGGACGCTTCGAGGTCCGTTTCTATCTGCTGGATGTGCTCAAGCAGACCCAGCTTGCGGGCTACAGCTACAGCATCACCGCCAGCCAGTGGCGTGCCACGGCCCACCAGATCGCCGACCTCATCTACGCGAAGCTGACCGGCATTCCCGGCGCATTCAGCAGCCGTATCGCCTACGTGCAGAAGCAGGGCCGCCGTTATGAATTGCGGGTGGCCGATGCGGATGGGCAGAACCCGCGCACCGTGATGCGCTCCAACGAGTCGGTGATTTCGCCGCGGTTCTCGCCGGATGGCAGCCGGCTGGTGTATGTGTCGTTCGAGGACAGGAAACCGGTGGTATACATGCAGTCGTTGCAGGATGGCCACCGCCGCAAGATCGCGGCTTTCAAGGGATCGAATTCGGCGCCGGCCTGGGCGCCCGACGGAAAACGGCTGGCGGTTGTGCTGACGCGCGACGGCGCCTCGCAGATCTACATGATCAACGCCGACGGGAGCGGGCCGACGCGCCTGACGCGGGGCGGCAATATCGATACCGAGCCGGTTTTCACTCCGGACGGGCAAACCTTGTACTTCACGTCCGATCGCGGCGGCAGCCCGCAGATCTATCGCATGGCGGCCAGCGGCGGCGAACCCAAACGGGTGACCTTCAATGGCAGTTATAATGTCTCTCCGGCGATCAGCCCGGACGGGCGCTACCTGGCTTATATCAGCCGCGAGGGCGGGCGCTTCAGTGTCAGCCTGCAGGAACTGGCATCAGGGCAGACCCGGGTGCTGACCGATACCGCGCAGGACGAGTCGCCCAGCTTCGCCCCGAATGGCCAGGCCGTGCTGTACGCGACGGTGCGGGGCGAGCAGGGCATACTCGGGACGGTGAGCCTGGACGGCAAAACGCGTGCGCGCCTGTCGGAATCGGGGGTGGATGCGCGGGAGCCGGTCTGGGGACCATGAAAGGCAGGCGCCTGTTTTAATGTTGGGTGGGGGGTTGCAGGCAGCAGACAAGGACCGCCCATGACGGATTGTATTCATTCATCATAAGGAGACACACATGAACAAGATTGTATGGCCCGTTCTGGTTGCATTGACCCTGTCCGCGTGCGGTACCACGGGCGGCACGCAAGCGACGGTCGAGGACCGCGCCGGCAGTGGAACGGCGGGTACCGCGCAGGGCACGGAAACCACGGGCGTGGGCAGCAGCAGTGTGGCAGGCAGTGCGACCGGCGACCAATATTCCGGCGACCCGCGCAAGGATCCGGCCAGCCTCCTGTCCAAGCGCAGCGTCTATTTCGATTTCGACAGCTTTGTGGTGAAAAACGAATACCGCCCGATGATCGAGGCGCATGCGGGCTACCTGAAATCGAAGCGTGATGCGCACGTGATCCTGCAAGGCAATACCGACGAACGTGGCAGCCGTGAATACAACCTCGCGCTGGGACAGAAGCGTGCCGAAGCCGTTCGCAAGGCACTGGCCGTACTGGGGGTGAGCGACGCGCAGATGGAAGCAGTCAGCTTCGGCGAGGAGAAGCCGCGCGACACGGCCCATACGGAAGCGGCGTATGCCGAGAATCGCCGCACCGACGTGGTGTATAGCGACGAGAAATGAGCCCGATCCGGCGCTATGGCGTGCTCGCCCTGTCCGCGCTTGCGCTGGCCCAGCCGGCGCACGCGGCACTGTTCGGCAATACCGATGAGCTGAGCCGCCAGCAGCAGGCGCTGCAGCAACGGGTGGATGCGCTGGATGCGCGCCTCGACAAGACGGAAACGGCGCTGCAGCAAAACCAGCCGCTGCTGGACTTGCTGAAGGAACTGGAATCGATCAAGACGGAGATGGCCCGAATGCGCGGCCAGATCGAGGTTCAGGCGAATCTGCTGGATACACTGGGCAAGCGCCAGAACGACTTGTATGCCGATCTCGACCAGCGCCTCACTGAACTGGCCAAGGCGGCCAGGCCGGCGCCGGCGGCCGATGCGGCGCCGCCTTCCGCCGCGGGCGACATTGCTTCAGGGGCGCCAGCGACTGGAGCGACTGGCGGGGCGCCGAAGACCGATCCGCTGGCCGAGTCGCGCAGTTATGAAGGCGCGCTCGCCCTGTTCCGCGGTGCCAGGTACGCCGACGCCATCGCCGGCTTCAAGGACTTTCTCAAAACCTATCCGGACAGCTCACTGGCGGCCAATGCGCAATACTGGATCGGCTATTCGTATTACGCGCTGAAGGACTACAAGACCTCGCTGACGCATCAGCAAAAGCTTCTGGCGGCCTATCCCGACAACCCCAAGGTGCCCGACGCGCTGCTCAATGTCGCCTCCAGCCAGATCGAGCTGAACGATATGGCCGGTGCGCGCAAGACGCTCAAGGAACTGGTCGTCAAGCACCCGGGCACGCCCGCGGCCAAACTTGCCGAGCGCCGGCTGGCTGCGATCAAGTAAGCGTTGTGCCCGAATCCCTGACGCTCCATCCGCCTGAAGGCGGGCATGGCCGCCAAGCCGATGCGTCGGCGGCCACCCCGCTTCGCTTGACAGAAATATTCCTGTCGCTTCAGGGCGAAACCAGCCGGGCCGGCCTGCCTACGGTGTTCGTCCGTCTTTCCGGCTGCCCCTTGCGCTGCCGCTGGTGCGACACGCCTTACAGCTTCCAGGGCGGCGAAACCGTTCCGCTGGCGACGCTGCTGACGCGTGTGGCGGAATATGGCGTATCGACCGTGTGCGTCACCGGCGGCGAACCGCTGGCGCAAAAAAACTGTCTGCCCCTGTTGACCGCATTATGCGACGCGGGCTATTCGGTATCGCTGGAAACCAGCGGCGCGCTCGATGTCGGCAAGGTGGATCCGCGGGTGTCGCGCATCGTCGACATCAAACCGCCGGGGTCGGGCGAGGCCGCGCGCAACCGCTGGGAGAATATCGCCCATCTGACACCGCGCGACGAAATCAAGTTCGTGCTGGCCAACCGCGCCGACTACGACTGGGCGTGCGAGGTCATCCGGGTACGGAATCTGGTGCGGGTCTGCCCCGTGCTGCTCTCGCCGGTGCAGGGGGAACTCCCGCCCGCCCAACTGGCGGAATGGATTCTGGCCGACCGGCTGCCGGTACGCATGCAGGTGCAGTTGCACAAGATCCTGTGGGGCAACACGCCGGGCACATGAAACCCGCGGTCATCCTGCTCTCCGGCGGCCTGGACTCCGCCACCGTGCTGGCGATGGCGCGGGAGGCGGGCTATGCCTGCCATGCGCTGAGCCTGGATTACGGTCAGCGCCATACCGCCGAACTCGCCGCCGCCGCGCGCGTGGCCCGCGGCCTGGGCGCGGTCGAGCACCGGGTGATGCGTCTTGGATTGGGCGACCTCGGCGGTTCGGCGCTGACCGATGCTTCCATCGCCGTACCGGAAAGCCCGACCGACGGCATTCCGGTCACCTACGTGCCCGCCCGCAATACCGTGATGCTGGCACTGGCGCTCGCCTGGGCCGAAGTGCTCGGTGCGCGCGACCTCTTCATCGGCGTCAATGCCGTCGATTATTCCGGCTACCCCGATTGTCGCCCCGAGTTCATCGCCGCCTTCGAGAACATGGCCAACCTGGCCACCAAAGCCGGCGTCGCGGGGATGAAGCTGCGCATTCATGCCCCGCTGCAGCATCTGTCGAAAGCACACATCATCCAGCGCGGGATCGCGCTCGGCGTGGACTATGGGCAGACCGTGAGTTGCTACCAGGCGACTGCGGACGGCCTGGCCTGCGGGCGCTGCGATGCCTGCCGTTTGAGGCGCGCGGGATTTCTCGCCGCGGGCAAGCCCGATCCGACGCGCTATGCGCGGTCTGGCTAGGGCCTGTTAACAGGCCCTGGTATTTATTGGTCAGCAAAGTCTGCACGGGAACGCATTAAAATTCGGCCATTTCCGGAGAGCGGCGCCTGCCGCTCCCGTTCCAGAGGAGGGATGAATTCATGACTTACGAACATTTCGTGAGTGCGCAATCGGTTTTTCTGTGGGCGACCTTCGCGATCGCCCTCGTCATGGGCGCCGTGGTCAACAAGACCAATTTCTGCACCATGGGCGCCGTGTCCGACTGGATAAACATGGGTGACACCGGGCGTCTGCGCGCCTGGATCCTGGCCATCGCGGTGGGCGTACTGGGCGTGACGGCTCTGCAGGCCACCGGCCTGGTGAACCTCAACGGCACCTTCCCGCCCTATCGCCAGAACAACCTCGTCTGGCTCGAGAACGTGCTTGGTGGCGCCCTCTTCGGCATCGGCATGACGCTGGCCTCCGGTTGCGGCAACAAGACGCTGATCCGCATCGGCGGCGGCAACCTCAAGTCGGTCATGGTGCTGGGGGTCATCGGTCTGATTGCCTATTTCATGATCAATCCCTTCCCCGGCAGCGACAAGACCCTGTATTCCACCCTGTTCTATCCATGGACCAACCCGACCGCGGTGGCACTGACCACCAATCAGGACCTCGGCGCGATGCTCTTTGGCGATAAAGTCGCCACGGGCCGCATCGTCATGGGCGCCGTCATCGGCGTCCTGTTGCTGATCTGGGCCTTCAAGTCGCCTGATTTCCGTGGCAGCTTCGACAATATCCTGGGAGGGCTGGTGGTCGGCCTGGCGGTGCTTGCCGCCTGGTATGTCACCAGCAACATCCGGATCAGCGCAGACGGCGATATTCTTTCGCTGCAAGCCTACGTCCAGGACTGGGACCTCTATGCCCCGGCCGACGCGCTCCGACCCGCCGCCGCCGGACCGCTTGCGCCGCAGTCCTTCACCTTCATCAACCCCATGGGGCAAACCCTCGGCTACGTGGCGAGCGGCTTCAACCGTACGCTGCTCACCTTCGGCATCATGGCGCTGGCGGGCGTGCTCGCCGGCTCCCTGCTGTGGTCGCTGATTTCACGCAGCTTCCGGATCGAGTGGTTCGCCTCCGTCCGCGACTTCTTCAACCACCTGGTCGGCGCGATCCTCATGGGATTTGGTGGCGTGCTGGCGATGGGCTGCACCATCGGCCAGGGCATCACCGGCTTTTCCACCCTGGCACTGGGCTCCATCTTCACCTTTATTGCCATCGTGCTGGGCAGCGCCATCACGATGAAAGTGCAGTACGCCATGATGATGCGCGCGGCATGACAAGCCGTCCCGCGCTTCAAAAAACCGTCATGACCCAGTATTTTCCAATTCACACATGAGCCTGAGCGAGCGGGGCAATCGGAGTTGACTCAGGCGGCGCGTTGTCGAGATTTGTTGATGAGTTGAAAGAGTTTTGCTTTGGCCTGGTTGAGGCGTCTGGCGGCCTCATTATCGCTGCATCTCCTGGCGATTTCATCCAGCCT
>MKWM01000030.1 GCA_001899765.1 Thiobacillus sp. 63-78
TTCATGCTTCGCTTGGCGTTTCAGCACGCCTGAATCGAATCCACAAAAACAAAACCCCGACTTCGGAAAAAGACGGGGTTTGTCAGCAGTCTGGACCCGCCGAGTGGCGGGTTTTTTATTGCCCATGCATTTCCTGTGTCCCGGACGTGTCCCGAAGGGTATTTGATCGCTTTATCGCGTGATAAAATATCAGATTACTCTAATGCTTTTATTTGATTCCGCTTCTGGAGACCTTCATGCATACCGGCACCACCCTGACCCAGTTCATCATCGAAGAACAGCGCCGCACCGCCGGCGCCACCGGTGATTTCACCTCGCTCCTGAACGACGTCGTCACCGCCTGCAAGGCGATTTCCAATGTCGTCAACAAGGGCGCGTTGCTGGGCGTGATGGGCTCGCTCGATTCCGAAAACGTGCAGGGCGAGATGCAGAAGAAGCTCGACGTCATCACCAACGACATCATGATCCGCTCCAACGAGTGGGCCGGCCACCTCGCCGGCATGGCGTCGGAAGAGATGGACGACGTCTACGCCATTCCCGGCCAGTATCCGCTCGGCAAATATCTTCTGGTCTTTGATCCGCTCGACGGCTCCAGCAACGTCGACGTCAACATCTCGGTCGGCACCATTTTCTCGATCCTCAAGGCACCGGTCGCCGGCCGCACCGCCAAGGCGGAAGATTTCCTGCAGGCCGGCACCCGGCAGGTGTGCGCGGGCTACGCAATCTACGGCTCGTCGACCATGCTGGTGCTGACCTTCGGCCACGGCACGAATGGTTTTACTTTGGATCGCGACGTCGGCGAGTTCGTGCTGACCCACCCCGCCATGAAAATCCCGGCCGAAACCCGGGAGTTCGCGATCAACGCGTCCAACATGCGTTTCTGGGAAAAGCCGGTGCAGCGCTACGTCGACGAGTGTCTGGCCGGCAAGACCGGCCCGCGCGGCAAGGATTTCAACATGCGCTGGGTCGCCTCGATGGTCGCCGAAGTGCACCGCATCCTCACCCGCGGCGGCATCTTCATGTACCCCAAGGACACCAAGGACCCCGCCAAGGCCGGCAAGCTGCGCCTGCTGTACGAGGCCAACCCGATGGCCTTCATCGTCGAACAGGCGGGCGGTGCCGCCACCACGGGCCGCGAGCGTATCCTCGATCTGAACCCGGAAGATCTGCATCAGCGTGTGCCGGTGATCCTGGGTTCCAGAGTCGAAGTGGATACCGTGACCGGCTACCACCACGAGCAAGCGGCCTGAGCCCGTGCCTCGCGGCAGGCCTCAGGCCGCTGCCCGGCGCAAGCCTGCCCGCATCAGCTTGACGCATTCGTCCGGTGGCAGGGGCCGGCTGAACAGATAGCCCTGCGCCTGATCGCAATGATGAGTCCGCAGATACGCCAGTTGCGCATCGGTCTCGACGCCTTCCGCGACCACGGTCAGGCCGAGGCTGCCGGCCAGCGCGATGATGGTGCGCACGATGGCGGTGTCATTCTCGTCGCCGGGAATATCGCGGATGAACGAACGGTCGATCTTCAGGCAATGGATGGGAAAGCTCTTCAGATAGCTCAGTGAGGAATAACCCGTGCCGAAATCGTCCACCGCGATGCGCAGCCCCAGCCGCTCCAGTTCGGTCAGCACGGTCGCGGCAACCGCCCGGTTGTCCATGATCGACGACTCGGTGATCTCCAGTTCCAGATCGCTCGCCGCCAGCCCGGTATCGCGCAGGGCGGCACTGACTTCTTCCGCCAGATCCTTCTGGCGAAACTGGCGCGCCGACAGGTTGACCGCCATGGTGCCGACGGGCAGGCCCGCGTCCTGCCAGACGCGCATTTGGCGGCAGGCCTCGCGCACCACCCAGTCGCCGATCGGCAGGATGAGGCCGGTATGTTCGGCCACCGGGATGAACTCTTCGGGGTTGACCATGCCCAGTTCCGCCGACTGCCAGCGCAGCAGCGCCTCCCACCCCATCAGGCTGCCCGTCCGGATTTCCAGCTTGGGCTGGTAGTGCAGCGTCAGCTCCTTGCGTTCGAGCGCCTGCTTGAGGCGCGCTTCCAGCAGCACACGGCGCTGGATTTCTTCGGACAGATCATGGCTGAACACCCGCAAGCAGTTCCGGCCGGCCGCTTTGGCGCGATGCAGGGCCAGGTCGGCATAGCGCATCAGGACGCTGGCCGACTCACCGTCGGCCGGATAACTGACGATGCCGATGCTGACGCCGATCCCCAGACGATCGCTGCCGATATCGAATTCCCGCCCCATGGCGTCCAGCAGGGTCTGCCCGACCTGCCTCGCCTGTTCGGAGGTGGTGCGCGCCAGCAGGATCATGAATTCGTCGCCGCTGAAACGGGCCAGAAAAGCCGGGGCGGGTAGCGTTGCCCGGATACGCCCCGCCACCGCCACCAGCAGCAGGTCGCCGTATTCGTGGCCCAGCGTGTCGTTCACGTTCTGGAAATGGTCGAGATCCAGCAGCATCACGGTACAGGGTTCTGTCTCATCGCCGGAACGAATGGACTGGTTGAGCCGCTCGCTGAACGCGGTCCGGTTCGGCAATCCGGTCAGGTCGTCATGCGTGAGCATATGGCGCATCTGGCGGAACGGCCGGCTCACCGCTTCGGCATAGATCGCGCGATAGAGAAAATAATAGGCAAACACCTTGTAGGTATGCCCCAGCAGGCTGGCCGTGCTGCTCACCTGCACATAGACGACGAAGAAGAGCTCGGCCGCCGCCATCAGCAGCAAGGCCAGCATCAGGCTCTCGAAATCGCAGTGGGTGATCAGCCGGCGGCGCAGGTACAGCAGGACGGCAATCGCGAGGTACAGGCCGAACACGCCCCATTCGAGCGCTATCTTGAGCGGGGTCAAACCCTCGCCCATGACATACATGGCGGGAATGGCCTGGGGCGATGCCAACAGCCCCCAGGACACGCCCCCCAACAGAAGCAGAACGGCCACCCAGGCATAGCGGCTGGCCGGAACCTGCGTGACGGGCGTTTCCGGAAGCAGCACATACGCCAGCAGCCCGATCCCGGCGGCCAGCCGGCCGCACAGCCAGAAAAGAATGGCTTTGTGGGGGGAATTCGGGCTGACCAGGTCCGGCATGCCCAGATAGGACAGAAAATGCAGGGTGTCGAACAACGCCACCGCGAGGAACGCGCAGCCCAATGCCACGGAGCGGGTCGAGCGCAAGGTTTCCTGGGCGCCATGGCCGGTAAAGAAAACCAGCGCCGCCACCACGACGGCAAAGATTTCCATCACCGAATGGAACGCCAGGAAAACGGGGGGCGAGAGCGTCAGCTGATTGGCTGGAAAGGTCTGCCACAGCAGCAGGGGGATGCTGGCGGACAGCAGCAGTATGCCGGCAAGGCGGTGGGTGTCCTGTGCTGGCAAGCTCATTGAAGCAGGTTGTTCTCTCTGGGGTGGAGGGCCGCGCTTTTAGGGCCTGTTAACACTATTTTCAGGTCTGCGTTGCTGCGAGAAAGCGATGGATGCAAGGCGCGTCGCGCCGGCAAGGGTCGTTCCCTTGCCAAGCGGCGCAACGCCGCAGACGCGCTTTCTCGCAGCAACCCGGAGGGGCGGGCCCATTCGGGCGCATCCCTTTGTCGCAGCCCGCTTGCTGTGCCCGCACAGCGGCACGGTCTGCTTCGCGGGCTGCATCCCGAATCGGCCTCGCCGCAGACCTGAAAATAGTGTTAACAGGCCCTAATTGTCTGACCGATCAAAGTATTCCGGTTTTGCCGGCCCCGGTCAACGTTTTGCTGCGCGCCCGGCAGACGAAACGATAAAACATGGCGTGGCCGAAGTCGCGCCGACCACGGCGAACCCCTGCGAGCGCACGGATATATTTCAGGCATGAAGGGTTATGGCCGCTATAGTTGGAAGACAAGCCGAAAAAGTGGTGGCCTGATTTGAGGCAGATTACAATGGGAAGGCAATCATGGATACCGTCAATCTCACCCACAATTTCCTGATCGCCATGCCAGGTATGGTCGATCCCAATTTCAACGGCACGTTGACCTATATCTGCGACCACAGCACCCAGGGCGCCCTGGGCGTGGTGGTCAATCGTCCGATCGATCTCGAACTGTCGGCCCTGTTCGAGCAAATCGGATTGTCGCTGCCGGAACGCCTGCATCATGACATCGTGTATTTCGGCGGGCCGGTGCAGACCGAACGTGGATTCGTGCTGCACACACCGCCGCTCACCTTCAGTTCCACCCTCACTGTCAATGACGTCGTCAGCCTGACCACGTCGAAGGACGTGCTGGAAGCCGTGAGCCAGGGCGCCGGACCGGAAAAATTCATGGTATCTCTGGGCTATGCGGGCTGGTCTGCAGGCCAGCTGGAGGACGAGATCATGCAGAATGCGTGGCTGTCGGTGGCCGCCGACCCGCAGGTGATTTTCGACCTGGCACCCGAGGAACGTCTGCCTGCCGCGATGAAACTGCTGGGGATCGATTTCGCCAGCCTGTCCGAAGAAGCCGGACACGCTTGAACCCGGAGCATACCCACGGCACGGTGCTGGCCCTCGACCTCGGCCTCAAGCGTACCGGCGTGGCCACGGGGGATTTGTCGATCGGCATTGCGCACCCGCTCACGGTCATTCAGGCCGACTCGACCGAAGCCCGGCTCGCCGCGCTCGCCGGACTCGTCGCTGAATGGCAGCCGGTGCTGCTGGTGCTGGGCCTGCCCGCTCATGCCGACGGCAGCGAACATGACATGACGCGGGTAGCCAGAAACTTCGCCCGTAAACTAGAATCCCGCTTCACCCTCCCGGTTTTTCTGGTGGACGAACGCCATACCAGCACGGCGGCAGAATCCGAGTTGCATGCACGCGGCATCCACGGCAGGAAAAACAAGGCGCTGACGGATGCCGTCGCCGCCCAACTCATACTGCAAGGGTTTTTTGATGCACGCCTCACTGCCTGACGCCAACACCCTGATCGTGCAACTCGCCGACGTCATCGCGCCGGCGCTCACGCCCGATACGCTGATCGTGGGCATCCACACCGGCGGCGTATGGGTAGCCGAGCGCCTGCATGCATTGCTGTCATGCAGCCAGCCGCTCGGCACGCTCGACATCTCGTTTTACCGCGACGACTTCTCGCGCATCGGCCTGCATCCGCAGGTCAAGCCGTCCAATCTGCCTTTCGATCTGGAAGATCGCGCCATCCTGCTGGTCGACGACGTGCTGCACAGCGGCCGCACGGTGCGCGCGGCGATGAACGAGCTGTTCGACTACGGCCGCCCCGCCTCGATCCGGCTGGCCGTGCTGGTCGACCGCGGCGGCCACGAACTGCCGATCCGCCCCGATTTCGCGGGCCTGTCCATCACCGTTCCCGACCACCGGAACATCAATCTTTCCCGCCTCGACGACGGCCATCTGACGCTTACGCTTGCATGAACCCACAACTCAGCCAGGATGGCAGGCTGCGCCACCTGCTCACCCTCGACGGCCTGCCGCGCGCCATCATCACGCAAATCCTCGACACCGCCGAATCCTTCATGGACGTCGGCGAACGCGAGGTGAAAAAAGTCCCGCTGCTGCGCGGCAAAAGCATCTTCAATCTGTTCTTCGAGCCGTCGACACGCACCCGCACGACCTTCGAGATCGCCGCCAAACGCCTCTCCGCGGACGTGGTCAACCTCAACATCGCGACCTCCAGCCAGACCAAGGGCGAGGCGATTCTCGACACCGTCGACAATCTTTCCGCCATGCACGCCGACATGTTCGTCGTGCGCCACGCACAATCCGGGGCGGCGCACTTCATCGCACAGCATGTGGCGCCGCATATCTCGGTGGTGAACGCGGGCGACGGCCGCCATGCGCATCCCACCCAGGGCTTGCTCGACATGTTCACCATCCGCCGCTTCAAGGGCGAGTTCCACAATCTGACCGTGGCGATCGTCGGCGACGTGCTGCATTCGCGCGTGGCGCGCTCGCAGATCCACGCGCTGACCACGCTGGGCGTGCCTGAAGTCCGCGTCATCGGCCCGAAAACCCTGCTCCCCACCGGGGTCGAGCAGATGGGCGTCAGGGTGTTCCACGACATGGAAGCAGGACTTGCCGGATGCGACGTGGTCATCATGTTGCGCCTGCAGAACGAGCGCATGAAAGGCGCGCGATTGCCCAGTTCGCAGGAATACTTCAAATTCTTCGGGCTGACGCCGGAAAAGCTTGCGCTCGCCCGGCCGGATGCCATCGTGATGCATCCCGGCCCGATGAACCGCGGCGTCGAGATCGCGTCCGAAGTGGCCGACGGCCCGCAGTCGGTCATCCTGCCGCAGGTGACCTACGGCATCGCGGTGCGCATGGCGGTGATGGCCATGCTGGCGGGGACGGGGAACGCATGAATATTCATATCAGGAACGGGCGCGTCATCGACCCGATGAACGAACGCGACGAAATGACCGACGTGTTCGTGACCGCGGGCAGAATCGCCGCCATCGGACAGATGCCTGCCGGCTTCCAGGCCAGCCATACGATCGACGCCACCGGCCTCGTCGTCTGCCCCGGTCTGGTCGATTTGTCGGTGCGCCTGCGTGAACCCGGTTTCGAGTACCGGGCCACACTCGAATCGGAAATGCTGGCGGCTGCTGCAGGCGGCGTGACCTCGCTCGCCTGTCCACCCGATACCGACCCGCCACTGGATGAACCGGGCCTGGTGGAAATGCTCAAGTTCCGCGCCCGCAATCTTCCCGGGCCGCGCGTCTATCCGATCGGCGCCATGACGCAGAAGCTTGAAGGACAGATGCTCACCGAAATGGCCGAACTGACCGAAGCCGGTTGCCGCGCCTTCACCCAGGCCGATGCGCCGATGACCGACACGCTGGTTTTGCTGCGCGCCATGGAATACGCCGCCACGTTCGGCTTCAGCCTGTGGTTGCGGCCGCAGGACGCGACGCTGGCGCGCGGCGGCGTCGCGCACGATGGCGCGGTGGCGACGCGACTCGGCCTCCAGGGGATTCCGGCGCTGGCCGAAACCGTGGCGCTGGCGACCATCCTGCAACTGGCCCGCGAAACCGGCGCACGTATCCATCTTGCCCGCCTGTCGACGCGTGAGGGCATTGCCATGGTCCGGGCGGCCAAGGCGCAAGGACTCGCCGTCACCTGCGATGTAGCCTGCGCCCATGTACACCTGTCGGAGAACGACCTCATCGGTTTCGATTCGCATCTGCATCTGGTGCCGCCGCTCAGAAGCCTGCGCGACCGCGATGCCATCCGCGAAGCCTTGCGCGATGGCTCCATCGACGCGCTGTGCTCCGACCACACCCCGGTCGACGAGGACGTCAAGCTGGTGCCCTTCGGCGAATCGACGCCGGGCGCCTCGGGGGTCGAACTGCTGCTTCCGCTGACCTTGAAATGGGCGCGTGACATGGGTGTGCCCCTGCTGCGGGCGATCGACCTGATTTCCTGGAAACCGGCACAGATCCTGGGCATCCCCGGCGGAAACCTGTCGATCGGCAGTGCCGCCGATCTGTGCATATTCGACGAATCCGCCGAATGGATCGTCACCCCCAAAATCCTGTCCAGCCAGGGCGACAACACGCCTTTCCTCGATCATCCGATGCAGGGCCGGGTCCGCTACACCGTGATCGACGGTCATATCGATTTTGAATCGCCCGGCTAGGCGCGACGCCCGGCATGGGGGATAAGCATTCCGCCCTGCGGGGCGCCGCCATCCTGTCGCCGCTTCTGAGCCTGCTTGCGGGCGCGGCGGCCGTCGCCGGCTTCGCGCCATTCGGATTCTGGCTTCTGCCCATACTGAGCCTGACCGTGCTGTTCGCGCAGTGGTCGCGCACGCCGTCCCGGCAGGCCGGCTTTGTGACCGGGCTGGCCTGGGGGCTGGGGTTTTTTCTCACCGGCGTGAGCTGGGTCTTTGTCAGCCTGTGGGTCTATGGCGGCATGCCCATGTGGCTGGCCGGACTCGCCACCTTGTTGTTCTGCGCATTCCTCGCGCTGTTCCCGGCGACGGTCGGCGCACTGCAGGCACGGTGGCGCCACGCCCCTGCGTCGAGAATCGTGCTGCTGCTGCCGCTTGCCTGGGGCGTGTCGGAATGGATACGTGGCTGGATTTTCACCGGTTTTCCCTGGCTGGTTGCGGGTTACTCGCAAATTCCCGATGGTCCGTTGGCCGGCTATGCCCCGCTCGTCGGCGTGTACGGCATTTCGTTTCTGCTGGCACTGATGGCAGGTCTGCTGGCATGGGGCATGACACCGCGCACGTCGCGGGCGTCGCGTATCTGGGCGGCGGTAGCGATCGTGACGCTCGGAGTCGGCGGTCAGGCCTTGCGCGGCATTCAATGGACCACCCCTGACGGGGCACCGACTTCCGTCGCGCTGCTGCAGGGCAACATCCCGCAGGACATGAAGTGGCAACCCGAGAAAACCCTCGCCACACTGGACCACTACGCACGCATGGCCGCCGCCTCACCCGCGCGCCTGATCGTCCTGCCGGAAACGGCGCTGCCGCTGTTCGAGTCCGCACTCCCCGACGCCTATCGCAAGGGTCTGATCGCCCTCGGCCGCCGCAACGGCGGTGACGTGCTGGCTGGCCTGCCGACCGGCTCGCTGGACGGCGCCTACTACAACAGCGTCGCCAGTTTCGGCAGTGCGCCCAGCCAGCGTTACAGCAAGGTGCATCTGGTGCCGTTCGGCGAATACATCCCGCTGAAAAAAATATGGGGCTGGGTCATCGAAGTCCTGCACATCCCGCTCTCCGATTTCGCGCGCGGCGCGATCGACCAGCGCCCGCTCGCCATCGGTGGCCAGCGCGTCGCCGCCGACATCTGCTACGAGGACGCGTTCGGCGAAGAAATCATCCGCCAGCTGCCGCAAGCGAGCGTACTGGTCAACGTCAGCAATCTGGCCTGGTTCGGCGATTCGCTGGCGCCCTGGCAGCACACGCAGATGTCGCAGGCGCGCGCACTGGAAACGGGGCGCATGATGCTGCGTGCGACCAATACCGGCCTGACCGCGATCATCGATGTGAACGGCCAGGTCCTGGCCAGCCTGCCGCTCTTCACTGCCGGCAGCCTCAGCGGCGAGATTCAGGGGTATGCCGGCAGTACGCCGTATGTGCGCTGGGGCAATACGCCAGTACTGGCGCTGTGGGGGCTATTGGGCGTCATCCTGCTGGCAGCCGCGTTCAGGCGGCCCTGATTCGCGTGGCGTTGCGCCCTCCCCGCTTGGCTTCCAGCAGTGCCGCGTCGGCGCGTGCCAACGCCTCATTTTCCTCGCGGTCGGCACGGCTGAATTCCGACATGCCGCCACTCCAGGACAGCTTCTGCGTCACCCCCGGAATGAGCTCCACACTCTCCGGCATCTTGTCGCGCAGACGCTCGGCCAGTTCCTGTGCACGGTCGAGCGGAGTGTAGGGAAACACCACGCAGAACTCATCGCCGCCCAAGCGGGCGATGAAATCGCTGTTGCGCAGACACGACTTCAACGCGTTGCCGAACTTGATGATGAGCTGGTCGCCCGCCTCGTGGCCGAAGGTGTCGTTGACCTGCTTGAAGTTGTCGATGTCGAGAATCAGCAGGCTGTGGGTCCAGCCGTCCTTCAGCGTGGCGAACAGTTCCTTTTGCTTTTCGTCGAAGCTGCGCCGGTTGTTGACCTGCGACAGGTGATCGATCCGCGCCTGCGACGAGACTTCCTTCTGCCGTCCCAGCATGACCTTGCCAAGCTTCAGCATGGTCTCGAGCGGCATCTGAAATTCCGACAGGCTGACCGGATAATCGGCACGCAAACGCTGCTGGCGCAGATCGTTGGTGAATTTCACCAGCGTGCGCAGGTTGTCGGCCACCCGGTTGCGTATGGCCAGAATGGTGGCTGCCACCAGGATGGCGATGATCAGGCTGGCCACCAGCCAGCCCAGCAGATACGGGGCGATGCTCTCAATGATCGGCGTGGCCGGGCGCCAGACGGCAATCTGCCAGGGCGTGCCCGCCAGCGCAATCAGGGTCGGATGGGTATTCCGCTTGATCGCCTGGTTGCCGCGTCGCATCAGCACCATGCTGGCATCGCCGCTGCCGCCTTGCTGCAATTCGGCATAGGCGGCAGCGTCCGGCAAGGGCAAGGTGTCGAACAGCGCCTGCAGTTGCGGCACGCTCTGCTCGACGATGACGTACCCGAGCCGTTTCCCGTCGCTCCCGGTCACGGGATGCGACAGGGACAGGTTGAACGTGGCGGTGGCCCCGCTACCGCCGTGTCCGGCACGGGTCAACAGCCGCCGGGTATCCCCCGGCAGGAAACCGGGCAGTAACTGACGCTGACCTTCCGTCACAAATAGTACGGTTGCATCCTGATTCAGCGCCTGCAGATTGGCCGCCTGCGCCTGGCACACGTCCGGCGACGCGCTGGTAAAACACGCCAGCGTCTGCGGGTGCGCGGCAATCCGCGCGGCGCTGCGCTTCATGGCATCGGCGAGAAACTCTATCTGCGTCGCCATCACCGGTTTGCCCAGTTCCTCCGGTACCAGTTGCGCCTGGGTCCGCATCAGATACATCGCGGACGTCACGAGCCCGGCCAACAGCAGCAGGGCTGCAGCCAGGATCAGACCAAATCGCGATATGGACGTATGGGGCATGACGACGCCGGGCGGCTCTCCAACCTCTTGGTATGTGTTTATCCGCAATGACGGACCGTCTGCTTCGGGCAGCCCGTCGACATGGCCTCCATGCAGCAAATTCCATGCCCCGGCGTGCACGCGCCCGACCGGTCGTCCTGCCGGGTGCGCCCAGGCGCCCAATGTAAAAAACCCCGACAAACTACTGCCGCCCCGTACTGCCGAAGCCGCCCTCCCCGCGCTGGCTGTCGGCAAACGCCTCCACGATATTGAATTCTGCCTGCATCACCGGCACGATCACCAGTTGCGCCAAACGCTCCATCGGCGTCAGTTCGAACCTCTGCTGTCCTCTGTTCCACACAGAGACCATGAGCTGGCCTTGATAATCCGAATCGATCAACCCCACCAGATTGCCCAGCACGATGCCGTGTTTGTGGCCGAGGCCGGAGCGCGGCAGGATCAGCGCAGCATAGCCGGGGTCGGCCAGATGGATGGCAAGCCCGGTGGGGATCAGCCGGGTTTCTCCGGGGGCAAGCATGATCGGGGCATCGATGCAGGCGCGCAGATCGAGCCCGGCGGAACCCGGCGTGGCGTAATGCGGCAGCTGATCGCGCAGGCGAGCGTCGAGAATCTTCACATCCATCTTCATATTCGTCGGAATTTCGTCAGTTGAGCAGGGCGGCAAGGTGACGGATCAGGCGGCGCGCCTGGGTAAGTTTGTCGGCGCGCGGCAGCGGGTGCCGGCCCCGATCGTCGAACAGCACCAGTTCGGCGCTGTCCTGTCCCAGCGTGTCCTGCGCCAGGTTGCCGACCAGCAGCGGCAGCTTTTTGCGGAGGCGCTTGCTTTCGGCATGCTCGGCCAGCCGCTCGGTCTCGGCGGCGAAGCCCACGCAAAACGGAGCGCCGGGCAAGGCGGCGACCTCGGTCAGGATGTCGGGGTTGGGAACCAGGTTCAGCGTCAGGACTGCGTCATTTTTCTTGATCTTCTGTGTGGCCACAGCGTCCACCCGGTAATCGGCCACCGCCGCCACGGCGATGAATACGTCGCTCGGCAACTCGCGCAGCACCGCGTCGCGCATCTCGGCGGCGCTCTGTACGTCGATACGGCGCACGCCAGCCGGGGCATGGAGACAGGACGGCCCCGACACCAGACACACGGCGGCGCCCGCCTCGGCGGCCGCCTGCGCGACGGCATAGCCCATCTTGCCAGAACTCCGGTTGGTCAGCCCGCGCACCGGATCGATGGCCTCGAAGGTGGGGCCGGCAGTGACCAACACGCGTTTGCCCGCCAGCGGGCCGGCCCCCAGCAGGCCAGGCAAAGCCGCGAGAATGTCGGCCGGCTCCAGCATCCGCCCCAGGCCAATTTCGCCGCAGGCCTGTTCGCCCGCGGCCGGCCCCAGCACGCTCACGCCGTCCGCACGCAACTGCTCCAGATTGCGCCGGGTCGGCGCGGCCGCCCACATTTCGCGGTTCATTGCCGGCGCCACCGCAAGCCCGCAGGTGCGGGCGAGGCACAGGGTCGACAGCAGGTCGTCGGCGCGGCCCTGCGCAAGTCTGGCCAGGAAATCAGCGGAAGCCGGCGCCACCAGCAGCAGGTCGGCATCGCGCGACAGGTGGATGTGTTCCATACCGTCGCCGCTCGCCGCATCCCACAAGGAAGCCAGCACGGGCTTGCCAGACAGCGCCTGAAACGTCAACGGGGTCACGAATTGCTGCGCGGCAACGGTCATCACGACCCTCACCTCGGCACCGGCTCTGATCAGCAGGCGGCACAACTCGGCCGCCTTGTAAGCGGCGATCCCGCCGGTCACGCCCAGAATGATTTTTTTGCCTGCCAGCGACACGGATTCGATTCCTGACGCACTTTCAATAAATAATGGCGGCATTCTACGGGAGGGGAAGGGTCATGGCGATTCGAGACTGGCCGGAAGACGCGCGCCCACGGGAGAAACTCCTGAAACGGGGCGCCGTGGCCCTGACCGATGCCGAACTGGTCGCGGTGTTCCTGCGCACAGGCGTCATCGGCAAAAGCGCGGTCGATCTCGGACGTGAGCTGATCGAGCGTTTTGGCAGCCTGGGAGGGCTGTGCCGTGCCGATAAAAAAACCGCCTGCGAAGCGCCCGGCGTCGGCGAAGCCAAATACGCACTGCTGCAGGCGGTGATGGAAATGGCGCGCCGCACCCTGGCCGAAGACATGCAGAAGGGCGACGCCCTCGCCTCCCCCGCCGCCGTGCGCGACTATCTGCGGCTGCTCTTGCGCGGCAAGGAATACGAAGTGTTCTGCTGCGTGTTTCTCGACGCGCAAAACCGCGTGATCGCGGTGGAAGAACTGTTTCGCGGCACGCTGACGCAGACCAGCGTCTACCCGCGCGAGATCATCAAGCGCGCACTGGCGCATAACGCCGCCGCGCTGATTCTGGCGCACAACCATCCCAGCGGGGTGGCCGAACCGAGCCAGGCCGACCGCAGCCTCACCCGCCAGCTGGCGGACGCGCTGGCGCTGGTGGACATCCGCGTGCTCGACCACTTCATCGTCGCCGGCGCGTCTTCGCTTTCGTTCATGGAAGCGGGGCATCTCTGAGCCCGGCAAAGCTTGCCTCGCGGCGGCGAGCTGTGGTATAAATCGCGGTTCTCGGGCTGACCCTTTCGTTAGCCCTCACCGGTTAACCCTCAATTTCTGGAGCAGCAGCATGGCTCGCGTATGTGTCGTGACGGGCAAGAGGCCCATGGTCGGAAACAACGTTTCCCACGCCAACAATAAAACCAAGCGTCGTTTCCTGCCCAACCTGCAATACCGCCGGTTCTGGGTCGAAAGCGAAAATCGCTGGGTCCGTCTGCGTCTGTCCAATGCGGCGCTCCGCACCATCGACAAGAACGGCATCGAATCCGTCCTGGCCGACCTGCGCGCCCGCGGCGAAGCCGTCTAAGGAGAACGTTCATGGCCAAAGGCGGACGCGAAAAAATCAAGCTGGAGTCCACTGCGGGCACCGGCCACTTCTACACCACCACCAAAAACAAGAAGACCATGCCCGAGAAGATGGAGATCAGCAAATTCGATCCCAAGGCTCGCAAGCATGTGATGTACAAGGAAACCAAGCTGAAATAAGCTTCGGCGTTTCTGCAGTCAACACCGCCTTGCCGGCAAGCGTTACGCCGGCAATCGCACCATCCTGAGCGTATCGACCGCATTTCCGCTACCCGCCGAATCCGACAACACGACCGCCCGGTCGCCGGATCGCGCGAGGGCGTGCGCAGATAGCCACCGCGCCGCGCCGGCGAGACACGCCGGCAGCTCAAGTCCGGATGCCTCATGCAGCGGCGAGACGCCCCATACCAGCGCGAGGCTTCGATACAGGCGCTCCGAATCCGTGAGGGCGATGACCGTCGCCTGCGGCCTGAATCGCGCAATGGCAGCGACGGGCGCAAGGCTGCGCGCGAGGACGATGATGGCGCGCGCATCCAGTTGCTGTGCGAGCTGGCAGGCAGCGAGGCCGACCGCCTCGTCCGCCGTCACGCTCCCGCGCGACGCCAGACGGTCCCGCGCCATCGACGCCACGTATTCGGTCTCGGTTGCCGCGAGCACGCGCCGCAGCATGTGTACCGCCGCGACCGGATTCCTGCCCACCGCGCTCTCTGCCGACAGCATGACCGCATCGGTTCCATCGAGTACGGCATTGGCGATATCGGTCACCTCGGCCCGCGTCGGATGTTCGTGCTCGACCATCGACTCGAGCATCTGGGTCGCCGTGACGACCGGGCGGGCGCTGGCATTCGCGGCAGCGATAATGCGTTTTTGCACCAGTGGAATCTCCGCAAGATCGGTCTCCACCCCCAGATCGCCGCGCGCCACCATCACCGCGTCCGCGGACGCGACGATCGAATCGAGATCCGTCAGTGCGTGGCGCGTTTCGATCTTCGCCATCAAGAGCGGTTGACGGCCGGCCGGGAGCGATGCGCGCACCCGTGCCAGATCGTCGGCCGTCTGCACGAACGAAACGCCGATCCAGTCGACGTCTTCAGCCGCCGCAAACCCCAGATGCCTGCGATCGTCCGCGGTGGGAACGAGCACGGGCAGGCGCGATTCGGGCACATTGATTCCCGAGCCCGTGCGCAGCGTGCCGCCGATCGCGACGTCGCAATCGACTCGGCCAGCGGCGACGGCGCGCACCCGAAGCTCGATCGAACCGTCCGCCAGGAACACGGTTTCACCGGGACGCAGCGCATCCAGCAATTCGCGGTGGCGCACCGGGAGCGTCCCGGCATCGTGCGGCGCGTCCGCCAGCGCGACCTGCGCCCCTTCGATCAGCCGGTACGCGCCGCCCTGCAGGGCACCAATCCGGAACTTGGGGCCCGGCAGGTCGGCCAGGATCGCGACCGGCCGCGCCATCTGGCCGGCCAGTTCGCGCACCTGTCGAATCCGGCGCGCATGGCCGGCGTGGTCGCCGTGCGACAGGTTGATGCGGGCGACGTCCATGCCTGCGGCAATCATCCGCTGCAACACGTCCGGCGTATCGGTGGCCGGCCCCAAGGTGCAGACGATTTTCGTACGCTGCCAGGTGTGGTCTGTCATGGGCATTGCGCCATCTTGTCAGGCGACCGCCATCGAGACTGCAGCAAGCGGTTGCACGCAATAAAAACCCGCCGGTTGGCGGGCCTTCAGCAGGGACTTCGCGGCGGCTCGGATCCAGTCACGCAAGTGGATGCGGCTCCCTCCTCGCAACCGGTCAGGCATAGCTGCGCAGGCGCACCGAGAAGTCCTTCAGCGACTGGATGCCGCTGTCCTCGGCGTGCTTGCACCAGGCCTGCAACTGGCCAAGCAATTGTTCGCGGCTGGCAGTGGAGCGGCCCCAGATGGCGGCCAGTTCCTGCCGCATCCGGTAGACCGTTTGCAGCCGTTCGCTCTTGCCGAGCAAGGTGTCGAGCTCGGCCTGGTCGGCCGCTGCCAGTTCGGCGGGTTCCTTGTGCAGCCAGCGGCGGAAGCTGTCGAAATTCCAGTTCTGTGGCAGGGTCGTATTCGCCTTCAGCTTGACGATCTCGGCCTTGCTGTCCGCACGCACGCTCTTCACGAAGCGCGCCATCACGTCATAACGGTGGGTGATGATGGCCTGCAGGGTGTCCAGGTCGCACAGCGGCTTGGCGGGCAGCCATTTCACGGTCGGCGCCACCTTGCGGATGGTGGCCAGACCGGTGTAGGACATCAGCTTGATGTAGAGCCAGCCGATGTCGAACTCGTACCACTTGTTCGACAGTCGCGCCGAGGTGCCGTAGGCGTGGTGATTGTTGTGCAGTTCCTCGCCGCCGATGAGGACGCCCCAGGGCACGATATTGGTGCTGGCGTCCTCGCTGGAGAAATTGCGGTAACCCCAGTAATGCCCGATCCCATTGATGATGCCGGCGGCCGTCACCGGAATCCAGGCCATCTGCACCGCCCAGATGGTCAGGCCGATGGGCCCGAACAGGGCAAGATCGATCGCCATCATCAGCATGATGCCCTTGGCCGAATGGCGGCTGTAAACGTTGCGCTCCATCCAGTCGTCGGGCGTGCCATGGCCGTATTTTTCCAGCGTTCCGGCTACTTTGGCTTCAGCACGGTACAACTCGGAGCCTTCCCAGAAGACTTTCTTGATGCCGCGCGTCTGCGGGCTGTGCGGATCCTCTTCGGTTTCGCATTTGGCGTGGTGCTTGCGGTGAATGGCGACCCATTCCTTGGTGACCATGCCGGTGGTCAGCCAGAGCCAGAAGCGGAAGAAATGACTGACGACGGGATGCAGATCGACGGCGCGATGCGCCTGCGAACGATGCAGGAAAATGGTGACGGCGGCGATGGTAATGTGCGTCAGGGCCAAGGCCACCAGCACATACCCCCACCAGGGTAAATCCAACACGCCTGATTGCATGGTTTGTCGTTCCAGAAAAAGACAAAAATGTTTTGCAAACTATCGCAAAACCCCATAAATATCAAGGATTATTATTGTTGGCCGGCGATGGCCGCGCCTGGTGCACCACCCGTTGCGGGAAAGGAATTTCGATGCCGGCGGCCTTGAAACGCCGCCAGATCGCCCAGTTGATATCGGAACGCAGATTATTCTGTCCCTCGCTCGGGTCGCGTACCCATACAGCCAGTTCCAGCAGGATGCCATTGTCGGTAAATTCCTTCAGCAACACCTTGGGCGGACTGTCCGGCTCATCGTGCACGATCCGGAGGTGGCTGTTCGCCGCCTCCAGCATCAAGGCCACGGCCTGCTCCAGATCGGTATCGTAGGACACCTGCACCGGCAACGCGATCCGCGCACTGGGCCTGGACAGCGAATGATTGACGACCGTCTGGGTGATCAGCGTCTCGTTGGGAATGATGGTTCCGGTCCCGTCGAGCGCCCGCAACAGCGTGTAGCGCGTATTGATCTGGCTGACCTGGCCATATTTGCCATCGACCGTCACCAGATCGCCGATACGCACCGAACGGTCGAGCAGGATGATGAAGCCCGAGATGTAGTTGCTGGCCACCTTTTGCAGGCCGAAGCCGATCCCCACGCCGAGCGCCCCGCCGAACACCGACAATACCGTGAGATCGATCCCCACCGCCGGCAAGGCCACCAGCACGGCCAGAATCAGCAGCACGGTGCGGGCGGCTTTGGACAAGGCCATGCGCAGCGACAGGTTCATCTGCGTGATGCCCATCAAGTACTTTTCGGTGAAGCGCGCCAGGGTGAGCGCAACGATGAGCGCCGCCACGATGACCGCCGCGGCCTGGAACAGTAGCCACAGCGAGAAACGGTGAGTGCCCGACTGGAACGAAAGCGCTTCCATGGCCGCATGGATGCGCGGCAGCAGGCCGGTGATGTGCAGCGCAAACGCCCCCCAGATCAGCCAGGCGGCCGTGCGCTCCCACAACTTGAGCGATTCGCGCGGATTGAGCGCATAACGCAGCGCATAGATCACCAGCCGCACGCCCGCCAGCGCCAGCAGCAGGGGCACGGCCAGATTCAGCAGGTGCGCAGGGGCCAGCCAGTGATGAGTCAGGTCGCGCCCGAGCAGCAGCGCCAGCAGCATGAAGAACGGAAACCCGACCCGGCGCAAGCCGGCATGCCAGACGGTATCGGTCTTCGCGAGAAAAGGGGCGATCAGGCGCATCGCGCCCCAGGCAACGAGGGCGCACACCACCAGTACGCCCGCTTGCCACAGCAGATCGACGTCCCTGCTGTCGTTGATCAGGCGTGTCAGCAGGTTGTCAAAGGGAATGGGCTGATCCAAGGACGTCGCAGGGGAATACGGTGAGCCGGATTATAGCGGCCCGCGCCTCATCCAAGTGGACGCCCAATGGGGCGCCCGCCTCCGCTCAGAAGCTGTGGGTGAACTGCGCCGACAGGATATCGACGGCGCCTTCGTAAGTCCCTGTCAAAGTGATGGGGGGAGCCGTACCTTCGGTCTTGTTGATGCGCACATCCCGGATAAAGAGGTGAGCGTAGCCAAAGTCGAGCGTGCTCCGCTCGGACACGCGATACTGCCCGCCGAACGCGATCCAGGTGCGGTCGCCGTCGGGAATACGCGCCGTGCGGTAGGCATTGGACACGGGCGTCTGGTCGTACGCCACGCCGCCGCGCAAGGTGATCCTGTCGTTGAGGTGGTAATTGGCGCCCAGCGAATAACGATAGGTATCGTCCCAGTTTTCGATGGTGGTCGAGACGGGGCCGCCGCTGGCGTTCACGATCCTCAGGGCATCGAAATCGCTCCAGCCGGTCCAGGTAACGTCGGCCAGCAAATCCCAGCGTGTGCCGAGCTTGTGGAACAGGCTCAGCGAGGCGCTATCCGGCAAGGTCAAATCGGCATGGATCGGGTTCACCACCGTAACGCCATTCACCTTGAAACTGCCCTTCAGTGTGTAGTCCACCTCGGAACGGTACGAAAAACCTACACGCGTCGCGTCATTCAATTGCCACAACGCGCCAAGATTGAAGCCCCAGCCATAATCATCGCCTTTGACCGTCCCGACCGGCGGGGGAATCGCCGCTCCTGTCGCGCTGCTAAGTGTCGCCTCCGCATACTGGATGTTCAGCCCGGCGCCCAGCGAGAACGATTCGCTCGCCTTCCAGGCGATCGAGGGATTGAGGTTGACCGTTTTCAGTTCGGACTTGATTGCCTGGGTGCGCCCTTTCCAGGTGCTGTCGTATTCGGTCTTCAGGCCGAACGGCGCATTCACCCCGATGCCGAGATGCACATCGGGCGTCAGCCGGAAGGCGAAATAGGCATTGGGCACGAAGGCAAGATCGCCGGCATCACCGCCGTTGCCGCCGCCGAGAACCGCAGGACTGACGGTTCCGCTGAATTTGGTCTGCGGCTTGATGAGATGCCCGGCGAGTACAAGCTGCTGGTCGGGCAGCAGCGTCATCCCCGCCGGATTGAAAAATATCGTGCTGGCATCCTGCGCACTGGCGGCCTGACCGGCATAGGCGTTGCCCAGGCCGCTGGCGTTCTGTTCGACCAGGGCAAAGCCGGCCGTCTGGCCCGGGCCGGCGAATCCGGCCAGTGCCAGGCCGAGCATCAGTTGTGTACGAGAAAACGAAGGCATGAAGGATCTCCCTGATCGGTTTGATGTGGTCAGCGTGTGAAATCGGCGTACATGGCCTCGACCGCTGCGCGATAACGGTCGAGCACCTGGTTGCGTTTGATTTTGAGAGTGGGGGTCAGGAGGCCGTCCTCCAGCGTCCACGGACTGAGTTCCGGGTGCAGCCGGCGAATCTGGGCATAGCCCGGAAAGTGCCTGAGGTGATGCGCCACGCGATGAGTCAGCGCCTTCATCACCCGGGAGTCGCGCAGGGCGTCGGGGTGACGGGGATCGACATTGAGATGCGCGGCAAATTCCTGCCAGTGCTCCTCATTCAGTACAGTCAGCGCGGCCAGATAAGGCCTGCCTTCGCCGACGACCATCACCTGTTCGAACAGCGGGTCGAGCAGGATGGCGGATTCCATGTCGGTCGGCGGCACTTTCTCGCCGTTGTTCAGCACGATGATGTCCTTGATGCGCCCGGTGATGTGGTAGTGCCCCCAGGCATCCATCGTGACCTGATCGCCGCTATGCAGCCAGCCCTCGCTGTCGATCATGGCGCGGGTGGCGGCCTCGTCCTGCCAGTAGCCGCGCATGACGCAGCGGCTGCGCGTGAGCAGTTCGTCGTTGTCGCCGATCTTCACCTCGATGCCGGGCAATGGCGGGCCGATGCTGGAAGGGATGTTGGATTCCGGGCGGTTGACGCATACCACCGGGCTGGCTTCGGTCAGTCCGTACCCCTG
The DNA here is from genome assembly GCA_001899765.1 of Thiobacillus sp. 63-78. GTDB lineage: Bacteria > Pseudomonadota > Gammaproteobacteria > Burkholderiales > Thiobacillaceae > Thiobacillus. Next base: position 19,841 of record MKWM01000030.1, read on the forward strand.
GATGATCGGCACGCCGAGGCCGATGAACATGCGCGCGATTTCCGGCGAGAGCGCGGCGCCTCCCGAAATCGCCAGCTTCAGCCGGCCGCCCAGTTTGTCCGTGACGTTGCGCGCCACCTTGCGGTCGAGCATGGGCCATAGCCAGAGGGACGGAGTCCAGCGTGCCCGCCCCTGGGCATGCTCGAAGCGACGCCAGCCGACCCGCACCGCCAGCTTGAATATCGGTCGCGCCAGCCGGTTCTTTTTCTTCAGACTGTCCTGGATACGTCCATAGACACGCTCGTAGATGCGCGGCACCGAAATCAGCACGGTGGGGCGAATGTCCTGCAGATCCTGCCCCAGCTGCGCGATGGAGCGTGCATAGACCACCTCGGCGCCCATCAGCATCGGCAGGTAATATCCCCCGGTGCGCTCGAGCGTGTGCGACATGGGCAGAAAGGACAGAAACACCTCGTGCGGCTCGAAATCGGCGCATTGCGAGGAATAGAACGCGTTCCACAACAGATTGTCGTGCGTCAGCATCGCGCCCTTGGGACGCCCGGTGGTGCCCGATGTATAGACGACGCTGGCCAGCAGGTCGGCGCTGGGAGGGTGTTCGGGTACCGGCGTGCCGACCGCGGCAGCCAGCCAGTCGGCTGCCGCGACGACATGCGCGCGCGCGTTCGCCGGGCCGTTTTCCGCTGCGGTCAGGCTGACGATGCGCTGCAGCGTCGTGGCCGATCCCGCGATCTCGGCCAGCTTCCTGTGCTGGAACCTGCCCTCGACCAGCAGCAGTCTGGCGCCGCAGTGATTGAGGATGTAGGCGGCGCTCTCCGGGCGGTCGTCGAGATATAAAGGCACCGTGACCAGACCGAGCCCCAGCGCGGCCTGGTCGAAAATCACCCATTCGACGCTGTTTTTCAGCATCACCGCCACACGGTCGCCGGGCGCCAGTTCCTCCTTCACCAGTGCGGCCTGCCAGCGGGCCACTTCAGCCGCCACGTCGGCCCAGCTGAAACTCAGCCAGGTATCGCGCGCCTCGTCAAACTGGCGGTAGGCCACCCGGTCCGGCGTCGCCGCGACCCGCGCCTGGAACAAGCCGCACAACGTGCCGAGCGTATCGGGATGGAAGGATGTGGCGGCCATGTCAGAGGGATCGAACCAGCCAGGGAAAACGCAGCATTGATAGCGGCAAAATCCGGGCGGGTCAAGCCGCGGCCTTGACCAGAACGGCCGCGAAAAAGCCATCCGTTCCGTGCACGGCGGGCGACAGCTTCAGCATGGCGCCGGTATCGAGGTCGATCTTGTGCTGCGCCAGCAGTTCATTGGCCGGCAGCAGGGCAAATCCGCCTTCCGCCAGCAGCGCCTCGACGATGGCCTCGTTTTCCTCCGGCAACAGGCTGCACGTGGCGTACACCAGCCGCCCGCCGGGTTTCAGCAGCTTCGCCGCCGCGCGCAGGATGGCCGCCTGTTTCCGCGTCAGCTCCGCCACGCTCTCGGGCGACTGGCGGAACTTCAGGTCGGGATTGCGGCGCAGGGTCCCCAGACCGGAACACGGCGCGTCGACCAGCACGCGGTCGAGCTTGCCTGCCAGCCGCTTCACCCGCGTGTCGTTTTCCGAAGTAATCCGCTGCGGCATCACGTTGGACAGCCCCGAGCGCGCCAGCCGCGGCTTCAGGTTGGCGAGCCGCTTTTCGGCCACGTCGAACGCATACAGCCGGCCGGTCGAGGCCATCATCGCGCCGATGGCGAGCGTCTTGCCGCCGGCGCCGGCGCAGAAATCGCAGACCATTTCGCCGCGCCGCGCGCCCAGCAGCAGGGCCAGCAGCTGGCTGCCCTCGTCCTGCACTTCCAGACTGCCGTCGAGAAACAATGCATGCCGATTGATCGCCGGATGATCCTTGAAGCGGAGGCCCCAAGGCGAATACGGCGTCGCCTCGACCGCCAATCCTTCCCCGCGCAGTTGCGTCAGCACGGCATCGCGGCCGGCCTTGTGCGCGTTGACCCGCACGTCGAGCGGCGCCGGCTGCTGCAGGGCGCGGCCGAGCGCGAGGATGTCGGCGTCGCTCATCGACGCGCGCAGTGTTCCGACCACCCAGTCGGGCAGTTCCGCGCTCACCGCAAGCGGCAGGTCGTCCGTTTTAACGTTGCGGATGTGGTCGATCAGTTCAGGCCTGGCGAATTTTTCCAGCATTGCGCCGCTCATCCCGCGCGCCTTGATCAGCCAGGCGATGATCAGGGTGCGTGGATTGGCCGCCGGCACCACCCCCGACAGATAGCGGTAGCGCCGCAGCACGCCGAACACGGCCTCGGCCACGAAGGCGCGGTCATGCGAGCCGAGCTTCTTGTGCTCGCGAAAAAACGCCGACAGCACGGCATCGGCCGGGCGCTTGAAATCCAGCACCAGATCGAGCGCCTGGGTGGCAAGTTGCAATAACGGCGGGGTCAGTTCCATCAGGGGGCGGCAGGCGGGTTGGCAGGCGGCAGGGACTTCCCTGCCGGCGATTTACTCGTCTTCGCCGAGTTCGGGGTCCCATCCCATTCCGCGCGCGCGTTCCGTGGCCATGCGGTAGAGGGCTTCGTGGCGTTCGCGCAGGTCGGACGGCAGGCGGCTGGGCAGGTTGCCGTACTGGTCCCACTCGGCCTCGATCTTGTCGGCCAATGTCTGCATCTGCCCCAACTGCCAGCCGGCGCAATCCTCGCTTTCAGGGAGCAAGCCGAACAGCCAGCCATCCAGCACGACGCGCGCCAGCATGGTCATGCCGTGCTTGTCGTGGTAGAACCCGGCGTAGGTCATTTTGGTATTCATGGTGTGCGATCTCTGTCGTTCTGATTGCGTCGTAGGGGAACGCGCGGCCCCACTGTGCAGGAGGCCGGGCGCGGGAATGGTCGAGGCTCAAGCGCTGACGATCGGATGACCGACAAGGATACCTCACAACCCCCTCAATCCGGATGCGCCTGCCCCAGCCATTCGCGCCAGATCCCGACCGATACCGCGAGCAGCGCGGGCCCCAGGAACAGTCCGATCAGGCCGAAGGCATGGACGCCGCCCAGCACGCCCAGAAAAACCAGCAGGAAAGGAATCCGGGTCGGGCCACTGATGACGATTGGCCGGATCAGGTTGTCAACCCAGCTCACCACCAGCGCGCCCCACAGGAACAGACCCAGCGCAGCGCCGGTCTCGCCGTTCGCCAGGAGCGCCAGGGAGAGCCCGATCCACACCACCGGGCCGACGAAGGGAATCAGCGATATCAGCGCGGTGATCGCCCCCCACAGTGCGGGGGCGTCGATCCCGGCGACCCAGTAGCCCAGCCCGGCAAGCGCGCCCTGCGCCAGCGCGGTGAGCACGATGCCGAACACCACGGCCCGCACCGTGACGCCGACCGTCTGGATGTAGCCGCGCGCCGCCTCCCCCAGCCAGCGCGTGGCCACGCCGCGAAACTGCGCCAGCACGCTGACGCCGTGGCGGTACAGGAAGAACAGCGCAAACACCGCGAGGCCGAATTTCGCCACATTGCGGCCGACGCCGCCAGCCAGCGATTTCAACGCGCCCGTATTGGTCAGGTCCAGCGCCGCCAACTGCGCATGCACCCACGCCGGATCGGCCTGGACGCGCTGGTACTGTTCGGCCAGCCACACCCCGCCCGGCCAGCCGCGCACCTCGGCGGGCAAGGGCGGAAGCCCGTGAAGGGCAAACTGCCTGAGCGTCGTCGAAGCCGCCACCACATCGCCCGCCACGGCAAACATCACCCATATCAGCGGCAGCAACAGCATCGCCGTCACCCCCAGCGTCATCAGCAGCGCGGCGAGGCTGTCGCGCCCCGGCATCCGGCGGCATACCCACTGGTGGAGCGGCCAGGTCACGTACGCAAGGATCCCCGCCCAGGCCAGGGCAGCGAGAAAGGGTGACAGCACCCAGAGGGTCAGCCCGAATATCGAGACCAGGAATGCAAATCCCACGATCCGTCGAGCCAGGGGGGAGTCGGTATGAGTCGGCATGGTTGCAAGGGTACTTCAGTGTGCCCCGACGCCGGAAGTTGGCAACCGACGGCGCAGGCATCCCCCCGTTCGTTGACCGGCCTCAGCCCGGGGCGGCCTGCTTTCGCGTCACCCACAGGCTGGCCAGCATGAAACTGGCGATGATGAGGCCGACAATGCCAAGCGAGAGGCCTGTCGGGATTTTATAGATATCCACAATCAGCATCTTGGCGCCCACGAACACCAGCACCATGGCCAGGCCATATTTAAGCAGATGAAAACGGTCCGCCACGCCGGCCAGCATGAAATACATCGCGCGCAATCCCAGGATGGCGAAGATGTTGGAAGTGAACACGATGAAAGGATCAGTGGTGATGGCAAATATCGCGGGAATCGAATCGACCGCGAAAATCACGTCGGACAACTCGACCATGACCAGCACGAGGAACAACGGAGTGAACAGGCGCACGCCGTTTTCCCGCACCCAGAATTTCTCGCCGCGGTAATCCGCCGTCAGCCGCACATGCCGCTTGATCCAGTTGAGCAATGGATTCTTGCCCAGATCAGGCTCGGCTTCAGCGAACACAAGCATTTTAATCCCGGTGACGACCAGGAAAATACCGAACAGATAGAGCACCCAGTGAAATTCCCGCACCAGCCAGGCGCCCGCCAGGATCATGACGGCGCGCATCGCAATCGCGCCGACCACGCCGTAGATCAGCACGCGCCGCTGGAATTCGGCCGGCACGGCGAAGAAGCCGAAGATCATCAGGAAGACGAAGATATTGTCGACCGCGAGCGATTTCTCGATCAGATAGCCCGTCAGGAACTCCATCGTCCGGGCGTCGGCCACCTCGTGGCCGTGCGTACTCTTGAGATACCACCACAGGCCGAGGCTGAACAGCATGGCGAGTGACACCCACACGGCCGACCACGCTGCCGCCTCCCTGAAGCCGACCTTGTGCGCCTTGTTGCCCCCGGCGAGGAACAGGTCGACGGCCAGCATCAGCAGCACGAAGCCAACGAATGCCGCCCACATCCAGGGCTCGCCGACAGACAAGGCAGCGTCCACGGTCAGCCTCGATTACTGCACCGCGCGCAGGGCAGCGATGCGCGCTTCCAGCGGCGGGTGCGTCATGAACAGGCGTTTCCAGCCTTGCGGGGTGCCGCCGGCGATGCCGAAGGCGGCCATCTTGTCCGGCAACGGCTGCGGGTGAAGGCTGCCCAAACGCTCCAGCGCGGCGATCATGGCACCGCGTCCGGCCAGACTGGCGCCCCCGCGGTCGGCGCGGAATTCGCGCTGGCGCGAGAACCACATGACGATGATGGACGCCAGAATGCCCAGCACCAGTTCGGCCACGATCATGGTGACGAAAAACGCAGGGCCATGGCCTTCCTCGTTCTTGAACACGACGCGATCGACGGTATGGCCGATCACGCGCGACAGGAACATCACGAAAGTATTGACCACGCCCTGGATCAGTGCCAGCGTCACCATGTCGCCGTTGGCGACGTGCGCAATCTCGTGCCCCAGCACCGCCTCGGCCTCTTCACGCGTCATTTGCCGCAACAGGCCCGAGGACACGGCCACCAGCGAACTGTTCCGGGTCATGCCGGTGGCGAAGGCATTGACGTCGGGCGCATCGTAGATGCCGACTTCAGGCATCCCGATTCCGGCATCCGCCGAATATTTGCGAATGGTTTCCATGAGCCAGAACTCGGTCGAGTTCGACGGCGTTTCGATCACCCGCACCCCCATCGATTTCTTCGCCATCCACTTGGAAATCGCCAGCGAAATGAATGAGCCGCCAAAACCCATCACGGCGGCGAAGATCAGCAGCGAACCCAGATTCAGTCCGTTCGCGGTGAGATAGGGCTCGACGCCCAGGATGCGCATGGTGAACGACAGCACCAGCACGATCGCCAGGTTGGTGGCGAGGAACAAGACAATGCGTTTCATGTGTTCTCCTTGATTTCGCAGGCGTGAAATGGCGTGTCGCCACGCCCTGATCCCGTCCGCTCGGACCGGGGCCATTACACGATGCAGATATGAAGAATACAGACCGGATAAGAACAATAAAATTCGATTTTTATAATGCTATTGTTCGTTTTTACCGAATAATTTTGCCGCCATGCTCAATTACCGACACCTCTACTACTTCCGTACCGTCGCCAAGGCGGGTGCGCTCAACCGGGCGGCCGAGAAGCTGCATCTGACGCCGCAGACGCTGTCCGGACAGCTCAGCGCGTTCGAGGAACGCCTGGGCGTGGCGCTGTTCCGGCGCAACGGGCGGCGGCTGGAACTGACCGACGCCGGCCGCACCGCGCTGGTCTATGCCGATGACATTTTCCAGATTGGCGCCGAACTGGAGGATGCCCTGCAAAACCGTCTCGCGCCCCGCGCCCATCCGTTCCGGGTGGGAATCGCCGAGGTGGTTCCCAAGGCGATCGCCTATCAATTGCTGGCGCCTGCGCTGGCGCTGGCCGAACCGGTCAAGCTGGTGTGCCTCGAAGACCGGCTGGAACAGCTCGCCGCCGAACTCTCCATCCACCGGCTCGACATGGTGCTGGCCGATCGCCCCCTTCCCGCCACGATGGACATCAAGGGCTACAGCCATCCGCTGGGTGAATGCGGCATCGCTTTTCTGGCGGCGCGAACCATCGGCAGCGCGCTGGAAACGGACTTTCCAGCCAGCCTGCAGGGCGCTCCACTGCTGATTCCGGGCGAGGACAGCGCGCTGCGCGTGCCGCTGTTGCGCTGGCTCGAGCGTAAAGGCATTCAGCCCGTCATCGTCGGCGAATTCGACGACAGCGCCCTGATGAGCGCCTTCGGCCAGGCGGGGGCCGGCGTGTTCCCGGTGCCGCTCACGACCGCACGGGATGTGATGCGGCAATACGAGGTCATCGAACTGGGGCGGACACTGGAGATACGCGAGCGCTTCTTTGCCATTTCGGTGGAGCGACGCCTGAGGCATCCGGCCGTGCTGGCGGTCAGCGAGGCCGCACGACAGCGTTTCCAGTTGCCGGATGGGGGCTGATCACGCTGCAGTCTGCCTGGCCGGCAGGACGTCGAGCCAGCGTAGTGCCTCGGCCGGGTTCATGATGCGGAAATACGGCATGCAGTGGCGCCGCAAGCTGAGTAGCGCACGATCCTTGCTGACCAGTCCCTGCGCAGGGGCTGCCGCGGCCAGCTCGATGAATTTCTGATCGTCGGGATCGCTGCAACGCGGCAGGCGGCCCCATGCGGGTTTCGATCCACGGTGGACAGGACCGCCTTCGCGGGGCGGGTCTGCGGCCGCGACCGCCCGCCGGGGCCAGGCCAGGGATTGATAGCGATCGAACAACACGGCCTGCCGCGCCACGTCCAGCCCGAATGCCGGATACGCCAGCACGCGCCGCCACTCGTCGAGCGTGGCGTTCGATACGACACAACGCGCGCGACCGGATTCGATCGCGTGCCGCAAGGGCCGGGCAGGCGCATCGTCGAAGTGCAACAGGTCAAGCACCACGTTGGTGTCGAGCACCAGCAAGGCTGCGCCATCCAGCGCCGCGTCCCTACTCAATACCGGTATGCTCGGCGACGAATTCGCGCACCCATTGCTCGGGATGGGCGCTGGAGAAGCGCCCGACGATTTCGCCCCCGACAAACAGCAATACGGTGGGGAAACCACGCAAGGCATAACGCCCGGCCAGCTTCATGTTGTCGCCTTCGTCGACCTCGACCTTGGCCATGTGGATCTTGCCGTCGTAATGCGCGATGACGCGCTCGAGTACCGGCGTCAGCGCCCGGCAAGGCGGACACCAGTCGGCCCAGAAATCGACCAGGATGGGCAGCGTATGCGAAGCCTGGATCACGTCGTGTTCAAAGTGCTCCAGGTGGGTATCGAAAATCAGGTCTGGCGCGCGGGTGTGTGAGGCAGGGGAGAGGGCGTTCATGGTCATGACGGTTCGAAATATTCTCCCATTTTACTTCATTTAGCGCGCACGTTTCCCCGCAGGGCACGATATTCCCCTTATACATCAATGGTCTTATGCAAAAAATACTTCACCAATCGGGGGCAGGACTGCTACCGTTACGCCATGGAAGAACGTTTCTATCGTGAACAGGAAATCGCGCGCTTACCGGCTTTTCTTCCCGCCGCCACCTACAACCTTGCGCATACGCTGCTGGCGCGGGCAGGCAACTGCCTGTTCGTCCCGGTCCGCAGTCTGCAGTACATGGCGGTACTCGATGCGGAGGAGTTCATTTTCGTCGACAGCCAGAACAAGGCCTGGGTCGAACTGGCCTGGCAGCACTTCCGCCCCCAGGCGCGCGCATCACTGGACGAACGGGTGCCGTTCGAGGTGGTGCATTACCTTCCGGCGGCGGCGGAAACCATGAAGCGCCTGTCAGGAGAATTCCATCACGCCCTGCTGCAACTCGCGGCACGTCAAAAGCCCGACACGCCTGCCACCGTCACCCTGCTGCAGCCCGGATCGCGCAAGCCTCACGGCGGCACGTCGCACTGACGTGATCGCGGCGGCTGCGCGCCAGCGTCGCGGCCTGCGTGTCGAAACGCCCGATGCACGCAGCATGGAACCTTCATAAATAAGGCCCCGCATTCCCCTTCCTCATCTTGCGCAGGAAGGACTTCTCGAAGGCGATAGAGCATGCGTCATCCCGGCCTAATGCTTTAAAATATCGCCACCATGCAAAAATCACTGTCCAAGTTCGCGCTCGTCTGTCCCCTCTGGGTTTACAAGTTGTTTCCTTTCCTGCGCTGGTGGCCTTCGGTCAACGCCAGCACCACCCGCGACGATGCAATGGCGGGACTGACCGGTGCCCTGATCGTGTTGCCCCAGGGCGTGGCCTTCGCCACCATCGCCGGCATGCCGCCCGAATACGGCCTGTACGCGGCGATGATGCCGGCCGTCATCGGCGCGCTGTTCGGCTCGTCGTGGCATCTCGTATCCGGACCCACCACCGCCATTTCGATCGCCGTGTTTGCGTCGGTCAGCCCGTTTGCCCAACCCGGCTCGCCTGAATTCATCAGCCTGGTGCTGACCCTGACCTTCATGACCGGGGTGTTCGAACTCATTCTGGGTCTGGCGCGCATGGGGGTGCTGGTCAATTTCATTTCCCATACGGTCGTGATCGGCTTTACCGCCGGCGCCGCCCTGCTCATCGCTGGCAGCCAGATCAAGAACTTTTTCGGGCTGGGCATTCCGCGCGGTACGCCCTTCTTCGAAATCCTGTCCCTGTTCGTTCAGCACATCAAGGACATCAATCCCTTCGTCACGGCGGTCTCCGTCATCACGCTCGTCTCAGGCATTCTGGTCAAGCGCTATTTCTCCAGATTCCCTTACATGATTGCCGCCATGCTGGTCGGCAGCGTTGCCGCGCTGATTCTGAACATGCGCTATGGGGTGGACGTCACCCACATCAAAACGGTTGGGGCGCTGCCGGCCGGACTGCCGCCGCTGTCGTCGCCGGATTTCTCCTTTAACGCGCTGCACCAGATGCTGTTTCCCGCGCTGATCATCACCATGCTGGCCTTGACGGAGGCGGTCTCCATTTCGCGCGCCGTCGCCACGAAATCCGGTCAGCACATCGACGGCAACCAGGAATTCATCGGCCAGGGCCTCTCCAACGTGGTCGGCAGCTTCTTTTCCAGCTACGCGGCCAGCGGCTCGTTCAACCGCAGCGGCGTCAACTACGCCGCCGGCGCGCGCACTCCGCTGGCGGCCGTGTTCGCCTCGGTGTTCCTGCTGATCATTCTGTTGCTGGTTGCGCCGCTGGCCGCCTATCTTCCGGATGCGGCGATGGCCGGGATCCTGTTCCTGGTCGCCTGGAGCCTGATCGACTTCCACCACATCGGCTTGCTGCCCAAGATCAGCCGGCAGGAAACAATCGTTCTGTGGGTGACGCTCATCGGCACGCTGGTCGATCTGGAAAAAGGCATCTTCTTCGGTATTGCCCTGTCGCTGGCGTTCTATCTGTATCGCACTTCGCGCCCCACGCTTGAATCCGTACTGCCCGACGCCGACCCGGCAAGCTATCACTTCACGCCCCTCGACGGCAGGCCGGAATGCCCGCAGGTCAAAATGCTGCGTATCAACGGCTCGATCTTCTTTGGTGCCGTCGCCCATCTGCAGCAGCAACTGCAGGAAATCGAGGAAGCGGAGCCGGAACGCAAGCATCTGATCATCATGGCCAGCGGCATCAATTTCATCGACCTGGCCGGCGCCGAATTCCTGGCCGAGACCGCGCGCCACCGGCGGAAAATAGGCGGCTCCCTGTCGTTCTACCGGATGAAAGGCAACCTGATCGAGACGCTGAAACGGGGTCATTTCATGGAGGATGTCGGGGAGGAGAACCTGATCCCCGTCCAGGCCCGCCCCAGCGAAGTCATTTACCCCAAGCTCGATAATGAGGTGTGCCGCAAGTGTTTGATCCGCGCCTTCCCGAGTTGCCAGCAGGCCCTGCCCAATGGCGAAATGCGCCGGGAATAATCCGCCATCCCTCCGTGGCCGGCAACGGAATTCAAACCGGGCGGAAGCGCAGCACCGCGCGAGTGCCCTGTCCTTCCTCGCTGTCCAGCGCAACAGACCAGCCGTAGCGGTCGCAGATCTTCCTGGCGAGCGACAGTCCGATCCCCGCGCCTTCGCTGTGCGTGCCTTTGTAAAACCGCTTGAACACCTCGTCGAGCGCGGCGCGCGGAATACCCAGCCCGGTATCGGTAACGCTCAGCGCCTGCTCGTTCAGGCAAATCCGGACGTGGCCCCGCTCGGTATAGGTGAAACTGTTACGAATCAGATTGGCGACGACGATAGCCAGCAGGTTGCCGTCGGCGACAATCCGCGGCCGGGCAAGAATTTCCAGGCTGACGTCGACCGGACGCTTGCCCAGCAGATGCTGGTGCTTCTCGATCGACTCCTCGATCAGCGCGACCACATCGACCGGCTCTCGCCGCTCGTCGTCCCGTTCACGCGCCATGGCCAGTAACGCAGTGGATAAATCGGCCATATCGGCCGCGCCGCGCTCGATGCGTTCCAGACGCTGGCGGTCCTTGTGCGGCCGGCTTCCGTCGGCCAGCAGGACTTCGGCGGCGCCGCGAATCACCGCAATCGGCGTGCGCAGCTCGTGCGAGACGTCGGCCGTAAAAGCCCGTTCCCGGTCGATGAAATCCGCCAGGCGATTCAGCGCCTGTTCAAAGGCCTGTGCCAACTCGCCCACTTCGTCGTGCGAAAAATCCTTGCCCAGCGGCTCCGGATGCGAATCCGGCCGCACGGCGCGCACCCGCCGCGCCAGCTCCTTCACGGGTTCGATCACCCGTTCGGCCAGCCACAGCGCCAGACCGCCGGAAAGCAGGGTCATCAGGACCACAAACACCGTCAGGTAAAGCACCAGACTGGTCTGTTTTTGCCGGAAGAGCGTTTCGTTGTAGAGCAGAAAATAGCGGCTGCCGCCGCGCTCCGCAATCGCCACCCGGTAAAAAACCCCCTGCAGACGGGTCTCGTGCAGTCCCGGCGGCCATTCGGCAATCGGGGCGGGCGGAATGGGCTCGCCCGTACGCGCGGGCAGCACGTAGCCCAGCAGGGTGGCCGTGGCCGGAGGCGGCGAATTCGGGTTGCGGCTGCGGCGCGACAGATAGTCCTGGATTTCCGCTTTCAGCGTTTCATCGATCAGGCGCTCGCCCGCATCGCGCACCCCGATATACAGCCCGATCGCCGTCACCAGACTGATGACGCCGCCGAGGGCCGCGAAGGCGGTGGCCACCCGGAAACGCAGACTGCGGCTAATGCGCACCGGGCGGGGCAATCCGGTAGCCGATGCCGCGCAGGGTGTGGAGGAGCGGCGGTTCGCCGGCGCCATCCACGGCTGCCCGCACGGTATGCATGTGCGAACGCAGGGCGTCGGAATCTGGCGGCGCATCGGCCCACACGGCACGCTCCAGCGCTTCCCGCTTGATCGCTCCGGGCGAAGCGCGCATCAGGGCTTCCAGCAACTTGAAAGGGATCGGTGGCAGGCTGATCGGGCGGTCGCCGCGGTGAATCCGGATCAGGGCAGGATCGAGCGTGAGGTCGCCCACCTGCAGCACGCTTGCAGTCATCCCGCTCGTCGAACGTCGCACCAGCGCCTTCAGGCGGGCCTCCAGTTCGCGCAGGGCAAACGGCTTCAGCACATAGTCGTCGGCGCCGTACTCCAGACCGGCCACGCGGTCGTCCAGCGCATCGCGTGCGGTCAGCATGAGCACCGGCGTGCTGCGCCTGGCCTCCTCACGGAATTTCCGGCACAGCGTCAACCCGTCCATGCCGGGCAGGACGATGTCCAGCACGATGGCATCGTAATTTTTGGTGGTGGCCAGATGCAGACCGGCGATGCCGTCTCCCGCCGCCTCGGCGACATGGCCTTTGGCCTCGAGAAAATCACAGACATTGGCCGCCAGATCGGGGTTGTCCTCGATGACCAGGATATGCAGGGAGACGCCGGAGTCCATCACGTCGCTGGGCGATACGTCAGAAAGTGCTCAGTTTACGCCGTGCAATGTTAAGATAACGTCAAAATTCAATTCCCGCTTGACCGGGGCTTTGCGTTTTCGTCGGTTTTCATTTCAAATCTCACCGGGGGCAGGAAACATGGCCGTCAATCTAGCCACTCTCGGCAAGGCGCTGGTGTGGGGCGTCTTGACCGTTGGTCTGTATCTGTTCCTGTTCGTGTATGCCGACACATTCGAACATCTGGCGCATACCACGCTGGATACCTGTCTGGTGCAGCAGGGCGGCGGCACCGCGTATTTCCACAAGGCCACACCCGATCTATGCGCCGCGCAAAACGGATCGTTCATCGAGGGTACCTGGTGGCTCGTGTTCGCGCCGATCGCCCTGGCCTTCGCCCTGTCCTACACGCACGGACTCTTCACCGGCCTGTTCTGGGACGTCATCGGCCTCAAGGCCAAAAAATAAGCCCCACACATGGAACACGGCATGGAACTGATCAGCTTCATTGAAATTACCCCCTTCACCGCGATCCTGCTCATTCTGGTCGGCTTCGTCGGCGGCATGGTGTCCGGCTTCATCGGTTCGGGCGGCGCCTTCGTGCTGACGCCGGCGATGATGACCCTGGGCGCGCCCGGCATCGTCGCCGTGGCGTCAAACATGTGCCACAAGTTTCCCAAGGCGCTGGTCGGCGCGGTCAAGCGCAACAAGTACGGCCAGGTCGATATCAAGCTGGGGCTGGTGCTGGGTCTGTTCGCCGAAGGCGGCGTGCTGTTCGGCAAACACGTCATGACCAGCATCAAGCATGCCTTCGGGGCGGTCGGCACCGATCTCTACGTCTCGGCAATGTTCGTCGTGACGCTGGCGATTGTCGGCGGCTTCGTGCTCAAGGACTACAGGAAGCTGAAAGCGCTGGACGATGCCGGCGACGGCAGCGAGCAGGCCCCGCCGATCACGCCGCTGGCGCGCTGGGTGCAGTCGGTGCGGATCCCGGGCACGATGATTTACTCCAAGGGCGCCCAGGCCGAGCTCTCGATCCTGTTCCTCATCCCCATCGGCTTCGCCACCGGCTTCCTGGCCTCTGCCATTGCCGTGGGCGGCTTCATCGGCGTGCCCGCGATGATCTACATACTCGGCCTGCCGGCGATCATGGCGTCCGCCACCGAGCTCGTCATCGCGTTCATCATGGGTCTCGGCGGCACGATTTTTTATGGCCTCGAAGGCGCGGTGGACATCCGTCTGGCCATGCTGATCCTGCTCGGCTCGCTGTTCGGCATCCAGGTCGGCGCCATCGGCACCACCTATGTCAAGGACTACCAGGTCAAGTTCACCATGGCCGTGATCATGCTGACCGTGCTGTTCTCGCGTTTTTTCTATATTCCCGGCTACCTCGGCAAGCTCGGGATGATCGAGCCCCTGTCCGAGTCCACCGAGCGGATTCTCAAATGGATCGGCGACGGCGTGCTAGCGCTGGCGCTGATCGTCGGCGCCTGGACCGTGCTGGCGGCCCTGTACAAAGGGATCCATGAACACCGGCGACAGCATGCGGTGCACACCGCCCAGGTCGGGGTGACCGAGTAAGTCCCCTGCCCGGCGGCGGCCGGGCGTGATGGTATGATTCGGGAGTCAGCCGGACACGGCTCCCGGCTCTTGAGTTCACCCATCCTGGTATCCCATCATGATTCGCAGAAACCCCTCCGGCCATTTGCCCGTCGTGCACGACACAGCTTTCGTCGATCCCACCGCGATCCTGTGCGGCAAGGTCATCATCGAAGAAAACGTGTTCATCGGACCTTATGCGGTGATCCGTGCCGACGAGGTCGACGACAACGGTGAAATGGAAGCCATCGTCATCGGCGCCCATTCCAACATCCAGGACGGCGTGGTCATCCACTGCAAGGCAGGCGGCGGCGTGAACATCGGGCGCGGCACCTCGATCGCGCACCGTTCCATCGTGCACGGCCCCTGTACCGTGGGCGACAGCGTATTCGTCGGTTTCAACACCGTGCTGTTCAACTGCGTGGTCGGCAGTCATTCCGTCATCCGCCACAACTCCGTGGTGGAGGGCTGCGAGGTTCCGCACAGTTTCTACATTCCCTCCACCGCCAACATCCACAGCGACGCCGACCTGGCGACGATCGAGCGGGTGACGCCCGACGCGGCTGACTTTTCCGAAAGCGTGGCGCAGGCCAACCACGAACTGGTCAAGGGCTACAAGCGCATCCGCAACGAGTTCTGACCGGGCCGCTCACGCCACGCGCATCATTCCTCGCCGCGTGGCGCCGCTGCAGTCAGCCAATTGGGCAGCACCCGCCCATCCGCATTCTCGATAATGTATTGACGGATCAAACGCCGTACGACCTGGGACGGCGTCAGGTCATGCTGAAAGCAGATTTCTTCGAAAAGCTTCTTTTTCCGGGGATCGATCAGAACGGTGAGCCGGGCGGTACGGTTTTCCATGGTGGCCATGACAACGTGACATGTTAATCAGATTGGAATTGTAGTTGATTTGATTTATCAATAGAATTGAATCCCGCTTGATTCCACGCATTCCGCGCGTGCCCACGATGTCGCACTTGGCATACCTTGACGCTCATGTCCTGGATTTGGCCTGGGCCGGGGTGGTGTACTGGTTGGCGCTTGGCTTGTCGGCACTACTGATGCGGCGCTCGCACGGCCGGCTCATCCGTCTTGTCTTTCCTTGCGGCGCCCTCGGTGCACTGTTCATCGCCGTGATCGGCGTGACCGGGCTGTTTTTACCGGCCTCCGCCATGGTGCTGCCCATCGGCCTGCCTGATCTGCCTTTCCATCTCAGGCTGGACGCCTTATCCGCGTTCTTCATGACCTTGCTGGGTGCCGCGGCATTCGGCATCACGGTCCATGCCGCCAGCTATTTCCGGGGCATGGCGGCAGGCCCGCTCGCCCTGCTCGCGCTCTGGTACCACCTGTTCCTGGCCAGCATGACCGCCGTGCTGCTGGCCGACGATGCCTATGCCTTCATGGTGGCCTGGGAAATGATGGCGCTATCATCCTATTTTCTCGTCACCACCGACCACAGGGTGCCCGAGATCCGGCGCGCCGGCTTCCTCTATCTGTTGATCGCGCACATCGGCGCGCTGGCGCTGCTACTGGCTTTCGGCGTTTTGCAGGGGGGCCATGGAGACTATACCTTCGACGCCATGCGGCACGCCGGGAGAACGCCGTTCTGGGCCTCGGCCGCCTATCTGCTGGCGTTGTTCGGCTTTGGCGCCAAGGCAGGTCTGGTGCCGCTCCATGTGTGGCTGCCGGAAGCCCATCCCGCTGCGCCCTCGCCCGTGTCGGCGCTGATGTCGGGCGTGATGCTGAAAACCGCCATTTACGGCCTGCTGCGACTGACCTTCGACCTGCTCGGCATGCAGATCGGCTGGTGGGGCACACTGGCGCTGGCGCTGGGTCTGGGCACTGCGCTCTACGGCGTGATCTTCGCCGCCGTGCAGTCGGACATCAAGCGGCTCCTGGCCTGGTCATCGATCGAAAACATCGGCGTGATCTTCGCCGCTTTCGGCCTCACCCTGATTTTCTACACCGACGGCAAGGGCATGCTGGCGGCCCTGACGCTCACCGCCCTGCTCTACCATGCGCTCAACCACGCCTTCTTCAAGGGGCTGCTGTTCATCGGCACGGGCTCCGTATTGCACGCGACCGGTGAACGCCACATGGGCCGGCTGGGTGGATTGATGCGCTTCATGCCGTGGACCGCGTGGCTGACACTGGTCGGCGCGCTCGCCATCGCCGGCCTGCCGCCGCTGAACGGCTTCGTGTCGGAATGGTTGCTGCTGCAGGCGTTCCTGCTCACGCCCAGCCTGACCCAGCCCTATCTCAATATGATGATACCGGTGGCGGCGGCCACCGTTGCGCTGGCCGCCGCGCTGGCGGCGTATGTGATGGTCAAGTTCTTCGGCGTCGTCTTCCTCGGTCAACCGCGCGATCCGGCCCTGCAGCGCGCGCACGAGGCCCGCTGGCCGGAACGCCTCGGCATGCTGTGGCTGGCCGCGGGCTGCGTAGCGCTGGGCCTGTTTCCCGCGCTGCTCATCAACTGGCTCGCCCCGGTGGTGAAGCTGCTCACCGGGCATGCGCTGGCGCATGACGGCAACTGGCTGATACTGGCACCCGTTTCCGCGGAGCGGGCGAGTTATGCGCCCCTGATCTTCCTGATCGTGGTGGCGGCGGTGGTCATGCTCACCTTTCTATGGGTACGCCGCGTCTACCATGGCCGGGTACGCCGCAGCGAGCCATGGGGGTGCGGCTATCCGGAACAGCACGCACGCATGCAGGACAGCGCCGAAGGTTTCGGCCAGCCGATCCGGCAGATTTTCGAAGTATTCATGCGCGTGGAACGGGACACGCCCGACCCCTTCGAGCGGGCCCCGCGTTATCGCGGCGACAGCCGAGACAAGCTCTGGATCCTGTTCTATCAACCCGTCGCGCGGGTGGCGGACTGGCTGTCGGAGCAGGCCGGGCGACTGCAGCACGGCCGCATTCAGTGGTATCTGGTCTACAGCTTCGTCACGCTGATCGTTCTTCTGGTTTTCACCTCATGACGAGCACCGGCGTTCTCCTGCAGCTCGCCCAGACCCTGCTCGCCATCCTGCTGGCGCCCATCCTGATGGGCTGGGTCAACCAGTGCCGCGCCTGGCTGCAGGGCCGCAGCGCGCCGCCGCTCACCCAGCCCTATCGCACGCTGAGAAAACTGTTCCACAAGGACGCGGTCATCGCGCATCACGCCTCGCCGCTGTTCCGCTTCGCGCCTTACATGATCTTTGCCTGCATGGCGCTGGCGGCAGGCATCGTGCCGACGCTCGCCAACGATCTGCCGTTTTCGCCGGCGGCCGACGTCATTGCGCTGGTCGGCATCTTCGCGCTGGCGCGGGTATTTCTGGCGCTGGCCGCGATGGACATCGGCACCGCCTTCGGCAGTCTGGGTGCGCGCCGCGAGATGCTGGTGTCCTTCCTCGCCGAGCCGGCGTTGCTGATGGTGTTCTTCACCGCCAGCCTGATTTCGCATTCCACCGAACTGCCCGTCATCGTCGAAACGCTGGCGCTCCGCCAGTTTGCCATCTATCCCAGCCTGGCGTTTGCGGCGGTCGCGTTCTGGATGGTCTCGGTGGCCGAGAACGCACGCATCCCCGTAGACAACCCCGGCACCCACCTGGAGCTGACGATGATCCACGAAGCGATGATCCTGGAATATTCGGCCCGACACCTGGCGCTGATCGAATGGGCGGTGGCGTTGAAGCTGTTTACCTATTCGGCACTGGGTATCGCGCTCTTCCTGCCGTGGGGGATCGCGCCGCAGGGCAATCCCGGCGCCCTGCCGCTGGCGCTGGCCGCAATGATTCTGAAGCTGCTCATCGGTGGCGCCGCGCTGGCGTTGATCGAGACGGTTTCCGCCAAGCTGCGCCTGTTTCGCGTCCCGGAATTCCTCGCTACCGCGTTCCTGCTCGCGGTACTGGGCATGCTGATCCATTTTCTGCTGGAGGCCTGACATGCATCCGGCTTATCACCTCCAGCTCATCAATCTGCTGGCCGCCCTGTTGCTGCTGATTTCCTTCGCCATGCTGGCGCAGCGCCGTGTCGCCGGTCTCATCACCCTGTTTGCCTGGCAGGGTACCGCGCTGGCGGCCTCCACGGCGCTGGTGGCCTGGTCCACCGGTCAGCATCATCTGTATTACTCGGCTGCCATCACCCTGACGCTCAAGGTGATCGCGATGCCCTGGTATTTCTACCGGATCGTGAAGAAGCTCGACGTCAACCGGGTCGTGGAGCCCATGATCAACATCCCCACCACCATGCTCATCGGCATCGTGCTGGTCATCTTCTCGTTCAATCTGGCCCTGCCCATCTCGGAAATGTCCGGCACGGTGATGCGCTCGACCCTGGGCATCGCACTGGCCACGGTTCTGCTGGCCTTCCTCATGATGATTACCCGGACCAAGGCCATCCCCCAGGTGATCGGCTTTCTCGCCATGGAGAATGGCCTGTTCTTCGCCGCCACCAGCGCCACCTATGGCATGCCGCTGGTGGTGGAACTGGGTGTGGCCCTGGATGTGCTGGTGGCCGTTTTCGTGCTGGGAATCTTTATTTTCCAGATCCGCGAGACGTTCGATTCGCTGGATCTGAAACACATGGAAAAGCTGAAAGAACGCTGAGATGGAAATTTACTGGCTACTTGGCATTCCGTTGACCGGCAGTATTTTTCTCGGCTTATGGGGCTCTCGCAGGCACGCGCCGGAAATCAATGCGGCATTCGGTTTGCTGACGCTGCTGGCGGCCGCGTTCCTCACTTTCCGGATCATCGACCAGGGGCCGATGATCGTGGGCGCGGGCTGGTTCTTCATCGATTCGTTCAATGTATTCCTGGTCACGTTGACCGCTTTCGTCGCCTTCACGACCGCCCTGTTCTCGCGCCCCTACATGCGCATCGAAGCGGAGCACGGCAAACTCAACACCCAACGTCTGCGCCTCTACCACAGCAGCTACCAGATCTTCATCGGCGCCATGCTGCTGGCGTTGACCACCAACAACATGGGCATCCTGTGGGTGGCGATGGAGGCCGCGACACTCGCCACCGTGCTGCTGGTGTCGCTGTACCGCACGCCGGCTTCGCTGGAAGCGGCGTGGAAATATTTCATCCTGTGCGGGGTCGGCATCGCGCTGGCGCTGTTCGGTACCATCCTGCTCTACTTCGCCGCGGAAAAGATACTCGGCTCGGGGGGGACCGCGCTCTTGTGGACCCATCTCAATGACGTGAAGGCGCAGCTGGAACCCACGGTGATGCAGCTCGCCTTCGTTTTCCTGCTGGTCGGCTACGGCACCAAGATTGGCCTCGCCCCCCTGCACAGCTGGCTGCCGGACGCCCACGCCGAGGGTCCGACACCCGTATCGGCCGTACTGTCCGGTCTGCTGCTCAACGTTGCCCTGTACGCGGTGATCCGCTCCAAGGTACTGGTCGACGGCGCGCTGGGAAACAACATGGCCGGCAGCCTGATGATGGGTTTCGGCCTCTTGTCGGTCGTGCTGGCCACGCTCCTGATCAGGCGCCAGACCGACGTCAAGCGCATGTTCGCCTACTCGTCCATCGAGCACATGGGCCTCATCACCTTCGCTTTCGGCATGGGGGGCGCAGTGGCGAATTTCGCGGCCCTGCTGCACATGACCCTGCATTCCCTGACCAAATCCGCGATCTTCTTCACCGTCGGCCACGCCACGCAAAAAACCGGCACCCAGCTGATGACCGACATCCGCGGGCTGATCAAGACCAACCCCACCCTCGGCTGGGGGCTGATGCTGGGCACCGTTGCCATCCTCGGCATGCCGCCGTTCGGCGTGTTCGCCAGCGAGTTTCTCATCATCACCACCGCCATGCACGAACAACCCTGGGCCACCCCTCTCCTGTTGCTGGCACTGGGTGTGGCGTTCGCTTCCATTTTCGGCAAGGTGCAACCGATGGTATTCGGCGAAACCGAACTGCCGAAGCTGCCCTACCAACCGGCCCTGACGCCCGTGTTCCTTCACCTCGGGCTGGTGCTGATGCTGGGCTTGTACATTCCGCCCTATCTTGCCGTCTGGTACCGGCAGGCCGCGCAACTCCTGGGGGGCTGAGATGAAGATCGGCGGACACGACTGGCCTCTCGAACCTTTTGGCAAACATATCTGGCGCGGCCGCATGGAATCCGGCCAGTTGCTCGCGTGGGTCCGTGCAGTCAGGGAAGAGGGCGGGCAGCTCGTCGCGTTGTGGGGATCGGATGATCGCCATCTGGATGGCGGTTTCGGGATTCATGCGGCCTGCCTGACCAGTGCCGGGCTGGTCTGGATGAGCAGCGACTTGCCCGCAGACGCACCGCGCTATCCCGACCTCGCGCATATCTTTCCACAGGCTGGCCGCATGCAGCGCGCAGTGTACGATCTGCTCGGCATCCAGGCCATTGATGCCGTGGACACCCGCAAGTGGCTGCGCCACGACGCCTGGGCCGAAAATGAATTTCCCCTGCGCAGGGACTTCAGCGGCCACTCGCCCGCGCCCCTTGCCCACGACACCTATCCTTTCATCCGGGTCGAAGGCGAAGGGGTGCACGAAATAGCGGTCGGCCCCATTCATGCCGGCACCATCGAGCCGGGGCATTTCCGTTTCTCCGTCATCGGCGAACGCGTGCTCAGGCTCGAACAGCGCGGCGGTTACGCCCACAAGGGCACGGAGAAACGCTTCGAGGGCATGGATCTCGCGACAGGAGCCAGGCTCGCCGGCCGCGTCTCCGGCGACTCGCATAGCGCCTACGTCTGGGCATACTGCATGGCGGTGGAGGCCGCCACCGCCAGCACCGTGCCGCAGCGGGGCATCTGGATGCGTGCGTTGTTCCTGGAAATCGAACGCATCGCCAATCATCTGGGCGACCTCGGCGGCCTCGGCAACGACGTCGCGCTGAGTTTTGGCCTCATGCAATTCTGGCGGCTGAAAGAAGACTGGCTCCGCCTGGCTGCGCGGCTGTTTGGCCATCGCTATCTGTTCGACTGCATGGTGCCGGGCGGCGTGGCCGTGGATATCGACGACCCCGGCAAAGCCGAACTCATCGGTCTGAGCCACCGCATCGAAACGGAAATCCGCCAGCTCAAAGCCATCTATGACGAGCATGCCACCCTGCAGGACCGCTTTGCCCATACGGGTGTCTGCCAACCCGAACTGGCGGCGCAGCTCGGGCTGACCGGCCTGGCCGGCCGTGCCAGCGCCCAGGCATGGGATGCCCGGGTACAGTTTCCGCAGGAGCCTTACGAACAACTCAACGTCAGCATGGCCACCCAGCGCGGGGGAGATGTCCTGGCACGCGCTGAAGTACGCTTCTCCGAACTGCACGAATCGCTGCGGCTGGTCCGCGACATTCTCCTGCGCATGCCGGCCGGGGCACTGCACGCGCCGCTTGCGGCCGTCTCGGCCTCGTGCGAAGGGCTCGGCTGGGTGGAAGGCTGGCGCGGCGAAGTGATCGTGGCCGTACGCATCGGGCGGGATGGCAGGCTCGACCGGGTGCACCCGCAC
The DNA here is from genome assembly GCA_001899765.1 of Thiobacillus sp. 63-78. GTDB lineage: Bacteria > Pseudomonadota > Gammaproteobacteria > Burkholderiales > Thiobacillaceae > Thiobacillus. The sequence continues at coordinate 41,343 of MKWM01000030.1, forward strand.
GATCCCTCCTGGCGCAACTGGCCGTTGGTGGAAGTGGGCATGCCCGGCAACATCGTGGCCGATTTCCCGCTCATCAACAAATCGTTCAACCTGAGTTACAGCGGACCGGATCTTTAGCTATGCCGACCCCCCTGATCCTGTACAAGATCTTCAAAGCCGGCCGGGTCTCCGAAGCGCCGCCCGAAGCCGATCTTTCGCTGCGCACCCGCGTGCAGACGCTGCACGCGGACATCCTCAAGGTATTCGGTCAGGCCGTGGCCATCCGCCATATCGACGCCGGTTCCTGCAACGGCTGCGAACTGGAAATCCATGCCCTCAACGGCCCCCACTACAACCTGGACGGCCGGGGCGTGAAGTTCGTCGCCAGCCCCCGGCACGCCGACCTGCTGCTGGTCACCGGTCCGCTCTCGCGCAACATGGAAACAGCCCTGAAACGCGCGTATGACGCCACGCCCGAGCCCAAATGGGTCGTGGCGATGGGCGACTGCGGGTGCAGCGGGGGCCTGTTTGGCGAGAGCTATGCCACACGCGGGAAGGTGTCCAGCGTCATTCCCGTCGATGTCGAGGTGCCCGGCTGTCCGCCCACACCGATTGCCTTGCTGCAGGGCATCCTGGCGGCCGTCAGTCCGGCCGGGGGGAACACGACGGATCCTGACGCACCCGGTCGGGCAAACGAATAGTCTGCTGTTTCACGCCCGGGCTTTCGGTTTCCTGCCGGGGCTGGCGACCGGGATGAAACCCGACACCCGGCACAGCATGCCTTCCACTTTTTTGCCCTGGATGTACCGGGTTGAGTGACACGCGATGACATCTCCCCGCTTCACCAGTTCCGACAGCTGAACGCGCACGTCCACCAGCGGAATACGGGTCGCCGTGGCGATTTCGGAATCCAGTTGTTCGCCCCGCGATTTCAGGTAGTCATGAATTTTCTGCATAGCGTGAACACTCCGTCATCAAGAATGGCAGGCATTTAACGGCAGCCCGCTTTCGCCCAGCTTAATCCGGCGCCTTGGCGCAGACTGCGCACGAGCGCGGAAAAATCCAGCGGAAAACGCTCGGCAAGCGCATCCGCCCGTTCCTCCAGACGCTCCCAATCCAGCGGACGGCATGCTTCGGCAAAGGCAATATGATTGTCGCCGCCAGGAACCGTTCCCATCCGCACACGTCCTTCGAACACCTCGTTGAGGAGATCCAGATGCCTGGACCAGCGTTTCCTCGTGCCGGCAAAGTTGGCGACGAGCACGCCTCCCGGCCTGAGCCGCCGCTGCGCTGCCCGGTAGAAGGCCCGATCGAGAAAGCGTGGCGCGATGCCGCGGGCGTCGAAGCCATCGAGCAGCAGCACATCGGTATCGCCCTCCGTGGTGGGCAGGTAATCGACCGCATCGGCCTCGACAATCGCCAGGCGCTCATCTTCGGGAACCTTGAACGCGCCGCGCATGGCGATGACGTCGGGATTCACCTCCACGACGGTCAGACGTGCCCGCGGCAGATGGCGGTAGCAGAATTTGGCCAGCGAACCGCCTCCCAGACCGATCATCAGCACCCGCCCGGGGTCCGGAACGAAAAGCAGAAAAGCCATCATTTTTCGGGTATAGGCGCAATCGAGAGTGAAGGGATCGTCGAGGCGCATGGAACTCTGGATGAAATCCAGATTGAAAAACAGCTGCCGGGTCTGGCCATCGTCGATGATGAAAGGCCGCTCGTAACGACCGGCAACAATCCGGTCATACACCCACAGGGGATCGGCTTCGGCCGGTTCGCGCACCAGGACCTTGACCGGTTCGCCCGATACCATTCCCGGCAGTTCCATCAATGGCGTGGTCAGTTGCGGCACCTCATTTTCATCGGTTGGGGGGATCGATCCCACCCGGTTGGCATCAGATCGCGCAGGGACCACACCGCTTCAGAGTACGGGAACCAGAGGTCGCGGCCGCTGACGAAAGGGCCTGATGACTTGACATCATACATGATAACAATATGTTAATCAAATTCACTTCTCATACACATTTTGCGCCCCTTCCGGCGCTTTGAGGGTATCGCGACAGCGGCGGCCTGGTGGGCGGTGGATGGCGCCCGGCCACCGCGTCCGCTGCCGCAGAAAGCCGGATGACGCCGTTAGCGGGTCAGGCCGGCATACAGCACGGGTAATTTCTCCGGCAATCGCTGCACGTGATCCACCACCATGTAGTTGCGCTGCCCGAAAATGCGCGACATATAGTTGTCGGCGCGAGGATCGAGGCTCATGCAGTAGGTGATGACCCCGTCGCGGCCGACCTCCTCCACCGCTTTCTTGGCGTCGTAGCGCAGGTACTGCGGGTCGCGTACGTCGATGTCGGCCGGTTCGCCGTCGGTGATGACGATGAGCAGTTTTTTCGCCGAGCGCTGCAATTTCAGATGATGGCCGGCGTGACGGATGGCCGCGCCCATGCGGGTCGAGAGCTGGCCGGTCATGCCCGCGAGCCGCGCTTTCGGCACTTCGTCCCAGTGCTGGTCGAAGTCCTTGAAGCGGTAGTACTCCACATCATGACGCCCATCGGAGCAAAAACCATGGATCGCGAAGGGGTCACCGACCTTGCTGATCGCGTCGGCCAGCAGCACGCAGGCCTGGCGCGTGAGCTCAAGTACCGAGTATTCCTGGTCCTGCACGGTTTCGTTGGTGGATTCCGACAGGTCCAGCAAGACCAGTATCGAGAAATCGCGGGTTTTTCTGACCGATCGCATCATGATGCGCGGATCGGGCTGACTGCCCATGCGGATGTCGATAAAGCTGGCAATCGCCGCGTTGATGTCGATCTCGTCCCCGTCTTCCAGCTTGCGGATGCGTTGCACGCCCTGCGGCTGCATCGCGTCAAGCAGGAATTTCATGCGGTGGATTTCACGCTTGTACTGGGCCGTGATCTGGTCGATCACATCCAGATCGCCCGATTTCGGGCGCTTTTCCTGTACGGTCGCCCAGAACGGGCGCTCAAGCTGGATCTGGTAATCCCATTCGGAATAATGAAAGGGCTCGGACAGGGGCTCCTTGCCTTCCATCTCGTTGTAGCTGATTCCCATATCCTCATAGGGATAGAGCTCGGTGTTCAGCACCCAGATTTCCTCGGCATCGTCGCCGGCCGTCTCGACTTCAACCTCGTTGGCCATCTCCATCACGCTCACGTATTTGCGTTCCTGTTTGACGGTGTCGAATCCCGCATTGGCCGCCTTGTCGAAATCGAATTCCTCAAACTCCCAGAAATAGCGATTGTCGTCACGGTAGGGCGCGGTCAGGAGATCCGTGCGAAGACTGAACGGGATTTTTTTCTGCTGCAGGCCGTGTGCGAGCTGTACGCCGATTTCCCACGAAGTCTGGTTGACGTCCAGCGCGGATTGCGCCTCCGCAAACAGTCTGCGCCCTTCGTCAATCCACGGATCGTCATCTCCGTAGGTCTCATCCAGCAGCGCGCGCGCCAGCCGGTTGAGGAAGTCGCCCAGCGTCCTGTTCAACGCGGGGGTGGCGGTATGCAGTTTGCACCAAAGCTGTTTCAGGCCGGGAAAACGGCGAATGGCCAGTGTCTCCACGCGCGCATCCTCGATGACCGAGATCACCGCCATCTGCAGGGGATTCAGCGCTTCGGCGGAAATCGGCTGCCGTGTTTCAACGATGTGCGCGGCACAGTGCGCCGCGGTGGCCCGATACAACTCGAGGCCGGACACGGGGTCCTGACCTTCGACGACGAAGTCGTCGAACGCATCGGGAAGATGCAGCAGATAATCTTCAATGTACGGCCGATAGCCTTCGCGCGCCTCGAAATCGCCCGAGGTCGGGCGCATGAAGAAATCGCGCGCCCACAATGCGCGCAGATACATGTTGATGCGCCGCTGCACGTCGACCAGCAGCGTGCCTTTGCGCTCCTTCTGCAGCATCGCCAGCGATTCTTTCGATTCGAGACCGAAATACCTGATCTGCTCTTCATAGTTGGTGCGGTGCGCGTGCGCCCCCCACAAGGCCCAGCGCCGCAAACCGCCCAGCGTCAGATGCTGGAGCAGGACTTCCAGCTTGTCGAGCATCGGGCGCACGCCGCGTGGCGCCTGTGCGATCAGGGTGTTGATGAACTGCAGATACTTGAGGAACAGGTTTGCATCGCCCAGCCGGCTGGCCGCCGTGGGCGCACTGGCCAGCAGCAGCTCGATCACCGCGCCCGAGGTCTTCGACGCCAGCATCAGCGAAGCGGTCGCCAGATCGGCCAGCACATCCTCGCCCACTTCCCTCGCCACCATCGGCGCCCGCTCGATCCAGGTTTCCACCAGGGCATCGCCGCGGCCCAAACCGCGGATGGCCGATACCCCCTTCAGGTAGTTGTCCAGGCCGCGCGGCGAGAACGTCTTGGCCGCCTCGTGCCAGGCGGCTTCGAGCACATCGCGCGTATGCGGCGACAGGTCTTCCAGCAGTTCAGCGTAGTCTTCGAGTTTGATCGACATGGCTTTTCCAGGGGTCAGGATTCAGGATGCCAAGGGGTCAGGATTCAGGGGCCAGGATTCAGGGATGGTGTGGCCTACGGCCACGTATTACTTTTGACGCGGGCAAAGCCCGCACATTCCCTGACCCCTGAACCCTGACTCCTGCTCCCTCACTCAAAAAAACGTCGACACCGCCGCATCCAGCGCGTCGCGCATGTCGGGATCGTCGGTGATCGGACGGACCAGTGCGACGCGGCAGGCGGCATGCGGATTGACGCCCCTGGCGATCAGCGAGCCGGCATAGATCAGCATGCGCGTGGACAAACCCTCGTCGAGACCGTGGCCCTTGAGGTTGCGGCTGCGCTCGGCAATCGATACCAGCTTGCCCGCCATGTCGGCGGCCACGCCGGATTCGTGCGCGACGATCTCGGTTTCGATGGCGTGTTCGGGATAGGTGAAGTCGAGGCCGCCAAAACGCTGCTTGGTCGACTGCTTGAGATCCTTCATCAGGCTCTGGTAGCCGGGGTTGTAAGAAATCACAATCTGGAAATCGGGGTGCGCGTGCACCAGTTCGCCCTTCTTTTCCAGCGGCAGCACGCGACGGTTGTCGGTCAGCGGATGAATCACCACGGTAGTGTCCTGGCGCGCCTCGACCACTTCGTCGAGATAGCAGATCGCGCCGTGACGCGCGGCGATGGCGAGCGGCCCATCCTGCCACTCGGTGCCCGCTGCCGACAGCAGGAAACGACCGACCAGATCCGAGGCCGTCATGTCCTCGTTGCACGCCACGGTGATCAGCGGTTTGCTAAGCCGGTAGGCCATATATTCGACAAAGCGCGTCTTGCCGCAACCGGTGGGCCCCTTGAGCATCATGGGCATGCGCACCGAATAGGCGGCTTCGTATAGCTCCACCTCGTCGGCGACGGGGCGGTAGTAGGGTTCCTGGGCAATGCGGTACTGGTCGACGATGTTGCTCATCTGGATTCCTTAAATTTATTCATCCGCGAAGGACGCGAAGAAACGCGAAGAAAAGCTAACCGGCAACTGGGTACAAGCCAGCGTTTTTCAGATCGCTTCAAGTGGTATATGCGTTTTGAAGATTCTTCTTCGCGCCCCTTCGCGTCCTTTATGCCCTTCGGGTATTCGCGGATAAACAAGACAACAAAAAGCCCCCGCGCCCTGCAGGCGACGGGGGCTGTTACGGTCTCCCGTCGCGGCTTAAACAGTCTTGCCGCGGAAGATCACCATCGAGGCGCCTTGCGACTGGTTGAAGTTGTTGTAGCCGATCAGTCGAACGTGGTTGTCCGGATTGGCCTTGTGGCATGCCTCGGCTTCGCCCAGAATCCGCGCCACGTCGGTTTCGCCGAACATCGGCAGCTTCCACATGTACCAGTAGGAATCCTGCAGGTGCGTGGGTTCGGTATGTTCGATCGCCGGGTTCCAGCCTTTTTTCACCAGGAATTCAACCTGCTTCTTGATCTGCTCCTTGGTCATCGCGGGCAGGTAGGAGAAGGTCTCGAATTTGCGGCTGGCGGGGTCGCTCACGCGGCTTTTGTAATCCATCACTTCAGACATTTTGGTTCCTTTCAAATTGATGAGGGGTCAGGGGTCGGGATTCAGGGGTGGTGCGGCTGCGCCGCGCTCTTCCCTGAATCCTGATCCCTGAATCCTGAATCCCGCTTACTTGTGCGCGACGTCCAGCTTGTCGACGGTGTCGAACTCGAACTTGATCTCTTTCCACGTTTCCATGGCGATCTTCAGTTCGGGGCTGTGTGCGGCGGCCGCGGTCAGGATGTCCTTGCCTTCCTTCTCGATCTCGCGGCCTTCGTTACGTGCCTGCACACAGGCCTCCAGTGCGACGCGGTTGGCGGCGGCGCCGGCGGCGTTGCCCCAGGGGTGGCCGAGCGTACCGCCACCGAATTGCAGACAGGCATCGTCACCGAAGATGGCAACCAGCGCGGGCATGTGCCACACGTGGATACCGCCGGAGGCAACCGGGAACACGCCGGGCATCGAACCCCAGTCCTGGTCGAAGAACAGGCCACGGCTACGGTCTTCCTTGATGAATTCGTCACGCATGGTGTCGATCCAGCCCAGGGTCGCCTCGCGGTCGCCTTCCAGCTTGCCGACGACGGTGCCGGAGTGCAGGTGATCGCCGCCCGACAGACGCAGCACCTTGGTCAGCACGCGGAAGTGGATACCGTGGTGCGGGTTGCGGTCGAGCACGGCGTGCATGGCGCGGTGAATGTGCAGCAGCATGCCGTTGTCGCGACACCAGTTGGCCAGACCCGTGTTGGCGGTCAGACCGCCGGTCAGGTAGTCGTGCATGATGATCGGTGCGCCCAGTTCCTTGGCGAACTCGGCGCGCTTGTACATCTCTTCCGGGGTCGGCGCGGTGACGTTCAGGTAGTGGCCCTTGCGCTCGCCGGTCTCGCGCTCGGCTTTCTGGCAGGCTTCGACCACGAATTCGAAACGGTTGCGCCAACGCATGAACGGCTGGCTGTTGACGTTCTCGTCGTCCTTGGTCAGATCCAGCCCGCCGCGCAGACATTCATACACGGCGCGACCGTAGTTCTTGGCCGACAGGCCCAGCTTCGGCTTGATGGTGCAGCCCAGCAACGCACGGCCATACTTGTTGAAAATGTCGCGCTCGACCTGGATGCCCTGGGGCGGACCGCCGCAGGTCTTCACATAGGCGATCGGGAAGCGCACGTCTTCCAGACGCAGGGCGCGCAGGGCCTTGAAGCCGAACACGTTACCGACCAGCGAGGTCAGCACGTTGACGACCGAGCCTTCCTCGAACAGGTCGATCGGGTAGGCTACAAATGCATAGAAGCAGGTATCGTCGCCGGGCACGTCTTCGATGCGGTAGGCGCGGCCCTTGTAGTAGTCGAGGTCGGTCAGGAGGTCGGTCCACACCGTGGTCCAGGTGCCGGTCGACGACTCGGCGGCGACGGCGGCGGCCACTTCTTCACGATCCACGCCCGGCTGCGGGGTGATCTTGAAGCAGGCCAGAAGGTCGGTATCGAGCGGGGTGTATTCCGGGGTCCAGTACGTCTGGCGGTACTCTTTCACACCAGCGTTATAAGTCTTAACAGCCATGGTTCCTCCTAGCAAAAGATCAGGTTTACGCGCCATGCCAGAAGCGGTCATGCACGATGGAACGCATCATGCATGAGTTATATCATCAATAACAGTCGATTTTTTCTATTTCCAGAATAGACTTTAATCTATGATTAATTCCTGTATGGGGCCATGCCATGCGTAGCCATACCACCTTCCGCCAGCTGGAAATCTTCGAGTCCATCGCCCGCCTGGGCAGTTTCACCCGTGCCTCCGAAGAGCTCTACCTGACCCAGCCCACCGTTTCCATGCAGATGAAAAAACTGAGCGAAGCCGTCGGCGTGCCGCTGATCGAACAGATAGGCAAGAAGCTCCACCTCACCCCCGACGGCCAGGAACTGGCCCAGGCCACGCGCGAAATCTTCGGCATCATGGACCGCTACACCATGTCGGTGGCCGAACGGCAGGGCCTCAAACAGGGTCAGCTGCGCCTGATGGCGATCACCACCGCCTCCTATTTCGCGCCGCGCCTGCTGGGCGAATTCGCCAAACTCTATCCCGGCATCGAAGTCAGCCTGCGCGTCACCAACAAGGAACAGGTGCTCGCCAGCATCGCCGACAACCTCGACGACCTGTATTTCCTCGGCCAGCCGCCGGAAGACATCGACGTCATCGCCACCCCTATCATGGACAATCCCATCGTCGTCATCGCCGCACCCGATCATCCGCTGGCGCACAAGAAGAACATCCGCCTGGAACGTCTGGCGCAGGAGCCCTGGCTGATGCGTGAAAAAGGCTCCGGCACCCGCAACGCCATCCAGCGCCGTTTCGATGAAAACGGCATTGTCATCCGCCCGCGACTGGAACTCGGCAGCAACGAAGCCATCAAGCAGGCCATCCTCGCCGGCCTGGGCGTCTCCGCGCTCTCGCGCCACACCCTCGCGCTCAACCAGCCCGGCCAGTTCGCCATCCTCGACGTCGAGGGCTTTCCCATCCTGCGTCACTGGTATGCCGTGTACCCGGCGGGGCGACAGCTGTCGGTGGTGGCACGGGCGTTTCTGGATTACCTGCTGGGGCGGGGAAAGGCGGCGCCGGCCGTGGCAGGCATCAAGACGCGGCAAAGCTGAATTCGCCAGCGAGGCGGAAGCCGCGTTCCACGGAGCGGAAACGGCTTTCTGTCCGGTCTTAAACCGCGAAGTTTCAAACCCGGCGCCGCGCAACACTTGAAATTGTCACCCTGCGCCCCTACTATTGGCACTCGACGGCAATGAGTGCTAACAACACGTTTGCCGCGTCCTCAATTTTCGCGCAGCCTCGGCTGCCGGTTATCAACGCTACGCAATGGAGACTTTGCAATGAAAATCCGTCCTCTGCACGACCGTGTGATTGTCAAGCGCATGGAAGAAGAGCGCAAGACCGCTTCCGGGATCGTGATCCCCGACACCGCCACCGAGAAGCCCGACCAGGGCGAAGTGATCGCCGTCGGCGCAGGCAAGAAAGACGACCAGGGCAAACTGATCCCGCTGGACGTGAAAGTCGGCGACCGCGTGCTGTTCGGCAAATATGCCGGCCAGACCGTCAAGGTCGAAGGCGACGAACTGCTGGTGATGCGCGAAGAAGACATCATGGGCGTGGTCGAAGCCTGATCATTTACACACCAACACACCATTAAACCACAGCGACACAGAGGCACAGAGAACAACACAAAAGGGATCCGAATCCGGGTTTCTCTGTGCCTCTGTGCCTCTGTGGTGAATGCATTTATTTAGGAGTTAAAACATGGCTGCAAAAGACGTACGTTTTGGCGATTCCGCACGTCACCGCATGGTGGCTGGCGTCAATGTTCTGGCTGACGCCGTCAAGGTGACCCTGGGCCCGAAAGGCCGCAACGTGGTGCTCGACCGTTCTTTCGGCGCCCCCACCGTGACCAAGGACGGCGTGTCGGTCGCCAAGGAAATCGAACTCAAGGACAAGCTGGAGAACATGGGCGCGCAGATGGTCAAGGAAGTCGCGTCCAAGACCTCCGACGTCGCCGGTGACGGCACCACCACCGCCACCGTGCTGGCCCAGTCGATCGTCAACGAAGGCATGAAGTACGTCGCCGCCGGGATGAACCCGATGGACCTGAAGCGCGGCATCGACAAGGCCGTGGTCGCGATCACCGCCGAGCTGAAGAAGATTTCCCAGCCCTGCAAGACCTCCAAGGAAATCGCCCAGGTCGGCTCCATTTCCGCCAACTCCGATGCCTCGATCGGCGACATCATCGCCGCCGCGATGGACAAGGTCGGCAAGGAAGGCGTGATCACGGTTGAAGACAGTTCGGGCCTGGAAAACGAACTCGACGTCGTCGAAGGCATGCAGTTCGACCGTGGCTACCTCAGCCCCTACTTCATCAACAACCCCGACAAGCAGATGGCGATCATGGAAGATCCGTTCATCCTGCTGTTCGACAAGAAGATCTCCAACATCCGTGACCTGCTGCCGGTGCTGGAACAGGTCGCCAAGGCCGGCAAGCCGCTGATGATCGTCGCCGAAGACGTCGACGGCGAAGCGCTCGCCACTCTGGTGGTGAACAACATCCGAGGCATCCTCAAGACCTGCGCGGTCAAGGCCCCGGGCTTCGGCGACCGTCGCAAGGCGATGCTGGAAGACATGGCCATCCTCACCGGCGGCACCGTGATCGCCGAGGAAGTCGGTCTCTCGCTGGAAAAAGCGCAGCTGACCGACCTGGGCCGCGCCAAGCGCATCGAGATCGGCAAGGAAAATACCACCCTCATCGACGGCGCCGGCAATGCCGACGCGATCAAGGGTCGTATCACCCAGATCAACAAGCAGATCGATGAAGTGACCAGCGATTACGACCGCGAGAAACTCCAGGAGCGCAAGGCCAAGCTGGCCGGCGGCGTGGCGGTGATCAAGGTCGGCGCCGCCACCGAAGTCGAGATGAAGGAGAAGAAGGCTCGTGTCGAAGACGCGCTGCACGCCACCCGTGCCGCGGTCGAAGAAGGCATCGTTGCCGGCGGCGGCGTCGCGCTGCTGCGCGCCAAGGCTGCCGCGGCCGCGGTCAAGGGCGACAACCACGACCAGGACGCCGGCGTGAAGATCGTGCTGCGCGCGATCGAAGAACCGCTGCGCCAGATCGTCAAGAACTGCGGCGAGGAATCCTCGGTCGTCGTCAACAAGGTGCTGGAAGGCAAGGGCAACTTCGGCTACAACGCCGGCAACGGCGAATACGGCGACATGGTGGCGATGGGCGTGCTCGACCCCACCAAGGTCACCCGCACCGCGCTGCAGAACGCCGCGTCGATCGCCGGC
>MKWM01000031.1 GCA_001899765.1 Thiobacillus sp. 63-78
GCTTCGTTGGGGGTATAGCTCAGCTGGGAGAGCGCTTGCATGGCATGCAAGAGGTCAGCGGTTCGATCCCGCTTACCTCCACCAACTGACAGGAAGCACAATGCACAGGCTTGGCGTCTTCACCACGCTACTGGGGTTGATTCTGAGTATTGTCGGACTGATAGTCGGGTTCTGGGAAATGCTGCATGGCAACGACAATGCGCAGTACTGGCTCTCGCTGGTACCATTGGGTTTCGTCGGATTGTTTGTCGGCGTCACCCTGACCCAGTTGTACAACAAGCAGGAAGGGCGCAAGCCCGAGCAGTAAGGCAGTAAAAGTTGACGGTTCACGCCGTCGTCCGGGTCCCCATCGTCTAGAGGCCTAGGACATCGCCCTTTCACGGCGGTAACCGGGGTTCGAATCCCCGTGGGGACGCCAATAAATCAGGCACTTAGCTTGGTTATCTTGGAAAAATCACTATCCATGTCAGCCATATGTCAGCCAAGCATTCCCACGGCTGGGCATTATTTCGGCTGCATCTCGTCTTTCGACCCTAGCCAAAACCTTACCGCTCTCGGGCTTTCATGCGCTCGGCGATGGTCGTCCCCTACTGAAGCTTTCCCCCGTAATTCTTCACACGTCATAACGGTATAGTGCCCGACGTTCAAGGTCAGCCGGGCCGCGCGGGTACAATTCTGCGGCGTACGCAAATAATCAGAGTAGGGGGAGTAATGGCAGAAAGCCAGACCGAGCTACGCGGGCAGATCACCACGGCTGTCGTGGTTGGGGGTCGGAGCATCCAAGTAACCCACTGATCCGACTCCATAACGCGAATTCGCGCTTGGGTTGATTCGGAAATGAGAAAGCCCCCGTCCGGTAAGTGCCTGGGGAGGCTTCCAAGAAGTCTAAGAACCAGCCTGCGACGGGGACTCGATTAGTATAGCGTCTTCGTCTCGGTGCAGAAATGAGGAAGCCCGCAACGAACCCATGCTGCCGATTGATCGGCCCCCAGGCTCTCAACGTCCAAGACGACTTCACGGGCTGAATTCAGTATAGCGGAATACTGAACAGGAAAAGGCACCCCCACGGGGATTCCTGCCTTTCGACCGGAACCTCTACGCCCGAAGCGTGCCGTGGGGGATGCGGGGCCATAGTAATCCATAGCTACAGGAATTAGGAGCCCCCCAGCGGACCACTGCCTTTCGACCGCGGCCTCTACGCCCGAAGCGTGGTGGGGGGCAAGCTCATCATAGCACCATGCAAAAAAATCCCGGCACGCGGCCGGGACAGGAGGGGGGCCATGGGTTTAACCACCCCCTAGGAGCGCACCTTGGTATTCAGTACGTCATCTCGATCTCCGCGAGCGTGGTGACCAGCTCCAGCGCCGTCATGTCCAGGCATTGCAGCGCGTCGTGCGGCAGCCCTTCCAGCAGCTGGCGGTCTTCCTCGCTGATCTCATCGACCATGATCCGGCCGGCCAGGGCCAGAAGCTTGTCCGAGTGCCAGCGGTAATTCGACAGCCCCGGGAATCCGGGCTCGCCGTATCGCGGCCGATCATCGGGCAGCGCCTCGCGCAGTACGGAGAGGAGCCGACGCATCGCCAGCTGCTGGCCGTCATCAACCGGGGACCGTGCCCGCATCGCGGCTTCCAGCGCCGCCAGGCGTTGTTCGAGCGTGGCCATGCGTCGCCCTCCATTCTTCGACCAGCGGCGTCAGGTCGCAGCACAGCTCGGCGTCGGACTTGTGCATCGCGACAAGCCGCTCTTCCTCTTCCACGCTGGCAAACCATTCGCCGCGGTCCATCAGCATCTGGATAACGCCTTCCAGCTCTTCGTCGGTCAGGTCGCGGGCTGTGGTGCCAGTTCTCCCTTCCGGGCCGCTCAGCCGCCGCACCTCCAGTGCTCGAATCCGTTGCTCAAGTGTTGCCATTGTTTCCCCTTTCCAGCGCGGCGATGCGCTTATCCAGATCGCAGGCCTCAAACAACTTGCGCAGCTCACCCAGGACGTACACCAGGCGCGCGCCGTCCTGGGAAGGGACGCGCCCACCCCGCATGTCTCGATACACCCGCGCCATCTCCCGCCTCAGCCCGTCCAGATCGTTCAGGTTGATGCGGGGGGCAGGCAACACGACAAGCGCCGCCTGCTTGCCGCCTGGCGCCCGGTCGTTTGTGGAATCAGGCCGCTTTGCCATGCCTCAGCCTCCCTCCCCGCGCAGTCTGAACAGCTCGATCTCGCGGATGGATTACCTTGTCGGTGCTCATTTGATCCCGTTCCTGTATGCGTTTCGGATGGCCTCGATCAAGACAGGCTGATTGTTCATAAACAAGTCCCTGACCCCCTGCGTGTCGTGCGATGTGATGTGCACATGAATGTCGCCACCGCTTGCGCCTTCGCCTTCGCCATCCGCCAAAGCGCGGATGACGTCGGCCTGTTTCGCTGGCAATACCATCTCACGCGCATGCAGTTGCGTGAGGGGGTTCACGCCTGCGGGGATGTCGTAGCCGCCGGCGGCTGAGGCGGTAGGGGACATCATTGCTGCGAACCCCATGGAGGCTGCCGACATGGCGGCGCCGAAGAATGGCGCGGTCAGGTTGATCGGGTAAGGTGCTGCTGCCATCGATGCCACCCCCCCGGCGCCAGCCTTGGCCGCGCTCTCGGAAATCTCAGACAGGGCTGTTTTCTTGCCGAGGATCAGCATGGCGATCTTGCTCGCGAGCCACTTCGCGAGCACCTGCGCGATAACGCCCGCGATGGTCGAGAGCACCGACTGCCAGATCGATTTGAGACCTTGGGCAAGCGTCATCTGGCCCATCATCATTTTCTGGAAAGCGTTCTGCATGCTGCCCTGCAAGCTACCGATCGCCTGCAAGGCATACTGGTTGCGCTCCAACTCGCCGGCATTCTTGATCTCCGTCATGATGGCCTGGTGCTGACGCTCGGCGGCCTCGATCTCGGCCTTGAGTTGGGCGTAGGCCACCGGGTCTTCCGAAGGGTCGATCATGGCCAGGCGCTCGTTCATGGCCTGCAGGATGATCTCGTTCCGCCGCTGCTCGAACCCGATTTGCTGCTGCAGCAGTTCCTCATGGGTCATGAGGCCCATATCGACCGCATGATGGGCGGCCGCCTCATCGGCGTCTACCACTGCCAGGCGCGCGTCGAGCGCGTTCCGCATCCAGATCATGTCTACCTGAATCTTCTGCTCCGTCGCACGTTTGTGGGCGTCCGCTGCCGCCTTCGCGGCTTTGTCGGCTTCGCGCACCATGTCGCCCTGTAGAGCATTCACCGCGTCGAACTGCTGGCGGATCATCTCGGCGACGCCCTTGTCACCGGTGACGAATGATCCGTTGTCGAACACGTCGATTGGGCTGTCTGCCTTCTTGCTTTTGCCCTTATTGCCCGATGCGTCCGGCGGTGCCTGAAAGTCATTGCCGCCCTCAGCCGGCGCGTTCGAAGCCGTGAACTGCTGGCGGAACTTGCCGAGGAAGGAATCGCCGGTGCCGTTCCACAGATCTTTCAGCTTCTGCGTTTCGCGCACTGCATCGGCCGCGCGCTCCCGGAACACGTTCATCGCGCCGGCGAAGTCCCCGCGCAGTGCCAGTGCTGCAGCAGCTGCCACCGCACCGATGTCGGAGCCGACCGAGACGAAGGCTTGCTTCACCATTCGCGCGAGATCGACCACGCCCAGGAAGGTTTCCATCGCCACCCGGGCGATCTTCACCAACGCGGGACCCACTGCGACGATACTTTCCTTAAACGCCGTCAGCACGGGGATGATGGCTCGCCCGATGGTGTCCCGAACCGCCTTCATGGTCAGGTCGGCATCGTCGCTGGCGTCATCGTATTTCTTCCATGCATCGACATCTTCCTGGCCCACGACGATGCCAAGCGCTTCCATTTTCTGCCTGGTTTCTTCGGCCTTCTCTGCGCTGGCCTGCAACAGCTTGGAGCTGCCGTTGACCGAGCGCCCAAAGATTTCCTGAGCCGCCGCGTTGCGGTCGGTTCCTTCCTTGTACGAGTTGACGACCGCAATCGCGTCGAGCATGAGGTCATTCATGGGGCGCAGATTGCCAGCAGCATCACGGGTCTTGAGGCCCATGGCATTCAGGGCTTCCTCGTTTTCCCGCAGCTTCATGGTAAGCCCACGGCTGGCTGCCGACAGTTCCCACTGTGATGCCCCAATATCGTCGATCACCGCGATCCACACGCTGGCCTGGCTTGCCGAGACGCCCATCGCCCGGCCCAAGTCCATCGCGGATTCGGTGTACTTGGCAGTTTCGTCGGCAGCGTTCTTGATAGCGACGAAAGAGAACGCCGCTGCCGCAACTGCCGCCACGCTGGCGAAGGCAGACCGGACAGTGGTCGACATTACGGACATGCTGTCGCCAGCCGTCTTGAGGCTGCCATCCATCCGCTGAGCGCCGTTCTCGACGGACTGTGCAGCCTGATCCATGCCACGTTCCAGTTCGCCGAGGTTGGCTGTTACCCGTACTTCAATGTCGCTTCCGTTGTTCATAGCAGTCTCCAGGTGGATGTACTCTCTTTCACGGCGTTCGCGAATTCCTCGCGGATGCGCGGCTCCATTTCCTTCAATGCGCTGCGCAGAAACGAGCGGGGCGGCAGGTCATCGGCCTTCAATGCAGGCTTGTTGGCTTTGAGCTTGGCCTTGAATCCCTCCCGATGTTTCTTCAGGTCGGCCTTGACCGACTGCCCGAACTCATGGAACTTCGCGTACTCGACGTTGGTGCCGACAATGCCCCGGACCTCGCGCCCGTTGTCTGTGATGCGATGGTTGATGGAGACGCGCAAGAGGCCGGTGCGGACGTTCAGCACCTGCCCTGTGCCGGGACCAGACAGCTTCTCCAGTTTCACCTTCGTCAGCAGCTCAAGCACGAGGCTGCCGAGCGATTTGCTGACCGAGTCGTGCGTCCGCTTCCCTGCGTCCCTGAGATTCTTGGCGGTCTTCTTGGCGCCTTTGGCTGATCCCCTAAACATCTCCGCCACCCGTCGAGGCTTCGAGTGCCTTCCGCTTCAGCCCGAAAACGTCGAACACGCATGCCATCACCTCTTGCATGTTCTGAAGGTCGAGCAGGGCGGCAACGTCCTCGCGCGTCATGTCGGGGTAATTACGCTGCAGGGCGGCGTGCGCTGAATCGATTACGGTGCCGATGTACTCGGGGGTGATGCTGGCCTCGTCCATCGTTTCGAGGCGCCCTTGCAGCTGCTCCATTGCGCCCAGCGTCAGCGGCGGAATGATCAGGACGCGCCCATCGAAGTTGAAGGGGATGCCCTGGTGCTTGGTGGATTCGGGTTTCATCAGTACACCCCCGCGCGGCTTCCCGTGCGCTCGGTCAGCGCCGGAAGATTGACGTTGAGGGCCGCCGGCACGTTCGCATTGGTCAAAGAACCTGCAGAAGAGAACCACCCATTTTGTACCATGTAATTGATCCATCCAGCAGACGTACCAGCCGGGAAGTCGGCTTCGAAGTAGCGATTCATGAAGATCGGCCCTCCAGGCAAGGGGGCGTTGTTGCCGCCGAGTTCGCTAATGCTGGACGCATTCTGAATTTCGACGCGGACCGTGGGCTGCGGTCCAGTGTGCGGGTGCGGAACGGATTCACTGACAGGCGACAATGCCGCAGGCATCGAGAAAGAGCGCGTCGACGGGTCGATCAGGTCTCTGAGGTCCAGGCCGGCGATGTGGCCTGTTACGCCGGGACTCCCGGGGGTTGCACTGTCGATAGCGAGGCCGGCGACAAAGGCGCGCACGGGAACGCACCCAGTCATGATGCGATTGACCAGTTTGGAGGTTGCGCGGTAGAGGCTCATTTCGTTTTCCTTTCAGGTTCAGGTCAAGTTCAGGCGGTGCGCCAGCGGGCCAGGGCTTCGGATCGGGCTTGTTCGATGGCGCCTCGGGCGTCAATGGTTTTCACGTTCAGGGAGTGCGGCGCGGACAGACCGAATCCGATGGCCACCACATCGAAGGTTCTCATCGGGTAGGCCGTCCCGATTCCCCCGGTCATCACACCGTGGGTTTCCCTCAGTTCGCGGGCCAACTCACAGTGCGCAACGCCAAGCCCGGCCAGTCGGCCGTAGGCCTGCCCGAAGGTGTCGCAGGCAGCCAAGAAGGCAGGAAGAGCATCAAGCTGGATCTCTGCGGTAGCCGCCTCGAACTGCGCTTCAGCCAGGGCGCGCAGGGTGTCCGGCATCTGGGCATGCACCTCGGCCGCCTTCTGTTGCAGTTCGTCCAGCAGGTCGCGATGCGCTTCCATGACGGCGGCGGTCTGCTCGACGCTGGCCTCGGCCGTGGCAATCTGACGGCTCAGGTCGCGTGTCTGCTCGTCCTCCAGGTCTACGCGACCGGCGCGCAGCATCCGGGCGAACAGGCCCCGCCGTTGCTGCTTCAGGCCCTGCGCGGCGCTTGCTGCTTGCTGCACCGGCGCGATGCTCTGGTCAGCTTGGCGCATGGCTTCGTTGATGCTGGCCAGTTCGTCGGTTAGAGTCTTGAGTGCGGCGTGTGCCGCTTTGAGTTGTTCGGTTCGCATGGGGATGCGTCCTTTCACAGAGATTGGGGTTGGGAATGTTCGACCGCATTCGCCAAAATGACCTCGCCGTTGCGCACGGCAATCGTGATTACGGTCACAGACTCCACCTTTTTCTGCGCATCTCGTTCTTCCGATACGGCCTGTTGGCTTTTGCCGATTGCTTGTTTCATGAGGCTCATGCGTTTCTCCTTTGGGTGGTGGGTTGGATTTCCGGCATCGCAGCTGCCGGCAGGCTGTCGTGTGCCCTGGCGTGGCGCCGCAGCGCCCACAGCAGGTTCAACAAGTCGAGGGGATGGGTGATTTCCAGGGCCTTCGCCGCGTCGAGCGCAGCGGCCTCGGGGCTCATGCCGGGGCGCCAGTAGCACCAGGGCGGCACGTCTTCGATGCGGCCGCGGAAGGTGGCTTGGACGCGCTTAGTCATCGAATCCTCCGGTGCGTCTGGCCGGGCGTGTGTTCTGCGCTGGGCGCGGCTGCTGCCCGCGGTAGTCGCTGAACCGCAGGCGCGGGGCGTCGTAATGCAGGGTGATGTCGCCAAGTGCGCCGTTCCGGTTCTTTCGCACGACCAGGCTGATCAGGTCTTGCCACTCGGGGCCATCGTTCCGATGCAGCATCATGATCACGTCGGCGTCGGCTTCGATGTCGCCGGACTCGCGCAGATCAGACATTTGTGGGCGCTTGTCGGTGCGTGACTCGACGCCCCGATTGATCTGCGCCAGTGCGATCACGGGCACGCGCAATTCCTTGGCCAGCGCCTTGAGGCCGCGCGAGATTCCGCCGACTTCCTGCGTCCGGTTTTCGCCCGGACCCTTCATGAGCTGAAGGTAATCCACGACGATCAGCCCGAGGCCGTGCTGCCGCTTGATCTTTCGTGCCTTGGCGCGCGCGTAGGCGACGGAGACTCCAGGCCGGTCATCGATGAAGAGCGGCACGTCGGCGGTGTCACCACAGACGGAAGAGAGCCGCCGCCATCCCTCAGGCGAGGCGGTGCCACTGCGCATGTCGGACATGGATACCCCCGAGCGGCTGGCCATCAGCCGCATGGCGAGTTCCTGCCCGGTCATCTCCAGGGTGAAGAAAATCGCCGGTGCCCCGGTGCTGGCGACGTGGTCGGCAATGTTGAGGGCGAGCGCGGTTTTCCCTACTGAAGGGCGAGCCGCCAGGATCACCAGCTGTCCCGGCTCCAGGCCGCCGGTGATCCAATCGATGTTCTCGAACCCGGTCGGCTGGCCGGCGAGTTTTCCGCCACGCTCCCGGCGGCTATCGATCTCGCGCAGCGCCCCGCGGATTGCGTCATGAACCCGTACCGGTTCGCCGCCCTGGCGATCGAGTAGCTGCGCCATCGCCAATTCGGCCTCTGTGGCGATTTTTTCAATGTCCTTGGGGCCAGGGCTCATGCAAGCCTCTTCCATGCGCGTGGCGACCCCATAGAGGCCGCGCATGATGGATTTCTCTCGCACGATCTCGGCGTACCGGTGAAGGTTGGCCGCGCTTGGTGTGTTGCTCGCCAGCGCGACGATGTACTGAAGCCCGCCGACGCTCTCCAACTCGCCCAGGTTCTGCATGGCCTCGGCGACCGTCACGGCGTCAACCGGCTTGCCCGAATCGCCGAGCGCCTTCATCGCGCTGAAAATCCGGCGGTGATCATCGCGGTAGAAGTCCGCCGCGGTCATCACGCCTTCGACTCGATCCAGAGCGCCGGCACCGGCAATCAACAGGCCGCCGAGCACGGCTTGTTCGGCTTCGACGGAGTGCGGGGGCTGGATGGCCAATGCCGGAATTCCGATGTCGGGTAGCGTGCGGGCGTTCATGCCTCACCCCCATCGTGGTAATGGCCTTCGCGCACCTTGGCGAACTTCTCGGGCTTCAGCAGCCACTCCAGCGAAGCGGTGAAGGGCTTGCGGCCGGGCGTTGCCACCTTCCCTGTCAGGAAGTCGGATTCGGCAACGTAGCCGAACAGCCGGCGCCACCAATCGACGTTCTGGCGCTTCGGGTCTTCACGCCAGCGGGCTTGCAGGTGCGCAGCACGGGCCTTCGTCCAGTCCCTGATTCTGGGAGAGGCCGGTAAGGCTTCGTGATAGGCATCGATGATTTCCTGGTGCGGGCAGGGCGGGATTTTCCTCTTGCCCTGAGCAGCGGTTGTTGCTGCGTCGGCATGCTTGCCGACAATAGTACTGACGGTTATTGATGGTTCTATGATGGTTTGGGTGTCATGGGTGACACCCGTCTCGCGTCTTCCATGACACCCGTCTGCGTCTTCCACGACACCCGTGTCATGCGCGACACCCGTGTCATGCGCGACACCCGTCAGGCTGTGCAGGTTGATCCGATATTGCCGGGTTGCCCCAGGCTTGCCCCCGAACTCGTTTCCAACTACCGAGACGAATCCCGCCTCGATCAGCTGGTGCACGACGCGCTGCGCCTGCCGTGGCTTGAGGCGAACCTTTCGCGAGATGGACGTCATGGATGGATAGCATCGGCCGTTGTCATCGCTCCAGTCAGCCAAGGCCAGCAGGGTGAGCAACTCCGAGCCGCCGTCGACGTGTGCGCAATCCCAGACCATGGACATGATCCGGATGCTCATACGGCGGCCTTCCCGCCAGTGAGCATGAGAAGCTCCCGCAGGCACTCGCGCTTCGCTTCCATGACTTCCGCGGGCGAGGATGATGGGCGCTTGATAACTACAGAGAGCAGGGCGGCGCGGACGTAATGCGGGTCCGGCTTACCGATGCTCTGGCTTACCGCGAACTCGAAGGCGCTGAGCAGTTCGGGCGGGCGGCGCATGTCAGGCCGCCTTGCGACTGGACTCGATCTTGGCTTTCAGCCAGTCGTCGATCTCAGACTCGACGAATCCGACACGGCGCTCGGTGATGCTCACAGACTTGGGGAATTCCCCCTGTTTTTGGAGTGCATAGACCGCGCTGCGCGACATGCTGGTGCGGCTGAGCACTTCGCGCAGGCTGATGATTCGGGTGGTGGATTGATTCACTTGAGCCTCCTTTTCTCGCTTCAGAGGCTCCAAAATGAATACCCAAAAAAACCCCCGTCAACATCCAACGGGGTGTTATTGGTGTTATGGGGATTTCTTGGAGAACTTAAATTTATGCTTCGGGCCGCTGCCTCTCTTCGGATACTCGGGCCGCTGATCGAATCCGAAGCTCAGCCCCTTCATTTCGATATAGCGCCCTGTCCATCGAGAAACACCGTCGACAGTCTCGAATTCGGGCTGTAGCTTCACCGTTTCCCTCACCCGGAGACAGTCAGGGGTTCGCGTTATTTGAACCCACTGGACCGGCTCTTCAAGCGTTCTGAACAAACCGATGGAATACGTGATCGGCGACTTATCCGGCTGATACTGCGACAGAACATTGTCGACCTCGGTCGCTGACAGTGGGGTATCCGGAAAGCAGTCTTTCCATTCGATGATCGCCACCTCTATAGCTTGCTTCCTGGCCTTGCCGCTGGCAATCCGCTCACGCTCGACCACTTCCAGCACAAAGCAATCACGAAGGAACATCCATGCCGGCCGTGCATCCGGATTCATGCCTTTGCTGGCCTTGCTGGGGCGCCCGCCCTTATTCTTCTTGAGGCCGGGCGACGTCGCCCTAAGTAAGTCAAGTGTAGATTTCATTCTGCTGTCTTTTGGGTGGCCGCTCACGCGCGCCCCACCTACCGGCGTCGAAACTCGAAAGCGCGCACACCGCCAGCCTTCGCGAACACCATACCAGCATCGGCCTTGCCGACCAGGTGCAAAATCCGGTCATGACGATCGCTCACAGTAGGATCGAACCGGGCGAACTTCGGCAGCTCGATATTCTGGCCAGCCGCCCAGAAGCGGGTTTCCTGGGTGATGCTGTGATAGCGAGCGAGCAGCGCCTGCTGCTCCTGGACGATCTCCCACAGTTCTTCAACGGTCGGGGCCTGTGATGCGGTGGGCTGCTTGCTGGTCATTGATCGTTTCCTCCCACAACGGTTTGGAGCATAGGTGCCGGCTGCTTCCGAAACGGGATCACATTGGCATCGTCCCGAATCAGCCCGACCGCCTTCCCGACGTCGCGAACGCATGTCGGCATGTACTTGTCCCGTAGCTTCTGATCCATGACGAAGCGCTCCGTCTGGAGGAGGTGCTTCATTTCGTCGATCAACCCAAGGAACCGACTGGACGCGTCATCATTCAGCCGGTAGCCACCTCGGTATCCGTCAACCATCATGCTCTCCATCCCCAAGAGGGTGGCGTCAGCAGTCTTAAGCGCCTCGTATCTGTACGCATCAACCGTCGCGGCCCATGAATTCACAAAGGCATGGGCGCGCTTGATTCTTTTTTCGCGAGCACGTTGCGCCTCAAGAAATATCGTTTCTTCCTCGCTCCAGTCCCTCCATACCCAGAATGTCGTCTTGGAGCTACGACGTATGAGGATTGGGCGTCCATGCGGGTCGGTCGTGTTGCAGACGGTCTTCTTCTCGCCGGGATCCCCGGGGAACGGTCCTTCGCGTGTGATGCCGTGGTGCACCAGGGCTTCCCGGGTCCCGCGGGCAAAGTGGTGGTGCAGATGTTTCTCGGTCGTGATTCTGAGTGAACGGCTAGAATGACGTGCAGCCATGATGCAATCTCCTATACAGCTTGCTTTGTGGTCAGGGCGGAGGGTGTTAACGGCACCCATCCCGCCCGCTTTACCTGATGCCGTCAGGCGGCGGTGTTACCTTTTCCCGATCGCCCTCACCTTCGTGTCCGGCTTGTGGCCGAATGACGGCAGCAGCGTTCGCACGGTGTTGGCGAGTGTCTTGTCGCACAGGTGCGCATAGTGCCGGCTGGTGATGCGCGTATCGGCGTGCCCCAGCAGCTTCGAAATCGTCAACAGATCGGCGCCGGCCTGCGCCAGCAGCGAGGCGTAGGTGTGCCGCAGGTCATGGAATCCGACAGCGGGCTCGATCTTCGCCCGTGTGCAGGCTTCCTTGAGTGGGCGGACGTGATGATTCTTCCCCCACGGCGCACCATCGGCGCGCGTGAAAACGTGTTCACCCCCCACCTTGCCAGCGACAGCAGACCGGAAGAAATCGAGACCATCGTCGGACAGCGGAACGTGGCGGCCCTTGCCGCTCTTGGCTTCGGCGCTGACGTACACCATCCCGGTGTCGAGGTTCACGTCCGCGACCTTCATGCGCGTCAGCTCCCCGCAGCGGCAGCCGGTGAAGAGGGCGGCCTTCACCAGCGGACGGAAATCAGCCGCGCAGGCATTCACCAGGCGCGATGACTCGGCATCGGTCAGGAAGCGCGTCACGGGCTCGTCGACGTTCTCGAAGGGCTTGACCCGGCGCCACGCGGTGTCATCGCTTACCATCCCGTCCTGGAATGCCCGGTTCAGGATCGCTTTCAACACCGCCAGGATGCGATTCGCCGTCGACTTGCGCGCGCGCTTTTCCTCGACCGTCGCCGGCTTCCCGCGGTGTGCCTGCTTCGCCAGTGTGCGTGTGCGCTTGCGCGCCGGGGTCGAGGCAAGCCGCTCATGCCAGCGGCGCAGCGTCGGGCTGTCCAGATCCATCAGCAGACGGTCGCCCAGCGTCGGCAGGATGTGCGCGCTGATCGTCGCCTCGGTCTCGCGCACCGACTTCCGGTTTTCCCGGAACCAATCCATGTAGTGCGCGGCGCCGGCTTCCACCGTGACGGGGCGGCCGGCGATGACCTTCGACTCCTGCGCGAGGTCCCGGGCTTTCTGCTGCGCCTGGGAGAAGTTCAGCACGGTCTCACCGTCCGCGTCCTGGAAGTCGTCGGCGTTGCCCAGCTTGCGGTAAGCCTCGCGCCCATCGATCCCGACCACTCGGGCCGACCAGGTGCCGAAGCCCGAGACGGTGCGCCGGTACATCAGGGACAGCCCGCCGGTGATCGGCAGGAAATAGCGCTTCCCCGTCTCCAGCTTGAGCCGGCTCGTCCGGGTTTCCAGTCTTGCATCACGCGCAGCCCTTGCCATCGCCTCTCCGTGTCAGTCACATGTCAGCGGAATGTCCCCGGACATGTGCGGACATTATAGGACACAAAAACCCGTATATCTATGGCTATAGCGGCTTTACGGGTGTTCGTGCTTGTCCGCCGCTGTCCGAGATACAACACTTTCACAGCGGTAACCTGGGTTCGAATCCCCGTGGGGACGCCATCTTGTACTCGCAAGATGATCAAAACCCGCATTTCCGCGGGGCGGAAAAATCAACCTGAACCGAATATCGCCTGATCGATGCAGACCCGGCTGCACTTTGCCTCGTGCAATGTCTGATGAATGAATCCAGCGTGGCGCCCCGAAGACGAATCGAACGTCCGACCTACCCCTTAGGAGGGGGTTGCTCTATCCACTGAGCTACCGGGGCGTGGCGCGCATTCTACCGAATACCTGGTGATACACGAACTGTCGCGAATACACTCCGCATCGTCCGCGGGCGGTCTATGATGGCATTTCAGGAGGGTCCATGTTCAAAATAATAATGTCCGGATTGGCCATCCTGCTGCTGGTCGCAAGCGTGGCCTTATGGATGCTGAGACCCGACGCGCGGCGTGCGGAGGGCAGCAAGGCGCCGGGTTTTGCCCTGCAGGACCAGAATGGCCGGACGCACCACCTGGACGATTACGCCGGCCGCTGGCTGGTGCTGTATTTCTATCCGCGCGACGACACGCCCGTCTGCACCCGCGAAGCCTGTCGTTTCCGCGATGACCTCGACACACTGGAACAGCTCGATGCGGCCGTGGTGGGCGTCAGCGTCGACAGCACGCGTTCGCACGCGGATTTTTCCCGCAAATACGGATTGCCGTTCCCGCTGCTGTCGGACCCCGGCGGACGTACCGCCAGGGCCTATGGCAGCCTGCTCAATCTCGGAGTGATGCATGTTGCCCGGCGCCACACATTCATCATTGCCCCGAACGGATACATCGCCGCCCGATTCGACCATGTAGACCCCGCACGACACGTTGAGGAAGTCAGGGACGCCCTGCGAAGTCTGCAAGGCGTCGGGACCTCCCGTGTTTTCTCGGCGGCCGGCCATGGCTAAGCCCTATTCATCCACGAACGCCAACCCCGTACGCAGGGGATTCTCATTCCTTATCGGAGCCGCCTTTCTAGCCCTGATCATGCTGATCTGCGGCCTCCTGCTCAATAGCCTGTTCCAGCTCAAGGCGCTGGGCCAGCAGCTGAATACCGTGGTCGAACTCCACAACCACAAGATCGACCTCATCACGCAAACCCAGGTGGCGGCACATATCCGCACCGACAGTCTGTTCCGCATGGTGCTGGCCAGCGACCCGTTCGAACGCGACGAGCATTTTCTGCGATTCAACCATGCGGGCTTTCTGATCGGACAAGGACGCGAAGCACTGAGCCAACTCGGATTCACCCCCATGGAGCAGCGCAACTTCGATGCCCAGACCCGGTTGATGCGGCGAATCCAGACCGTGCAGGAATACGTGATCGACCTGCTGCACGCCAATCAGAATACGTTGGCGCATCAGGTCCTGGCACACGAAGCCATTCCCTTGCAGGAACAGTTCAACCTGGAGTTGGCAGCCATGCGTACGGCCTATCAGCAGGCCAACCTGGTCGCCCAGCAACAGGCACAGCACACCTACCGGCACGCACTTCTGCTCACGCTGACCTTCGGTCTTGCCGCCATCATGCTGGCGTTGCTGATTGCCTGGTACGCGACACGCAAAATCAATCTGAAATCGCGGCAATTACACGCCCAGATGATGGAACTGGAGCAATCGCGCGCAGCATTGCGCATCGAGGCCACCCATGATCCGCTGACCGGGCTGGCCAACCGGAGGCTGTTCTATGACCGTCTGCAGCAGGCGATCCGTCATGCCTTTCGCTATGGCGGCAGGGTGGGCATCCTGTATCTGGACATGGACCACTTCAAGGATATCAATGACCTGCATGGCCATCACGTCGGCGATGCCGTTCTGGTGGAAGTGACGCAACGGTTGAAGGATTGCGTGCGCGAGTCCGATTCGGTGGCCCGCCTGGGCGGAGACGAATTTGCCGTCCTGCTCGAAGGCGTTCAGGGGCGTCAGGACTGCATTGCCGCCGCGCTGAAAATCGAACAATGCCTGGCACACACCGCTCGCTTTGGCGACCTGCATCTGGAGATTAACGCCAGTATCGGCCAGTCACTTTATCCGGACGATGGAAGCAACGAAGACGCACTGATCCGTGTGGCCGACGCGGCCATGTATCGGGTCAAATCCGGTTGCGAATCGGAACGCCAGAGCCGCCTGCCATTCCAGTAAAGCGAATCAGCGCGACGTCAGACGAATCGCCTCATGTTCGCCGCGCCCTGGCGCCCCGGTTCCATGCGCGCTGCCGGTGAGCGCGAATCCGATCAGATCACGCGCTCGCGTCGCGCCTTGCTGCCCCATACCCAGACATACTGCACCCCCGATGCCGCCGCGACGGCGAACACGCCGATGAACAGCCAGTCCAGCCACACGCCCGGCGCCACCAGCCTGGCCAGACTGCCGAGCACCAGTGCAAGCAAGGTGAATTCGGCGAACACGTGCGTCTTGCCCAGCCAGGTGGGCTGGATTTCGAGATGGCCGGCCAGTCCACGATAGCTCAGCGCGCCGAGCACGATCACCGTGTCGCGCGCGAGGATCGCCAGCGTGACCCACAGCGGGATGGCGTCCGCCCGCGTGAGCATCACCAGTGTGACGATGCCGAGCGCCTTGTCGGCCACGGTGTCGAGCGCCGCGCCGAGCTGCGTCATCCGGTTCAGCGTGCGCGCCAGGAAACCATCGAGGCCGTCCGACAGCGCCGCCGCCAGGAACAGCCAGCACGCCGGCTCCCACTGGTGCCGATGGATCAGCCAGCCGACCGCCGGCACCGCCGCCAGCCGCAGCAGCGTGATGACGTTCGGCAGATTGAAAACTCGTTCTCGCATGCCTGACCGTCATCAATCCAGCGGCTGTCTGGCAAGTTCGTCCCACAGCTTGTCCAGCCGCTTGACCGACACCGGACAGGGCGTCTTCAGCTCCTGCGCGTAAAGCGAGATCCGCAGTTCCTCCAGATGCCAGCGGAATTCGTCCAATGCTGCCGGCACCACGCCCTTCACCTGCGCGCGCCGCGCCAGATACTTGTTCTGCAGGGTGAGGATGCCTGCCATCGCGCGGCCGTCGCGCTCGTTCGATGCCGGCAGTTTTTCCAGCCGCTTGAGAATGCCTTTCAGGTAGCGCGGCAGGTCCTTCAGGCGCGCCCACGGCGTCGCGGTGATGAAATCCGCCGGCACCAGCGCGGCGAGATGCGCGGTTTCGTCGCGCATCACTGCGGTGAACTGCGGTGGAGCGCCGAGGCGCGCCGCCACCTGCGCATGCAGGTCGAGGATTTCCGCCACGTCGCGCACGAGCGCCTGCTTCACCACGGCGATTCTGGGTTTGGCGCGCTCCTTCTGCCTGCCGAAGGTCTTCGCCTCGCGCGGCGTGGCGTCGTCGCCCAGCAGCGCGCGCGCGGCAATGGCGTCGAGCAGTTCGGCGCGCAGCTTGTCGGGGCCGCCGAAGTTGCGGTATTTCAGCGCCAGCGCGGTCTCGCGCGACAGATCCTTGTCGAGCTGCCTGAACTGCGCGGCCAGCGCGATGCGCAGCAGCCGCACCACGCCGCGGCGGGTCTCCATCTCCGCCGCTTCGGCCGCATCGAGCAGGCGCAAGTCGACGCTCTCGCCATGGTCGATCAGCGCCGGGTAGCCGATCAGCTCGCGTCCGCTGCGCCTGAATTTCACCTGCTCGGGCAGGTCGCCGAAATTCCATTCGGTGAGACCGGTGCGCTCGAACTCGCTGTCCTCGGCGCCGCCGCCGTAGGTAATGCGGGCCGCGCCACCCAGTTGCTGGCGCAGGCTCGCGAGATCGCGGCCGCTGGCGAGTTCCTGCCCGCTGTCGTCGGTCACGCTGAGATTCATCTTCAGGTGCGCCGGCAGCTCGCCCTTCCACTCGTCGGGGTGGACGTCGGCGCCGGTTTTCCTGCGGATGAAACCGGCGAGCGCGTCGGTGAGCATGGCCTCGCCCGGCTTCGCCACCGAGAGGAAGGCGGTCACCGTGTCGGGCAGCGGAATCAGCGGACGGCGGCGCTCCTTGGACAGGAATT
The DNA here is from genome assembly GCA_001899765.1 of Thiobacillus sp. 63-78. Taxonomy (GTDB): domain Bacteria; phylum Pseudomonadota; class Gammaproteobacteria; order Burkholderiales; family Thiobacillaceae; genus Thiobacillus. The sequence continues at coordinate 16,629 of MKWM01000031.1, forward strand.
TCAAGAGCGCAGTGAGTTTTTCGCGGATGAGACCAGGCACCAGCCAGTCGATCCGCGCGGCTTCGATCCGGTTGAGCAGATACAGCGGCAGGCGCAGCGTCACGCCGTCGAGCGGGTGGCCGGGTTCGAAGCGGTACTTGAGCGCACACGCGACGCCGTCGACCGTCATCGTCTCGGGAAACAGCGCGTGGTCGGCGCCGAGCCCCGCGCCGAGAATATCCTCGCGCCGCAGGAACAGGATTTTCGGATCGGCGGCCTCGGCTTCGGCACGCCAGGTTTCAAACGCGGCGCCGTTGTGCAGGTCAGCCGGAATGCGCGCGTCGAACACGTGGAAAATGCGTTCCTCATCCAGCCACACGCCCGACTTGCGCGCCTTGTGTTCGAGGTCCTCGATTTCCTTGATGAGCGCGCGGTTGTGCGTGAACCACGGCGCCCGCGTGTCGTATTCCCCGGCCACCAGCGCGCCGCGAATGAACAGCTCGCGCGACAGCGCCGGGTCGATCGGGCCGTAGTGGATTTTGCGCCGCGGCACCAGCGTGATGCCGTACAGGCTGACCCGCTCGAACGCGACCACGCGCGCACCGTCCTTTTCCCAGTGCGGCTCAATGAACATGCGCGTCAGCAGATGCCGGCCCGCAGCCTCGATCCACTCGGGACGCACCTCGGCGACGGTGCGCGCGAGCAGCCGCCCAGTGTCGGTCAGCTCGGCCGCCATGATCCACTTGGGGCCCTTCTTCGCCAGCGCCGAGCCGGGATGAATCGACAGCTTGATGCCGCGCGCCCCCTGGTAGTTGCCCTCATTGGACCGGTTTGGGCCCAGCCTCTGCTCCCTCTCCTTCGGGGAGAGGGTTGGGGTGAGGGAGCGGAAGCCGATGTTACCGAGCAGCCCGGTCAGCAGCGCCTGATGGATCGCGTCGTAGCCGGCGTCCTTGTCGTTCTCGCGCAGCCCGAGTTCAGCGACCTGCGCGTGCAGCTGGCCGTGGATGTCGCGCCATTCGCGCATCCGCCGCGGCGACAGGAAATGGTCCTGCAACAAAGCCTGCAATTGCCGGTTGCTCTTCTTGTGCTGCACCTGCTCCGTGTACCAGCGCCACAATTTGAGCCAGCCCATGAAATCGGAACGCTCATCCGCAAATAATTTGTGCTTCTCATCGGCCGCCTGCGCGCGCTCCATCGGGCGGTCGCGCGGATCCTGCACCGACAGCGCGCTGGCGATGATCAGCACCTCGTTGACGCAGCGCTGCTGCTCGGCCGCCAATAACATTCGAGCAATGCGCGGATCGAGCGGCAGCCTGGCGAGCTTGCTGCCAATCTTGGTCAAGGCCCCCTGCTCGTCGAGCGCGTGCAGTTCGGCCAGCAGCTGATAGCCGTCGGTGACGAGCCGCGAACTGGGCGGGTCGATGAAGGGAAAGCCCACCACATCGCCGAGGCCAAGCGACTTCATGCGCAGGATGACGCCGGCGAGCGAGGAACGCAGCAGTTCGGGGTCGGTGAATCTGGGACGATTGCCGAAATCGGCTTCGTCGTAGAGGCGGATGCAGACGCCGTCGGCGACGCGGCCGCAGCGCCCGGCGCGCTGGTTGGCCGAGGCCTGCGAAATCTTCTCGATCAGGAGCTGCTCGACCTTGTTGCGCGCCGAATAGCGCTTCACCCGTGCGGTTCCGGGGTCGATCACGTAGCGGATGCCCGGCACGGTGAGCGAGGTCTCGGCCACGTTGGTGGCGAGCACGATGCGGCGCAGCGCGCTGGTGGGCCTGAAGATCGCGTCCTGCTCGGCCACCGAGAGGCGGGAAAACAGCGGCAGGATTTCGGTGCCCGGCGGATGGTGCTTTCTGAGCGCCTCGGCGGTGTCGCGGATTTCGCGCTCGCCCGGCAGGAACACCAGGATGTCGCCGGAGCCCAGGCGCGCCAGTTCGTCGGTGGCGTCGAGGATGGCCGCAGTCAAATCGGTTTGGGCATCACGTTTGCTCCCTCCCCCTCTGGGGGAAGGTTGGGGAGAGGGCTTGCGTACCTCCGCGCCGTCCTCCTGCTCGATCGGCCGCCAGCGGATTTCCACCGGGTAGGTGCGCCCCGACACCTCGATCACCGGCACGCCGTCGAAGTGTTGCGAAAAGCGCTCGGCATCGATGGTCGCCGAGGTGATCACCACGCGCAGGTCGCTGCGCTGCGCCAGCAGCGTCTTCAGGTAGCCGAGCAGAAAATCGATGTTGAGGCTGCGTTCATGCGCCTCGTCGATGATGATCGTGTCGTAACGGCTCAAGAGCGGATCGCCCTGGCTTTCGGCCAGCAGGATGCCGTCGGTCATCACCTTGATCGCGGTATCGTGGCGCACCTTGTCGGTGAAGCGCACCTTGTAGCCGACCAGGCCGCCAAGTTCGCCGCCGAGTTCCTGCGCGATGCGCGCCGCCACCGAACGCGCGGCGATGCGGCGCGGCTGGGTGCAGCCGATCAGCCGACCCGGTCTCAATCCCGCTTCGAGGCACATCTTGGGAATCTGCGTGGTCTTGCCGGAGCCGGTCTCGCCGCACAGGATCAGCACGCGGTTGGCCTTGAGCGCGGCGAGGATGTCGTCGCGGCGGGCGCTGACCGGCAGGTCGGGATAAACGATGTTCAAGGTGGGGCTCAACATTCAAAAACCGGATTGTCCGCGAAGGACGCGAAGGAAACCCTATTTTCCTGACTTGCTCATCCATCAGGCTGGAATCGGGTTGGTTTCTTTCGCCTTTCTTCGTGTTCCTTCGCGTCCTTCGCGGATAAAAACTTTACTTGTTCTGGATATACCGTGCGTCATCGAAGGTTTCCAGCCAGGCCGGACGATAGACCGCCATCATCGTCACCATCATGCCGGTCGAAAACGCCTCGGCCCAGCCGATCAATACCGTGGCATACGGCGTGTATTGGGCCAGCAGATAGTCGAGGGGATAAACCCCCGCCAATGCCATCAGGGCGGTGGTGGCCACGCCGACGGCCGCGGCCGAAAGCGCGGCACCGAAAAATCCGTTGCCCAGCACGTAGATGAAGAAATGGCTCGGCAAGCGGCGCTCGATCAACCGGTAGACGCCCCAGCTCACGGCTGCGGGCAGCGCCGCCATCAGCAAGGCATCCGCGCCCAGCGCCCTCCAGTCGCCCCGCCCGAATGCCGCGTTCGCCAGCAGGACCAGCACGCCAGAAAACGTGGCGCGCCAGAAACCGAACATCAGCGTCAGCGCCGCCAGTCCGTACAGATGGAAGGCCAGACCGGGTCTGATGCCGGCGCGGATCTGCCACAGCGCCAGCACGGCCACCGTGGCGCCGAGAAACAGATTGAGCCGCGCTGGTTCGGCAAGCCGCCGCCAGTCACCCGACATCATCCAGCGCCAGAACAGGACAGCCAGCCCAAGCCAGCCAGCGACATAAAAGGGTTCGGGCAGCAGTGATGCGGACTGGCCCAGAGCGGTAAAATTCATGAACGGATTTTACGCGATGCACCGATCCACATACTTACTTCGAGCCCAAGCCATGTCTGTATCCAAATCTTCCGACACCCCGCTCGGCGACGATGAAATCGACGAGCTGGCCGATCTGGTCGATCTCATCGATGAACGCACCGATCTCCCGCTCTCGCTGGAGGGAATGGATGGCTTCCTCGTTGCGCTGGCCTGCAGCCCGCGGGCCATCCCGCCCGGAGAATACTTCCCCGTGCTGCTCGACCGCGACGGCGGCCTGGAGGCCGTATTCGAGAACGAATCCGACGCGGCGCGCTTTTTGTCGCTATTCACCCGCCGCCGCAACGAGATCGCCCGCGCGCTGGCCGCACCGATCGAGGACCTTACCGATCCCCGGGCGCTGTCGCCGCTGATCATGGACTGGAACGGCCTCCTCGCCGAGCTGCCTGTGGCCGAAGCCGGGCAACTGAAAGCGGCGGGCATCCCCCCTTACGCCCAGCTGTGGGCTGCGGGGTTTCTGCTGGCGGTGGAACACTGGGAAAACGACTGGCGCCTGCCTGCGGACAGCAAGGATGAAGCCTTCGTCGATGAGGCACTCGATCCGTTTTACGTGCTGGCGGTGTCACCCGACGAACTTTCGCCCGAGGAGCGTGCCATCCGGCGTGAAGATCATGTCGCCCTTGCGCTGTGGGGAGTTTACGAACTGCGCGAATTCTGGCTCGACCGCGGCCAGGCGCCGCACGTCTGAATTCCTGTCATCTGAATCTGATACCCTGCACCGATGAATCTCGCTCTGTTCGATCTCGACAACACCCTGCTCGCCGGCGATTCCGACTATGAATGGGGACAGTTCCTCATCGCCAAGGACGTCGTCGACGGTGCGCACTACGAAGCCAGGAACCGCGCCTTCTACGAGGACTACAAGGCCGGCCGACTCGACATCCACGCCTTCCTGGCCTTCGCCCTGCGGCCGCTTGCCAGCCATACGCGCGCGCAGCTCGACGCCTGGCATGCCGAATACATGGAGACGCGCATCAAGCCGATGATCACGCAAACGGCACGCGATCTCGTCAACAGGCATCTGGGTACTGCCGATCTGGTCGCCGTCATCACCGCCACCAACAGCTTCGTCACCGCTCCGATCGCGAAGGAGTTCGGGATTCCGTACCTGATTGCCACCGTCCCCGAAGAAATCGACGGCCATTTCACCGGAGAGGTCGCCGGAACGCCGTGTTTCCGCGAAGGCAAGGTCGTCCGCCTCGAACAGTTCCTCGAAGCCCGCGGTACACGCCTGGATCGTCTCGGCACCAGCTGGTTCTACAGCGACTCGCACAACGACCTGCCACTGCTGGAGAAAGTCCGGCACCCGGTTGCCGTCGACCCGGACCCCACGCTGCGTGCACACGCCGAAGCCAGGGACTGGCCGGTGATCTCGCTGCGCCAGCCGCCACCGTAAGGCCACCGTCCATGCAAGCCGCCGCCCCTGATCGCTCGTCTCCGCCTGCCCCGTCCACGCTCGCCGAAAGCGTCGCCCAGCAGCGCGATGCGCTCGCCAATCTGCTGCGCGAGCCATTGGCCCTGGCGGCGCAGGCGTGCAGCCGGGCCTGGCCAAGCCGCGCGGGGCTCAATACCGTCTTGACGAATGCGCTGCGCGCCCTGCCCGCCTGCAAGTATCTGTATGCGCTCGATACCCACGCCCTTCAACTGAGCGACAACATCAGCCAGGCGGGGCCGGTCGAGACGGACTATGGACGCGACCGCTCCAACCGTCCCTATATGAACGAGGCCGTGCCGAGCCAGGGATTCCTGCTGTCGCAGGCCTACATCAGTCTGCGGGCCAGGCGGCCTTCGCTGACCGCGATCCAGATCGTGCGCGACGATGGCGGCCAGGTACTCGGTTTCGTCGGCGCCGATTTTGACCTGCGCGACCTGCCGATCACCGCCCGGTTATACAACGAACCCAGCGACTGGCGCCAGATCAAGGGCGACCCGGCCATCCGCGGCGCCGTATTCCAGCAGACCCGCAGCGACAGCCAGCTCGATCTGAACGTCGACACCGTGCTGGGCGTGATGGAGGAACTGATGACCGATCGCGGCGTCTTCCACGGCAAGCTGCATTTCTCCAGCAGCCGCGCGACGATCTGGCTGGTCGACGACCCCTATCGCTATCGTTTGCTGGATATCAACGCGCTGATCGATCCCGACACCTGCCTGAGCTATCCGCGCCGGTCCTACCCGGACGATGCGGTGGTGCCACGGGGCAAGTTGCGCCCGGTTCTGGACACGCTGCGCGCGTTGCGTTTCATGGACGAGACGTTCTATCTGCGCGCCGGTTCGATCAATATCTTCAACGGCATGGTCGGCCTCACCTTTTCATGCGACGGTGCGCACTATCTGCCGTGGGACGAGTTTCTGAGTAAAGGCTACGATTTCTGGGCGGCCAGCACGTCCTGAATCGCCGACCGAGACCTCCGCCTCAGGCGACCTTTGGCGCCTTTCCGGCACGGGGATACACCTGTATGGGAGCCCGCGTTGTTTTGGGGGGCCGGCGGCGGGTCAAGGACGCCAGCGTCACCCGGTCCAGTTTGTCCAGATAGGCCGCCGTCGCCGACTGCAAGACGTCCTTGAGCGCGCAGGCGGGCGAATACAGGCATTGATTGCCGGACGGGTCGAAGCACTCGGCCATGTTGAAATCGGTCTCGGTATGGCGCACCACCTCTCCGATATTGATATCGGCCGGCTCGCGGTTCAGCCGCAATCCCCCATTACGGCCACGCACCGTTTCGACCATGCCGGTCAGCCCGAGCTGATACACCACCTTCATCAGATGGTTTTTCGAGATTCCGTGCACTTCGGCGATCTCGGAAATCGTCACCAGCCTGTCGCGGTGACTGGCAAGATACATCAGCGTGCGCAGTGCGTAATCGGTGTAGGCAGTCAGTCTCATGGCAGCAGCATCCTGTAGCAAGCGAACCCGCTATGGCCCGGCTCGGCGGCGATAAATCATGTACATAGTATATAGATTCAAAGCCCGCCTCCTGGTGGCGCCGCTGTTGCGTGCGCGCATCACAACAAAAAGATTTGAAGATATTTTTATTTGCATCCATTAATGATGTATGTAATATGCCTCTTTAGAAATTCTTTTTTCAGCCCTTCGTTCGAAAGGAACCTCAACATGCATGCCACACGCAAGCTCTGGACCTGGCTGGCCATCATCTGCGTACTGTCCTTTGCCGTGCTCGGCTGGGTCGGCACGGACATCTATCTCAAGGCGCCGCCCATCCCGCAAAAAGTCGTCAGTGCCAGCGGCGACCTGATCTTCACCGCCGACCAGGTTCAGCAGGGCCAGCAGGCCTGGCTGAGCGCCGGCGGACAGCAATTGGGCACCGTCTGGGGTCACGGCAGCTACCTGGCGCCCGACTGGTCGGCCGACTGGCTGCATCGTGAAGCGCTGGCCCTGCGGGAAATCTGGGCGCAGCGGGATTACGGCATGCCTTTCGCGCAATTGAGCGTGGGCCAGCAAGGGCAGTTGAACAGCCTGCTGAAAGCCGAAATGCGGCACAACGCATACCAGAGCGCCGACGGCACGCTTACCGTGTCCGACGACCGGGCGGCGGCGATACGCGAGGTGGCGTCGCATTACAGCGGGCTGTTTGGCGATGAAAAAACGCTGGATGTCCTGCGCAGCCAATACTCCATGGCGACCAATTCGTTGCCCGCCGCGGCGGATCGCCAGGCACTGACCGCCTTCTTCTTCTGGTCGTCCTGGGCCGCCACAACCGATCGCCCCGACGAGGCCGACGTCAGCTATACCAGCAACTGGCCGCATGAGCCGCTGGTCGACAACACGCCCACCGCGGGCACGGGCATCTGGTCGATTGCCAGCATCATTCTGATGATCGGGGCGATCGCCGGCATGATCTTCTTCCATGGCCGGCACGAGGAAGCGGGCGACCCGACCCCGCCCAAGGCCGATCCGCTGTTCGAACTGAAGCCTACGCCCTCGATGAAGGCGACCCGGAAATATTTCTACGTGGTGGTCGGCCTGATCCTGGCCCAGGTGGGGATGGGCATCCTCACGGCGCACTATGCGGTGGAAGGCAACAGCTTCTTCGGCATCCCGCTGGGCGAGATTCTGCCGTTCACGGTCAGCCGCACCATCCATACCCAGTTTGCCGTCTTGTGGATCGCGACCGCCTGGCTCGCTACCGGCCTGTACATCGCGCCCGCCATCTCCGGACATGAGCCGAAGTTCCAGAAACTGGGGGTGAACGTGCTGTTCTATGCCCTCCTCTTCATCGTGGTGGGCTCCACCGTTACGGGCTGGATCGGCTCGGTGGGACACCTGGGGAACAGCTTCAGTTTCTGGATCGGTAATCAGGGACTGGAATTCACCAGCATGGGCCGCGTCTGGCAAATCCTGCTGTTCGTCGGCCTGCTGTTCTGGGCGCTTCTACTTGGCCGCGGTCTCTGGCCGGCGCTGAAGAAGCCGTCGGAAAGCCGGGGGCTGATCGCGATGGTATTCCTGTCTGCGCTGTGTATCGGCGGCTTCTATTCCACCTCGCTGACCTGGGGCCAGCATACCCACTACTCGATGATCGAATACTGGCGCTGGTGGCTGGTCCACCTGTGGGTCGAGGGCTTCTTCGAAGTGTTCGCCACCGCCGTCATCGCCCTGCTGTTCACGCGTCTCGGCCTGATCCGTGCCGCGACCGCCAACAGCGCGATCGTGCTGGAGACCATCGTGTTCCTGTTCGGCGGCATTCTGGGCACGCTGCATCACCTGTACTTCACCGGCACGCCGACCCACGTGATCGCCATCGGCGCCATGTTCTCGGCACTGGAAGTGGTCCCGCTCGCCATGATCGGCGTCGAGGCCTACCGCAACTACAAGCGTTCTCAGGCCGCACCGTGGGTCCAGTCGTACAAGTGGGCGATCCTGAGCTTCATCGCGGTGGGCTTCTGGAACGTGGTCGGCGCCGGTCTGCTGGGCTTTTCCATCAATACGCCCATCGCGCTGTACTACATGCAGGGGATGAACATGACCGCGGCACACGGCCATGCCGCCCTGTTCGGCGTGTACGGCATGCTCGGCATCGGCCTGATGCTGTTCTGCCTGCGCGGCCTGACCGATCGCCATGCCTGGTCCGACAAGCTCCTGAAGCCCATGTTCTGGTCGCTCAACATCGGCCTCGCCATGATGGTGTTCATGTCGCTGGTACCCGCCGGTCTGTACCAGGCATGGGCCAGCGTCAGCCAGGGCGTCTGGTTTGCCCGCTCGCCGGAAGTGGTGCACTCGGCGCTGATGGAAGCCTTCGTCTGGCTGCGCGTGCCGGGCGACGTCGTGTTCTCGATCGGCGTGCTGTTCCTGGCGCTGTTTGCCTTCAGGCTGATGACTGCCGGGAAACGTGCCCAGCCCGTGCCCGCCATCGCCGCCGCGGCGCAGCCGGCCAAATCCTGAGCGGCTGATGGCACGCCCTGCTCATGGCAGGTGCGGCTCGACCCGTCCGGGGCACGCAGTGTCCGGGCGGGTCGAGCCGCGTCTGGCAGACGTAGCGGGGCCACAGCAGGCAGGTGGCGCCTGCCGGCACGCAATCTGTCATCCCGGGCTTGAATCCCCCGCCTTTCGCGGCGGATAATGCGACATTGCGTCAGGCTGTCTGCTTTGGAAACCTACCTCCTCATCCTCATTTCCACGGTGTTCGTCAACAACATCGTGATGGCCAAGATTCTCGGCCTGTGCCCCTTCATGGGCGTATCGAAGAAACTGGAAACCGCGATCGGCATGGGCCTGGCGACGACTTTCGTGCTGACCCTGGCTTCGGGCGCCAGCTATCTGGTCAACGAATACCTGCTCGGCCCCGACCTGTTCTACCTGCGGACCCTGTCGTTCATCGTGGTGATCGCCGGGATCGTGCAATTCACCGAGATGTTCATCCACAAGGCGAGCCCCATGCTGTACCAGGTTCTGGGGATCTATCTGCCGCTGATCACCACCAACTGCGCGGTACTCGGAATCCCCCTGCTCAACGTGCAGGCGCAACACAATTTTGTCGAATCGCTGTTCTTCGGCGCCGGCGGCGCGATCGGTTTCACCCTGGTGCTGATCCTGTTTGCCGGCATCCGCGAACGGCTCGAGACCTGTGACGTGCCTTCCCCGTTCAAGGGCACCAGCATCGCGATGATCACCGCGGGCTTGATGTCGCTCGCCTTCATGGGATTCGCGGGCCTGGTCAAATAATGCTGGCGGCAATCGGAGTGATGGCCCTCCTGGCCGTGACGATCGGCCTGGTGCTCGGCTGGTCGGCGGTCCGCTTCAAGGTGGAAGGCAATCCGCTGGCGGAAAAGATCGACGCCATCCTGCCGCAGACCCAGTGCGGACAATGCGGCTTTGCCGGCTGTCGGCCCTATGCCGAGGCGATCGCCAATGGCGAGGCCGACATCAACCAGTGCCCGCCGGGCGGCGAGGAGGGCGTCAAGAAGCTGGCCGAGCTGCTGGGCGTGGAGCCGAAGCCATTGGACGAGGCCCACGGCACGCCCAAGCCGAAGTCGGTCGCCTTCATCGACGAGCAGGCCTGCATCGGCTGCACCCTGTGCATCCAGGCCTGCCCGGTCGACGCCATCTCCGGCGCGGCCAAGCAGATCCACACCGTCATCGCGGCCGAATGCACCGGCTGCGAACTGTGCCTGCCGCCCTGCCCGGTCGACTGCATCTCGATGGTGCCGATCGTGGAAGACCTGCCGCACTGGAAGTGGAAACATCCGGTGGTGATGATGAAGCGGATTGCCGAAACGGAGGAGGCATGAGCCGCGAACTGCACAGATTCAAGGGCGGCGTGCACCCTCCCGAGCATAAGGCGGAGTCCACTTCGCGTCCCATTCATGCCGCCCCGCTGCCGAAAGAACTGGTCATTCCCCTGCGCCAGCATATCGGCAACCCGGCCAGGCCCGTGGTCGAAATCGGCGCGCGGGTGCTGAAGGGCCAGATGATCGCGGCCGCCGACGGCTATATCTCGGCGGCCGTTCACGCCTCCAGTTCGGGCACGGTCACGGCCATCGGTCTGCAACCGGTCCCGCATATCTCCGGCCTGCCCGATCTGTGCGTCACGATCGAAACCGACGGTCGTGACGAATGGGTAGTGCATGCTCCGCTCGACTACCAGGCGATGGAACCCTCCCAGCTACGCATGCAGCTGCGCGATCTGGGACTCGCCGGTCTCGGCGGCGCGGTCTTCCCCAGCGCGGTCAAGCTCGATCCCGGCGCGTCCCGCGCCTGCCCCACCCTCATCATCAACGGCGGCGAATGCGAGCCGTGGATCACCTGCGACGACCTGCTGATGCGCACCCATGCCGGCGAAATCCTGCAGGGCGCAGCGATCATGCACCACCTGCTGGGCAGCACCACGGTGCTGGTCGGCATCGAGGACAACAAACCGGAGGCCGTCGCCGCGATGCAGGCGGCCGCGGCCGGGATGGACTTTGCAGTGGAAATCGTGGTCGTGCCGGCGCGCTACCCCGGCGGCGGCGCCAAGCAGATGATCCAGGTGCTCACCGGCCAGGAGGTGCCGTCCGGCAAGCTCCCCACCGATATCGGCATCCAGGTGTTCAACGTCGGCACCGCCTACGCGCTGGCGCGTGCGGTGCGCCACGGCGAACCACTGATCTCGCGTCTGGTCACCGTCACCGGCCACGTATTGCGTCCGCAGAATTTCGAGGTGCTGATCGGCACGCCGATGCATACGCTGATCACCCTGGCGGGCGAGCGCGACGGCGCCACCGGCGTGTTGATGGGCGGGCCGATGATGGGCGTCCCCGTACCGGATCTGACCGTGCCGGTCGTGAAAGCCACCAACTGCATTCTGGTGAAGTCGGCCGCACTGTTCCCGCCCTTGCCCAAGGCCTTGCCGTGCATCCGCTGCACCCGCTGCGCCGACGCCTGTCCGGCCGAACTGCAGCCGCAGGAACTGTTCCGCTTCGCCCGGGCGGGCGACTTCGGACGCGCGCAGGAATACCACCTGTTCGACTGCATCGAGTGCGGCTGCTGCAGCTATGTCTGCCCCAGCCATATCCCGCTGGTCGATTTCTATCGCTATGCCAAGAGCGAGATCTGGGCGCGGGAGAAGGACAAGCGTGCCGCCGATCTGGCGCGCGAACGCCACGAGTTCCGCCAGTTCCGGCAGGAACGCGAGAAAAAGGAAAAGGCCGAGAAGCTCGCGGCCAAGGCTCAGGCCGCCCGCACACACGCCGCACTGGACCAGGCACAGCGCGCCGAACTCGCGGCCGCCCCGGCGGCAGAAGTCACTGCGGTCAGCGATGCCGACGCCAAGAAAGCCTTGATCGCCGCCGCGCTGGCGCGCGCGCAGGCGAAAAAACCCGATGCCGCGCCCAGGAACGTCGACCAGTTGACCCCCGAACAGCTGCGCCAGATCGAGGAGATCGAGACACGCCGGGCTAAAATCCGCGAGCTGGTACGCAAACCGCTGGAATCCGAACAGAAGAACCCCTGATGCCCTCTCCCTTTATTCTCGACCGCAGCAGTGTCACCCAGGTCATGGCCTGGGTGCTGGCGGCCCTGCTGCCGGGCATCGCCACCTACGTCTGGCTGTTCGGCCCGGGCATCCTGATTACGCTCTCGCTCGCCACCGTCACGGCGCTGGCGGCCGAGGCGGCGATGCTGAAAGCGCGCGGCTATCCGGTCAGGCCCTTTCTCACCGACCTCTCCGCCATCGTCACCGCCTGGCTGCTCGCGCTGTCGCTGCCCTCGCTGGCGCCGTGGTGGCTGATCGTCACCGGCACGCTGTTCGCCATCGTGGTGGCCAAGCACCTGTATGGCGGGCTGGGCCAGAACATTTTCAACCCGGCCATGGTCGGCTACGCGGTGCTGATCGTGTCGTTCCCGGTACAGATGACGCAGTGGGCGGGGCCGCACGAACTGACTGCGGCCCCCCTCACCCTGGCGCAAAGCGCGGCGGTCATTTTCGGCGGCGACGTGCCGCGGGCCACGCTCGATGCCGTCACCATGGCCACCCCGCTGGATGCGTTGCGAACCGGCCTGTTGCAACAACTGACGATCGACGAGGTGATGACGCATCCGATTTTCGGCCATTACGGCGGCGTCGGCTTCGAGTGGCTGGCGGGTGCGTTCCTGCTGGGCGGCCTGCTGCTGTGGGCCTTGCGCATCATTGGCTGGCAGGTGCCGCTGGCCTTTCTGGCCGGCATCTGGCTCACGGCCGGCTTCCTGAACTTCTTCGACGCCGGCCGTTTCGGCCCCCCCTGGTTTCATCTCTTTGCGCCCTCGGTCATGCTGGGCGCCTTCTTCATCGCCACCGATCCGGTGTCGGGCGCCACCACCCCACGCGGCAAACTGGTCTTCGGCCTGGGGGCCGGATTTCTCACCATGGCCATCCGCACCTGGGGCGGCTTCCCCGACGGCGTGGCCTTCGCCATCCTGCTGATGAACCTGTGCGTGCCGCTGATCGACCAGTACACGCAGCCGCGCATCTATGGCGGCGCCGGCAAGGAGCCGCGCACGTGAGCATGCCGGCCGCTATCCGCAACGCATTGCGCGCCGGAACGGTCCTGTTCCTGTTCGCCCTGATCGGAACGGCTATCCTGGCATTCACCCACGGCCGCACCGAACCCCTCATCTCCCGCAGCCAGCAGGCCGAGAAACTCGCGCTCATCAATCAGGTGCTGCCCGCTTCGTTCTATGACAACGATCTGCTGGCCAGCCGGCAAGACCTGCCGCCGGACGATCTCCTGGGCACGCGCAAGCCTTCCGCCCTGTGGATTGCCCGCCGCGGCAGCCAGGTCACCGCCGTGGTACTGGAAGCCATCGCGCCGGACGGCTATGCTGGCGATATCGCCCTGCTGATCGGCATCGGCATCGATGGCACCGTGACCGGCGTGCGCGTCACCGCCCACCGGGAGACGCCGGGTCTGGGCGATTACATCGAGCGGACCAAGAGCGCCTGGATCGACCAGTTTACCGGCAAGTCGCTGGCCCACCCGGAGCCCCGTCGCTGGAAAGTCGCCAAGGATGGCGGTGCGTTCGATGCGCGCGCCGGCGCCACCATCACCCCGCGTGCGGTAGTCAAGGCCGTCCGCAACACGCTTGATTATTTTGCACGGCACCGCGCGGCATTTGTCGCGGGCCCCGCTGTCAAGGAGAACTGAACCATGATGACACTGGACGAATTCCGCAGCCTGTTCCAGAACGGCCTGGTCAAGCAGAACACCGGCCTGGTACAACTACTCGGCCTGTGCCCGTTGCTGGCGATCAGCAACAACATGATCAACGCGTTGTCGCTGGGACTGGCGACCGTTCTGGTGATGGCCGCCTCCAGCGGCACGGTATCCGGCATCCGTCACTTCGTGCCGCATGAAATACGCATTCCGGTGTTCGTCCTCATCATCGCCGCGCTGGTCACGGTGATCGACCTGGCGATGAACGCCTTTGTACACCCGCTCTATCTGGTGCTGGGGATTTTCATTCCACTCATCACCACCAACTGCATCGTGCTGGCGCGCGTCGATGCGTTCGCCTCCAAAAACCACCCGCTGCACAGCGTGGTCGATGCCGTTGCCATGGGACTGGGGCTGACGATGGTGCTGGTGACGCTGGGCGCGATCCGCGAGCTTGCCGGCCAGGGCACGCTGTTCTCCGGTATCGATATGGTGTTCGGCGAGGCTGCCAAGGGATGGGTCCTGCATGTGCTGCCCAACTATCAGGGTTTTCTGCTGGCGATTCTGCCTCCCGGCGCCTTCATCACCCTGGGGCTGCTGATCGCCGCCAACAACTGGAACAAGGCGCGTGTCGTCCGGCGCATCCGCATCGCGGTACCGATGACGGCATGAAACCGCCACTGAAAAGACGCGTCCCCAAACCGCGCAATCCCTTTGTGGCGCTGGCGCTGGCCCGCAAGGCGGGCCAGCACGAAAAATCAGCGCGCGCCCGGCGGCAAGCCGAAAAACAGGCCCTGAAGAAACGCCTGGAAGAACAGTGATCCCGCCACGATGAATCCGGGCAAGCGTCGCGAAATATTCAGCCGGCTGCGTGCCGCCAACCCGCACCCCACGACCGAACTCGAATACACCACGCCGTTCGAACTGCTGGTGGCGGTGGTGCTGTCGGCGCAGGCGACCGACAAGGGGGTGAACCTGGCGACGCGCAGGCTGTTTCCGGTGGCCAACACCCCCGCAGCCCTCTACACGCTGGGCGAAGCGGGTTTGACGGATTACATCAAGACCATCGGCCTCTACAAGAGCAAGGCGAAGCACCTGATCGCCGCCTGCCGGATGCTGGTCGAGCAGCACGACAGTCAGGTGCCGGCCGAACGCGCCGCGCTCGAAGCGCTGCCCGGCGTGGGGCGCAAGACGGCGAACGTGATCCTCAACACGGCATTCGGCCAGCCGACCATGGCGGTCGACACCCATATCTTCCGCGTCGCCAACCGTACCGGACTGGCGCCCGGCAAGACGGTGCTGGAAGTGGAAAAGAAGCTGCTCAGAGTCATTCCCGCGGAATTCCGCCTCGATGCGCATCACTGGCTGATCCTGCACGGGCGCTACGTGTGCCAGGCGCGCAAGCCGAAATGCGGCGAATGCCTCATCGCGGATCTGTGCGAATTCAAGGGCAAGTTGGTGGCGCCAGCTCCGCCCCGGACGCTGCGCGGCTGATGTTCAATCCCAGCCGCGACCAGGTCCGCCAGTTCTTCTTCGGTGTATGGGCCAAGTACCAGGCCGGCCAGCCGCTGGCGGGGGCGGAGCAGCCGGCACTCGATGCCGTGCTGGCGCATCCCGAATACCACGCCCTGCTCGACCAGCCGGACCGTTATCAGGATCGCGATTACCTGCCGGAGTCCGGCGAAACCAACCCTTTCCTGCATCTTTCCATGCATCTGGCGATCGCCGAGCAACTATCGGTCGACCAGCCCCCCGGCCTGCGCGAACGCTATGAGCGGCTGCTCAAGCGGGCGGGAAACGCCATGGCTGCGCAGCATGAGGTCATGGACTGTCTGGGTGAAATGATCTGGCAAGCGCAACGTCACCAGACGGCATTCGACTCGCTGGCTTACCTGCACTGCCTGGACCGCAAGCTCGGCGACGCGTAGTGGGTGCCGCGTCGAACCCGGTCCGCGCAAACAGCCTTCATTTTACGGCCTTCATTTTGTCGAAATCCTGTCGTTATCACTGATGACAGTTTGACACCGCCGAAACAGATCACCGCTTGCGCCGGTTCCGACTCGATTGTTTTGATCGAGGCCGCCCTGCATACAGGGCCGCCACTCACTTTGCTTCGCCAGAATGTAATGATGACACAAGCTGAACAACTGAAACTCAGCGGCCAGCTGCCCTCGCCGCGCGGGGTTGCGCTGGCGATACTCGAACTATCCCGGCGCGAGAACGCGACATTGGGTGAGATTGCCCGCGTCGTGCAGACCGATCCCGCATTGTCCGGGCGGCTGATCAAGCTGGCCAATACCGCTTTGCACGCTGTCCGCCCGGTGGTCTCGATTCAGGAAGCCGTCGTCCGCCAGGGCATGGCAACGGTGCGTCATCTGGCATTGGGTTTCTCGCTGGTCGACCAGTACCGGGACGGCGTCTGCGAAGCATTCGACTACAAGGAATACTGGTCGCATTCCCTGCTGATGGCGCTGTGCATGCAGGCGCTCGGTACACGGGTGCACGTGGCCGCGGCGGACGAACTGTTCGTCTGCGGCCTGCTGGCCCAGGTGGGGAAGCTGGCGCTGGCGACGGCCTATCCGGAAGAATACAACGCGGTCCTGCTGACCCGGCAGGCCGATCCCGCCCAGGCGCTCATCTCGCTTGAACGGTCCCACCTGGAAACCGACCATGTCGAAATGGGCATCACCATGATGGCCGACTGGGGCATGCCCAGAACCTTCACCGAGCCGCTGACCCACTACGAAGAATCAGATCATCCGGGCTTCCCTCATGATTCGCGCGCCAACAGTCTGGTGCTGATGCTGCGCCTGTCGCACCAGCTGGCCGACCTGGGACAGGCCGATGCCAAGGCGCGTCCCGCCCTGCTGGAGGACTGGATGGCGCAGGCCGCCGCACTCGACATTTCTCCCGAAACAACCGGCAGCTTCATTGACGGAGTCATCCATCACTGGCGGGAGTGGAGCGAGCTGCTGAAGATCCCGGCTGTCGCGCTGCCGCCGTTTGCCGAGATCCGCCACGGCCACCACGAGGTCGACAACCAGGCTCATGACGGCGAAACGACAGAGATCGAAATGCCCTTGCGCATCGTGGTGGCGGACAGCGATACCACCCGCCGTCACCATCTCATGGCCCTGCTGGTCGAGAACAGCGAACATACGGTCTATCCGGCCGAAAACGGCCACGCTGCCCTGGCTCTGGCAATGGAAGTGCTGCCTCATGTCATCATCACGCATTACGGCCTGCCCCTGCTGGACGGCCTGGAATTGTGCCAGGCCTTGCGCGCCACCGAGGAAGGCCGGCGCATGCACATCCTGATGGCGTCCGACGAGCACGGCGAGGAGCAGTTGAACCGTGCCTACGAGGCCGATGCCGACGGCTTCCTGCCCGGCAACCTCAGCGCCAAGGGCCTGCATACGCGCCTGCGCGCCGTACAGCGGATGATTCATCTGCAAGCCGCCTGGGAAAAAGATCGTGCGCAACTCCGCCAGATCGCGGCCGAGCTGGCGGTAGCTAACCGGCGCCTGGCCAATGCCGCGCTCACCGACCTGCTGACCGGGCTGCCGAACCGCCGTTCGGCGCTGGAACAACTCGAACAGGCCTGGAGCGCAGCGTCGCGCTCAGGCCAGCCGATTACCGTGATGGTGATCGATATCGATCATTTCAAATCCATCAACGACACGTATGGCCATGCCGTCGGAGATCTGGTGCTGCGCGAAGCCGCGGCCGTCCTGCGGGCCTCGGCACGCCGCGAAGACAGTGTCTGCCGCTTTGGCGGCGAGGAGTTCCTGGTCATCTGTCCCAATACCGATCTGGACGCAGCGTGGCAGTCGGCCGAACGCCTGCGTGCAAACCTGAGCGCCAGGCGGATCGCCATTGGAAATACGACCAGAACACTCACCGTCAGCATCGGCGTGGCCGCGCGCGAACCCGCCACTGGCGACATCGACGCGCTGATCAGCAGCGCCGATCAGGCGCTTTACGCCGCCAAGAAAGCGGGGCGCAACAAGGTCTGTGCCCGGCAGCGCAGCGTATTCCATTGATGCCTGCCTGCGCGGCCGTACCCCTTCAAACCCCTCCCGATCGCATCAAAGCGCACGCAGGACTTTCCGGATCGTTTCATCCTCGGGGTGCGCCTCGACGCGGAAGCCCAACGCTTCTACCAGCTTCAGCATGGGATGGTTGGCCTTCAGCACCTCGCCCTCCATCGTCTTCAGGCCCACGCTGCGCGCCACGTCCATCAGCACATCCATCAGCTTGTGGCCGATGCCCTGCTTCTGCCACGCGTCGTCGACCACCAGGGCGAATTCGCAGGACTCGGCGTCGGGATTGATGGCATAGCGCGCCACCCCCAGTTCCACCTCCCTGCCGTCGATTTCCGTCAGCGCCAGCAGCGCCATCTCCCGCGTGTAGTCGATCTGGGTGAGGCGCGCCAGCATGGCGGGAGACAGCTCGCTCACCGCGTCCATGAAGCGGAAATAGCGGGTTTCCTCGGACAGGCTGCGCACGAAATCCTGCGTCAGTTCGGCATCTTCCGGGCGGATCGGGCGGATCACGACGTCATGGCCGCTGGGCAACTGCCAGTGCGTCACCAGATGCACCGGGTAGGGATGGATCGCCATGTGGCTGTAGCGGTCGGCCGTCGGCACGCGGGGGGCGATGACGATGCGCGCGTCCAGCGCCAGCGCGCCGCGGTCGTCGACCAGCAGCGGATTGATGTCGAGTTCGGCCAGCCAGGGCAGCTCGCAGACCATTTCCGACAGCCGCAGCAGGATGTTCTCCAGCGCGTCCATGTCGGCCGGCGGACGGTTGCGGAACGCGCCCAGCAGGGTGGCGACGCGGGTGCGCCCGATCAGGTCGTGCGCCAGATAGCGGTTCAGCGGCGGCAGCGTCACCGCGCGATCCTGCAGGGCTTCGACATCGACGCCGCCGGCG
Source organism: Thiobacillus sp. 63-78 (assembly GCA_001899765.1). Lineage (GTDB taxonomy): Bacteria > Pseudomonadota > Gammaproteobacteria > Burkholderiales > Thiobacillaceae > Thiobacillus. The sequence continues at coordinate 35,174 of MKWM01000031.1, forward strand.
CCGAACACGATCACCGGTCCCAGCACCGGGTCCGAGGTCATGCCGAGCAGCACTTCGCGGGCGTGCGCACGCTTCACCATGGGCTCGACGACGATGCCGTCGAGGGTGGCGTCGGGCCGCAGGCGCTGCACATCGGCCAGCATCTCGCCGAACGCGGAACGCACCGCCTGGCCGCTGGACACGCCCAGCCGCACGCCGTTGACGTCGGACTTGTGGGTGATATCCGGCGAATTGATTTTCAGCACCACCGGAAAGCCGATCTGCTGCGCCATCAGCATGGCTTCCATCGGGCTGCGCGCGATCAGGGCCGACGCGATCGGGATGCGGAAGGCCGCCAGCAGCGCCTTCGACTCGACCTCGTTGAGCAGATGCCGGCCCTGCGCCAGCGCGCTTTCGACGATCAGGCGCGCGCCTTCGACGTCGGGCTCGGTCTGCTGCGACAGGGGGCCGGGCGTCTGCATCAACTGGCGCTGGTTCTCGTAAAAGGCCGAGAGGAAGGAGAACACCTCGACCGCCGGTTCCGGCGTGGTGAAGTACGGAATGCCGGCCTGCTTGAACAGGCGCCGCCCCGCGTGCACCTGCGCCTCGCCCATCCAGCAGGTCAGCACCGGCTTGTGCGAAGTCTGCGCCGCCACCACCACCGCCTCGGCCACCTCGGTCGGGCGCGTCATCGCCTGCGGCGTCAGCATCACCAGCACGCCGTCGACGTTGTCGTCGGCGAGGCAGGCGTCCACCGCCGCGCGGTAACGCCCGGCGGCGGCGTCGCCGATGATGTCGAGCGGATTGCCGCGCGACCAATTGGCCGGCAGCGCGCCGTCGAGCGCAGCGAGCGTCGCCGGCGACAGCCCCGCCATGCGCACGCCCAGGTCCACCGCGAGATCGGTCGCCATCACGCCGGGGCCGCCGCCGTTGGTGACGATGGCGAGGCGGTTGCCGCTGGGGCGGATGTGGCTGGACAGCGCGCGCGCCGCGGCGAACAGCTGCAAAATGGTGTTGACCCGCACCACCCCGGCGCGCCGCACCAGCGCGTCGAACACGGCGTCCGACCCGACCAGCGCGCCGGTATGCGACTGCACGGCTTTCGATCCCGCCTCGTGACGCCCCACTTTCACCATGATCACGGGCTTGAAGCGGGTGGTGGCGCGCAGCGCGCTCATGAAGCGGCGCGCATCGCGGATGCCTTCGATGTAGAGCAGAATGCCGCGCGTCTGCGTATCGTGGGCGAGGTAGTCGAGGATTTCGCCGAAGTCGAGATCGGCCGACGCGCCGGTGGAGATCACGCTGGAAAAGCCGATGCCGTTGGATTCCGCCCAGTCCAGCATGGCGGTGCAGATTGCGCCGGACTGCGACACCAGCGCGAGATCGCCGCTCAGGGTGGCGCCCTGGCTGAAGGTGGCGTTCAGCCCGATCGCCGGCCGCTGGATGCCGAGACAGTTGGGGCCGATGAAGCGGATGCCGTATTGCTTCGCTGCCCGGATCACGGCCGCTTCCAGCGCCGCGCCTGGTTCGCCCACCTCGCGGAAACCGGCCGACAGCACGACGGCGTAACGGATGCCGCGCTGGCCGCACTGTGCCATGATCGGCGCGATGGTCGGCGCGGGGGTGGCGATCAGCGCCAGTTCCGGCACCGCCGGCAACTCGTCGGCGCTGGCGTAGCAGCGTTCGCCGAACACCGTCTCGTGCTTGGGGTTGACCGGATAGACCTCGCCGCCGTAGCCAGATTTGCGCAGATTGCGGAACAGCGTGCCGGCAACCGAGTCCTCGCGCTCGCTGGCGCCGAAGACCGCCACCGAGCGGGCGTTGAACAGCGTGTGAAGATAATGTCGGGACATGATGGGGCCAGGCTGGATGGCTGCAGCCTTGTCGATCGGATCAGGAAGTCGCTATGCTAGGCCATCCCCTGCCGCCACGCCATCCTGCCGGGCGTATCGCCGATTCATTTCTTCCCTCCCCCGCACCATGCACACCGCCTACCTCACCCATCCATCATGCCTGCAGCACAACATGGGCGACTGGCACCCGGAAAGTCCTGCCCGCCTGCGAGCCATCGACGACCGGCTGCACGCTGCCCGCCTGTTCGACTTCCTGGCGCATCACGAGGCCCCGTGCGTGCACCGCAGCCAACTGCTGCGAGTGCATGACGCCGCCTATGTCGATGCCGTCGAAGCCGCCGTGCCCAGCGCAGGCGTGCACATGCTCGACCCCGACACCGGCATGAACCCGTATAGCCTGGAAGCCGCACGCCATGCGGCCGGCGGCGCGGTGCTGGCGGTCGACCTGGTGATGCGCGGCGAAGCGGCCAATGCCTTCGTCGCCACCCGTCCGCCCGGGCACCACGCCACCCGTAATCAGGCCATGGGGTTCTGCCTCTTCAACAACGTCGCCGTGGCCGCCGCGCACGCGCTGGAAGCGCACGGTCTGGAGCGGGTCGCCATCGTCGATTTCGACGTCCATCACGGCAACGGCACCGAGGACATCTTTCACGACGACCCGCGCGTGATGCTCTGCTCCACCTTCCAGCACCCCTACTACCCCTTCCGCGGTGCGGGCAGCGGCAACGAACACATCGTCAACGTGCCGCTGCCCGCCGGCACCGCCGGCCCGGCCTACCGCGAAGCCTTCAGCGCGCAGATCATGCTGCGGCTGGAGGCCTTCCGCCCGCAGATGCTGTGCTGCTCCGCCGGCTTCGACGGCCACCGCGAAGACGACATGGCGCAGTTCGGCCTGGTGGAAGCGGATTACGTCTGGATCACCGAGCAGGTGATGGCGGTAGCCGCGCGCCACGCCGGAGGGCGCGTCGTCTCGGTGCTCGAAGGCGGCTACGACCTCAGTTCGCTGGGACGCAGCGTAGCCGCGCACATCAAGACGCTGGCGGCGTTATGAGTCATGCCTGGCAGCCCGTTGCAGGAGTGAGCCGGGGGCTTCCTCCCGATTCGGGAAGCCCATGAAAAACGGGCGCGCCCTGCTGGCCGCGCCCGTTTTCATTCCACGCTCCCGAATCAGTACTTCAGGGTCAGCCCCTTCTGCTCGGAAAAGTACGTCGCCAGATCCTGCATGTCGGCATCGGACAGGGCCTGCACCTGGCCACCCATGATGGGATTCTTGCGCACGCCGATCTTGTATTCGTGCAGCGCCTGCAGCAGATAATCGCGATGCTGGCCGGCCAGTTTGGGAAAGCTCGACACCGTACTGTTGCCGTCGAAGCCGTGGCAGGCGGCGCAGGTGGTGGATTTGGCCTTGCCGGCCTCGTAGTTGCCCGAGGCGAGAACCGGGAGCGAAGCAGCCAGGGCAGCGGTGGCGAGGATGAGCAGCGTCGTTTTCATGGGGTCTCTCCTCAGTTGGCCGGGCCGCTGTACGACGATTCGTAATAGGCCGCGAGATCCTCCATGTCCTGTTCGGACAGGCTGCTTGCGATACTTTTCATGCCGCTATTGCTGCGTTCCCCATCCTTGTAGGCCTTGAGTGCCGCCACGATGTACTCCGCGTGCTGTCCGCCAAGCTTGGGAACGCTGTAAACATAGGGATAAGCGGTCCGCCAGCCAGGAATGCCATGACAACCGGCACACATCGAGTTTTTGAGTTGCCCGGCCTTCGGGTCGCCCGCCGCCTGAACCGGCACGGCCAACCCCAGCAGCACGGACGCGCACAGCGTCATCGTGATGAATTTCATCTTCCTCGCTCTCTCTGGTTGAGTTGTCGTTGCGATCCCCGTCTGACGCAGGGTTGGCCTTGATTATAAAACCGGACGGAGGGTCCGACGGCCGCTCCCCGTCTAAAAAATCCTTTTATGACATTGAAAAATAACATTATTTGGTTATGTTCTTATAAATTAATTTACAGGTCTGACGGGCCGGCTTTCTTTTCCGTCTGCGTACCCTGGGTGGCTCTCTGCGACCCACGGAAGCTTCACGCGTCGGCCGCAACAGCCCTCAATGTCCGTGAGCCGGATGTGTGCGCCGCCATACCCAGGGCGGCACAGGCGCGGCATCCTGCCACAACCCACGGCCGCTCGACCGTGCCCGGCGCTGTGCCTCGGCCAATTTCCGAGCGCGCCGCGAGCGGGCGGCAGTCCAGGCCAAGCCGTCTTGCACCATCTCCGCGCCGATCTCGTGTTCGCCCCTGCGAACATGGGCAATCGTGCGGCCATAAATGTCTGTGGCGACGGTATCGATGACCACCTGTCGATGCAGTACCCGCGCCGTCAATGCGCGGGCCGCGAGGTTTCCATAAGGCTGGTCGTTTTCGGGCGCGTCGATGTCGGCCAGCCGGACCTTCAGAAAGGCGCGGCGGGCAGGATGATACGGGTCGGGCCTGAACAGGACGGTATCGCCGTCGATGACGGCGATGACTACGCCATGGATCACCTCCGCCCGTGCCGGGAGAACGATCGAGGTCAGCATCAGCAGGCACCACAGCGTGAACGCCTGCTTCACCCGGCAAGCATCTCCGCGGCATGCTGACGCGTGGTAGCGGTGATCCTGAGCCCCCCCAGCATGCGCGCGATCTCCTCCACCCGCGCGTCCGCATCGAGGGCGGTGATACTGGACGAGACGAACCGGCCATCCGCCTGCCTGCTCACCCGCAGATGCCGCGCGCCGCGCGCCGCCACCTGCGGCAGATGGGTGATGACCAGCACCTGGCGGGTCTCGCCCAGCCTGGCCAGCCGGCGCCCCACGGCATCGGCCACGCTGCCGCCGATGCCGACGTCGACCTCGTCGAAGATCAGCGTCGGCACGCCGGCCGCGCCCGACAGCTCCGTCTGGATCGCCAGCCCGATACGCGACAGCTCGCCGCCTGACGCCACCTTGCCGAGCGGCCCCGGCGGCAGGCCGGGATGGCTGGCGACGAGAAAGCTCGCGTCTTCCAGTCCGTGCGCGCGCGGCTCGGCGACGGGCTGCAGCACGATGTCGAGATGCCCGCCGGCCAGCGCGAGTTCGCGCATCGCCGCCGTCACCCGTCCCGACAATGCCGCAGCCGCCTTGCGGCGTTGCGCGCCGAGACGTTTCGCTTCACTTTCATAATGCACCCAGGCGGCGGTCTCGGCGGCCTGCAGCGCGTCGAGGTCATCGCTGGCGGCCAGCGCGGCCAGCCGTGTCTCATAGTCGTCCAGCAGACCGGCCAGCGCGTCCGGCTGCACGCGATGCTTGCGCGCCAACCGATGCATGTCGCCAAGCAGGCTGTCGAGCTCGCCCAGCCGCTCGGGATCGAGGTTCAGATGATCGGCGTAGCGGCGCAACGCATGCACCGCCTCGGCCACATTGGCGCTGGCCGAATTCAGCAGCGTGGCGACTTCGCCCAGGCTGCCGTCCACCGCCTGCATGGCGTCGAGCCGCGCGCGCATGGCACCCAGGCGGCTCGACAGCGCGTCTTCGCCCTCGTCCAGCCCCTGAATCAGCGCGTGCCCGCCTTCGCTCAGCGTGGTGACATGCGCCAGCCGCGCGTGTTCCGTCTGGATCTCGTCCCAGCGCGCGAGGTCGCCGCCCAGCGCGCGCAATTCCTCCACCGCCCGGCTCAGGCCTTCGCGCTCGATCTGCCGTGTTTGACTGTGGGCGTCGGCATCCAGGCGCCGTTGCCGCGCGCCCTGCCAGGCATGCCAGGTCGCATTCACGGCGGCGGCCCACGCCTGCGCGCCGGCATACACGTCGAGCACTTCGCGCTGGGCCTGCGAACGCAACAGGGCGTGATGCGCATGCTGGCCATGGATATCGATCAGGAATTCGGCGGCGTCCTTCAAGTGTGACAGCGGCGCCGCACTGCCGTTGATGAACGCGCGCGAACGGCCGCCCGCCTCGATGGTGCGGCGCAGGATCAGCATGCCGTCGTCTGGCGCATAACCGGCCTCGTCGAGCCAGACGGCCAAAGCCGGCAGCCCTTCGATCGCGAATCCGGCTGAAATTTCAGCGCGCGGCGTCCCGCCGCGCACGACGCCGCCTTCGGCGCGGTCGCCCAGCGCCAGCGCCAGCGCATCGACCAGAATGGACTTGCCCGCGCCGGTCTCGCCGGTCAGTACGGTCAGCCCCGGCGCGAAGTCGAGCTCGACCGATTCGACCAGCAGGTAGTTGCGAATGGAAAGATGAACGAGCATGACCGCTCAACCTGGGAAAAACCGTTTAACCACAGAGACACAGAGGCACAGAGGAGAAACATCAAAGTGTGTTCGCGCCGGTCGAGCCTCGTCGGCAGGCAAGAAAAAATGTTGCACAGGGCTTTTCTCCGTGCCTCTGTGCCTCTGTGGTAAAGGGTTTTCAGCCCCCCGCTTCAAAGCTTCTTGCCCCAGTGCAGTTTCTGCCGCAGGGTATCGTAGTAGCTGTAGGAATGCGGGTGCAGCAGCGTGACCGGATGAACGGCCCGGGTGATCCACACACGGTCGCCGCTATGCAGGTCAAAATAGATCTGACCGTCGAAATGCACGCGCGCATCGTCGGCATAGGTGAGATGAATCTCGATGCGCGAATGGCTGCTGACCACGATCGGTCGTGCGGACAGGGTATGCGGGCAGATCGGCACCATCGCCACGGCCTCCAGCGTCGGATGCATGATGGGGCCACCCGACGACAGCGCATAGGCAGTGGTCCCGGTCGGGCTGGCGACCACCAGACCGTCGGCCCGCTGGCTGTAGACGAACTCGCTGTTGATGGCGATTTTCAGGTCGATCAGGCGGCCCGTGCCGCCTTTGCCCACCACCACATCGTTGAACGCGGTGCTTTCGAATACCAGCTCGCTGCCGCGCCGGACCTGTCCGTTCAGAAGGATGCGTTCTTCTGCCACGTACTGGCCGCTGAGAATCTCGGCGATGGCCTCGAGCATGTGATCGATCGTGATATCGGTGAGAAAGCCCAGTCGCCCCTGATTGACGCCGATGAGCGGTACGCCATTAGGCGCCAGTTCACGTGCGATCGACAGCATGGTGCCGTCGCCGCCCAGTACCACCACGACATCGCTCCCGGCCGCCAGTTCATGCAGATTGCGGGTGGGGAAATCCTCGATTCCGAGATGTTCCGCCGTCTGACAGGCGAGCAGGACCTCATGGCCACGCGCATGGAGAAACGCCGCCAGCGCACGCACCGAAACGCCCATGCCCTGGTTGTTGTATTTGCCAACCAGGCCGACCGTGTGAAAAGGGGTTTGCATGAGGGGCGATTATATAGGGGGATGGTGAGTGGTGAGTGGTGAGTGGTGAGTGGTGAGTGGTGAGTGGTGAGTGGTGAGTGGTGAGTGGTGAGTGGTGAGTGGTGAGTGGTGAGTGGTGAGTGGGGAGTGGGGAGTGGGGAGTGGGGAGTGGGGAGTGGGGAGTGGGGAGTGGGGAGTGGGGAGTGGTGAACGGTAAGGGGGCTTTGATCCTCCGCTCACTGCTCACCGTTCACCGCTCCCCCCTATATAATTCCCCCATGCTCAACGACCGCGCCCGCATTCTGCTGAAAACCCTGGTGGAACGCTACATCAGCGAAGGCGAACCAGTGGGCTCGCGCACGCTGTCGAAACATTCCGGGCTGGATCTGTCGCCCGCGAGCATCCGCAACATCATGGCCGATCTCGAGGAGATGGGGTTTGTCGCCAGCCCGCATACCTCGGCCGGGCGCGTGCCCACCACGCGCGGCTACCGCTTCTTCGTCGATACCCTGCTGACCGTGCGGCCCCTCGCGCAGGTCGAGGTCAACCAGCTCGAACACAGCCTGACGTCATCGGATCCGCAACGGCTGATGACCGCGGCCTCCACCCTGCTGTCCGACCTCAGCCGGTTTGCCGGGCTGGTGATGACCCCGCGCCGCAGTCCGGCGTTTCGCCAGATCGAATTCCTCAGCCTGTCGGACAAGCGCATCCTGCTCATCATCGTCACCATGGAAGGCGAGGTCGAAAATCGCGTCATCGTCACCGAGCAGCCCTACAGCGCGTCGGCGCTGACCGAGGCCGCCAATTTTTTCAACCAGAACTTTGCCGGCCACAGCTTCGACCAGGTGCGCAGCAAGCTGCGCGACGAGCTCGGGCGCATGCGCGACGACATCACCCGACTGATGGCGGCGGCAGTGGACGCCGGCAGCCAGGCGCTCGACGCCAGTCAGGACAACGTGGTCGTGTCCGGCAGCCGCAAGCTGCTCGACGTCCAGGATCTCTCCAGCAACATGAGCAGCCTGCGCCGCCTGTTCGATGCCTTCGAGAAGAAGACCGGCCTGCTGCAACTGCTGGACCAGTCGCGCAACGCCGCCGGCGTACAGATCTTCATCGGAGGCGAATCCGAGATGCTGCCGCTCGATGAATGCAGCCTGGTCACCGCACCCTATTCGGTCGACGGCCAGATGGTCGGCACACTCGGCGTCGTCGGGCCCACCCGCATGGCCTACGAGCGCGTGGTGCCGATCGTCGACGTCACCGCCAAACTCCTGTCGAGCGCGCTGTCGAATCATTGATGAGCTACTTCAAAGAGCCCGAATACGTCCACGGTCAAGCGCTCAAAACCGGCATCCTCCTGATCAACCTCGGTACCCCCGACGCCCCGACGCCCAGGGCGCTGCGCGCCTATCTCAAGGAATTCCTGTCCGACCCGCGCGTGGTGGAGATTCCGCGTCCCGTGTGGTGGCTGATCCTCCACGGCATCATCCTCAATACCCGGCCGAAGAAATCGGCCGCGAAATACGCCGCAATCTGGACGCCCGACGGCTCGCCCCTGAAGGTCCACACCGAGAAACAGGCCAAACTGCTCAAGGGTTGGCTGGGTGAGCGGATCGCGAGCCCGTTCATGGTCGACCATGCCATGCGCTACGGTCAGCCGGACATACCCGGCACGCTGGCCCGGATGAAAGCCGCCGGCTGCGATCGCATCCTCATCCTGCCGGCCTACCCGCAATACGCCGCCTCCAGCACCGCCACCGCATTCGATGTCGCGTTCGACTGGCTGAAGCAGACGCGCAACCAGCCGGCGCTGCGCACACTCCGGCACTATCACGACCACCCTGCCTACATCCACGCGCTGGCCGCCAATATCCGTGACTACTGGCAGATGCACGGCCGCCCCGACGTGCTCGTGATGAGCTTCCACGGCGTGCCGCGTTACACGCTGGAAAAAGGCGACCCCTACCACTGCGAATGCCGCAAAACCAGCCGTCTGCTGAGCGAAGCGCTCGGGCTCGACCCGAAGCAGGTTCGCCTCACCTTCCAGTCGCGCTTCGGCCGCGCCGAATGGATCAAGCCCTACACCGACCAGACGCTGGACGAACTCGGCCGTGCCGGTACCGGCCGGGTCGACGTGGTCGCGCCGGGTTTCACCGCCGACTGTCTGGAAACCCTGGAAGAACTGGCGATGGAAGGCCGCGCCACGTTCCTCGCGGCGGGCGGCAAGGCGTTCCACTACATCCCGGCGCTCAACGAGCATCCGCAATGGATCGATGCGCTCGGCCGCATCGCGCTTGAAAATCTCGCGGGCTGGGCGAGCGGCGCCCGGGACCGCGACACCGACGAGCAGGCACGACACGCAAGCAGGCAGCGCGCACTGGAGTGGGGGGCGCGCAACTGAACCGGCCTGATCGCGCCGCGCACGACAGAAAGTCTCCCTGAATCGAGCGGCCCGCCGGTATTTCTGCTGCCGCGCGCGTCTCGTCGCATCCCTCCTGTGCGCGGAACCAAACATGGCGGTTGCCGCCCAATGGTTTGATGACTACGTTTAAGCCATCCGGATCAATGCTTTCATCACAGGAGAATCGGACATGGCCGGAACACCCAGAATGGATCATCTGATCCAGCAGCATATCCTCGAGCACGAATCACGTCTGAAGCACATGGACGAGTTGCTCGCCCGCGCCAGGCAGGGCGTGTCCCGAGCGAAGGCCGACGGAATGGCGGAACAGTTGACCGGCGCGCAGGCCGGACGCGACACGCTCGCCGGCCGTATCGAGGAATACAGGCAGCGCCCTCCGGGGCAGTGGTCGAAAGCGGAATTCGAAAACAAGGGTCCCATGATCGTGTGGGATACGATCGCCCAGCAGCTTGAAAAACTGGTCGAACGCCTGGAACATTAGGCCGCCACGGCATCCCGGACCGGGAGTCTTCACCCCTGCAGGGGCTTCGGGGTCAATCACACTGGGGGTGGAAAATGCGCTCCCAAGGGACTCAGGTCAGACCTGGCTGACTCCCTTTCCATAGAGGCAACAGTCCGGGGCAACCGGGACGACAGCAGCGGGAAGCGCCTGCTCCGGTTCATTTCCGCTCGTACATCACAAAATCAAACGCCAGCGCATCGCCCTTCCCGCCCGTGTGCGACTCGCGCGAGAGTTCTCTGAACGCGCCGGAGTCATAGTCGGGGAAACGGGCGTCGCCCTCGGCTTCGATATCCACTTCGGTCAGGTACAGACGGTCGGCGAGCGGGATGGCCTGGGCGTAGAGTTCGGCGCCGCCGATGAAGAAGATCTCGGCGGCGTCCCGGCACAGTGCGAGTGCGGCGGGAATGGAATCGGCGACGAGGCAGCCGTCCCTGCGGTAGCCGGGGTTGCGGGTGATGACGATGTTGATGCGCCCCGGCAGCGGGCGGCCGAGCGACTCGAAGGTCTTGCGGCCCATCAGGATGGGGTGGTTCAGCGTCAGCGCCTTGAAGTGCGCGAGGTCTTCCGGCAGCCGCCAGGGCAGGCGGTTGTCGATGCCGATGACGCGGTTGCGGGCAAGCGCGGCGATGACGCTCACGCGCGGTTTATTCTGGCCCATATGCTCTCGACTCTCGACCCGCTAAACCGCCACCGGCGCCTTGATCGCGGGGTGCGGGTCGTAGCCGCCGAGGGTGAAATCCTCGAAACGGAAGGCGAAAATGTCTTTCACTTCGGGATTCAGCGTCATCGTCGGCAGCGGGCGCGGCGCGCGGGCAAGCTGCTCGCGCGCCTGGTCGAGATGGTTGAGGTAGAGGTGGGCGTCGCCCAGGGTATGGACGAAGTCGCCGGGCGCAAGGCCGGTCACCTGCACCATCATCAGTGTCAGCAGCGCGTAGGAGGCGATGTTGAACGGCACGCCGAGGAAGATGTCGGCGCTGCGCTGGTACAGCTGGCACGAGAGCTTGCCGTCGGCGACGTAGAACTGGAAGAAGGCGTGGCACGGCGCCAGCGCCATCCTGTCGAGGTCGGCGACGTTCCACGCCGAAACGATGATGCGGCGCGAATCGGGGTTGCTCCTGAGCGTCTTCACCACGTCGCTGATCTGATCGATCGTCCCGCCGTCGGGTTTGGGCCAGCTGCGCCACTGGTGGCCGTACACCGGACCGAGGTTGCCGTGTTCGTCGGCCCATTCGTCCCAGATCGAGACGCCGTTTTCCTTCAGGTAGCGGATATTGGTATCGCCCTGCAGGAACCACAAAAGTTCGTGGATGATGGAACGCAGGTGGCACTTCTTGGTGGTGACGAGCGGGAAGCCGTCGGCGAGGTCGTAGCGCGTCTGCCAGCCGAACACCGACAGGGTGCCGGTGCCGGTGCGGTCGTCTTTGCGGGCGCCATGTTCGAGCACATGGCGCATCAGGTCGAGATAGGGTTTCATCGTGGCGTGGACTCAGGGTTTTGCGGGTGCGGCCTGGACCGGGGCATTATCGTTCAATCCGGGTTCGCTGGGCACACCCGCGTAAAAGCCGGCCAGCCGGGTGGCGGGGGACTGGCCATAGACGTCCCAGAAGGCGATCTCGAAATCGGTATTGGCCTGTAGCGCCAGGGCCAGCTGGCGAAAACGCGTTTCGTCCTGTGCCTTGAGCCAGCCGACCAGCAGCATGGACTGGCGATAGAACTCGAAAATACTGAGCCCGAACGCATCTGCGCGGTGGCGCCGGTCGGGCGTATCGCGCACGACCAGATCAACCCGTCGCCCGGCCCGGATGGCGGCATGGGCCTGCGCATCGGTAGCATATTCGGCACCGCCGCCTTCCGCCGTCAGCGAGGCCCAGCCTTCGTGGAACCAGGCCGGCAGGGTGCTGTGGTAGTGGCCGATGCGCTGGCCAAGATGGAGGTGGGCCAGTTCGTGCGTGAGCAGCCCGGGCAGGCGGGCGCTTTCGCGGCCGTCGAGATTCGGCGACAGGATCAGACGGTTGTCGGGGATGACGGCGGCGGACAGCCGGGGCGTGCGCACATAACGCCGGAAGCACGCTTCGCTGCCGCAGACATAGACGCGTGGCGGATACAGGAACGGCAGGGAGTGCGCCGCCTCGACTTTGGCCATGGCGGCCGGCAGCGCAGCGGACACGCGCTCGCCGTAGGCTTCGTAGCCCGGCTCCACCCGGACGCGCGCATCATCCGCCAGCGAAACGAAGCCATCGATCGGCTGCAGGGCACGCGGATTGCTCACGGTGAGTGCACAGCCCGACAGGGTCGCCAGCAGCAGGGCGACCAGAGGCCGGATGTTCATGTGTCGGCATCGAGAATCTGCCAGCGGCCGTCGACCAGCCCCTCCAATGGCGGGTACTGTTTCTTGTAGGCCATCTTGCGGCTCGTGGCGATCCAGTAGCCCAGATAGAGATAAGGCAGTTCCAGCCGCTTTGCCAGTTCGATCTGCCACAGCACGCCGTAGACGCCGAGACTCCGCTGTTCGCGCGCGGGGTCGAAGAAAGTATAGACGGCGGAGAGGCCATCGTCGATCTGGTCGATCACCGAAATCATCACCAGCTCATTGCCGTCACGGAATTCGACCATCACGGAATCGACGTTGGACGACAGCAGAAACTGCGTGTACTGGTCGGGACCGTCGCGGTCCATGCCGCCGCCGGCGTGGCGGCTGCCCAGATAGCTGCGATAGAGCGCGTAATGTTCGTCCTTGAAATCCGGCGGCAGGAAGCGCGCGGCCAGATGCTGGTTGCGTTTGAGACAGCGGCGCTGGGTACGGTTGGGCGCAAAGCCGGCGACGTCGATGCGTACCGGTACACAGGACTGGCACTGCTCGCAGTGTGGGCGGTAAGTGAACTGCCCGCTGCGGCGAAATCCTGCGCGGATCAGCGCACTGTAAGCCTGGCGATCGATCAGGTGGGTAGGCGTGGCCACCTGCGAACGCGCACGCCGGCCCGGCAGATAGCTGCAGTCGTATTGCGCGGTCAGGTAGAACTGGATGCGCTGGAAAGGAGGTTCAGTGGGATGCATCGAAACGCCAGGGTCCGGAGCGATGTGGCAAGTTTACCAATTCCGCGAGCCTTGCCGTGAATGCCGTGCGTGGGATGGGTCGCGCACCCAGACTGGCAAGATGCGCCGTTTCCATCTGGCAGTCGATCAGGCCGAAATCCCAGCGCTGCAACTGGCGGCTCAGCCGCACCAGCGCGACCTTGGAGGCATCGTCTGCGCGGCTGAACATCGATTCGCCGAAGAACATGCGGCCGATTGCCACGCCGTAGAGCCCGCCGGCCAGACGGCCGTCGTGCCAGGTTTCGATCGAATGCGCGTAGCCGGCGTCGAATAGCCGGGTGTAGGCGGCAATCATCAGCGGCGAAATCCAGGTGCCCCCCACGCCCTCCCGCGGTTCGGCACAGGCATGCATCACCTCGACAAAGGCCGTGTCGATGCGCAGCTCGAAACCGCCATTGCGGATGCGCTTGGCGAGCGACCGGGTGACGCGGATTTCGTCCGGCACCAGCACCATGCGTGGATCGGGGCTCCACCACAGGATGGGCTCGCCCGGATTGAACCAGGGGAAAATGCCATGGCGGTACGCATCCAACAGGCGTTCCATCGACAGATCGCCCCCCATGGCCAGGAGGCCATTGGGTTCGCGCAGGGCGGTCTCGACCGGCGGAAAGAAAGTGATGTCCTGAAATCGCCCACTCATTCCGTCATGGTAGCGGATTCACTTTTGCCTGCGTGATGCTTTTTATATAGCCATCTTCCCACCACGCGCCGCGGCGTGACACTGAACGGCGTCGGCCTGAACGACACCCGCCTCTATAATGTCGATTTGCCCGGCTTCCAGATCGACCGCCACAGCGTCGGCGACACACTGCAGGCGGGCGTGGACATCGCAGTCACCAGGAATGGCCATATCAACCTCGACGTCAAAAGAATCTGGATTGACACCCAGGTCCGACCCGGCCGCGCTGCCAGGCTTGCCGCCTCCCGGCGTGCTTCCGCGGGGTGATTCGTGACCGTCTCCCCCCGACTCACGGATATCCCGGTTCTTTCGGGCTGTTTCCACTGCGGCCTGCCGCTGCCGGACGGCGCCCACTATCCCGTCCGGTTCGAGGAGCGGACGCAACAAGCCTGCTGCCGCGGCTGCCAGGCGGTGGCGCAAACCATCATCGACAGCGGCCAGGGCGCGTATTACACCCATCGCACGGCGCTGCCGGCCACTCCGCAGCAGGCCGAAGCCGATCTCGCGCAACTGGGCCTGTACGATCTGCCGGAAATCCAGGAAAGCTTCGTGCGGACCGAAACGGAGAACATCCGCGAAGCCGCGCTGATCCTGGAAAACATCGTCTGCGCCGCCTGCATCTGGCTGAACGAGCGCCATATCGCCGGGCTATCCGGCGTGCTGTCGGTAGAAATCAACTACGCCACGCGGCGCGCGCGGGTGCGCTGGGACAACAGCCGCATCCCGCTGTCGGCCATCCTGAAAGCGGTCTCCGATATCGGCTATATCGCTCATCCCTACGACCCCGGCCGTTCCGACGACATTTTCAGACGCGAGCGCAATACTGCCATCAAGCGGCTTGCCGTCGCCGGCCTCGGCATGATGCAGGTGATGATGTACGCGTTGCCAACCTACACTGCCCTCGATATGAGCGCCGACGTCCGGCTGCTGATGAGCTGGGCGAGCCTGATCCTGACCATTCCGGTGGTGGGGTATTCAGCGTGGCCCTTCTTCATCGGCGCCTGGCGCGACCTCAGACGCCACACGCTGGGCATGGACGTGCCGGTGGCGCTGGGCATCGGCACCGCCTTCGCCGCCAGCGTCTACAGCACCTTCATCGGGCATACCGCGGTGTATTACGACTCGGTCACCATGTTCGTCTTCCTGCTGCTGACCGGACGTTTCCTCGAAATGAATGCGCGCCGCCGTGCCGGCGCCGCGGTGGAAGAACTGGTGAAGCTCATTCCCGCCGCCGCCACGCGGCTGCCGAACTGGCCGGCGCGCGACGAGGAACAGGTGCCGGTCGCGCGGCTGGCGGTAGGCGACCATGTGCTGGTGCGGCCCGGCGAAACCCTGCCGGCCGACGGCATGGTGATTGAAGGCGACAGTGCGGTGAGCGAAGCCCTGCTCACCGGCGAATCGCTGCCGGTGTCGAAAGGCGTGCACACCCGCGTGGTCGGCGGCAGCCTCAACCAGGCGAGTCCGCTGGTGGTGCGGGTGGAGCGGCTCGGTGCCGATACACGGCTGGCGGCCATCGTGCGCCTGCTCGACCGCGCACAGAGCGAGAAACCGCGCATCGGCCAGCTGGCCGACCGCGCCGCTGCCTGGTTCGTCGGCCTGCTGCTGCTGATCACTGCCGTGGTCGGTCTCGCCTGGTATCTGATCGATCCGTCGAAAGCGCTGTGGATCGTGGTGTCGATCCTGGTCGTCACCTGTCCCTGCGCACTCGGCCTCGCCACGCCGGCCGCCCTCACCACCGCCACCGGGCGGCTGACGCGTCTGGGCCTCCTGACCACGCGCGGCCACGCCCTCGAAACGCTGGCGCACGCCACCGACCTGGTGTTCGACAAGACCGGCACCCTCACCCACGGCCGCCTCTCCGTCCGCCGGGTGCTGCCGCTGGGCAGCCGCAGCGAAGCCGAAGTCGGCGCGATCGCCGCGGCCCTCGAAGCCGGCTCGGAACACCCCATCGCCAAGGCGTTGCGCGAAGTGGCCACGCCCACCGCAACCGCCAGCCTGATCCGCAACACACCCGGGCGCGGCGTCGAAGGCCACATCAATGGCCACATTTACCGACTGGGCTCGCCACGTTTCGTCGCTGGCGGCGGCACGCCTCCCGCCCCGCCGGAATCGGACGGGAGCACCAGCTGGGTGGCGCTGGCCGGCGAATCCGGACTGATCGCCTGGTTCGCGCTGGCCGACACCCTGCGGGCCGATGCCCCGGCCGCACTCGCCGCACTGCGGCAACTGGGGCTGCGTGTGCATCTGCTGTCCGGCGATGCCGAGGCCGCCGTCATGCATGCGGCGCACCAGCTCGGTATCGCCGACTGGCATGCCGGCGCGCTGCCGGAAGACAAGCTCGCCTATGTGAAGGCTCTGCAGCACGAGGGCCGCATCGTCGCCATGGTGGGCGACGGCATCAACGACGCACCGGTGCTCGCCGGCGCGCAGGTCTCCATCGCCATGGGCGAAGGTGCCGACGTCGCCCAGGCGGCCGCCGACCTGGTCATGCTCGGCAGCCGTCTGGGCATCCTGGCCGACGGCGTCGCACTTGCCCGCAAGACCCAGCGCATCATCCGCCAGAACCTCGGCTGGGCGCTCGCCTACAACCTCGTCGCCATCCCCGCTGCCGCACTGGGCCACGTCACCCCCTGGATCGCCGGCATCGGCATGTCGGCCAGTTCGCTGCTGGTCGTGCTGAATGCGCTGCGGCTCGCCGATTTCAAAAACAAGTGAGCGGGGAACGGCAAGCAGCAAGCGGCAGCCCGGCGCACAGCGGGATCATGGGTGACGGCATCCCCCAACCCTGGAACACGCCGAAGGCACCCTGGTCCATGGATCACCCCTGCTGCGAGTTATCCCGTATCAAGCGCCGTCACTCATGAATACCCCCATCCTCTGGTATTTCGCCGACCCGATGTGCTCGTGGTGCTGGGGCTTTTCTCCGGTGATCGAAACGCTGCGCGACGAATACCGCGAACGCATGAAAACCGCCCTGGTACTGGGCGGCCTGCGGCCGGGCACCCCCGCGCCGATGACCATGACGGAGCGCGCGGACATCCTGCAGCATTGGCGCGCGGTACACGCCCGCACCGGCCAGCCTTTCCGTTTCGACGACGCGCTGCCGGACGGTTTCGTGTACGACACTGAACCTGCCTGACGTGCGGTGGTGACGGTGGGCGGAATGGAACCCCCCCAGATATTCGCGATGTTCAAGGCAATCCAGACCGCGTTCTATGCCGAAGGGCGCGATGTCACGCAAACCGACGTGCTGGCCGATCTGGCGGCGGACCTCGGCATGGATGGCGAAACCTTCCTGCGCGACTTCGACAGCGACACGGCACGTGCCCGCACCCAGGCGCATTTCAGACAGGCGCGCCAGGCCGGCGTGCGCGGCTTTCCCACCCTGATCGTGCAGCGGGATACGCAACTGCAGACGGTATCCAGCGGCTGCCTGCCGCTGGATACCGTGCGCACGGAAATCGACCGTTGCCTGCGGCCGGATGTGTAAGCGCGCCCCTCACCGCTAGAATCTCTCTTTCTCTTTCCCGAGCGTATTTCCGATGGCCCGTTTTCCCCTGTTGTCCACTACGCTGTTTCTCGGTGCGATCCTGCTCGGCATATCGGGCTGCGGCGCCAGCGAACCCGGCAAGCAAACCGTCTCCACCGCCCCGGCGCCCGGCCAGCCGGCCAATCCACGCGTGCTGATCGAGACCAGCCAGGGCAACATCACGGTCGAACTCTTCACCAGGAATGCGCCGCAGTCGGTGGGGAATTTCATCCACTACGTGAAGACCGGCTTTTATGACGGCCTGATCTTCCACCGCGTGATTCCCGGCTTCATGATCCAGGGCGGCGGCATGACCCCGGACATGACGGAAAAACCCAGGAACGCACCGATCAGGAACGAGGCCGACAATGGCCTCAGGAACCTGCGCGGCACCCTGGCGATGGCGCGCATGGCCGATCCCGATTCGGCCTCTTCGCAGTTTTTCATCAACGTGGCGGACAACGCTTTTCTCGACCACCGCGGCACGAGCTACGACACATGGGGTTACGCTGTATTCGGCCGGGTAGTCGATGGCATGCAGGTGGTCGATGCGATCGTCGCCGCGCCACGCGGCGATCGCGGCCCCTACCAGGATGTTCCCGTCGAGCCCGCCGTCATGAAGCGCGTCACGCTGTTGCCGGAAACCGGCGTCGCCACGCGGTCCGGCGCCGCCCCCCAGCCGGGGATGCAAGACGCACCATGACCACTAAAATGCCGTCAGTCGACGCGCTACGGGTGGCCAGCTTCGGCAGCCGGCGCCCCGACAGATTCATCGGTCCATCAGGAGGAATAGTGTGCTGATCAAATTTTAAATCCCCATCGAGCACTGAAAAATATCGTGGCGTGATATATATTTTCAAATGGCCGGGGTGGTATCAGAGCCGGCCATCATGGCTGTACCAGAGAAGCGCTGCCGGTAGTTCATTAACGCAAGACAAAGGAAACCCGAAATGAATGAAGAATCCAAATCCTCCCGCCGTCAATTTCTGAAGATCGGCGGCGCCGCAATCGCCATGATTCCTGTAGTGGCCATGTCCGGGAATGCGCTGGCCACAGTCAATGCCGCGATGCGCACCTCGATGAAATACCAGGACAAGCCAAACGGCGCGAATCATTGCGCCAACTGCATGCATTTCGTCCCGGGCAAAACGGCCAAGGCGCTTGGCGGCTGCCAAATCTTCCCCGGTGACACCGAGATTTCTCCCAATGGCTACTGTGTCGCCTGGGCTGCCAAGCCGAAATAACAGGCTGTTCGCGCATCCGGCCTGAAAACGTGCGGGCAAGGTGTTGGTGACGTGCCTTGCCCGCGCAGGCCGCAATATTGAAAGTTGACTGCCCGCTTCCCCTGCGCGTCTGGCTGCCAGGGTCGAGCGAGGTCGTTCGACCGGCCGGAATCGCCGGGCACGCCATGGCGCCGAGGCTGCACGATTCCGACTCCGGATGGTCCGCCGCCGCGATCGTCCGCTGTTCCCGTACCGCAATGAATACTGGCGTCGAACCCGGAGCGAACGGCGTTCCTTGAAATGTCATGGAGCCGCGGTCCCGCGGCGTCCTGACGGAAGAGCGGCTGGGTCCAGTCTGTATAATCACGATTTAGCCAGTATTCCGCCGCCCTCGCGCCCCTCATGATTCGTCGCATCATCAACAAAGTGTTCGGCCGCAAGCCGCGCACCCACGCCACCAGGGCACAAATCCTGCCATTGTCCGCACACGGGATCCGCCGTGACCAGATCGATGATTGCGCACTGAAAACCTGCGAAACCCTGGCCCAGGCCGGATACAAGGCTTATCTCGTCGGCGGCGCTGTGCGCGACCTGCTGCTGGCCAAGACGCCCAAGGATTTCGACGTGGCCACCGATGCCACACCGGAAGAGGTACGGCAGCTATTCCGCCGCTCGCGCATCATCGGACGGCGTTTCCAGATCGTTCATGTGATGTGCGGGCGCGAAACCATCGAAGTCACCACCTTCCGCGCCAATGGCCAGAAGGAAACCGAAGCGGACGACGAACACGCCGTCAGTGAAAAGCCCGCGGCGGCACACAAACGCTTGACCGACGAGCATGGCCGCCTGCTGTCCGACAATGTATTCGGCAGCATGGCGGACGATGCCGCCCGCCGCGATTTCACCATCAATGCGCTGTATTACGATCCGGCACGCGAGGAAGTCCACGACTATTTCGGTGGCGTGGCCGACTGCAAGCAGCATGTGCTGCGCATGATCGGCGACCCCGACACGCGCTATCGCGAAGATCCCGTGCGCATGCTTCGTGTCGCGCGATTCGCGGCCAAGCTCGAATTCCACATCGACCCCGATACGCGCAAGCCGGTGGCCGCACTGGCGCCCCTGCTCGCCAACATCCCGCGTGCGCGCATCTTTGACGAGGCACTGAAACTGCTGCTGTCCGGTCACGCGCTGCGCGGCGTCCATCAACTGCGCGCGGAGGGGCTGCACCACGGCATGCTGCCGCTGCTGGACACGATTCTGGACGATACCACCGGCGAGCGTTTCATCACCGCCGCCCTGAAAACCACCGATGCGCGCATCGCGCAGGACAAGCCAGCCTCGCCGGCTTTCCTGTTCGGTGCATTGCTGTGGCCGCAGGTGCTGCTGCGCTGGCGCGCGCTCGAAGCGGCCGGTGAAAAGCCGCAGCCGGCCCTGTTCGCTGCGATGGACGAGGTACTCGACGCCCAGCGCAGCCAGCTTGCCATTCCGCGCCGTTACGACGGCATGATGAAGGAGATCTGGGCGCTGCAGCCGCGTTTCGAACAGCGCGGCGGACAGCGCCCGTATCGCCTGCTGGAGCATCCCCGCTTCCGCGCCGCCTATGATTTCCTGCTGCTGCGCGTCGAATCCGGCGAGGTCGATGCCGAACTCGGTGAATGGTGGACGCGCTTCCAGGAGGCCGGCGAAGACGAGCGTGCCGGCATGCTGCTGGCCGACCACGCGCCCAAGCCGCGCCGCCGCCGCAAACGCAAGAAGCCGGGCGAAGCTGCCAGCGAGACGCATCCCGCATGAAAATTACCGCCACCATTGGTCTCGGCGCCAACCTCAACGATCCGGCGGCACAGATCGACCGTGCGCTGGCCGAACTCGACAACCTGCCCGCCACCCGGCTGCTCGCCCGCTCCTCGCTGTACGCCTCGGCACCGATCGGATATGCCGATCAGCCCGACTTCGTCAACGCCGTGGCGCAAGTGGAAACCGAACTGGCGCCGCGCGCGCTGCTCGCCGCGCTGCTGCATCTCGAACACCGTCATGGCCGTGCACGCAGCTTCCGCAACGCGCCGCGCACACTCGATCTCGACCTGCTGCTGTATGACGGCGCGCATTTCCACGAAGACGGCCTGACGCTGCCTCATCCGCGCATGCAGGAACGCTGTTTCGTGCTGCTGCCGCTGCTGGAAATCGCACCCGGCACCGTGATTCCGGGCCAGGGCCGCGCCGCCGACTGGCTTGACGCCTGTGCCGGCCAGCAGGTCACCGTTCTCCCACCTCCCACCGCTGCCGTCGACGCATGAACCCCTCCCGTTATCGTTACATCGTCGTCGAAGGTCCGATCGGCGCCGGCAAGACCAGCCTCAGCTACAAGCTGGCCGAGCACCTGGATGCCGACACGCTGCTGGAAAATGCCAGTGACAATCCCTTCCTGCAACGTTTTTACCAGGAGCCGGCACGCTATGCGCTGTCCACGCAGCTGCACTTCCTGTTCGACCGTTCGCGCCAGTTGCGCGAACTGGCGCAGGGCGACCTGTTCCGCGCCGGCACCGTGTCGGATTTCCTGATCGACAAGGACATGCTGTTTGCGCGCCTCAACCTCGACGACGACGAGTTCGATCTGTACCAGAAGGTGTACGCCGACCTCGCGTTGCAGGCGCCGACGCCCGATCTGGTGATCTATTTGCAGGCGCCGGTCGAGGTGCTGCAGGAACGTGTCAAGCGCCGCGGCGTGGAATTCGAGCGCGGCATGGATGCCGGCTATCTGCAGCGCCTGGCCAACAGCTACAGCGAGTTTTTCCATCGCTATGAGGCCGCGCCGCTGCTCATCGTCAACACCAGCCACCTCAACTTCGTGGAGAACGAAGCCGACTTCGAACTGCTGCTGGAACGCATGGACAAGATGCGCGGTCCACGCGAATTCTTCAGCCGGGCAGCGTGAAGAGTCTGAAAACCGATTTGAACCACAGAGACACCGAGGCACCGAGGCACAGAGGAAACCCATGTATTTCACGATGCGGAAGTTTTCGATGAGCGAGATTTCCGGCAAGCCATTGTCTGGTCTTCTCTGCGCCTCTGTGGTGAGGTTTCAAAAATGAAAACCACGCTCTCCACGCTCAAAACCATGCGCGGCAACGACGAGAAGATCGCCGTGCTCACCTGCTACGACGCCGGCTTCGCGCGCGCGCTCGATGCCGCCGGCGTGGACGTGCTGCTGGTCGGCGACTCGCTCGGCATGGTGGTGCAGGGCCACGCTTCGACGCTACCGGTGAAGCTCGCCGAGATGACGTACCACACGCGTTGCGTCGCCGCCGGCACCGAGCGCGCCTTCATCGTCGCCGACCTGCCCTTCGGCAGCTACCAGCCTTCGCCGGAACATGCGTTTTCCGCCGCGGCGCGGCTGATGGCGGCGGGTGCGCACATGGTCAAGCTGGAAGGCGGCGCGGTGATGGTCGACACCGTCGCCTTCCTGACGCAACGCGGCATCCCGGTCTGCGCGCATCTCGGCCTGCTGCCGCAGTCGGTCAACCAGCTCGGCGGCTACAAGGTACAGGGCCGCGAGGACACAGCCGCCGCGCAACTGATCGCCGACGCCCATGCGCTCGAAGCCGCCGGCGCCGGCCTCGTCGTGCTGGAAATGGTGCCCGCCGCGCTGGGCCTGGCCGTCACCGAGGCGCTCGCGATCCCGACCATCGGCATCGGTGCCGGAGCCGGCTGTTCCGGCCAGGTGCTGGTGCTGTACGACATGCTGGGCCTGTATCCGCGCGCGCCGAAATTCTCGAAGAACTTTCTTGCCGGCACCGGCGGCATCGAAGCCGCCGCGCGCGCCTATGTCGCCGCGGTGAAGGACGGCAGCTTCCCCGGCCCCGACCACGCCTTCTGATGCAGATCCTGCATACCGTCGCCGAACTGCGCGCCGCGCTCGCCGGGCAGGCCGGCACCGCCTTCGTGCCCACCATGGGCAATCTGCACGCCGGCCATGTATCGCTGGTCGACCTGGCGCAGCGCCATGGTGGCCCGGTGGTCGCGAGCCTCTTCGTCAACCCGCTGCAGTTCGGCGAGGGTGAAGACTTCGAACGCTACCCGCGCACCCTCGCGGCCGACTGCGACAAGCTCGCCGCAGCCGGCTGCGACCTGGTGTTCGCGCCCGACGTCGACACGCTCTACCCGGTCCCGCAGGACTTCACCGTGCAGCCGGCCGGGGCGCTGACCCGGGACCTGTGCGGCGCTTTTCGCCCCGGCCATTTTGCCGGCGTGGCGACGGTCGTGCTGAAGCTGTTCAACCTGGTGCAGCCGCGCGTGGCCGTGTTCGGAAAAAAGGATTTCCAGCAATTGCGGGTCATCCAGGAACTGGTGCGGCAGTTCAACCTGCCGATCGACATCGTGGCGGGTGACACCCTGCGCGAGTCCGACGGACTGGCGATGAGTTCGCGCAACGCCTATCTCGGCGCGCCGGAACGCATCCAGGCGCCCCAGTTGCAGCGTGAACTCGCTGCCGTCGCGGCTGCCGTCCAGGCGGGTGAACGGGATTTCGATGCCCTGTGCGCCGCCGCCAGACGCCATCTGAACATGGCGGGCTGGCGCGTCGATTACGTCGCGCTGCGCGACGCCATGACGCTGCAGGCGCCCACGCCCGACAGCGCCCGTCTGGTGGTACTGGGCGCGGCCTGGCTGGGGTCGACCCGGCTGATCGACAATGTTGAGTGGTGAGTGGTGAGTGGTGAGTGGTGAGTGGGAAGCGGTTGCAACCACTTTCTCTCACCGCTGTATAATATGAGCCCTTTCTTATCGAGGGCACCGTCATGCAAAGAACGATGCTCAAGTCCAAGCTGCATCGGGCGACCGTCACGCATTCCGAGCTGCATTACGAAGGCTCCTGCGCGATCGACGAAACCCTGCTGGACGCGGCCGACATCCACGAATACGAGCAGATCCAGATCTATAACGTCACCAACGGCGAACGTTTCACGACGTACGCCATCCGCGCCGCGCGCGATTCCGGCATCGTTTCGGTGAACGGTGCCGCCGCCCACAAGGCGAACCCGGGCGATCTCGTCATCATCGCCACCTTTGCGTCCTACAACGAGCTGGAATTGACGCGCTACGCGCCGGAACTGGTGTACGTGGACGCGGACAACCGCATCATGGATACGCGCCAGACGATCCCGGTACAGGCGGCGTAGGCCGCATAACGTCCAGGCCGGAAAAAACCGGGCGATTCACAAGCCGGCAAGATGCGTCATGGCATGGAAAGTCCGGCCCGCTCAGCTCATTCCGGCAACGATTCCCGGATCCGTTTCACCAGATCAGGGCTTTGGGGGGTCAAGTTCACGATCCAGTAGTGCGATTTGTCTGCCGTGGGCCTGCCCCGATGCGAGTACCCCGTTCTCAGAGTGAATGAGTTGTCCTTCGGGTCCACGCTGTACAAGCCATCGCTCTTGTCCAGATCCCAATAGAACGGGCTTGTAAAGGGCTTTCCCCGGAATAAATTGCCCTTGCCCTGGCTTTCGTCCCATTCGATCTTCAAGCGCCGTCCCTGCAACAGCGAAACCGTGGCGTTTTGAATGTCCTGGCTATTCTGGACGATCGGTTCGCCATGCACCCAATACTGTTCGATCCTCACCTTGGCCGAGGTCTGCATGATCGCTGCCGCGTCGGCTACCGGCACGGCAGCGGGCCGGGCCTGCGCCGGCCGGGGCGCCGGCGGTTTCGCTTCCCCTCCCGCCTTGAGGTCGTTCCGGATGACCGACGATACCGTCTCGTCGGCAAAACCCGCTTCCTTGAGCCGCACCACCCTGTCGACGTTGCCATAATCGTTCTCAACCATGAAGCGGATGACATCCTCGCCAAGGCCGGACGACTTCAGCCGGGTCAATTCATCGGTGGTCAATGCAGCCAGTGCCGCCCCGGAAGAAACCAGGGCAATGGTTCCAATCAAGAAAAAGAATTTCGTCTTCATTCCAGAGATCACGGTCAAATTCCTCATTCAAACAGTCAGTCGATCATTCAATTACGTGGGGGAAAGCAAGCGGGGACATGCGCGACAGGTCACCGTTTCAGTGGTTCAGGCAACAATCGGCGGAGACGGGTTGATTATGCCCCAAGTTCGGGTTGGCCGACCAAGGACGCCTACCGGCCATGAATTCGCTGCACGCTTCCGGACATCGCGTCCGCATCTCATCGTACGCCCGATGAACGCCGGGTAAGGTCGGGAAAACCGCTACGTCGTCGGAATTCCGCTCCTCGCGGCAAGCCGCGCACTCCCGGCAGGCGGCCATCTCGCCAGATCATGTTGCGCCAGCCCACTGTCTGGCTTGTGCGCATCCGCCAGGACGAATCCGTCGCCGCGGGAAAATCATGTGCGCCTCAGCAAAATCGTGACGAGCAGGGCGGAGTCCGTCAATGCCCTGACGGCGTGCGGCGCTGCGTCGGCAAGGTAGACCATGGTGCCCGCACGGAGGATCTGGGTTCGTCCATACGCCTCGAATTCCACCTCCCCTTCCAGGCATTGCAGCGTGAGCGCGCCCGCCGCCTTGTGCTCGGGGGCGACCTGGCCCGCCGGCAACACGAAGCGGAATACTTCGAGGTGTTCCGCCCTGACCAGCGTGCTCGAGCCCGTCTGGCGCAACGCTGCGCCAAGTGGGCGAATATCGATCAATTCACCCGATGCTGCGTGGGAGATAGCCATGACAACTCCTGAATGTAGTCAAGTCCGGCGGGCGGACTGACGCCAAACGATCCGCTCCATTTGTCTCATCCACACCTGCCGCTTGCGGACGGGGCCGATCCGTATCAAGCCTTCCCGCCACGGATTGACTATAGCAGCCCGTCCATCTATGTGAGTTTCCAGATGTCGGCGTTGTATTTCTGTATGGTGCGGTCGGTCGAGAAGAAGCCGCTCGACGCCGTATTGAGGATGCTCTTGCTCGTCCAGCACGCCTTGTCCCGCCAGGCCTGTTCAACCTGTTGCTGCGCATCGACATAACTGCGGAAATCCGCCAGCACCATCCAGGGGTCGTTCGGGCTCAACAAGGTATCGAGGATCACATCGAAGATACCCGGTTCGCTCAGATTGAAATGGCCCGATGCCAGCAGGTCGATCACCCCGCGCAGTTCAGGGTCGCTATCCACGTAGTGCTGCGGCTGGTAGTGCGGGCGCAGTGCCTCGACTTCCTCTGCGTGCAGGCCGAACAGGAAGAAATTGTCCTCCCCCACGGCATCGAGGATTTCGATGTTTGCGCCGTCGTAGGTGCCGATCGTCACGGCGCCGTTCATCATGAATTTCATGTTGCCGGTGCCGGAGGCCTCCTTGCCGGCGGTCGAAATCTGCTCGGACAGATCGGTTGCGGGCGCGATGATCTCCATGCTGCTTACCCGGTAGTTGGGCAGGAAAGCCATCTTCAGGCGATCGCCCACGTCGTAATCGCCGTTGATCACCTCGGCCACGTTGTTGATGAGCTTGATGATGCGTTTGGCCATCGCATAGCCCGGCGCGGCCTTGCCGCCAAACAGGACGCAGCGATCGACCCAATTCTCCAGCTGGTCATGATTGATGCGGTTGTACAGATGAATCACGTGCAGCACGTTGAGCAACTGCCGCTTGTATTCATGAATGCGTTTGACCTGCACATCGAACAGCGCGTCCGGATTGAACTCCACCCGACACTCGGTCTTGATCAGTTTGGCGAGACGCTCCTTGTTGGCACGTTTCACCGCACGCCATTCGGCGTGAAAGGATGAATGATCCGCCGCAGCCAGCGGCTTCAGCCGCGCCAGTTGCGAGAGGTCGGCGACCCACTCCTCGCCGATCTCCCGGTTGATCAGGGCGCTCATGCCGGGATTGGCGTGCGCCACCCAGCGGCGCGGCGTCACGCCATTGGTCTTGTTGTTGAACTTGTACGGCCAGAGTTCGAAGAAATCACGAAACAGCCCTTCCTTCAATAGCCGCGAATGCAGCGCCGCCACGCCGTTGACCGAGAAGCTGCCGACGATGGCCAGCCACGCCATGCGCAGCTGTCTGACCTCGCCTTCCTCGATGATCGACATGCGCTGCCGGCGTTCGATATCCCCTGGCCATTTCATCGCCACCTTGTGCAGGAAGCGGCCGTTGATTTCGTAGATGATTTCCAGCGGTCGCGGCAGCAGACGCTCGAATAGCGCCACGGGCCAGCGCTCCAGCGCCTCGGGCAGCAGCGTGTGGTTGGTGTAGGCCATGCACTGCGAGGTGATCGCCCAGGCTGCGTCCCACTGCAGGCGCTCGTTGTCGAGCAGCAGGCGCATCAGTTCGGCCACCGCGATGGTGGGATGCGTGTCGTTCATCTGGAAGACGTTGTGCTCGGCGAATTTCATCAGGTCGCTGTTGCCGGCCGCGCGCCACTGGCGCAGCGCATCCTGCAGGCTGGCCGAGGCCAGGAAATACTGCTGGCGCAGGCGCAGTTCCTTGCCGCTCTCGCTGCTGTCGTTCGGGTACAGCACCATCGAGATGTGTTCGGCGTGATTCTTCGCCTGCACCGCTTCGGAGTAGCTGCCGGCATTGAATTCATTCAGATCGAACACGTCCGTGGCGGCCGACTTCCACAGGCGCAGCGTGTTCACCACATGGTTGCGGTAACCCGAGACCGGCATGTCATACGGGATGGCCAGCACGTCGCGGGTATTTGCCCAGCGCGCGCGGGGAATGCCTTCCTTGTCGTGGAAATGTTCGGTATGGCCGCCGAACGACACCCGGCAGGTGAATTCGGAACGCTCGACTTCCCATGGATTGCCATCGCGCAGCCAGTGATCGGGCTCCTCGACCTGATAGCCGTTTTCGATGTTCTGGCGGAACATGCCGTACTCGTAATGGATGCCATAGCCCATCACGGGCAGATCCAGCGTGGCGCAGCTGTCCATGAAGCAGGCTGCCAGCCGTCCCAGGCCGCCATTGCCGAGGCCGGCATCGGTCTCCTCCTCGGCAACGTCCTCGAGCGTCTGGCCGAAGCTCTGCAGCGCCTCGCGCGCGGCCGTGTCCAGTCCCAGGTTGAGCACGTGGTTGGACAATGCCCGGCCGATCAGGAACTCCAGCGAGAGGTAATATGCACGGCGCTTGCCGGGCTGGTCGCGTACGGCATAGGTATTCATCCAGTCCGACATGAGCCGGTCGCGCAGCGTCCAGGCCAGCGCCTGATAGGTGTAGACCCTCGGGCAGCCATGGAAGCGCCCCAGGTGATAAAACTGGTAGCGCTGGAAATCCGCGGTCAGCGCTTCACCGCTATCGGGCAATCGTCTGAGGGCGACGTGGGGGGGGAGGCAGATTTCTCGTCTGGCATGATCTTTCCGCTCAGGTCACATGGAATACAGCGCAAGGTAATGGTCGGCGCTGTCCGACCAGTCGAACGACTGGCGCATGCCGGCCTGCTGCAGGCGCCGCCATTGCGCCGGCTGGCGGTACAGGTCGAGCGCACGCCGGACGGCTTGCAGGAATGCCGCCACATCGGGCGTGTCGAACACGAAACCGGTGGCGCTGCCGGCCGCCAGGCTGTCTGCGTCCGCATCGATCACGGTATCGGCCAGTCCGCCGGTTCTGAAAACGATGGGCGGTGTACCGTACCGCAGACTGTACATCTGGTTGAGGCCGCACGGTTCGAAACGGGACGGCATCATGAACAGGTCGGCGCCGGCTTCGACTTGGTGCGCCAAGGCCTCGTCATAGCCGATCACGACGAATACGCGCTCGGGATGCTGTCTGGCCAGACGCACAAGTTTCTGCTCGTAACCCGCCTGGCCGCTGCCGACCAGCACAAAACGCGCATCGGTCTCGGCCAGCAGCACGGGAATGGCCGTCAGTACCCAATCGATACCCTTCTGCTCGACCAGCCGCCCCACCAGCCCCAATAGCGGCGCCCGCATCGCCTCGTCGTCGGCGTGCGACAGGAAACGTTCGATCAGCGCCTGCTTGTTCCGCCGCTTGCCGGGCTGGATTCGGCGCACCGAGTAATGCGCGGGCAGATGCGGATCGGTGGACGGGTTCCATATCCGGGTATCGATTCCATTCAGGATGCCGTGCAGTTTGTAGCGCCGGGACAGCAGCAGACCGTCAAGTCCGTAACCGAATGCCGGCGTGCAGATTTCGTTGGCATAGGTGGGGCTCACCGTGGTGACAGCATCGGCATAGACGATGCCGGCTTTCAACATCGACATGCCGCCGTGGAATTCCACGCCTTCGGACGACCACCACGGGCCAGGCAGCTGCAAACGAACGAAATCGGTATGTGAAAAATAGCCGCCGTAGGCGAGATTGTGGATGGTGAACACGGTTTTCGGCCGTGCCGGCTGATCGGCCAGGAAGGCCGCCACCAGTCCGGTCTGCCAGTCGTGCGCGTGCACCACAGCGGGTTGCCAGCCGATATCGAGCGCATCCTGCGCCAGCAACGCGGCCACCCGCGCGAACACCGTGAAACGCTCGACATTGTCCGGCCAGTCCTGGCCATTGGCGTTGACATAGGGATTGCCCAACCGGTCAAACAGGGCGGGACTGTCGATCACCCAGAGCGGAAAGGCGAAGTCGGCATGGTGCGTTTCCAGAACGCGCACGCTGACGATGCCTTCGGCCCCACGCACGTCAAGCCAGCCGAGAATCCGTACCTGACCAAGCTGGCTCAACAACGCCCGGTAGCCCGGCAGGACCAGACGAATATCCGCCCCGCGCGCCTGCATGGCGTGCGGCAAACTGTAGACCACATCGCCCAGCCCGCCGGTTTTCACCAGCGGATAGGCCTCGCTGGCCACGAACAGGATTTTCATTGCTCCGCGTTTCATTTCTTTCTTAGGGACCAGGGTTCAGGATTCAGGGGTCAGGGTTGGTGCGGCCATGGCCGCGCATATATTAAAAGCGCGAAGCACAAATTCCCCTAGTCCCTGAATCCTGACCCCTCGCCTTCAACATGGCTTGAGGAAGATCGCTCCCAGCGGCGGCAGCACCACTTCAGCGGAATATTCGAAGCCCATCCAGGGCAGGTTCTGCGGATACAGCGGCTGGCCGTTGCCCAGATTGCCGCCGCCGTAATACATCGAATCGGTGTTCAGGATTTCGCACCACGCCGCGCCCGACGGCAGACCGATACGGTAACCCTTGCGCGGTACCGGCGTAAAGTTGAGCAACACGATCATCTGCGCGGAGGCCTCGCGTCCCTGGCGCACGAGGCTCAGTATCGACTGGTCGGCATCGTGGCAGTCGATCCAGCGGAATCCGCGTGGGTCGAAGTCGAATTCGTGCAGCGCCGCCTCATTGCGATAGAGGGAATTGAGATCGCGCAGCAAGGTTCGAATGCTGTCGTGCGCCGGAAAATCGAGTAGTACCCAGTCGAGTTGACCGGTCTCCTTCCATTCGTTCCATTGGGCGAATTCGCCGCCCATGAACAACAGCTTCTTGCCGGGATGCGCGTAGTGCCACGCATAGAACAGCCGCAGGTTGGCGAAGCGCTGCCAGATATCGCCGGGCATCTTGTCGAGCAGGCTTTTCTTCATGTGCACCACTTCATCGTGCGACAGCGGCAATACGAAATTCTCGGTCCACGCGTACATCTGGCTGAAAGTCAGCTGGTTGTGCTGGTACTTGCGATAGATCGGCTCCTTCTCGATGTAGTCGAGGCTGTCGTTCATCCAGCCCATGTTCCACTTCATCGAGAAGCCCAGCCCGCCGAGTTCGACCGGGCGCGACACGGCGGGCCAGGCCGTCGATTCCTCGGCGATGGTGAGCACGCCGGGAAAGCGGGCGTGAACCTCGGTATTCATTTCGCGCAGGAACTGGACTGCCTCGATGTCCTCGCGCCCGCCGTACCGGTTCGGCAGCCATTCGCCGGGCTGCCGCGAATAGTCCAGATACAGCATCGAGGCGACGGCATCGACGCGCAGGCCGTCGATGTGAAATTCGTCCAGCCAGTACAGTGCATTGGCCACCAGGAAATTGCGCACTTCGTTGCGGCTGAAATCGAACACCAGCGTGCCCCATTCCTGGTGCTCTCCGCGGCGCGGATCGGCATGTTCGTACAGCGGCTCGCCGGTGAAGCGCGCCAGTGCAAAATCATCCTTCGGGAAATGCGCCGGGACCCAGTCGAGCAGGACACCGATACCGGCCTGGTGGCAGGCGTCGACAAACATCCGGAAATCGTTCGCCGAGCCGTAACGCGCGGTGGGCGCGTAATAGCCGGATATCTGGTAACCCCACGAGGCATCGAGCGGATGTTCGGCCACCGGCATCAGTTCGATGTGGGTATAGCCGAGATCCAGTACATAGGGAATCAGCTCCGCCCCCAATTCGTTCCAGGTGTAGAAGCTTCCATCGGCGTGCCGCCGCCAGGAACCGGGGTGGAGCTCATAGATGCTGACGGGCCGGTGCTGCCAGTCAAAGCCGGTGCGCGCCTCGATCCAGCCGCTGTCACGCCAGACATGGGGCGTGTCGTCCGGGATGCAGCTGGTGGTCTCGGGGCGCATGAACATCTGCCGTGCGTAGGGGTCGGTCTTTCTCACCAGCTGGCCGTGGCGGCCGAGGATTTCGTATTTGTAGGCATGTCCGGCGGCCAGCCCGGGTATGAACAATTCCCAGATTCCGGACGTGCCCCGGCAGCGCATCGGATGGCGGCGCCCGTCCCACTCGTTGAAGTCGCCGACGACACTGACGCGCTGTACAGCGGGCGCCCACACGGCGAACAGGCAGCCGTCCACGCCATCGATGGTTTTCACGCGGGTGCCCAGCACCTTCCAGACTTCGAAATGGCGGCCCTCCCCAATCAGATGCAAGTCCATTTCGCCCAGCTGCGGCCCGAAGCTGTAGGGAGATCGCGTGGCGTGCCAGTTTCCCGCTGCCTTGTCCTGCCAGCGCAGAACCGGATGGGGATCGACCGCCACGCCGGCAGGCAGCCGCCGCTCGAAAAAATCGGTGCCCGCCACCCGTGTCATGGCGCCCTCCGCCATCTCGACCGCTTCGGCGGCGGGCATGAAGACGCGAACCAGCGTGCTGCCGTCGGGCTGATCATGCAGACCCAGCACTTCGAACGGGTCGTGATGGGTGCCCGCCTGTACCCGCATGATCGGTTCGCTGATCACTGGCAGATCGGTGCCGGCGGGGACGTTCCGCAGAACATTCAGGGGTGCCGTCTTCATGGTTGAGGGGTCGTCTTGCATCGATGGGCTTTCTGTAATTGTTGTAATAAACGGGGGGCCAGTGCGGGCGCCAGCGCATCCCATTCGAACCGCCAGGTCCAGTTGCCATGGCTCGTGCCCGGCGTATTCATGCGTGCCTCGCTGCCAAGATACAGCACATCCTGCAGCGGCAGCATCGCCAGGGCAGCGCGGCTTTCCAGGACGGTGGCAATCATCGCATCCGGCACCGTACCGGGGTCCGTGACGCCCAGCCGCTGCATGACCTCCGGTCGGACATGGTCGGGCAATGTGCGCCACCAGCCCAGCGTGGTGTCGTTGTCGTGCGTGCCGGTGTAGTACACCGTGTCGGGCTGCACGTTTTCAGGTTTGTGTGGATTGTCGGCATGACCGTCGAACGCAAACTGCAGCACAGCCATGCCAGGCAGCCCGAACTGGAGCCGCAGCGCCGTCACGTCAGGTGTGATGATACCGAGATCCTCGGCCACCAGCGGCAAGTCGTCCCGCATGTCGGCGCCAATCGCCCGCAGCAGCGCCACACCGGGCGTCGCACGCCACTCGCCATGAACGGCGGTCGGGTCGGCAGCCGGGATCATCCAGGTCGCCGCCAGCCCGCGGAAATGGTCGATACGAACCAGATCGAACCACTCGAAATGGGCCCGCAGTCGGGCGCGCCACCAGGCGAAACCATCAGCCTGCATGACGTCCCAATTGTAATGCGGGTTGCCCCAGCGCTGCCCGGTTGCGGAAAAGTAATCCGGCGGCACGCCGGCCACCATGGTGGGATGACCTGTGTCATCCAGCAGGAACAGCTCACGCCGGGCCCACACGTCGGCACTGTCGTGGGCGACGAAAAGCGGCATGTCGCCGAACAGATGAATCCCGCGCGCGACCGCAACCGTACGGAGGTGTCGCCAGTAGGCGGCCGCGTCGAACTGCTCCACCTTCATCGCTTTCAGGACATCGGCATGACTGGCATCGAAGGCGGCCATCGTTCGCGGTTCCCGGTCGCGCAGCGGGGGCGGCCAGTCGGTCCAGGAAGCGCCGCCCTGCTCGCGCTTGATGGCGATGAAACGGGCATAGTCGTCCAGCCAGTGGGACTGCCTGTCGCACCAGTCGGCATAGTCGCGCATGCCGGCACGCGATACTTTCCGGTCTCCCGGAGGAAACAGTCTCGGGTCAACCGCGAAGGCCGACGCGCACTGGTAAGGGGAGCGTCCGGATAACGGCAGGCCGAGCGGAAGCATCTGCCACATGCCGAATCCCGCCGCATCCATGAAATCCAGCCAGCGCTCGGCATCGGCCAGCGTGCCGGAGGGAAGCGAAGCCGGATGCAGCAGCAGGCCGGCACGACGCAGATCGAAGTTCATCCGGTATTCCTGCGCATGGTGCCCGCGTTTTCCGCCCAGCCGCCGCCACTCGACAGCGGCACATCGAGCAGGGCGGGCGGGGCCACGCCCAGCAGACGATACAGCTCGCGCAACTGGGTTCGATACAACTGCTCGAAGTCGCTGACACTACTTGCCGGGTTGTAATCGCCGAACCACCAGAACCAGTCCGATCCTTCGCAGACGGCAAGCTGACGGGTGGCCAGCGCCAATTGATCGGCACTCAGTTTTCCGGCCGCCACCACGCTGTCATAGGCCTGCTTGGCGGCCACCAGATAATCCCAGCCGCGGTTCTTGTCGCCCGAGCCGATCCAGGTCGAGAAGCTGCCATATACCCAGCTGCCGGCCGCCAGCTGCTTCATCGACATCGCGGGAAGGTGCACGGCCTGCTCGGCAAAGGTTCCGACCTTGAGCGTGGGACGGCTGGACAGCGCCGTATAGAGGGCAGACAGGAAATGATGGCCATTGTCGGGGTAATACTCCCAGGCGTTCTCACCGTCGAGAATGATCGAGACGACATGTTGATCCGCTTCATCGCCGAATGATGTGGCGATATTTTCCAGGTGCTGGATGAAGTCGCCCACTGCGTCGTCGGCGTGCCAGTCGCTGTACCTGAAACCGATCAGATCCGACAGGCCGTCGTCGCGAAAAAAGACCCGCGTCTTGTAGCCGTCGACCTGTACCGGGGAAAACAGCGCACGCTTGGTTTCCACCTGGTTGGGCGGGCACACCGATTTGGCGCAGCTGTTGCGCCACACGCCCTCGCCCGACGCGGTCCACGCGAACCCCATCTTGTCGAGCTGGGCCAGCGCATCCTCGCTGATCCCGCCTTCCGACAGCCAGACGCCGGCCGGTTTCATGCCGAAATGACGCTCGAATATCTCGACGCCATGCCGCAAATGCCACTCCGACCGCGCCATGCCACCGGGATAGCTGGGTGCATCGGGAACGGGCGCATCGGGCATCGCATCGCGCAGGTTGGAAAAATCATTCAGCAGCGGCACGATGGGGTGGCCATAGGGCGTCACCGACAGTTCGATCTGGCCGCGCCGGGCCAGCGCGCGATAGCGCGGAATCAGCCCGGCCATGCACTGCTGTATCAGGTACAGCAACTCATGGCGGTCGGCCGCCGAATAATGCTTTTCCTGCGCCATCAAGCGCTTCACCAGCGGCAACTGTCTGAGCGAGTGTCCCAGCCAGACGAGGTGATACCAGGTCAGCAAATCGAGGAAATACTGCTCGGACAGATAATTCATCAGTCCGGGAAGCCCGATGCGGCCGCCGCTCACGTCGTCGGTCACGCCGATCATGATCAGCAGGTGATGGAAAGCTGGATGCGGATGGATCATGCGCTGCGCATTGCAACGCTGGCAATCCCGAACAATGCGCAGGCGGCTGGCGGCATCCGAAGGGATACGCTCGACGCCCGACAACAGATTCAGCATATGGTCCTGGGTAGGCTTGCCCTGCTTGAGCAGCACATCGAGCTGCTGCGCATAGTCGTCCAGTTGTTCCAGCAGCACCGGCGCAAAGTTCACCACCGCGCGCATCTGCGGATGACGCTCCAGATGCGCGGCCATGTCGCTGTAATCCTTGATGCCATGCAGGTATACCCAGGGCAGGTGATAGGCGCCCTTGAGGCCTTCGCGGTAATACGGCTGGTGCATGTGCCAGCACAGCACCACATTGAGCGGTTCAGCCGTCGTAGTCATTCTGCAGCCTCGCGTAAAGATTCTGGCCGAGCATTGCCGGCGTCACCAGCACGATGCCCTCGGGCGTGACGTGGAAACGCCGGGCATCCTCAACCGGATCCTCTCCGATGACCGTACCGCTGGGAATGACCGTTCCCTTGTCGATGATGGTACGGGTGATGCGGCAATGGCTGCCGATCGAGACCTTGGGCAGAATCACGCTGTCCTTGATGAGGCTATAGTTTTCCACCGTGGTGGCGAAAAACAGCACCGAACGCTTGACCCGCGCGCCCGACAGGATGCAGCCGCCGGCGATCAGCGAATCGATCGCCTCGCCGCGCCGCCCTTCGTCGTCGAAAATGAATTTGGCGGGCGGGTATTGCGGCTGGTAGGTCCAGATCGGCCAGTCCCGGTTGTACAGATTGAGCTCGGGTTCGATCGAGCACAATTCCATGTTGGTCTGCCAGTAGGAATACAGCGTCCCGACATCGCGCCAGTAGGCGGGCCCGCCGCTCATGTCGCGGAAAGGATAGGCCATCGCACGGCCTTTCCTGAGGTTGTCCGGGATGATGTCCTTGCCAAAATCGTGACAGGATCGGGCATTCCCCGCATCCTCGATCAGCGCCTGGTACAGGAAATCCTTGGAAAATATATAGATGCCCATCGACACCAGCGCGGTACCGGGTTTTCCGGGAATGCAGTCGGGATTCTTCGGCTTTTCCGTAAAGTGGGTAATGCGCATCGACTCGTCGACGGACATCACGCCGAAAGCGCTTGCCTCGGCAGTGGGCACCTCGATGCTGCCAACCGTGTAATCCGCACCGGTTTGCACGTGATACAACAGCATTTCCGAGTAATCCATGGTGTAGACGTGATCGCCGCCCAGCACCAGCACGTATTCGGGGTGATGACGCTGCATGATGTCGATGTTCTGGAACAGCGCATCGGCCGTTCCCTGATACCACTCTTTCTTGTGCGTGCGCTGCTGGGCAGGCAGGATCTCGACGAATTCCCCGATCTCCGCGCGCATGAACCCCCAGGCGCGCTGCAGATGCCGGATCAGCGAGTGCGACTTGTATTGCGTCAGCACGCCGATGCGCAGAATCCCGGAATTGACGCAATTGGAGAGCGGGAAATCGACGATGCGGTACTTTCCGCCGATTGGAACGGCCGGCTTGGCGCGCCAGGTCGTCAGATCCCTCAAACGGGAACCCTCGCCGCCCGCGAGCACGAGCGCCAGCGTCTTGCGGGTGAGATCGGTCACCATTTTCGGTTCGGTGTAATAGCGGTAAAGGCGCTCCTGCTCGGTTTGTGCAGTCATCTGCGGCTCCTCGTCGGTATGGATTTTGATTGAAAGGCGGCGGCGCTCTGACCCTGTACCAGCGCACCCGCCACGCCCAGTCTGCTGCTGGTTACCAGAAAAATCGGGGTCTGTTCGACCACGTTGCGCATGCGCCCCTTGTCGATGGCCGCCTCCATGAAACGGGCCGACTGCATTCTGGACCGCAAATGCATGCTCACGCCACCGGCGATGTACAGACCGCCTTGCGGCCGGTACATCAACGCAACATTGCCCACCCATGCGCCGTACAGGTCGATGAAGAGATCCAGCGCCGCTTCCGCGGCGCTGTCGCCCGCCCCGGCCTCTGCCACGAGTCTGGCGCCGTCTGTCGGCGCGTCCGGAAGCGGCAGGCCGCGTTCGACGCGGCAAAACCGATACAGATCGTTCATGGCCGACCCCGACACCACGCGCTCCCAGGACACATGGCCGTACTCCCGGCGCAAACCTTCCAGCAGCCGTGTCTGAACGGCGCCGGCCGGCGCAAAGTCGATATGGCCGCCCTCGGCAGCAAACGTCCGGTAGTACCCCGTGCCGTCCGCCAGCATGAAAGCGAGCCCAAGCCCCGTTCCGGCGCCCGTGATGGCACGCACGCCGGCGGGCTCGGCGGGCTGAGGATTGAGTGCGACAAGATCGGCGGCGGTCAGCGTCGCCACCCCTGTGGCGGCCGCCTGGAAATCGTTGATGAAAAGCACCTCGTCGAGGCCCAGCGACGCCTGCAACGTATCGGCGTCGACGGTCCAGTCGAGATTCGTCACGCGCACCTGCCGTGCATGCAGCGGGCCGGGAAGCGCCAGGGCCAGCCTGTCCGGCGGGACGCCGAGTCCCGCATCGGCGATGAATTGACGCAGCAGCGCCTCGGCGGACACAAAATCGGCACTGGCATATATCCGCTCAAAACGTAATTGCAACGCGCCTTCCGCTTCGCCTGTCGCCCAGGCCAGCCAACTCTTGGTCCCGCCAATATCGCCTGCAATCAGTTCCATTCCCGAACTATAGGCCAGAGAGTGAATGACTCGTGTGACGGTAGTGTTTTATCGATGCATGGTCGAGGCAGCATGCCCGAACTGGTCGCATGGCGCCCCCGCGTTGCCGTTGCCTATTTATGTCCTACACTGGGTGCAATCCATTGTTTTCCTACTCCACGGCGGGCAGGCTGTAAAGGGACTCCGGCAATCAAACTACCTGAGGACAATCCAATGTTCATGAGCAATCCTTTTTCCGGGCTTTCAGCGTCCATATCGCCTGCCGTCATGCAGGGCTACATCATTTTAATGGTCCTGCTGGTAATCGGCGGGACCATACTTGACATGCTTCACAAGAAAAGCGCGCAGTACTTTTTCGAGAATTCGAGAAAAGCACAGAAAAACGCGAAGCGTACGGTTGGCGGCGGAGAAAAGGCATCGCTGGCGCTCAAGACGTTCGCGAACGAAGTATTGACCTCTGGCGAATTCCGCAATACACGACGCAGGCTTTCCCATCTGTTGACCATGTATGGCTTCATCCTGTTCGTCGTGACGACCGTCATCATGATTTTTGGCTATCCGACGCCCGCGACGCCTACGCCCGCCATTCTGCCGCAACTCTGGCATATCGGCGCGCTGATGCTGTGCGTGGGGGGATACTGGTTCTGGTTCTTTATCCGGGTCGATGTTTCTGCAGAAGGCTTGCCCTGGTTTCGTTTCGAACGGGCGGATCTGTTCATTGTCTCCCTGCTCGCCACGGCGACGTTCGGATTGATCTGGTCCTACACACAGTCACAAGGCATTCCCGGATGGTCCACGCTGTTCTTCCTCTTGTTCATTGCCGCCAGCACGACGCTTTTTGGCGGCGTCCTGTGGTCGAAGTTCGCCCATATGTTCTTCAAGCCCGCTGCGGCCTTCCAGAAACGCGTGACCCGAGCTGACGGTTCAAGAGAAGGTTTGCCTGACGAATACGACCTGACGAATCCTGACGTCCAGGCAAAATTCCCGGACATCCCGGAATATATGGGCAAGACCCCGCCCTACATGGGTCAGGGTATCCGGCGCGAGTCCGCCAACCACTACTGATACCCGCCAGTTTCTGGCGCACACAAGGGGAACACTCATGCCAACTTTTGTATATATGACGCGTTGCGATGGTTGCGGACAGTGCGTCGATATCTGTCCATCGGACATCATGCACATCGATAAGACCTATCGGCGCGCCTACAACATCGAACCCAGCATGTGCTGGGAATGCTACTCCTGCGTGAAAGCCTGCCCTCATCACGCCATCGACGTGCGGGGCTATGCCGACTTCGCGCCCCTGGGCCATTCGGTACGCGTGCATCGTGATGAGGAAAAAGGCACGATTGCCTGGCGCATCAAGTTCCGCAACGGCAAGAAGGACATGGAACTCCTGGCGCCGATCACCACCAAGCCATGGGGAACATGCATTCCGAAACTGGCCGAGGTCGCGGCGCCCAGCAAGGACATGCGTGACAGCCAGCTATTGTTCAACGAGCCCAGATATATCCGTCTGGATGACGGCGGTCTGCATACGCTGAAATCGAATGGCTTGAAATTCAAGGCGGGGGTGTACTACTAATGGGCCACAAGACAATCATCGAAGACGATATCGATATCCTGGTCGTCGGCGCCGGCCTTGGCGGGACGGGTGCGGCATTCGAAGCCCGATATTGGGGCCAGGACAAGAAAATCGTCATTGCCGAAAAGGCCAACATCGATCGTTCCGGCGCGGTCGCCCAGGGCCTGTATGCGATCAACTGCTACATGGGCACCCGCTTCGGCGAAAACAATCCGGAGGATCACGTCCGCTATGCCCGCATGGACCTGATGGGCATGGTGCGTGAAGACCTGCTGTTCGACATGGCACGTCATGTCGACTCCGCGGTCCACCAGTTTGAAGAGTGGGGCCTGCCGCTGATGAAGGATCCCAAGAAGGGGACTTATATGCGCGAAGGGCGATGGCAGATCATGATTCATGGCGAATCATACAAACCCATCGTTGCCGAGGCCGCGAAAAAATCGGCCGACAAGGTATTCAACCGTATCTGCGTCACCCATCTGCTGATGGACGATGACAAGGCAAACCGCGTCGCGGGCGCGGTGGGCTTCAATGTGCGCACCGGCAACTACCACGTGTTCAAATCCAAGACCGTCATCTGCGGCGCCGGGGGCGCCTCCAACATCTTCAAGCCGCGTTCAGTCGGCGAGGGCGCGGGGCGTGTCTGGTACGCACCGTGGTCTTCCGGATCCGCGTATGGACTCATGATCGAAGCAGGCGCGAAGATGACTCAAATGGAGAACCGTATCGTCCTCGCACGATTCAAGGATGGCTACGGCCCTGTCGGCGCCTACTTCCTGCACCTCAAGACCTACACGCAAAATGGTCTGGGCGAAGAATACGAATCCAAGTGGTTCCCGGCGCTGACGGAAATGGTCGGCAAGGAATATCTGGACACGGAAGGTCAGCACCTGTCTCACAAACCCATCCCGACCTGCTTACGCAACCATGCCTTCATCTCTGAAGTGAATGCCGGCCGTGGCCCCATCCACATGGTGACCATGGAAGCATTCCAGGATCCTCATCTTGAAGAAATCGGCTGGCACAACTTCCTCGGCATGACCGTTGGCCAGGCCGTGCTCTGGGCTGCCACGGACGTCGATCCCAAATACGAGAATCCTGAATTGACGACTTCCGAGCCCTACGTCATGGGTTCGCATGCAACGGGTTGCGGGGCATGGTGCTCGGGGCCTGAAGACGTGTCTCCTCCGGAATACTACTGGGGCTACAACCGCATGACGACGGTTGAAGGCCTGTTTGGCGCGGGCGATGCGGTAGGAGGCACCCCGCACGCCTTCTCGTCGGGCTCTTTCACCGAAGGCCGCCTGGCTGCCAAAGCCGCCTGTCAATACATCAATGACGGCAAGGCTGCGGGCATCCGGGTTTCCGACGAGCAGATTTCCCGTCTCAAGGAGAAGATCTTCAAGCCGCTGGAAACTTACAGGGTTTACAGCAATGAAGTCGTAGCGGGCTCGGTCAATCCAAATTTCATCAATCCCAGGCAGGGTCTGGATCGCTTGCAGAAACTGATGGACGAGTATTGCGGGGGGTTTGGCGTCAACTACATGACCAACGAGAAACTTCTCAATATTGGCCTCAGGAAGCTCAAGACACTTGAGGAGGACATGGAGAGCATTGCGGCATCGGACATACACGAACTGTTGCGTGCCTGGGAATTGCATCACCGCATTCGCACGTCCGAAAGCGTGTTCCAGCACACCTTATTCCGCAAGGAAACACGTTGGCCCGGCTATTACTACCGCGGTGATGCGATGAAGCTGGACGATACCAACTGGCATGTGCTGACGGTTTCCCATCGGGATCGAAAAACGGGTGAATACACCATGGAGAAGGCCCCTCTTTATCATCTGGTTGGCGATGAGCAAGGGGAATAGCGCGGCCAGCCCATGAACCGTTTTCAATCATCCTTGAAAAAGACCGGCATGTTGTGTGTTGGTCTTTTTTCTGCCCGTATACGGAATACGGGCCTGCTTCGGCAGAGGGCCCTGTCAGGCAAAAAAGTGTCTTGAACGAAAAACAAAGCCATGAATATCATTGAAAAAACGGACGAAGAAATTCTGGCGCTGGCGCATCCCATGTGGGCCGATCTTGTCAAGTATTCGAATGAGCAGAACTATGGCGCCTTCACCCGGAATTTCGCGGCGGCCATGCTGTTGGGGGCAAATGAAATCGAGATGGGGAAACAGTTTGCAAGAAGCGAACTGACCAAGAACCTGTCGGAAAAGTATGAGTACCTCGGCATGATACGCCGTGGCGAATACGTCACGGTTCTATATAAACAGCGGCATGCCAGGAAAGAGGGCGAATGGCTGGGCCGACTGGTGCTGGGCTATGAAAAAGGCCAGGTGAAAATCTTTGGCGCCACACTGTTTTGAGAACCTTCCCCATCACAGGTTTTCCCGTTTATGCCGGATACGATACAAAACGAAAAATTCGTTGAATTGAATTACAAGGTCATCGATCAAAAAACCGGTGACGTACTTGTTACCGTTGATTATCCGCTGGGCTATGTTCATGGCGTGAATGATGT
The DNA here is from genome assembly GCA_001899765.1 of Thiobacillus sp. 63-78. Classification (GTDB taxonomy): domain Bacteria; phylum Pseudomonadota; class Gammaproteobacteria; order Burkholderiales; family Thiobacillaceae; genus Thiobacillus. The sequence continues at coordinate 76,379 of MKWM01000031.1, forward strand.
CATCTCCGAACAGGTCAGTAAACAGCTGGATGGCAAGAAAGTCGGCGATATCATCGAAGTGCCGGTTGACACCCGGCTGCTATATGGCGAGCGGGACGAATCACTCGTGTTTACCGATCACATCGACAATGTTCCCGAAGAATATCGTGAGATCGGCCTGACCCTCACCATGGAAAACGAAAAAGGTGAAGCCAGGAATTTTATCGTTACCCGTTTCGATGACAGGACGCTGACGGTCGACGGCAACAATCCCCTGTGTGGCAGAACAGTCATATTCAGGCTGGAAGTCTTGACGATTCGTGAAGCGACCGATGAAGAAATCGATCTGGGAGGCGCCGTTGACGCCAACCCGGACATGAATGAAATTCTCGGCCGGGCATAAATGAAGCTTTCGACTACTTATCTGTTTTACCCGGACAACAAAGTGCTGGAACGTGCGATATCCCGTTCCACAGACATGCTTGACGAAGCCTTGGCCAAGGCGGCCCTTCCGGATACCCGAATGACCGTCGTGGACAACTTTCTCTACACACGGGGGAATTATGAACTGCATCGTTTCAGCGCCAATGTTCTGGGTCATGCGCGCCAGGCACTTGAGGCATTACTGACAGGGGATTATCGCGATCGGGAACCCCGGGCCTGGGCCGAGACCCAGAACACCCTTGGAAATATTCTTGCGGCACAGGGGCAGCAGCAGGGCAATGTTGAATTGTTTGAACAGGCCATCCGGTGTTTTAACCATGCGCTGGAAGTGTTTGACCAGGAAGCGTCGGCACTCGACTGGGCAACCACTCAATACAACCTGGGCACCGCGCAGCAAGCATTGGGCCGGCAGCTGGACGACACGAAATCATTGAAAGCCTCCGTCCATGCCTACACCCATGCGTTGCAGGTATGGTCGCAAAAAGAGACGCCCGAAGCATGGGCATCGACCATGCATCAACTTGGCGCCACGTTCCATGCCTATGGCCGGCTTCTTAAAGGCAGCCGCACTTTCCAGAAATCCGTCGTTGCCTATAAAAATGCGCTGACTGGACTCGATGCGGATCATTTCGCATTCGAGCTGGCTGCCGCACACAACAATTGCGGTGCGGCACTGCACAATCTGGGTGAGACGGAAGAAAGTCCGGATCACCTGGAAGAGGCAATCAGGTCATATGACACCGCACTGACCGTATGCATGGAACAACAACTTCCCATTCATCTGGCGGTCCTGTGCAGGATCAATCTCTCTACCGCTCGAAGCGTGCTGGCCGCGCTAAAAAACGATACGGCGCTTTCTGACGAAGTGGTCGATGAGTTCGAGTTGATCATCGAATGTTTCCCGCATGCGCTTCAACCACTCTGTTTAAAGTATTGCGAAGCGCAAATCAACCAGTCGGGACGTGCCGGCACGCGCGATGGATGCCGTTAGAAAACCCGACTTTTGCCGTGCCTGCCGGTCGCGATGGAGAGACTGGCCTATAGTTCAGGTTCCTTCCGTTCAAATCATCAAGGAGTGATCACCATGAGCGATGCCCCCAAAAAAACCAGGCCCAAGGTTCCCGAGGGCAAGAGCCGTTATCTGACCACCCGTCAAAAGCCGGCCAACGAGAAAGGCTATGTGGGTTATGAAACGATCTGGGAGCCTTTTCAGAAAGAGGTTCCATACAGTACCCCCAAGAAGCCCTAGGGGAAACACTCATATGGACGCCATACGGTCCCTCCACAGCAGCGTCGCCAACTGCCCTCGCACCGCAGCCACCGGCAACGCCTCGCCGTCTTCCCAGCGCCGCAAGGCCTCGCGCTTGCCCGCCCCCGTCACCACAAACCACACCGCCTGACTGTCGGACAGCCGCCCGGCCGACAGGCTCACGCGATCGGGCGGCGGTTTGGGCGCATCGTGCACGGCGAGCGCGCCCGCACCTGTCCAGACACGCCCGGGAAACAGGCTGGCGGTATGACCGTCCTCGCCCATGCCGAGCAGGACGAGGTCGAAGGTGGGGACGTCCGCGAGCCGGGCGGCATATTCGGCGGCGGCGGCTTCCGCACCCGATTCGGCGGGGATGGAACGGCGCTGTGCGGGGGGAATGGCGCTTTCGGCGAGCCACGCGGTTTCGGCCATGACGCTGTTGCGTTCGGGATCGTCGACGGGCAGGCAGCGCTCGTCACCGTACCAGACGTGCCAGCGGCGGTCGCCCGCGCCGCGCTGCGCGAGTGTCTCATAGAGCGCGCGCGGGGTGGTGCCGCCGGCCAGCACGAGGTGGAAACGTCCATGCGCGGCGATGGCGGTGGCAGCCTGGCGCAGCAGCGCATCGGCCAGCGCGTCGACCAGCATCGCCGGGGTGTCGAATACGCGGGAGGCCGGGAAGGTCATGATTTCATTTCACGCATGATGGTGCATGCAGGAGATGCCTCTCCCCTACTCCTTCCGCTTGTCATCGCTCACAGCTCGTCGCGCCAGCTCTGGTCGTCGCTGTCGAACAGCCGGTTTGCCTCGACCGGGCCCCAGGAACCGGCGGCATAGGTCGGGATGAACTCGCGCTCGACCGTCCAGTTTTTCAGAATCGGATCGACCACCCGCCAGGCCCATTCGACTTCGTCGAAACGGATGAACAGCGAACGGTCGCCCTCGATCACGTCGAGCAGCAGGGTCTCGTAGGCGTCGAGCGTCTGCTCGTCGGTCTTGAGAAAGCTCGCATTCATCTGCATCACCCGCGTGTCCATGTCGAGGCCCGGCTGCTTGACATGGATCTCCATGCGCATCGACTCCTCGGGCTGGATCGACAGCAATACCCAGTTCGGGGCGATCGATTGGAGCGGTGTTTCACGGAACAACTGCTGCGGAGGATGGCGAAAGCGGATGGCGATCATCGAGGTCTGCTTCGCCAGTCTTTTCCCGGTTCGCAGATAGAACGGCACGCCGCGCCAGCGCCAGTTGTCGATGTAGAACTTGGCCGCGACGAAGGTCTCGGTAATCGAGTTCGACTCGACGTCGTTTTCCTGCTGATAACCCATGACCGCCTGTCCGTCGATGCTACCGCGGCCATATTGCGCCCGGACGGCGTGGGCATGGACCGCACGCTTGGCGATCGGCCGGATCGAACGCAGCACCTTGACCTTTTCGTCACGCAGCGCGTCGGCCTCGAGCGCCGGCGGCGGCTCCATCGCCACCACGGTGAGCAGTTGCATCAGGTGGTTCTGCAGCATGTCGCGCAGCGCGCCCGCATGATCGTAATAACCGGCGCGTTGTTCGATGCCGATCGATTCGGCCACCGTGATCTGGACGTGGTCGATGAAGTTGCGGTTCCACAAGGGTTCGATCAGCGTGTTGGCGAACCGGAAAACCAGCAGGTTCTGCACCGTTTCCTTGCCGAGAAAATGGTCGATGCGGTAGACCTGTTCCTCGTCAAAATACTGATGCAGCAGGCGGTTCAGCATTTGCGCCGATTCGAGATCCTCGCCGAAGGGTTTCTCGATCACCACCCGGTTCATGCCGCGCGGCTTGTTGAGCCCGACGGCTTCGAGATTCTGGATGACCGCACCGAACTCGGCCGGTTTGATCGCCAGGTAGAACACGGTACTCGAACAAGCCGCCTCCGGCGGCAGTCGATCCGCCAGCGCACGGAAGGATCCGGGATCGTTGAGATCGCCCTTGTGATAGGCAAAGCGGGCGACGAAGCGCTCGAACACCGGGGTATCGAGCGAACCCTTGATCTTGTCCCGGAGGACTTCGCGCATGTGTCCGCGCCAGGTTTCGATGGTCCAGTCGCGCCGCGAAAAGGCAATGATGGTCAGCGATTCTGCCAGCCGGGCCGCCGCTTCGAGGTGATACAGCGCGGGCAGCAGTTTGTTCGACGCCAGGTTGCCGGTCGCTCCGAAGATGACGAATGAACACGGCAGATTTTCCGGGCTCATGTCCTTGGCCAGGTTCATCTCAATCCTCCTTCACCGCATGGCCGCCAAATCCCTGACGCATTTTTGCCAGCATTTTCGCGGCGTAATCGTTCCTGCCCTGGCTGGCGAAACGCATCATCAGCGCCAGCGACATCACCGGCGTGGGGATGCCCTGCTCCACCGACTCGAGTACCGTCCAGCGTCCCTCGCCCGAATCGGCCACGAAAGGCTCGATGGATTCCAGCGCCTGATCCTTCGCCAGGAAATCGGCCGACAAGTCCAGCAGCCATGAGCGCACCACGCTTCCATGCCGCCACAGCTCGGCAATTTTGCCGATATCGAGATCGAAGCCGGGCTTGTCCTTCATCAGCGCAAACCCTTCGGCGAGCGCCTGCATCATGCCGTACTCGATTCCGTTGTGGACCATTTTCACGTAATGGCCGGAACCGATTGGGCCGGTATGCAGCCAGCCATCCGTCGGAGTGGGCGCGAATGCCTCCATATAGGGCTTGAGTCGCGCCGCGGTCGCTTCGCTGCCACCGAACATGATGCAATAACCGTTCTCCAGCCCCCACACCCCGCCGGATACGCCCGCGTCGGAAAATTCGATCGCGTGCTTCGTCAGCCTCCCGGCATAGCGCAGATCGTCCTTGTAATAGGCATTGGCGCCGTTGACCACGAGATCGCCCGGCGCAAGCAGCGGTACGAGGGTATCCAGTGCCGTTTCGGTGGCCTCGCCCGCCGGCAGCATCAGCCAGACGATGCGCGGCGTCTGCAAGGCGCCCGTCAGGTCCTGCAGCGAGGCGCAGGCGAGATGCCCGGTTTCTGCCGCGATCGCCGTGCTCACCTCATGGCTGCGATTGTTGACTGCGATCCTGATTCCCTTGCGCGCCAAGCGCCGCGCCATGTTGCCCCCCATACGGCCGAGTCCGACGATTCCAAATTCCATATCTGGCTCCTTGTGTGTAACGAGAATGTCTGCCTGACGCGCATCCCTCGCATCCTGCAGGACATGAATGCCCGCGCCAATTCATCATAGGACGTCCGCGCGGCGGACAAGTTGCCGGAATTCACCCCTTCTCGGGGCGCGGGATGACCCCGATCAGCCCAGCAGCCCCGGAAACAGCTGGCCGAGCCCACCCGCGATCATCTCGATCGAGATCGCCGCGATGATCAGGCCCATCAGGCGCGTGACGACATGAATGCCGGTTTTTCCCAGCCGCTTCGAAATGACGGGCGCGGCACGAAATGCCAGCCACACCGACAGGGCAACCAGCGCCACGGGAATCAGCAGCGCCAGTTGATACAGCACATTACCCTTGGCCGCAGAAGACGCCACAATCACATGCGTGATCGCGCCCGGCCCCGCCAGCAACGGGATCCCCAGCGGCACCACCCCGACCGCATCCCGCTCCTCCGCTTCAACGGCCTCATCCCGTGTTTGCCGCTGCGGGCTGACATGGGCCTGCACCATCGACAGGGCCAGCAGCAACAGCAACAAACCGCCTGCCACCGAAAAAGCCGCCAGACGAATACCAAAAAACATGAGCAGCGGCTCACCCAGAAAGGCAAACAAGGTCAGCACTCCCAGCACGGTCAATGCGGCAATTCGCGCTGCGGTGTGACTCTGTGCAAGCGTGTATCCCTGTGTAGCCAGGAGAAACATCGGGATCACGCCGACCGGATCGACGATGGCGAACAGCGCGAGCGCCGCCTTGGCGAGTTCGAGAATATCCATGGGAATCACGGCCGCAGGATACGGAAGCCCCTATATGCGGCGAAACACCAGATCCCACACTCCGTGTCCGAGACGGATGCCGCGCTGCTCGAACTTGGTGAGCGGGCGGGTATCGGGGCGCGGCGCGTAATCCGCCACCGTGTTTCGCAGCAGCGGCTCGGCGCTCAGCACCGCCAGCATCTGCCCGGCATAGTCCTGCCAGTCGGTCGCCAGATGGATGTAGCCGCCGGGTTGCAGGCGGCTGGCGAGCAGTTGCACCAACGGCGGCTGGATCAGGCGACGTTTGTGATGGCGTTTCTTGTGCCAGGGGTCGGGAAAGAAGATGTGGAGGCCGGCCAGGCTGGCCGGCGCCAGCATATGGGTCAGCACGTCCACGGCGTCATGCTGGATGACGCGCACATTGACAAGGCCACGCTCGCCGATCTGCTTCAGCAGCGCACCGACGCCCGGCGTGTGGACCTCCACACCGAGATAATCGTGATCGGGATGGGCGGCGGCAGTCTCGGCCAGCCCCTCGCCCATGCCGAAACCGATTTCCAGGATGCGGGGAGCCCGGCGGTTGAACACAGCCTCGAAATCGAGCACGCCAGGCTGGTAGGGCAGCCTGTACAGCGGCCCAATGTCGGCGAGCGCACGCGCCTGGCCGGAACCGACACGCCCGGCGCGCAACACATAGGAACGGATACGCGGGTGCATGCCGGGATGGGCCGTCATGCTTATTTGCCGTCCGCGCCTTGATTTCCGGTAATGAGGCCGCCGACCGGCGAGCTTGGGCTGGCCTTGTAGATTTTCTTCGGCATGCGACCGGCAAGAAACGCCTCACGTCCGGCCTCCACCGCCTTCTTCATGGCCGATGCCATCAGCACCGGATCGGTCGCGCCGGCAATCGCGGTATTCATCAGCACCGCGTCGCAGCCCAGTTCCATCGCGATCACGGCGTCGCTGGCGGTACCGACACCCGCGTCGACGATCACCGGGACCGACAGACGGTCGATGATGATCTGCAGGTTCCACGGATTGAGAATCCCCATACCGGAACCAATCAGGCTCGCCAGCGGCATCACCGCGACGCAGCCGATGTCTTCCAGCTGTTTCGCGGCGATGGGGTCGTCCGAGGTGTAGACCATCACCTGAAAGCCGTCCTTCACCAGGGTCGCGGCGGCCTTGATCGTTTCGGCCACGTTGGGATACAGCGATTCGGCGTCGCCCAGCACTTCGAGCTTGACGAGACTATGGCCGTCCAGCAGCTCACGCGCGAGGCGCAGGGTTCGGACCGCATCGTCCGCCGTGTAACAGCCGGCGGTATTGGGCAGATAGGTGTATCTCGACGGCGGCAATGCATCGAGCAGGCTGGGCTGGCTGGCGTCCTGGCCGATGTTGGTGCGGCGGATGGCGACGGTGACGATTTCCGCCCCCGAAGCCTCGACCGCGAGACGGGTTTGTTCGAAATCCCGGTACTTGCCGGTGCCGACCAGCAGTCGGGAAGCATAGGATTTTCCGGCAATGACGAGCGTGTTCATGGATTCGGGCGTTTAAAAGACAGAGACCGGATCAGCCGCCGCCGACCGCGACGACGATTTCCAGGCGGTCGCCGCTGGCCAGCCGGGCGTCGGCGTGCTGGCTGCGCGAGACGATTTCACCGTTCTTCTCGATGGCGATGCGCTTGTCCATCAGGTCGAGCGACGCGATCAGCTGGGCGACGGTGAGCGGAGCGGGAAACGTACGGGGTTCGCCGTTGATGACCAGTTCAATCACGACTTCTATCCGGCAGGTTATTGAGTGGAGTTGCCCATTCTACCCCCAAGGCCCCAAAGCGCATAAGCGCGGCGCGGTTGCAGTGGCGCCCGGCGCGCAGGAAATGGGCGTCGCCGCCGCGCGCCGGCACCGCCTGATCGGTCACCAAAGACTGAGCAGCATGTGGCCGGCGAGCACCAGCAGCAAGCCCGAAAAAATCCGTTGCAGCACCTTGTCCGGCACGCGATGGGCGATGTGCGCACCCAGCGGCGCAGCGAGCACGCTTGCGACAGTGAGCGCGACGAGCGCCGGCACATAGACGAATCCGATGCTCCAGCGCGGCAGCGCCAGGCCCCAGCCGTTCATGATGTAGCCCACCGTGCCGCCCAGTGCAATCGGAAATCCCACCGCTGCGGCGGTGCCGATTGCGTGGATCATGGGGATGCGCCATCGCAGCATGAACGGCACGGTCATCACGGCGCCACCCATCGCAAGCAGCGAGCACAGGCCGCTGATCGCAAAGCTCGCGGCGAAGATTCCGGCCGATTCCGGTGGTTCGCGTGGCCTCGTCGGCCGCCTCCCGAGCACCATGGTGAGCGCGAGGTAGAGCACGAATATCGCGAAATACAAGGCCAGTATGCGGGTCGGAATGAATCTGGCGAGCGTGGCGCCGGCCAGACCTCCGATCAGGATGCCAGGGGTCATCATGCGGGCAATGTCCCAGCGCACGGACTGGCGCAGGGCATGCGCGCGCGTGCTCGCCAGCGATGTGAACATGATCGACGCCATCGCGGTGCCTATGGCGACGTGCAACACGTGCTCGCGTGGAAAGCCTTGGGCTTCGAACGCGAAGGTGAGCGAAGGAATGATGAGCAAGCCGCCGCCGACTCCCAGCATGCCGGCAAACATGCCGACCAGGCCGCCAATCGCGAGGTAGCCAAGCCACCACAGTGCCGGTTGTGCCGCCAATATGCCCAGTGTGCTCATGTCTATCGTCCATCCGCGCGGCGGGTGCCTGCGGCAGCTGAATCGTTCCGTTGATCTGTTGCGAATCCTAAGCTCGATCGATCCGGACCAGGTGTCAGGCATGCGACAGGTGGATAATGACGGGATGCCCACCACGAACACAGCGTATCGCCCGCACGGCCATCTGGATGTGCTGGACGGCTTGCCTCCGGACTGCCGAAACGCGGTCATGGCGCGCTGCCAGCGGCGTGCCGTGGCCAAGGGAAAGGCCGTGTGGAAGCAGGGTGAATCAGCGGACTACCTGATCATCGTGGTTTCCGGCAAGGTGATCTCGTGGCATGAGACGCCGAACGGCAAGGCGGGAACGATCGGTTTCTGGGGTCCGGGAGACATCGTCGGCCTCGGCGACATGGGGCTTTCGAACGTTCGCCAGCACACCCTGCGATCGCTCGAACCGTGCAGCCTGCTGACGCTCTCATTCAGGGATTTCGAGGATGTCGTGCGGCGCTTCCCTGACTTTTCATTGCGCGTGATCAAAGCCTTTTCCGTCAGACTGCGCTGGGTTGCGCAGCTTGCCGTGGCGCTTGCGGCCACTTCGGCCATCGAACGCGTCTGCGCGATACTGCTTGCCCTGACCCAGCGATTCGGTATTCCGCACGAGCAGGGCGTGCTCATCGATCTCAAGCTCACGAACGAGCAACTCGCTGCGATTTGCGGCATTTCGCGCCAGTTCGCCAATTCCACCTTGCAATCCTTGCGCGAACAGCGGCTGCTGGCCGGCGCACCGGGGCTGATCCTGACGGATCTCGCCGCGCTCGAGCGCATTGCATACAACCGGCAGGTGTCAGCCAGGTGACAGTGGCGCCGAATATAGTCGCGTAACATCACCCGCATTCAACGATGATTTTTCTGGAGCGAGATGATGATGACGAAGCCGTACGCCCTGGGCGGATTTATCCGTGACCTCGAAGACATCGTGACAGCGGAGCACGACCAGGCAAGAATCGTGGCGGGCGTGGAGCCGCTGGTGCAACGCCTTGTCGGAAGCGACGATTTGAGCTGGCTGAAACCCGAGTACCGGCAGCTTCCCCAAGGCAAGACCGGCGTCGCTTCCGGCTACGGCCAGTATTGCCTTTATCGCCGCGGCACCGCGCTGTCGGTCATCGTTTTTTGCTGGGGGCCGCGACAGGGAACGCCGATTCACGATCATCTGAGCTGGGGCGTGCTCGGTTTCATCGACGGAATGGAAAAAGAGACACGCTATAAGCGCGTCGACGACGGCACGAACGCGGAATATGCGCAGCTCGAGGAAGTCGGCGTTCATTACACGGAGAAAGGGCGCACATCGCACCTCGTCACACCCAGTCGAGACGTTCACAAAGTCGAAAATCCGGGCGACACCCCCTCTGTCTCCATCCACGTCTACGGGTGCGACATGGGACGCCAGCAGCGGCGCCGATACGATCTTCAATCGGGGAAAATCCAGTGGTACACGACCCCCCATGATTCCGACGAGATCGTGGTGCCGTAGGCCGCTGACGCCGGGCGGCGTTCCAGTACGGATCGAGCCGCTCGCGACACGCTCGACGGTGCCGGCACGGCAGGAAATCAGTATTTTCCAATTCACACATGAGCCTGAGCGAGCGGGGCAATCGGAGTTGACTCAGGCGGCGCGTTGTCGAGATTTGTTGATGAGTTGAAAG
>MKWM01000032.1 GCA_001899765.1 Thiobacillus sp. 63-78
AGCCGGGTCACGGTAAACACACCATTCACCCGGTCAGCGAGGAACCGGACAGAATCGCCGGGTTTGACCTGATCCAGCCAGGTGGCATCCTCGACCCGGAAAACCATGGTCATCCCGGGCATCTTCAGGTTTGCCAAGGGACCATGTTTGAGAGTGAGCTTGCCCTGGGCCTTGTCGATTTTTTTCACCAGACCTTCGGCAAGTGCGGTGGAATGCTCTGCAGCCGCGACATGGCGTTCGTGCTGCGTTTCAGCCAAGGCGGGCAGTCCGAGGGTCAGGCTCAAACCAAGCGCCAGGGTATTCAGCATAGGTTTCATGTTCATTCCTTTCAATATTGGGCGTAGGTCCGGGTGGACCCGTCCCGGTTCACGAGAAAAACGTCATAGGGGTCCATGCGTCCGCCAGCTTCCATGCCGGGTGAACCGACCGGCATGGCCGGTACGACCAGCCCGCGGGCACGCGGTTTTTCCTTCAGCAGGCGTTTCATTTCCTTTGCCGGGACGTGGCCTTCGATCACGTATCCATTGACCTCCGCGGTATGGCAGGAGCCGTAGCCGGGTGGTACGCCGAGACGGACTTTGTGCGCTTGCACGTTTTCGGTGTCGTGGGCTCGGACCGTGAAGCCATTGGCTTTGAGGTGGTCGATCCACTTATTGCAGCATCCGCATGTCGGGCTCTTGTAGACATCGATCACCGGGGTTGTCGGGGCGGCCCAGGTCGCCTGGACAAGACCCAGGACGAGAAGGCTGGCAACAAAATTTTTCATACGGGGCCTTTATTCAGGATTGAGTTCAGTATGGAGTTGGGTTCGCACATCAACCTGACAGAAGGATTACATTTGTGTCATCTTCGATCCTGATAGGCATGCTGCCGTCACTCGACCATCACCTTGCCCACCATGCCGGCTTCCATATGACCGGGGATCAGGCAGGCAAAATCCACGGTCCCCGGCTTGTCGAACTGCCAGACGATCCCGCCACGCTGACCGGGCTTCAGCGTGATCATGTTGGGCTCGGCATGTTCCATGCCGGGCATCTTGCGCATCATGTCGGCGTGAGCCTTGAGTTCGTCCAGACTGCCGATCACCATTTCATGCGGAATCTTGCCGGTGTTCCTGACGAAGAAGCGGACGGTCTCGCCAGCTTTGACGCTGATTTTGTCGGGCGTAAATCGCATGGCGTCGTCCATGACCACTTCGATGGTGCGGTCCACCTTGGCCGGGTCACCGGGCTTGCCCGTCATCGACGAAGGGGCTGCCTTCTCCATAGCGGACATGTCATGGCCGCCGGGCATCATCTTGTGACCATCCATGCCGTGCCCGCCGGCGTGGTCTCCCGCCGCCAGGGCAATAGCCGGTAGCACGCCAAAAATCAGAATCGACAGTGTCTTCAGTTTCATCATGTTGCTCCTAATGGGTTGAGTGATTCGATCGTCGTGCAATACATCAGAACCAGAAACGCACGCCGGCAACCCAGCGTGTTTCATCTGTTTTTTCACCCGCAGCGCGGGCCAGGTCAGCGGTCTTGCCGAATTTCCCGGCGCGTTCCACGCCGACATAGGGTGCGAACTGGCGGGTGAATTCGTATCTCAGGCGCAGGCCCGCCACGCCGTCGGAAAGACCGCTGCCGATACCCAGGGTCTCGTCACTTTTGCCGTAGGCGTTGATTTCAAGACGAGGCTGCAAGACAAGCTTCTGCGTGAGCAGCAACTCGTACTCCGCACCCAGACGGAAGGCGGTTCTGCCCTTGTCGCCGACATAGGCCGCCGCATCGACCTCAAACCAGTAAGGTGCGAGGCCCTGCACGCCGAAGGCCAGCCAGCCGCGATCGGGGCCCACGCCGCTGTCGTAGCGCACGCCCAGCTGCGTATCCCAGAATGTGGCGATGGCATGCCCCCAGAGCAGCTCGGTACGCGCTTCCTGCAGCTTGCCCTTTCCATAATCGCCTTCCGCCTTGACGACCAGCCGGTCGTAGTTGCGCCCGAACCAGGCCTGGGCTTCGTAGGCGGTGGCATTCCCCTCGCGCGTGTCCACGCGTTCCAGGCGGTCAACCAGCAGGCTGCCAAAGCTGTGCTCATCGGCAAGGCGAAGCTGACGAGGTCCAGGGAGGGCGTATTTACCGCTGTCTAGGGTGTAGCCACCCGAGTAGCCATGCGGGTCGCGTGCGTCGGGTGGAGCAGTCCCCCCTTGCATGTTCATTTCGCCATGATCCATTGCCGCCGAACCCTGCTGCGGTGCCGACGGGCTGCCGTGATCCATGCCCGGCATTTCAACGGCAGTTTGCTTTTCCGGTTTTATGCCGGGCATCGCACTGTGATCCATATCGCTGTGGTCCATTGTCGGCATCGCATCCTGGGCCGATCTGGACTTGACCGCGTCAGGAGACGGCGCACCCTGATGCTGAGCATGGTCCATCGTCTCGGCGGCTGAACTGGTTTGCGCCGAGGCAGGTGTCACGCCAAGGCCGATGATTGCCATTGCAAGTACATTCATTCGCTTGTTTGTCATCTTCATATTCCTCTCGTTGCTGCAGGCGCTTACGCCACCACCACTTCGCGGAACATGCCCGCATCCATATGCAGGAGCAGGTGGCAGTGCCAAGCCCAGCGGCCGAGGGCGTCCGCGCTGACCAGGAAGCTGACACGCTGTGCCGGCTGCACGTTGATCGTGTGCTTACGCGCCAGGAACTGCCCATCCGGGCTTTCCAGTTCGCTCCACATCCCGTGCATGTGCATGGGATGGGTCATCATGGTGTCGTTGTGGAGAATGATGCGCACCCGTTCGCCATACCGGAAATGCACAGGCGTGGATTTCCCGAACTCGAGTCCGTCGAGCGACCAGGTGTAGCGTTCCATGTTGCCCGTGAGATGCAGCTCGATCTCGCGCTCCGCACCGCGTGGATCGATTGGCCCGCCTATCGTGTGCAGATCGGCGTAGGTCAGCACGCGGCGGCCGTTGTTGCGCAGGCCAATCCCGGGGTCATCCAGATTGGTGCGTGCCATGTCCACCCGCATATCGGTGCTCGGGCCATATTCGGTTTTCGCGTGGCGCGCCTGCGTACTCGGCTTGGCCAGTTTTCCGCCCATGGCCGTTCCGGCTGGCATGGCGTGTTTGCTGTGGTCCATGGCCATTGCTCCGTGATCCATGCCGCTCATACCGGCCATGCCGCCGCCCATGTCGCCCATCATGTCTGCCATGGTCAACCATTCGGGCTTGTCCGGTTTCGGCACCGCGGCAGCCAGCCCGTGTCGGGTGGCGAGCGTGCCGCGCGCGAAGCCGGTGCGATCCATCGACTGCGCGAAGATCGTGTAGGCCTCATCCCTGGGGGTGACGATCACGTCGTAGGTTTCGGCCACCCCGATGCGGATCTCATCCACCGTCACCGGCTCAACATCCTGGCCATCGGCCTGCACCACGGTCATCTTCAGTCCGGGAATACGAACGTCGAAGAACGTCATCGCGCCGGAGTTGATCAAACGCAGCCGCACGCGCTCGCCCGGACGGAACAGCCCGGTCCAGTTACCGGACGGGGTGGTGCCGTTAACAAGATAGGTGTAGGTGTAAGCGGAGATGTCGGCCAGATCGGTCGGATTCATGCGCATCTCGTTCCACATCTTGCGTTTGTCGAACGCCGCCTTGAATCCGTCGCGCGAGACGTCGCGAAAGAAATCGACCACCGTGGGCTGGTTGAAGTTGTAGTAGTCGCTTTGCACCTTGAGCTTGGCGAAGACGCGCATGGGATCTTCGTCGGTCCAGTCCGACAACTGCACGACGTAGTCGCGATCCGCCTGGATCGTCTCACCGCCGGCCGCTTCGATGACGATGGCGCCGTACATACCGGTCTGCTCCTGCATGCCGGAGTGCGAGTGATACCAGTAGGTGCCGGTCTGCTCCACCTTGAAGCGGTAGGTGAACGTTTCCCCCGGCGGGATGCCCTTGAAGCTGATTCCCGGCACCCCGTCCATGTCGAAGGGCAAGAGAATGCCGTGCCAGTGAATGGACGTGTCCACCGGGAGCCGGTTGGTGACGCGGATGGTCACGGTATCGCCCTCCCGCCAATGCAGCGTTGGGGCTGGAATCGAACCGTTGATGGTCGTCGCCATGCGCGGCGTCCCGGTAAAGTTGACTGGCGTTTCCGCGATCACGAGGTCAAATTCCGTACCCTTGAGGACCGGGGCGCTGCCTATCGCGGTGTCGGTGGCATTCGCCCAGACCGGCTTGATGGCCGACGGCAAGCCAAGCAGAAGACCGCCCGCCGCAAGCCCCTGAACGAACCGACGGCGCGGCAGGTCCGG
>MKWM01000033.1 GCA_001899765.1 Thiobacillus sp. 63-78
CCTGCCGCGCCGTCGGTTCGTTCAGGGGCTTGCGGCGGGCGGTCTTCTGCTTGGCTTGCCGTCGGCCATCAAGCCGGTCTGGGCGAATGCTACCTACACCGCGATAGGCAGCGCCCCGGTCCTCAAGGGTACGGAATTTGACCTCGTGATCGCGGAAACGCCAGTCAACTTCACCGGGACGCCGCGCATGGCGACGACCATCAACGGTTCGATTCCAGCCCCAACGCTGCATTGGCGGGAGGGCGATACCGTGACCATTCGCGTCACCAACCGCCTCCCTGTAGACACGTCCATTCACTGGCACGGCATTCTCTTGCCCTTCGAGATGGACGGGGTGCCGGGAATCAGCTTCAAGGGCATTCCGCCGGGGGAAACGTTCACCTACCGCTTCAAGGTGGAGCAGACCGGCACCTACTGGTACCACTCGCACTCCGGCATGCAGGAGCAGACCGGCATGTACGGCGCCATCGTCATCGAATCGGCCGGCGGTGAGACGATCCAGGCGGATCGCGACTACGTCGTGCAGTTGTCGGACTGGACTGACGAAGATCCCATGCGCGTCTTCGCCAAGCTCAAGGTGCAAAGCGACTACTACAACTTTAATCAGCCCACGGTGGTCGATTTCTTTCGCGACGTCTCGCGCGACGGATTCAAGGCGGCGTTCGACAAACGCAAGATGTGGAACGAGATGCGCATGAACCCGACCGATCTGGCCGACATCTCGGCATACACCTACACCTATCTCGTTAACGGCACCCCCCCGGCCGCGAACTGGACCGGGCTGTTCCGCCCGGGCGAGCGCGTGCGGCTGCGTTTGATCAACTCCGGCGCGATGACGTTCTTCGATGTGCGTATTCCCGGGCTGAAGATGACCGTGGTGCAGGCCGACGGCCAGGACGTCGAGCCGGTCACGGTGGACGAGATCCGCATCGGCGTGGCCGAAACCTACGACGTGATCGTCACCCCCACGGATGACGCCTACACGATCTTCGCGCAGTCGATGGATCGCACCGGCTTCGCGCGCGGCACGCTCGCCACCCGCCACGGGCTGGCTGCCGCGGTGCCGAAGCCGGACAAGCCAGAATCCTTGACCATGGCAGACATGATGGGCGGCATGGGCGGAGGCATGGCCGCTATGGATCACGGCAGTTCCGGCGGAAAGAATGGGACGGCCGGCATGAGCGGCATGAATCACAGTGGCATGGCCATGGACCACAGCAAACACGCCATGCCAGCCGGAACGGCCATGGGCGGAAAACTGGCCAAGCCGAGTACGCAGGCGCGCCACGCGAAGACCGAATATGGCCCCAGCACCGACATGCGGGTGGACATGGCGCGCACCAATATGGACGACCCCGGGATTGGCCTGCGCAACAACGGCCGCCGCGTGCTGACCTACGCTGATCTGCGCACGATCGGTGGGCCGATCGACCCGCGCGGCCCCGAGCGCGAGATCGAACTGCATCTGACCGGCAACATGGAGCGCTACGCCTGGTCGCTCGACGGACTCGAATTCGGGAAATCCACGCCCGTGCATTTCCGGTATGGCGAACGGCTGCGCGTCATTCTCCACAACGACACCATGATGACCCATCCCATGCACCTGCACGGGCTGTGGAGCGAACTTGAAAGCCCGGATGGGCAGTTCCTGGCGCGCAAGCACACCATCAACGTGCAGCCGGCACAGCGTGTCAGCTTCCTGGTCAGCGCGGACGCCCTCGGGCGCTGGGCCTGGCACTGCCACCTGCTCCTGCATATGGACGCGGGCATGTTCCGCGAAGTGGTGGTGGCGTAAGCGCCGACAGCAACGAGAGGAATAGGTAGATGACAAACAAGCGAATGAATGTACTTGCAATGGCAATCATCGGCCTTGGCGTGACGCCTGTCTGGGCGCAAACCAGTCCCGCCCCCGAAACGATGGACCATGCCCAGCATCAGGGTGCGCCGTCTCCTGATGCGGTCCAGCCCCCGGCGGCCCAGGATGCGATGCCGGCAATGGATCACGGCAGCCCGCCTGCACCGCAGCAGGGTGCGGCGGCAATGGATCATGGCGAAATGAACATGCAAGGGGGGACTGCTCCACCCGACGCACGCGACCCGCATGCCTATTCGGGTGACTACACCCTGGACAGCGGCAAATACGCCCTCCCTGGACCCCGCCAGCTTCGTCTTGCCGACGAGCACAGCTTCGGCAGCCTGCTGGTTGACCGCCTGGAACGCGTGTACACGCGCGACCGGAACGCCACCGCCTATGAAGCCCAGGCCTGGTTCGGGCGCGACTACGACCGCCTGGTCATCAAGGCAGAAGGCGAATATGGCCAGGGCAAGCTGCAGGAAGCCCGCACCGAACTGCTGTGGGGCCATGCCATCGCCACGTTCTGGGATACGCAGCTGGGCGTGCGCTACGACAGCGGCGAGGGCCCCGATCGCGGCTGGCTGGCCTTCGGCGTGCAGGGCCTCGCTCCCTACTGGTTCGAGGTCGATGCGGCGGCCTATGTCGGCGACAAGGGCAGAACCGCCTTCCGCCTGGGTGCGGAGTACGAATTGCTGCTCACGCAGAAGCTTGTCTTGCAGCCTCGTCTTGAAATCAACGCCTACGGCAAAAGTGACGAGGCCCTGGGTATCGGCAGCGGTCTTTCCGACGGCGTGGCGGGCCTGCGCCTGAGGTACGAATTCACCCGCCAGTTCGCACCCTATGTCGGCGTGGAACGCGCCGGCAAATTCGGCAAGACCGCCGACCTGGCCCGCGCTGCGGGTGAAAAAACAGATGAAACACGCTGGGTTGCCGGCGTGCGTTTCTGGTTTTGATGCAGTTCAACGACGATCGAATCACTCAACCCATTAGGAGAAACACCATGAAACTGAAGACACTGTCGATTCTGATTTTTGGCGTGCTGCCGGCGATTGCCCTGGCGGCAGGAGACCACGCCGGCGGGCACGGCATGACTGGCCACAAGACAATGCCAGGCGGCCATGACATGTCCGCCATGGCGAAGGCGGCACCTGCGTCGATGACGGGCAAGCCGGGTGACCCGGCCAAGGTGGACCGCACCATCGAAGTCACCATGGACGATGCCATGCGATTCACGCCGGACACCATCAGCGTCAAGGCCGGCGAGACCGTCCGCTTCTTCGTCAGGAACACCGGCAAGATTCCGCACGAAATGGTGATCGGCAGTCTGGACGAACTCAAGGCTCACGCCGACATGATGCGCAAGATGCCCGGAATGGAACATGCCGAGCCCAACATGATCACGCTGAAGCCGGGCCAGCGCGGCGGGATCGTCTGGCAGTTCGACAAGCCGGGGACCGTGGATTTTGCCTGCCTGATCCCCGGTCATCTGGAAGCCGGCATGATGGGCAAGGTGATGGTCGAGTGACGGGAACATGCCTATCGGGATCGAAGATGACACAAATGTAATCTATTTGTCAGTTTGATGTGGCGAACCCCATCCCATACTGAACTCAATCCTCAACAAAGGCTCCGTATTCCGTATGAAGAATCTTGTTGCCAGCCTGCTCGTCTTGGGTCTTGCCCAGGCCGCCTGGGCCGCCCCGACAACCCCGGTGATCGATGTCTACAAAAGCCCGACCTGCGGGTGCTGCAATAAGTGGATCGACCACCTCAAGGCCAATGGCTTCACGGTCAGAGCCCATGACACCGAAAACGTGGCGGCGCACAAGATCCGTTTGGGCGTGCCGGCCGGATACGGCTCGTGCCATACCGCGGAGGTCAATGGGTATGTGATCGAAGGCCACGTTCCGGCGAAGGAAATGAAGCGTCTGCTTAAGGAAAAACCGCGTGCCCGCGGCTTGGTCGTACCGGCCATGCCGGCCGGTTCGCCCGGAATGGAAATCGGAGACCGCAAGGACGCCTATGACGTTTTTCTCGTGAACCAGGACGGGTCCACCCGGACCTATGCCCAATATTGAAAGGAATGAACATGAAACCTATGCTGAATACCCTGGCGCTTGGTTTGAGCCTGACCCTCGGACTGCCCGCCTGGGCTGAAACGCAGCACGAACGCCATGTCGCGGCTGGCGATCATTCCACCGCACTTGCCGAAGGACTGGTGAAAAAAATCGACAAGGCCCAGGGCAAGCTCACCCTCAAACATGGCCCCCTGGCAAACCTGGAGATGCCCGGCATGACCATGGTTTTCCGGGTTGAGGATGCCACCTGGCTGGATCAGGTCAAACCCGGCGATTCTGTCCGGTTCCTCGCTGACCGGGTGAATGGTGTGTTTACCGTGACCCGGCTCGA
>MKWM01000034.1 GCA_001899765.1 Thiobacillus sp. 63-78
GTCGACGACGAAGGCAACCCCACCCAGCGCACCGTGCTGATCGAGGACGGCATCCTCACCGGCTACATGCAGGACATGATGAACGCGCGCCTGATGGGCATGCAGCCCACCGGCAACGCCCGCCGCGAGTCCTACGCCCACCTGACCATGCCGCGCATGACCAACACCCTCATGCTCGGCGGCGACAAGCACCCGCACGAAATCATCGCCTCGGTCAAGAACGGCCTCTACGCCGTCAACTTCGGCGGCGGCCAGGTCGACATCACCAGCGGCAAGTTCGTCTTCTCCGCCGCCGAGGCCTACATGATCGAAGACGGCAAGATCACCTACCCGGTGAAAGGCGCCACCCTCATCGGCAACGGCCCCGACGCGCTGACGCGCGTCTCCATGATCGGCAACGACATGGAAATGGATTCGGGTGTGGGCACCTGCGGCAAGGAAGGGCAGAGCGTGCCGGTCGGGGTGGGGCAGCCGACGCTGAGGATCGACGGGTTGACGGTGGGTGGGACGGCTTAATGTCCACTCGCAGGGCATAAACTCCGCGAAGCAATCCAGGTCTTTGGCTTGGGGGCGGAGCACGGCCGAGTAGTTGGGCTTTTCGGTAGGCTGCTGACCGTTGGCCGGGGGTTGCCCGGCGGCAAGTTACTTTCTTTTGTCTCGCCAAAAGAAAGTAACCAAAGAAAGGCGACCCCGCTCATCCCCGCAACCCCGGAAATCGAACCTGCCGGACGGGCGGCAAAGAACTCGCCCCGCTTTGTCTTGTATTTCGAAGGTGAGCGGGGCTCAGACACCTTTGCCGCCGATCCGCCCGGCAGGCTCGATTTCCGGCGGGACTGAGAGGGGCATAAAGTCAAAACCAGGTCAGGGATGATGGGGCGGCCTGTGTACTTGAGTGAGGATGTATCCCAACGGCGAAGCCCTCAATTCCGATCTGAGGCAGTTGCTGACCATCAGACTGGTTTTGATCTGCCTCCCCTTACAGCCCCGCCGAAGATCAAGTGCGTCGGGTGGATCAGCGGCAAAGGTGTCTGAGCCCCGCTCACAAAAATCAAATCGGCTTAGCAAAAGCGGGGCGAGTTCTTTGCCGCCCGCCCGACGCGCTTGATCTTCGGGAATTCGGGACTGTCGGGGTCGCCTTTCTTTGGTTCCTTTCTTTGGCGAGACAAAGAAAGGAACTTGCCGCCGGGCAACCCCCGGCCAACGGTCAGCGGTCCTGCGAACACCTCCACTACAGCGAACAGGCCCTTCGACAAGCTCAGGGCGAACGGTGCCGGGGGCAGCGCGTTCTGCGAACCGCGGCGGCATTCAAGCGCAGAACTGGATTGCTTTGCCGCGGCGCGCTTCGCAACGACGGCCGCATGAAGCGAGGTCTCAGGCCAGCGTCTCCAGCGCCCTCGGCTCCCCGATCAGATACCCCTGCACGCAATCCACCCCCATCTCCACCAGCTTGGCCAGTGTCTCTTCGTTCTCGACAAACCCCGCCACCGTCCTGATCCCGAGGAAACTCCCGGTTTCCAGAATCGACCGTACCAGCGCCTCGTCGATCATGCTGGTGCCGATTTCGCGCACCAGCGCACGGTCGAGCTTCAGGTAATCCAGCTTCATGCTCTTCAGGCTGGTATAGGCGCTGTTGCCGGCGCCGAACTCGTCGAGGGTGAAGCGGCAGCCGTGGCGCTGCAGCTGGCGCATGAACAGCTGGGTCTGGGCGTGGCCTTCGACGGCATCCACCTCGCTGATTTCGAAGATGAGCTTGCCGCCGGGGAGATCGCCGCGCGCCAGTTCGGCCTGCAGGTATTTCAGAAACAGCGGGTTGGTGACCGATTGTCCGGACAGGTTGATCGACAGTCCGCCGATCCGGGCGAGCGTGTCGGGGTGCGCACGCATCCATTGCAGGACATGACGCACCACCCAGCGATCGATTTCGGTGATGCGCTGCAGGCGCCCGGCCACGGCAATCAGGTCGCGCGTGGCGATGCTGCGTCCGCCTTCCGCGATGGGGTGCAGCAGGACTTCGTAATACAGCGGGGTCCGCGCAGCGTCGGTTGCGGCGGTCACCGGCTGGCAGTTGAGGCTGAGCTGGTTGTGAGCGAGGAGGGCGGTCAGCTCGTGCGCCCATTCCGCCAGGGCCAGCACGCCGCCGCTCTCGTCGGCCTCGCTGTCGTACTGGACGACGGCTGCGCCCGACTCGCGCGCGTGCGCGCAGGCGGCGTTGGCATTGTCGTAATAGGTCTCGGGGTTGATGCAGTCGCGCGCCCAGGCCAGGCCGGTCGCGGGCTGGACGCGGTAACGGATGCCGTTGATTTCCTGGGGATGGGTGGTCAGGGCGTGCAGCAGGGCATCGGTTTGCGCCTGGGCCGAGGCCCGGCCCGCAGCCTCGATCCAGAATGCAATGCCGGATTCGCCGGAGCGTGCGAGCAGCGCATTGGACGGCAGCAGCGTGGGCATGATCTGGGCGTAATCGCGCAGGATGGGCGTGCGGATCTCGACCCCCGCGGTTTCACCCGAGGGCTTGCTGATGTCGAACTGGATGACGCCGATGGCATAGCCGCCGTCGTTCATTTTGCTGCGCAGCCAGTTGCGGCGGATGGCGCGGAAGAAGCTCTTGCGATTGGCGAGCCCGGTGGCGGGATCGTGGGACGCCTGCCACAGCAGGTCGCGCTGCATTTTCTGGATCATCGCGCTGTAGGAACGATCCATCAGCGGCAGTTCCAGATCCTCGGTCCACTGCGCGCCGCCGTCTTCCAGCGATTGCAGCAGGTCCTGACGCTTGAGGTCGAGCTTCTTGATGCCGCGGTAATTGGCGAAGACATACACCGGCGGCTGGTCGCCGATCCAGATCAGGTTGAGCGGGACATCGAGTGATTTGAATTGCAGCCAGTCGCCGACGCGCAGGCGTTCGGCCAGATTGTCCTGCGTCTCGGAGAGTGGCTCGCTGGCCGCGTCGTCGAGACGGGCGGCGACCGAGGTGCGCTGATGCTGCGATTTGCCTTCGTCAAACAGCGCGGCAGCGAGTCGATCGACGATGCGGTCCTGCGCGAATTTGTCGGCGCACACCTGGGTCAAGGCCTGGTCGATCTGCTGCAGCAGGGCCTGGACCTGCGCGGTCGTGAGCGGCTCGGCGGGTTCGGCCGGATCCGTGTCCAGCCAGGTACACAGCTGCCGCAACACCTGCCAGGCCTCGCGCGCTTCGTCGCTGTCCGCGCCGTAGCGCATCTCGGCGATCAGCAGCACATTGCGCCAGCCGCCGTTCAGCAGTTCGATGACGGCATTCGGTACCGCCCGCTCGCTTTCCAGCTGCTTCAGCAGGTCGCGCAGAATGCGCTGCTTGACGACCTCGGCGTGCTGGCGGCCTTCGCACATTTCCTGCAGGCGGAACACGCGCGCGGCACGCTCGTGCAGCAGCGGCTTCACCACGCGCTCCAGCTGGGTGCGCGCTTCCTCGAACACCCCCGGATTCTTGTCGGCCTCGGTATTGATGCGATCGGTCCAGCGGCTCATCAATCGCAGCAGGCGCGCATCCGTGATCTTGCCGTCATCGCCCGCCACCATGCTGATCCGGTCAAGGGTGTTCAACACCTTGTGCGCGGGATGGACGGGCGAGGCGAGGAATTCCGGATCGGCCATCGCCAGCTTGATGAGACTGGTTTCCAGCTGCTGAAAAAACGGCCGCATGCCCTCGCTGACCGATTTCTCGGCATGCATGGTGTCGAACAGCGCGCCGAACATGTCGACCGAACGCTGCATTTCATGGGTGACGGCTGAGGGCAGCGCGCCGGCTGCGGCCAGACGCTGCAGTACCGGAGAATGGGCGATACCGGGTGCGCCGGCCATCCCGGCCGGGCCGGGGGCGCCCCCGGCCGCACGCGTGGTCGCGGGCGTGCCCGGTGGCGGCAGGGCACCACCGGGCATGGCATTGCCGGCGGCGGGTGCACCCGCGGCGCTCATGGGCGCCATGCCGTCTGGTGCCGCCGTCGACTGGCCACGGAAAAAATCCAGCAACGATCCTGCCAGGCGGTTGAGCGTGCCGCGCGGCGGGGGCGTGGGCGTCGATGACGGCGCTTCGGACGATTCGAGCGCATGCGTATCGGAACCGGACGATGCCTCGTGCCGCGGCGCGGCGACGGGTTGCTCGCGCTCGACTTCTAGCTGCGAAACGGGCAGCAAGGCCAGCAGTTCAGCGTACAGCGGTGCCAGTTGTCCGGCCAGCACGTCGCGCAGGGCGGCGTAGGCGATCTGGCGTGCCTTGGCCAGCACCGGGACGTCCTGCAAGGCGCCGCGGTAGGCATGGCCGATGACGGCCGGGCCGAAAGGGTTGTTGTGGTGATCGCAGGCGAAGCCGAACAGCTGGCCGATGCGGGGCTCGATGTCCGAAAGCTGTTCGCGGAACTGCTCTTCCAGCTTGTTGGCCTCGCTCGAGGTGGCGAGCCAGTCTTCGAAATCCAGTTCGTCGACCAGCGTCAGACCGCCATCCATCGTGTCGCGGGTAGCCTGGGTCTGGACCGGGCGCGCCTGGTTCAGCGCATCGAGCACGCCCTGCACGAAACGGGCCTGCACCGCCGGCGCGTGGTTGGTGAATTCATGCATGGCGCCCAGCAGGCCGCTGTGTTCGGCAATGCCGGAGGCCTGGACGGCCGCGGCGCCCAGTTTGTCGCCCAGTACCCGCATGATCTGGTCGTGCACCTGGAGCAGGGTCTCGCTCAACAGGGCGGTGCTGGCTTCGCGCAGATGTGGGTGGGCGGCGGAGGTCGGCAGGGCGGCCAGTTTTTGCCGGTGCCCGGCCATGCGCAGTCTTTGCAGCGCGCGCAGCGCGTCGACCGGCTGACGGGCAAACGCCACCCCGACCCCGAGCGGGCTCAGACGCTTGAGCTGCGCAGGTACCTTGAACGTTTGCGTGGCATTGGCCGACGCCGGCGTGAAGACGATTTCCACCGTGGCATCGGCGCGCCGGGCCAGCGCGGTGATCGCCGCTTCCGGGTTGGTGAACTTGAGAAACAGTCCGCCCTGGCAGAAATCACGGATTTCGCAGGCGATTTCGGTGTATCCCGGCTGGGTGATGATGGCGGCCTGCGAGACCTGGAAGCGCTTGTCGCGCCGGAGTTCCTGGCCGGCGTGTTGGTTGTCTGTCGTGTTAGCCATCATTTCCACACTTTTCCCTTTATTTTCCCCGCCTGCTCAATACAACGGCACGGCCGCGTTGTCCAGACAGGGCGCGTCCGCCCGCGCAAGGCGCTTGGCGCTCCCCGTCTGATTTTGGTAAACTCCCATGCATGAATTGTGCCGCAAAGTTCTTCTTTAGCCGTTTTTATCCCACGCCACAGGCGGTCGGGAGGCGCTGAGACGAGCAGCAACGCCTTGACGAAACCGCCAGCCCGCTGGCGGTTTTTTTGTTTAAGCCGTCGCGATCGAAGCACACCAACCGGAACCTGAACATGTCTGCCACCCGAACCGACGACACCCGTATCGAACAAAGCGGCGAATTGCTTGCCCCGATGCAGATCATGCGCGAACTGCGCGCCGACGAAACCGTGCTGGCCCATGTGGCGCATGCACGCAGCGTCATCCACGATGTGCTGCGTGGCGCGGACGACCGCATGTTCGTCATCGTCGGTCCCTGTTCCATCCACGATCCGGCCGCCGCGCTTGATTATGCACGCAAGCTGAAGCCGCTGGCCGACGAACTGGCGCATGAGATCATCGTCGTGATGCGCGTGTATTTCGAGAAGCCGCGCACCACGGTAGGCTGGAAAGGGCTGATCAACGACCCGCACCTGGACGAGAGCTTCGACATCAACGAAGGCCTGCGGCTGGCGCGGAAACTGCTGCTGGAAATCAACGAGATCGGCCTGCCCTGCGCGACCGAATTCCTCGATCTGATCTCGCCGCAATACATCGCCGACCTGGTGAGCTGGGGCGCCATCGGCGCGCGCACCACCGAATCGCAGTCGCATCGTCAGCTGGCATCCGGCCTGTCGTGCCCGGTGGGTTTCAAGAACGGCACCGACGGCAGCCTCAGGATCGCGGTCGACGCGATCAAGGCGGCGGCGGCGCGCCATCATTTCATTTCCATCACCAAATCCGGCCACGTCGGCGTGTTCAGCACTTCCGGCAACGAAGACACGCACGTGATCCTGCGCGGCGGCAAGACGCCCAACTATGATGCGGCGAGCGTCAATCTGGCGTGCGGCGAACTGGCGTCGGCGGGCTTGCGCCAGCAATTGATGATCGATTTCTCGCACGCCAATTCGAGCAAACAGTACCAGCGCCAGATCGACGTCGCGACCGAGGTGGCCACGCAGGTGGCCGGCGGTGACACCCGCATCATCGGCGCCATGGTCGAAAGCCACCTGAACGCGGGGCGTCAGGACCTGATCGCCGGACAGTCGCTGGAATACGCGAAATCGATCACCGATGCCTGCATCGGCTGGGACGACACCGTCCCGCTGCTGCGGATGCTGGCCGATGCGGTGAAAAAACGTCGACTGGCCATGCCGGCGGACGAGGAATAAGCGTGTTTCATGCGACATCCGGGTTAAAATGCGCATGGCGGGCCTCCCCGCATGGTTAAGTTGTGAATCGGGTCAGGTCCGGAAGGAAGCAGCCACAGCGACCGATACCAGTGCCGGGGTTCTGGCTCGCCACTTTTCCAGGATTCAGGGGTCAGGATTCAGGGATCAGGGTGTACGGCTTTGCAGTGCAAACCGTGAGTAAATGGATTTTCCTGACCCCTGAATCCTGACCCCTAGCCCCTCAAACATGACTGACCTCTTCGGCGACTCCGCATCCCCCGCACTTGCGCTGGCGCGCACCTGGCGGCCGCGCACGTTTGCCGACCTCAAGGGCCAGGAACACGTCGTGCGGGCGTTGTCGAATGCGCTCACCCAGGGGCGCTTGCATCATGCCTATCTGCTGACCGGCACGCGCGGGGTCGGCAAGACCACGCTGGCGCGCATCCTCGCCAAATGCCTCAACTGCGAAAGCGGTGTCACCGCCACCCCGTGCGGCGTCTGTTCGGCGTGCAGCCAGATCGACGCCGGCCGCTTCGTCGATCTGCTTGAACTCGACGCGGCGTCGAACACCGGCGTCGACAACATGCGCGAGGTGCTCGACAACGCGCAGTACGCGCCGACGGTGGGGCGCTACAAGGTCTACATCATCGACGAAGTGCACATGCTGTCGAAGCCGGCGTTCAACTCCATGCTGAAGACGCTGGAAGAGCCGCCGGCGCATGTGAAGTTCATTCTCGCCACCACCGATCCGCAGAAGATTCCGGTGACGGTGCTCTCCCGCTGCCTGCAGTTCAACCTGAAGCCGATGCCGCCCGCGCTGGTGGCGCAGCATCTGGGCGAGGTGCTGGCGCATGAGCAGGTCGACGCCGAGCCGGCGGCGTTGAATCTGCTGGCGCGTGCCGCCGCCGGCAGCATGCGCGATGCGCTGTCGCTGACCGACCAGGCGATCGCCTATGGCGGCGGCAGGATCGAGGCGAACGCGGTCGAAATCATGCTCGGCACCGTGCGGCGCGATTATCTGTTCGACCTGCTCGACGCGCTGGCGGCGCACAACGGCGATGCCCTGCTGGAACAGGCGCGGCAAATGGCCGAACGCGGGATTGCCCTGGATGCGGCGCTGCAGGATCTGGGCAGCCTGCTCACTCAATTGGCCCTGATGCTGCATGCGCCGGGCGCAATGGACACCACGATCGACAGCGAACGCATGCAGCAGGCTGTCGCACGACTGGACGCCGAAACCGTGCAGCTGTATTACCAGATCGCGTTGAACGGCCGCCGCGACCTGCCCTTTGCGCCGGACGAGTTTTCCGGTTTTTGCATGACGCTACTGCGCATGCTGGCTTTCGCGCCCGATGCGACGAATGGCGGCGTGCCTACGGCCCCTGCCTCGCGCCCGGCACCGGCTCGGATTGTCCCGGCTCGAATTGTCCCGACACGAACTGAACGGACGGCCCCTGTGCGCGAGCACGTCGCAGCCGGGGCCGCACCCGGTTCCACATCCAATGCCGGCGCTGCGGTCGAACCGATTGCGGCCGCCCCGGCCACGCCCGCCGAGCCTGTCCGTGTGGTACGCGAGCCGGTGCCGCACGCCGCCTGGGACTGGCTGGCCGTGGTGGCCGAACTGCGCCTGGGCGGCATGGCCAAAATGCTGGCCGATCATAGTGAACTGGTGTCGCAGACCGGCGATGCCGTGACTCTGCGCGTGGCCGAGTCGCATAAGCATTTGCTTGATCGCGCCTACCAGAACAAACTGGTCGCGGCGTTGCACGACAAGTACGGCGCTGCGCTCAAGGTGAATTTCGAGGTGGGCGCCGCCGCCGGACAGACCCCGCAGCAGGCGCGTACCCGTATCAGGGAAGCCCGCCAGGCCGAGGCTGTGGCGGCGATCGAAGCAGACCCATTCGTGCGTGAGCTGGTCGACCAGTTTGGCGGCCAGATCGACGCATCCACCATACAGCCATTAGGAGAATCGACATGATGAAGGGCGGCCTCGGCAACATGATGAAGCAGGTCCAGCAGGTGCAGGAAAACATGGCCAAGATGCAGGCCAAGCTGGCTGAAATCGAAATCGAGGGGCAGAGCGGCGCCGGCATGGTCAAGGTGACGATGACCTGTAAATACGACGTGCGCCGTATCGTCATCGACCCGAGCCTGATGGCCGACGACAAGGAAATGCTGGAAGACCTGGTGGCGGCGGCGGTGAACGACGCCGTGCGCAAGGTCGAATCCACCGTGCAGGAAAAAATGGGCAGCGTGACCGCCGGACTGCCGATTCCGCCGGGGATGAAGCTGCCGTTCTGAGACGCCGCCCATGCAGCCTGCCGCGCTGGAGCACCTGATCGCCGCCCTGCGCGTGCTGCCGGGCGTCGGCCCCAAGTCGGCGGCGCGCATGGCTTACCACCTGCTGCAGCGCGACCGGCGCGGGGCCGAAGCATTGGCCGGCGCACTCAATCATGCGTTGACGCATCTGCATCATTGCCGTCTGTGCAACAACTTTTCCGAGGCGGAAGTGTGCGAGGTATGCGCGAGCCCGCGCCGTGACAAGAAGCAGCTGGCGGTGGTCGAAATGCCGGCCGACTTCAACATGATGGAGGCCACACAGAGCTACAGAGGCCTGTACTTCGTACTGATGGGACGGCTCTCGCCGCTCGACGGTATCGGCCCGCGCGAAATTCACCTCGACCGCCTGATCAGCCGTGCACTCGACGGCACGGTCGAGGAGGTGATCCTGGCGACCAACTTCACGCCGGAAGGCGAAGCCACCGCGCACACCATCGGCGAACTGCTGAAGGCACGCGGATTGAAAGTGAGCCGGCTGGCGCGCGGAGTACCCGTGGGCGGCGAGCTGGAATACGTCGACAGCGGCACGCTGGCGCAAGCCGTTCGCGATAGGCGAACCGTTTAGGACAGCGCGATAGGCGAACCGTTTAGGACAGCGCGATAGGCGAACCGTTCAGGGTAGCGCGGTAGGCGAACCGTTCAGGCTGACGCGACAGGCGCCGGCGCCGTCACCCCAGCGCGCTGGCGACGAGATTGATCGTCAGCGCCAGCACCAGCAGGTTGAAGCCGAACGACACCAGACCATGCACCAGCACCAGACGGCGCATCGCCGTCGTGGTGATGGCGACGTCGGCCACCTGCGAGGTCATCCCGATGACTGCGGCAAAATACGCAAAATCGGCATAACCGGGCGCGTCGCCGGGAAATGCCAGGCCGCCCGTGTCGGTGCCCGCCTGGGGGCGATAGTAATGACGCGCATAGCGCAGCGCGAACACGGTCTGGATCAACAGCCAGGTCGATGCCAGCGCAGCGAGCGCCAGACCGATGTGCAGACCGCGTGCAACGCCTGTCGACGTCCTGACTGAATCGGTGACCAGCAGCACGCCCAGCAGGCTGACCCAGGATGCCGCGATCAGCACGATATACAACGCGGTGGCGCCGGGATCTTCGCTGGATGCACGCAGCCGGGTCCGGACAGCGTCGAGGCGCCCTGTCCCCCACCACACCAGCAGCAGATAGGTCAGGCTGCCGGCCAGCCAGCCGGTCAGCAGCCGGGTTTCCCACAAGCCGGCATGGGTCGACGTCGTGCCCAGAATACCGAGCGTGAGCGCGAGAAAAAGCCGGTGCCATGCGCGCAGACGGGCGATCGGATGAAGCTCGCGATGCGGATAGGGCAGTAACAGCTTCATGACCGGATATGGCGTGAGTGCAGATAGCCGCGCAAGATCAGCAAGGTCGCCACGAGCCCCAGCATCACCCAGTGTTCAACCCGGTGCAGCACGGCCAGATGGCGGCTCAGGAGCGCGCCAAAGAGATAGCCGGTGCCGCCCACCAGAGGCGCCCACAGCGCGGCCGAGGCGAGATTGAGCCAGAAAAAATGCCAGCGGTTCACCTTGCTCAATCCGACCGCGACGGGCAGCGCGATGCGCAAGCCCCACATGAAGCGCATCGCCAGAATGATGCCGGCAGGGTGTTTCTGGATCAGGTCGAGCGCGCGCTGGACCTTGCCATGCAAGGCCGGGCGGCGCCGCAGCAGAATCGTTCCGTGACGGCGGCCAAGCCAGAAAAAGAACTGGTCGCCGGTCAGCGCGCCCAGTCCGGCAACGCCGGTCAGCACGACAAAATCGAGATAGCCGAGATGTGCCGCGTAACCGGCCAGCAGCAGCACGCTTTCGCCTTCGAACAGGGTGCCGAGGAATACCATGGCGTAACCGTATTGGGCGATGAGGGCGGCAATATCCATGTGTGGATTGTAGGGCGGGATCGCAGGGTATGATGGCCGGACGGTAATGACACGGTTGCGAGGAAGCGGCCAAGCATGCATCCATGCATATCCTGATTGTTGAAGATGACCGGGAAGCCGCCGCCTATCTGCGCAAAGGCCTGACCGAATCCGGCCATGCGGTCGACTGGGCGGCCGATGGCGATGCAGGACTGTACCAGGCGATCGAAGGCGCGTATGACGTGCTGGTGATTGACCGCATGCTGCCCCGGCGTGACGGCCTGTCCCTCGTCCGCATGTTGCGCGCAGATGGCCGGACGACGCCGGTGCTGGTGCTCTCGGCGCTGGGGCAGGTCGATCAGCGGGTCGAAGGATTGCGTGCGGGCGGCGACGATTATCTGGTCAAGCCGTATGCGTTCTCGGAGTTGCTGGCGCGTATCGATGCCCTGGCGCGACGTGCCCGGCCAGGCGACACTGCCGCGTCCGGCGTACTGAAAGTCGCCGACCTCGAACTCGACCTCGAACGCCGTCGTGTCACCCGGGCCGGACAACTCATCCGCTTGCAGCCGCGTGAACTGCGCCTGCTCGAATACCTGATGCGACGCACGGGGCGCATCGTGACCCGCACCATGCTGCTGGAACAGGTGTGGGACCTTGCGTTCGATCCACAGACCAATGTGATCGACAGCCAGATCAGCCGCCTGCGCGGCAAAATCGATCGCGATTTCGACAAGCCGCTGCTGCATACCCTGCGCGGCATCGGCTACCGGCTGGGCGATGAGGTGTGACTTCTTTTTGCGCCTGAAGCGGCTTTTCCGCACCTCGGCCATCCGGCTGTCCCTGCGCTACGCCTTGTTGCAGACCCTGCTGCTGGCCGCTTCGCTGGGGGTTCTGCTCAGCCTCGCCAACCGCTATGTTGCCGCGCAACTCGAAGCGGGACTGGCGAGCGAATCCAGTACGCTGGCGGCCCTGCCTCTGGAACTGCTCACGCGGCGTGTCGAGGCGCTCACCGATGCGCGCGGCCCACGCCATTACCTGCTGCTCGACGCGCGGGGCGTCAAACTGGCCGGAGATCTGGCGGCCTGGCCGGAGGCGTTGCCGGCCGATGGACACGTACACCGGATCAAGGCCCGGGCAGACGATCCCGAGGCGCCACACGAAACCGAATCGCTCGTCCTGCGCGCGTGCGGCACGCGGTTGCCGACGGGCGGGCGGTTATTGACGGCACAGGAACCGGGGGCCGCGGAAGACCTGCGCGATTACGTGTTCGCTGCGGCCGCCGTCGTGCTGGGGCTGTCCGGGCTGCTCTCGCTGATTCTGGGCTTTGCGCTCGGTCGGCAATGGCTGGCGCGGATCGAGGCGATCAACCGGACCGCAGGGGCGATTGCGGCGGGCGACTTTTCGCAACGGGTGAACCTCCACGGACGCGCCGACGAGTTCGACCTTCTGGCGGAACATCTCAACCACATGCTCGCACGCATCGAGGCCGCCGTGGCGGGCATGCGCGACGTATCCGACAACGTGGCGCACGATCTGCGCAAACCGCTGACGCGACTCAAAACCCGTATCGAAGTGCTGCTCGCCCAGCCGCGCGAGGCGGGCGAATATCGCGCGGCACTGGCACAAACCGGCGCCGATGCCGACGAGCTCATGCGCACCTTCGACGCACTGCTGTCCATCGCGCGGCTCGAAGCCGGCGGTGAAATGATCGCCCCGCAACGCTTCGACCTGGCCGATGCCGTGCGCGGCGTGACGGAGCTCTATGCTGCCGAAGCCGAGGATGCCGGCCGGCCATTCCGGATGGCCATCGAAAGCGGCGTATGGGTCAGTGGCGCCCCTGCGCTGCTGTCGCAGGCACTGGCCAACCTGCTCGACAACGCCTTCAAGTACACGCCGCCCGATGCGGCGGTCACAGTGAAGGCCCATCTTGCCGAGGATGGCGTGCACGCGCGCCTCGGCGTATGCGACAGCGGGCCCGGCATCGCGCCCGCCGATCGCGTGCGGCTGGTACAGCGTTTTGCGCGCGGCGACGCGGCCCGCAGCCAGCCCGGCAGCGGACTCGGCCTGTCGCTGGTCACGGCGGTTGCGCGCGCACACGGCGGCACGCTGGAACTCGCCGATGCGCCGGGCGGTGGATTGGCCGCCACCCTGCTACTGCCGCTCGCCCCGGCCCCTCGAAGAGACGGACCCTGACGGGCCTGGCATCGCTGCCGGAATGGCCATCGATGGCGCAACTCGCCCGCCTGGCAACTGCGCCCGCATGCAGGGCGGAAGCCGGCCCGAGGGAGCCTTACCGGGAACGCTGCATCGAGCCTGCCGGAGTCAGGGCGGATTTCTCCCGCAGGGCCGGATACACAACCAGCGCGAGGATGGCGGCGATGAACGCGAGGCTCGTCATCACGGTGCCCCAGCCGAGGCCGCCGTGGGCGACCGGCTGCGACAGCCAGTCGCCGAACGAGGCGCCAAGCGGCCGGGTGAGGACGTAGGCCATCCAGAATGCGGCCACGGCGTCGAGTTTGAACACGTAGTGCGCGATGGCGACCAGGCTGATGATCGCGGCGAACATCAGTGCCGACGGTGCGTAGCCGAGTTTCAGCGTTTCCGCCGCCAGGTCGCCTGCCGCCGTGCCCAGCGCAAAGGTCAGCAGAATCGCCAGCCAGTACCAGCCTTCGCGCGACGGCGTGTCGATATGGTGCATGGACAGGGTTTTCTCCCGTGAATACCACAGGCCGAAGCTGGCCAGCAGGGCGACGGCAAAAATCGGGGTGAGAATTTGAAGCGGGACGCCGAAATGATCGACCAGATTGTCGGTAACGAGGGTGCCGACCACGCTGACCAGTACGACCACCAGCCAGTAGAGCGGCTGGACGCAGCGGCGCGCATGCATCTGCCCGGCCAGCGCGATGGCGAATAGCGCACTCATCAGCAGTGAGGTGCCGGTGAGTCCCAGGCCGAGATTGAAGTTGAGAAAGTCGGCGCCGGTCTCGCCGACGGTCGTGGCCATCAGCTTGATGAGCCAGAAGACGAGCGTGACCTCCGGCACCTTGTTGAAGCGCTGGCGGACGGCGGGATCAGGGTTTGCGTTCATGGGGGCCTCTTGCATGAAAGACGGATCAATGCATCCTGCCGGCGGCGCGATGCTTGAACAGCATGAGGGTGGCGGCGATGAAAACAAGCAAGCTGACCGAGGCGGCATAGCGCGACAGCGCGAGCCCCCCGGTGGCGACCGGTTTGTCGAGGAAGTCGCCGACCACGGCGCCGAGAGGGCGGGTGAGAACGAAGGCTGCCCAGAACAGCAGGGTGCGGGAAATGCTCGTCCGGTAGTACGCCGCCGCGACCAGTGCGAGCAGCGCAGCAAACACGACCGCCCCGCCGGTGTAGCCGAGACCCGCGGTGTCAGCCGTCCAGTCGCCGAGGGCGGTGCCGAGCGTCTGCGAGAACATGATGGTCATCCAGTAGAACATTTCGGCCCGGGGCGCACTGATCGACCCCACCGATACCGTGCCCAGCGTGCGGTGCCAGATGGCGAACGAGGCGATCAGCAGCGCGAGCAGAAGCGTGCTGCCGCCCGCATAACCGATGCCGAGCGAGCGGTCGGCAAAATCGGCAAGCGTGGTGCCGACCATGGTGGTGGCGATGATCGTCGTCCAGTACACCGCGGGATGAAAGCGTTTGGCGGCGATCTGCGTCCCGACTGCGACAAGGAAAATCACCGCAAGAATGCCGGTGGCGGTCAGATAACCGAGCTTCATCGACATCGACAGTGCATCGCCGCCGGTTTCCCCCAGCGTGGTGGCGGCGATCTTGACGATCCAGAACAGCAGGGTGATTTCAGGTACCTTGCTCAGGGCCTGCTCAACTACCGTGTCTTGCATGAAGCGAGTCATTGGGGACTCCCGGGTAAACGGAACCCGCAAGCCTGCGGATTCCTGTTGCGAATCGAAAACCTGTACGAGGCAACCGGCCCGGCGACCGGCTGGCGGGATCAACCACGTTCGTTGCGGTCTTCGTGGCCGTGGTCGTCTTCTTCGTTCTCGGCTGCCAGTGCGTGGCCGTTGCCGGGGTCGACTGCGATCTCGGTGGTGCCCCCGGCATGTCTGACATCGACCTGCCACACGAGGTAGCCGTGTTCGTCGTCGAGTGCCGCTTTCACCACCTGGCCGGGTTGCACCGCGAGGGCGGCGGCTTCGGCCTGTTGCCGGGTGATCCTGGCGTGTCTGGCGAAATCAGCCTGCGATTCAACGCCACGCGGCAACTTGACGCTGGACGACCGGACCTCGGCGGGAAGATTGAGGGCGCCGGTGGCGAATGCGGCGCCGGTGGCGAGCAATGCGGCGAGGGACGCCGCAGCGAGAATTTCAGCGTTGCGTTTCATGAGGTTTCCTTTCATCCAGCGCGGCGGGAGTGCCGTGAGGTGAACGGTACGCTGTGAAACTCGCCATCCACTGCCGTGAACATTGTCATTTCGTCATCTTCGGGCGCGCGTCGAATTGCGGTTTCTAGGATAATCCGGGATGAACGCGCCCACGAGTGGCGCCCTGTTTGAACGGAGAGGACATGATGGAACTCAACGCCCTGACGGCACTTTCACCGCTGGATGGCCGCTATGGCTCGAAAACTGCGCCGCTACGGGATTTTTTCAGCGAGTATGCGCTGATCAAGTACCGCGTCATCATCGAGATTGAATGGCTGAAGGCGCTGGCGGCGGAACCGGCCATTACCGAAGTACCGGAATTTTCCGCCGAGGCCATTGCGCTGCTCGACGGCATCGTGGATAACTTTTCGGTAGCCGATGCCGGACGTGTCAAGGCGATTGAAGCGACCACCAACCATGACGTCAAGGCGGTGGAATATTTCCTCAAGGAAAAAATCCGGCCGGATGCCGGGATCCTCGCGGTATCGGAGTTCATCCACTTCGCCTGCACGTCGGAAGACATCAACAACCTGTCGCATGCCCTGATGCTCAAGGGCGCGCGTGACGGCGTGCTGCTGCCCGCGCTGGAAAAGCTCATCGACCGTCTCACCGCGCTGGCGCACGAGCTGGCCGATCTGCCGATGCTGTCGCGTACCCACGGCCAGCCGGCATCGCCCACCACCGTCGGCAAGGAGCTCGCCAATGTCGTCTACCGCCTGCGCCGGGCCTGGGACGTCACGGGCTCGGTCGATCTGATGGGCAAGATCAATGGCGCGGTCGGCAACTATAACGCGCACCTCGCAGCCTACCCCGAGATCGACTGGGAGAACTTTGCCCGTGAATTCGTGATGCATCTGGGGCTCACCTTCAACCCGTACACGATCCAGATCGAGCCGCACGATGCCATGGCCGAACTGTTTGACGCCATCGCGCGCACCAATACCATCCTCATCGACCTCAACCGCGACGTCTGGGGCTATATCTCGGCAGGCTACTTCAAGCAGAAAGTGAAAGCGGGCGAGGTGGGTTCAAGCACCATGCCGCACAAGGTCAATCCCATCGACTTCGAGAACAGCGAAGGCAATCTGGGGCTGGCCAATGCGGTACTGCGCCACCTCGCGGAAAAATTGCCGGTCTCGCGCTGGCAGCGCGATCTCACCGACTCCACCGTGCTGCGCAACATGGGGGTCGGCTTCGGCTACAGCCTGCTGGCGTATGAATCCTGTCTGCGCGGTCTCGGCAAGCTCGAAGCCAATCCGGCCGCGCTGGCCGCCGATCTCGACGCCAACTGGGAAGTGCTGGCCGAGCCGATCCAGACCGTGATGCGGCGCTATGGCGTGGCGAACCCCTATGAGCAGCTGAAGGAATTGACCCGTGGCAAGGCCGGTCTGACGCGTGAGGCCCTGCACGGCTTCATCGAAGGCCTGGCCGTTCCGGATACCGAGAAGACACGCTTGAAAACGCTGACTCCGGCTTCATATACCGGACTGGCGGCCGAACTGGCCCGACAGATTTGAACCAGCCGGCCTGGGCCGGCCCCTTCACGCGGAGGTCTCATGTCCGAACACGCACTTGATGTCGGGTTGGCTGATTTCACCCGACACGTTCTCGAGGAATCGAGACTTCGTCCCGTCGTGGTCGATTTCTGGGCGCCCTGGTGCGGCCCGTGCAAATCGCTGAAACCCATTCTGGAAAAACTGGCCACCGAATACGGCGGCAAGTTCCTGCTTGCCAAGATCAATTCGGACGACAATCAGGAACTTGCCGCGCGTTATGGCGTGCGCGGCATTCCCAGCGTCAAGGCCTTCGTTGACGGCGAACCGGTCGACGAATTTTCCGGTGCGTTGCCGGAAGGCGAAGTGCGCGCCTTCCTCGACCGGCTCATTCCCGGCCCCGTGGACGAACTGCGCCGACAGGCAGCCGAAGCCCGCGCGGCGGGCAATACGCCCGCCGCGCTGCAATGGCTGGCTGATGCATCGAGAATCGATCCGGATCACCTGGGGGTGCGGCTCGATGCGGCGGAAATCATGCTGGATCTGAACGAGACCGAGGAGGCCCGCCGCCTGGTCGGAAGCGTGCCGGACGAGGCCGATCCGCGCATTCCGGCCTTGAAGGCGCGCCTGCAATTCATGGGTGTGGCAGGCGAGGACGAAACGGCATTGCGTTCACGGGTCGGGGCAAACGAAAACGATCTGGAGGCGCGGCTGAAGCTTGCCAACCTGCTGGTTGCGGCCGGACAGTATGAAGCAGGCATGGATCAGCTGCTGGAAATCGTTCGTCGCGATCGCGGTTTCGAGGACGATGCCGGTCGCAAGACGCTGCTGTCGGTATTCAACCTGCTCGGTGGCGATGAACGGGTGAGCCATTACCGGCGTCTGCTGGCCAGCGCGTTGAACTGAGCGACCGCCTGCGTGCGTGCCCGGCACGCACGCAGCGCGCTATTCGCCCGCGTAAACCGAAGCTGCCGCGAGTTCCGCTTCGCTCAGGCCGGCGACTGCCTTCACCATGACGGCCGGGTGTGCGCCCCGCCCCTTGCCGGCGCGATCGTCCAGCAGCTTCTGGTACATCACGGCGCGCGTCATGCCCTTGAGTGCGGGATTTTCGGCATCGCCCTGTCCGAGCGCGCCGTGGCAGTTCGCGCATTGGGCCGTGTACACATCAAGTCCATATGGCTGGGCATCCTGCGGCAGCGCAGCCAGGATATCGCCGGGTTCCGGGCCGGCGGATGCGGCCGGCATGGCGGTTTGTTGTCTGCCGCTGGGGGGCGCATCCTTGCCGCAGGCAACAAGGATGACGAGCAGGAACAGACTGGCGGTAAACGGAACAGGTTTCATCATGGTGTCGGGAAATCAGGAAATCAGGAAATCGATAGGAATATCTGCGGTTGCATCGTGAGGCAGCCAGCGGCCAGGGCGGTTCCGTTTGGTCATGGGGGATCAATCGATGGCCTGGTAGCGCACCTCGATAATTTCAACTTCGCGGTGCCCGTCGGGCGTCTGCACGTTGACGGTGTCGCCTTCGCGCGCTTTCAGCAGGGCGCGCGCCATCGGTGATATCCAGGCGATGCGGCCACGTCCCGCATCGGCTTCGTCGAGGCCGACGATGGCGAAGGTGGACTCGCGGCCGTCTGCATCCGCGATCGTGACGGTGGCACCGAAAAACACCTGGTCGGTATCCTCGCGGGTGGCCGGGTCGACGACTTCGGCGTGCTCCAGACGCCTGGACAAGAAGCGGATGCGCCGATCGACTTCACGCAGGCGCTTCTTGCCATAAATGTAGTCGCCGTTTTCCGAGCGGTCGCCGTTACTGGCGGCCCACGAGATGGTTTCCACCAGTTTGGGCCGCTCGACCTTCCACAACTGGTTGAATTCAGCGTCGAGCCGCGCGTAGCCCGCGGGTGTCATGTAGTTTTTTGATCCGGCGGGCAACGCGGGCGCGGCGATGTCGTCTTCGTCGGCATCCGCTGCATCGGTTTCCTTGACGAATGCCTTATTCATGCGGGATCACGCATCGTTTGAACAGAGGTCGTACTCATCGGCCGAACAGATGGACGAGCAGCGTGAGTGCGAGCGACATGAGGATGACGCTCGCGAAGGGGAAGTAGAATACGCCTCGTTTATGCCGGATCTGGACGTCGCCGGGCAGCCGGCCCAGCCCCAGCCGATTGAGCCAGGGAGTGAGCAGGCCCAATACCAATAACGCCAGAACGAGGGTGATCAGCCATTTCATCATGAAGGGATTCTAGCCGATGGACGCCAGCCTGCCGCAATTCGAACGCACACGGATTCTGCTCGACCCCGACGAGCAGGCGCGGCTGGCGCGGGCGCACGTGCTGGTGGCGGGCCTGGGCGGCGTCGGCTCGTATTGCGCCGAGGCGCTGGCGCGTGCCGGGGTGGGGCGGTTGACGCTGATCGACCATGATGTGGTCGGCGTGTCGAACATCAACCGCCAGTTGCCGGCCTTGCTGTCCACCGTGGGACAGTCGAAGGCTGAACTGATGGCCGCACGTATCCGCGATATCCACCCCGGCTGCGAGCTGACCGTGATCCGCGAATTCCTCATTCCCGAGACCGTGGCCGGCATCGTGCCGGCCGACGCCGACTTCGTGGTCGACTGCATCGACTCGCTCAACTGCAAGGTCGCGCTGATCGCCAGCAGCATCGAGCGTGGCCTCAACGTGGCGTCCAGCATGGGGGCCGGCAACAAGCTCGACCCGACCCGGATCCAGGTTGCCGACATTTCGAAAACCAGCATGTGTCCGCTCGCTTCGGTGATGCGCAAACGGCTCAGGAAACGCGGGATTGCCAGGGGCGTGCTCACCGTGTTTTCCGACGAAGCCGGACGGGCGCCCTTGCCGCCGCAGCCGGTCGAAGGCCGGGGTCGCGACCGGGCGGTCAACGGCACCATCAGCTATATGCCGCCGTTATTTGGCCTGATGCTGGCGGGCGCGGTGATCCAGCGGCTGATCGAACCCTGAGCAGGCCGCAGCCGGGCCGCAATGGATATTTACTGTTGCGTGGCCTGGTCGATCTGCCGGCGCTGTGCCTCGGCGGCATCCATGACCTGACCTTCCACTGCCTGGGCTTTCTGCACGGCCTGGATCTGCGTGTCGAAGATCGCGTTGGCTTTGTCCCCGGTTTTCGGCTGTGGCGGTGCGGGATTGCAGGCGGTCAGCAGTAACGCCAGCGGGATCAGGAATCCTTTCATTCTTCGTCCTCCAGCAATCGGGTGGGCAGACCGTCGATGCTGACCTGGTTTTTCGTGCGCCAGTAATCGAGCAGGCCGACGGGCCCTTTTTTCTCGGCCCAGCGTGCCAGGGTTTCGCGCTCACCCGTATAGGTATAGTGCGGCACGGCATAGCCGCACGAAGTCTGCACCGAGTCGATGTCAAGGACGATGATCTGGCGTTCGCTGGGCAGCGTCGTGAAATACTGCCGCAACTCACCCCACTCCGGATCCTGCCGGCGCACGATACGGCCGCGGCCGTACAGGCGCAGAATCAGCGGATCGGCATCGAAGCTGCACCACATCATCGTCATGCGCCCATCGTGGGTGAGATGCGCCCCGGTTTCGTTGCCGCTGCCGGTGAGATCGAGGTAGGCAACGCGACGCTCGGAGAGGATGCGCAGACTGTCCATGCCCTTGGGCGACACATTGATGCGACTTTGCGCGGTGCCTGTGGCGGTGAAAAATATCCGCTGCACGGCGATGAAGGCACGATGTTTTTCTTCGAGCGCCGGGTAGAAGCGTGCCATCAGTTGGTCTGCCTCCTGAGAAATTCGGTGAGGATACGCATGCGTGTCACGCTGTCGTTCATTTCCAGCAGATCCTGCTTGATGCTGAGTTTCAACGGCAGCACCTCGGACAGCCGGTAGCCGACCCATACGGCATCGTCGAAAACGTGCGGGCCGGGGAAACGCGTGTGACCGTATTCGTCGATGATGTGGCGCAGGATTTCCACGGCCAGTTCAAGCTCCTGAGGAATTGCGCTGACAGGCTCGGCACTGACTTCGTCCACTGTGCCCATCAGCAGCCCATTGGGCTTGACCCGGGTGTGGCGGATGACGAAGCGTGTGTCGGCCTGGGTATCGATATGCAGGATACCGGTTTCCGGCATGTCCCAGTCGACGATGCGGACCCGCGTGCCAATCGAATAGGGCATGGCGGGCGTGCCGGTTTCCTGGCCTTCCCGGATGGCGCAGACGCCGAACGGGCTGCCGTCGGCGATCGCCTGCTTCACCATGTCGAGGTAGCGCTGTTCGAAAACCCGCAAGGGCATCCGGCCGCCGGGGAACACTACGGTTTTCAGCGGAAACAGCGGCAGGACGGTCTGCCTGGCGGCGGCGCTCATCGGTCGTCGCCCCAGCGTGCCATGAGATCGTGCCGGATGCCGAGCTGGTCGAGAATGCGCGCGACGACGAAATCCACGATATCGGCGACCGACTCGGGCTGATGATAGAAGCCCGGATTGGCTGGCAGGATGACCGCGTTCATCCGCGACAGCGCCAGCATGTTTTCCAGGTGCAGGGTGGAAAACGGCGCTTCGCGGGGGACGAGGATGAGCTTGCGCTGTTCTTTCAGCATCACGTCGGCGGCGCGTTCGATCAGGTTGTCGGACAGGCCGTGGGCGATGGCGGCGAGCGTGCCCATCGAGCAGGGGCAGACCACCATCGCATCGGCGGGATTGGAACCGGATGCGACCGGTGCATTCCAGTCCTCGCGGCCGAACACGCGGAGCTGGCCAGTGCGCGCATTGAGGCCTTCCGACAGCTGCCTTTCGAGGTCGCCAGCACGTGCAGGCAGCACCACGCCGAGTTCCTGTTTGGCGACGATGTGCGCGGCCTGCGATACCAGCAGATAAACCTGCAGGTCGGCAGCCAGCAGGCACTCAAGGAGACGCAAGCCGTAGGCCATGCCGGAGGCGCCTGAAAGCGCCAGGGTAACAGTGTTCAGGGAAGGGAGCATGACGAGGATTGTCGCCTGTCCGGTACGGGGGCGGCAAGCATGCGCATCACGATCAGTCCGTTTACCGTGCCGAAAACCAGCGCAGCCGCGGCGAACACCGGCAGCAGCTTGATCAGCGAGGCGGCAGGCAGCAGCCAGACGCCCACCAGCGCAAGCTGCCCGCCGATGTGGCCGAATGCCGCCAGCACCGACAGGCTGACCGGGCCGAAATGGCGGCTGGGAAGATAGCGCGCCAGCGCCAGCACCGACAGGCTGACGCACGCTCCGGACGCCGACAGCCAGAAACCCGGCGCAAACAGGCTGCCCAGCAACAGGCCGCCGGCCAATACCCGCAGGCCCGAGACCCAGGCGGCGGCGCGCCAGCCGTATTGCAGGAGCACCAGCAGGATCACGATATTGGCCAGTCCGGGTTTTACTCCGGGCACCGGGCTCGGCAGCGCGGCCTCCGCGAGCGTCAGGCCGATCGCCAGGGCCGCCAGCCGGGCGATGCGGCGGTCGTCCGCATGGACCGGCAAGTCAATAACCGAGTGTGTCATAGGCGGTGGTCCGTCCACGGATTTCGAGGCTGACCTGATTGGGCAGACACAGTGCCGCCTGACCGGACTGCGTCAGCCAGCCCTGCTTGACGCATAGCTGGCGCGGCGACGGATCGCGTGCGATACGGGCACGACCGGGTTCGATTTCGATATGCGTCGTGCCGAGCGGGCCGTCGACGGCAAGCGTCCGGGCCTGTGCGAGCGATACGGTTTTTATCACCTTTCCGGCCGCGCGAATGACGACCGTGTCGCCACGGCTGCCGCCCCAGGCCCACACCGTGAGCGCGACGACGAGGCTGCCGCCGGCCAGCAGTACGCCCAGGTCGCCGGCGCGCAGGGAGGTCATCAGCTCAGTTCGCGGTGCCGCACCAGCACCTGCTCGCGTTCACGGAAGGCGATGGCCAGCGTCTCCGCGAAATACACGCTGCGGTGCTGGCCGCCGGTGCAGCCGATGGCGACCGTCAGATAGGCGCGATGGTCGCGGATGAAACACGGCAGCCAGTTCTCGACGAAGCCGCGGATGTCGGCCAGCAACGCCATGGCGTCAGGGCTGGCTTCGAGAAAATCCTGCACCGGCCGGTCGCGCCCGGTAAGCGGACGCAGATCGGCGACGTAATGCGGATTGGGCAGGCAGCGCACGTCGAACACCAGGTCGGCATCGAGCGGGATGCCGTGCTTGAAGCCGAAGGATTCGAACAGCAGGGTGATGCGCGAGCGATCCTGCCCGATCAGGTCCTTGATCCACAACCGCAGTGCCGAGGCGGACAAATCGCTTGTATCGATACGGTGCGCCAGCGGTGCGATGTCGGCGAGCGTTTCGCGCTCGAGCTGAATGGCTTCCTGCAGCGAAACGGTCTCGCCGGAAAGCGGATGGCGCCGCCGCGTCTCGGAGAAGCGCTGGACCAGCGTCAGCGTCTTGGCTTCGAGGAAAATCACCCGCAGATCGGCGCCCTGGCCGCGCAGCGCCTCGGCGATCAGCGGAAACTGGACAAAGCTTGCGCTGCTGCGCGCATCGATGGCGATCGCGATACGGCCATGGCCCTCGCGCGTCAGGTAGTCGACCAGCGGTTGCAGCATGGCCAGCGGCAGGTTGTCGACGCAGTAATAGCCCATGTCTTCGAGTACCGCGATGGCGATGCTCTTGCCCGAACCCGATAGCCCAGAAACCAGAACGATTTGCACTCAGTTGTCTCCGTCGATGGCAGCCTGCTGACGCTTGATGAACTGTTCGACCGGATTGATGCCGCGGCTCTTGAGAATGTGGTTGCGCACGGCCACTTCGACCAGTACGGCGAGGTTGCGGCCGGCGGCCACCGGAATGCGTACCTTGGGGATGGCGACGGCGAGGATGTTCTCGGTCGACGCCACCATGTCGAGGCGGTTCAGTCCGACTTCGCCGATTTCCTGGGGATGCACCAGCTCGACGATGAGTCTGAGATTCTTTTGCAGCTTGACCGCTGTCTCGCCGAACAGGTAGCGGATGTTGAGGATGCCGAGGCCGCGTACTTCGAGAAAATCGCGGATCAGCGCGGGGCAGCTGCCTTCGAGCGTGTCCGGTGCCACGTGCTTGAGTTCGACGACGTCGTCGGCCACCAGCCGGTGGCCGCGTGTGACGAGTTCCAGGGCCAGCTCGCTTTTGCCGACCCCGGCGTCGCCCTTGATCAGCACGCCCATTCCCAGCACTTCGAGAAATACGCCGTGCTGCGAAGTCGTTTCGGCCAGGCTTTGCGTCAGGTAATGGCCCAGGTAGGACATCAGGGTCGTGCTGGCCAGCGTCGAGGAGAACAGCGGCGTGCCGGTGCGTTCGGCGGTCTCGCACAGAACGGCCGGAACGGTCTCGCCATTGGCAATGACGATGGCCGCGAGCTCGTTCGAAAACAGGTGGTCGATCGCCTCCTGCAGGCTGGGCCCGGACAGGCTGCGCAGATAGTCCATTTCGGCGCAGTCCAGCACCTGGATCCGGTTGGGGTGAACGAAATTCAGGTGGCCGATGAGCGCCAGGGCCGGTTTGTGCAAGGCCCCGAAAGACAGGCTACGATGGCCGCCGGCGCGTCCGGCCAGCCATTGCAGGCCCAGTTGCTCCGCCAGATCGTGGAACAGGGTCTCGACCGAAACGTATCCTGGCTGGCTGTCCATCCGGCATTCCGTGCACTCAGCTTGACCACGAGTGGAGCAGCGCGATCAGGCCGGACGGGCTGTCGGCCGCCCGCATTTTTGTGCGCATGGCCTCGTCGCCAAACAATTGGGCCAGTTCGCCCAGAATCTGCAGATGCCGTTCGTTGGCATCCTGGGGGACCAGCAGGATGAAACACAAGGTCACGGGTTGATTGTCGGGGGCGTCGAATTCGAGCGGATCCTTCAGCCGGTAAAATGCGCCGCATGCTTCTTTCAGACCCTTGATGCGTCCATGCGGAATGGCGATTCCGTGGCCGAGTGCGGTCGATCCCAGGCGTTCGCGCTCGAACAGGCTGGTGAAGATGTCGGAGGCTTTGAGACCGCGGGTCCGGGCGAACAGGTCGGCCGCATGCTCGAAGATTTTTTTCTTGCTGGTGAAGCTGATGTCCAGCAAGGTGGTGTCGGGGGTGATGAGGGGGGCGATTAGGTTCATGCCTTTGCACAGCCGGGGAAAAGAGGAGTTGTCCGGCACGGCAGATTATACGCCCGAAGGCTGTTTGAAACCTTCGGGCAGGGCGTTGCAGTGTCAGGCGGGGCTTTCCGATGGTCGATGCTTCAACCCGCCGCCGTCTTGATGGACGTCCGAGGATTTTTCCTTGTGTCGGACGATCTGGCGATCCAGCTTGTCCGCCAGCAGGTCGATCGCGGCATACATGTTCCCGTCTTCGCTGCGGGCATGGAAATCGTGGCCCTTCACATGCAGCGTGGCTTCCACCTTGTGTACCAGTTTCTCCACCTGCATGATGACCGTGACTTTGATGACGTGGTCGAAATGGCGTTTGACGCGGTCGAGTTTCCCGGAGACATAGTCGCGGATGGCTGGGGTAACTTCCAGGTGATGGCCAGAAATCGTTAAATTCATAGAGCCTCCTAAATCAGCTGAAAACAACTGGACGCCGACGTGTGGCGGCACATCCAGGAGCGATCCATACGCTCGATTTCATTGTGAGACGAAAGCCCTGCACATTCAAGCGTGGCGCAGGTATTCGGACATCCGTGCGGAAAAAGCCTTTGCGATCAAAGTGCGCGACGCATGTTGGCGGGCGGAATCTGCAACGACTCGCGATATTTGGCGACCGTGCGACGGGC
This sequence comes from Thiobacillus sp. 63-78, assembly GCA_001899765.1. Classification (GTDB taxonomy): domain Bacteria; phylum Pseudomonadota; class Gammaproteobacteria; order Burkholderiales; family Thiobacillaceae; genus Thiobacillus. The sequence goes on from MKWM01000034.1 coordinate 25,408, forward strand.
CACCACGATCCCCTGCTGGCCCAGCACGCCCGCCAACTGGCCGTCGGACAAGGGCTTTTTGGTGCTTTCGGCGGCGACCAGCTGTTTGATGAGGGCGCGGATGGCGGTCGAGGAACAGGCCCCCCCGCTGTCGGTGGAGACGTGGCTGCCGAAGAAGTACTTCAGTTCGTACAGGCCGCGTGGCGTCATCATGTATTTTTGCGTGGTGACGCGCGAGATGGTCGATTCGTGCAGTTCCACCGCGTCGGCGATCTCGCGCAGGACCAGCGGACGCATCGCCACCTCGCCGTGTTCGAAAAACTGTTTCTGGCGGTCGACGATGGCCTGCGAGACGCGCAGGATGGTATCGAAACGCTGTTGCACGTTCTTGATCAGCCAGCGGGCTTCCTGCAACTGGCTGGCGAGCTGGTTGCCGCCGCTTTCACGATGACGCGACAGGATGTCGGCGTAGACGCGGTTGACGCGCAGCTTGGGCATGGCGTCGGCATTGAGGCTGGCGATCCACATGCCCTTGATCTTGCGCACATAGACGTCGGGAATCACATAGTGCGTGTCATCGGCACCGAAGGCGGCGCCCGGGCGCGGGTTCAGGGACAGGATCAGCGCGCGCGCGGCGCGCAGCATGGCGTCGTCGATGCCGAGCATTTTTTTCAGCTTGCCGACATCGCGTGCGGCGAGCAGATCCAGATAATGCGTGGTGAGCCGCATGGCGGCGTCGCGCGCGGGGGTGTCCGGGGGCAGCGCGCGCAACTGCAGGGTCAGACATTCGGCCAGATTGCGTGCGCCGACCCCGGTCGGGTCCATGTTCTGCAGGTGCTTGAGCGCGATATCCAGTTCTTCGGGCTCAAGTTCTTCGAGTTCGCCCTGAAGGCTGGCGGTAATGTCTTCCAGCGGCTGGGTCAGAAAACCCGAATCGTCCAGGTCGTCGATCAGCGCGGCGACCAGCGTGCGGTCGCGCAGGGTGAGGGGGCTGACGATCAGCTGATTCAACAGATGTTCGCGCAGGGTCGCACCTGATATCGAGCCCTGGGTGTAATCGTTGTCTTCATCGTCGCTGCTGGCCACGCTGTAGTCGTTCCAGTCAGCATCATCCAGCGTCGCGCTGGGTTCGGGCTCGCCAGGTTCGGGCGGCGCCGTGTCCGTGTCCTGTATTTCGGCTTCGGCCGTATGGGCCGGAGTTTCCGTCGCGGCGGGGCTGGCTTCGTCTTCCTCCTCGCGCTCCAGCAGAGGATTGTCCTGCAGCATTTGCTCGAGTTCCTGGTTCAGTTCCAGCGTCGACAGCTGCAGCAGCCGGATCGACTGTTGCAGCTGGGGGGTCAGTGTGAGGTGTTGACCGAGTTTGAGTTGAAGACTGTGTTTCATGAATCTTGACTACGGCAAAAAGCATGCCGGCTTGAGGCCAGTTTAACGTGGTTCGCAAGGAGATGGCGTGTCCTACAGGCGGAAATTTTCGCCGAGGTATACCTTGCGGGCGTTGTCGTCCTGGATGATGAGATCGGGCGTGCCGGCAATCAACACGCGGCCTTCGTTGATGATGTAGGCACGATCGCAGATACCCAGGGTTTCACGTACATTGTGGTCGGTGATCAGTACGCCGATATCGCGCTGGATGAGGAAGTGTACCAGCTTCTGTATATCGAGCACCGCGATGGGATCGACGCCCGCGAAAGGTTCGTCGAGCAGGATGAAGCGCGGGTTGATGGCCAGTGCGCGGGCAATTTCCACGCGGCGGCGCTCGCCGCCGGACAGACTGACGGCGGAAGCTTCGCGCAGGTGGGCAATGTGCAGATCCTCGAGCAGATTGCCGAGGTGTTCCTCGCGTTCGGCCCTGTCGTAGGACTTGAGTTCGAGAATGGCGCGGATGTTGTCTTCCACGGTCATCTTGCGGAAGATCGAGGGCTCCTGGGGCAGGTAGGACAATCCCAGACGCGCGCGCCGGTGGATCGCCATGTGGGTGAGATCGTGCGTATCCATCTGCACACTGCCGCCGTCGGCCGCGACCAGTCCCACCACCATGTAGAAGCAGGTGGTTTTTCCGGCACCGTTGGGGCCGAGCAGTCCCACGACTTCGCCGCTTTCGACCTCGAAGGACACGTCGTGCACTACGGTGCGCTTGCCATACGTCTTGCGCAGGCCCCGGGCGGTAATCCTGCTCATCCCGGAAACCGTGGTTGGGCGCGTCCGCCGGCCCGCCCGGGCATCCCGGCGGGCGGGTCGTCCCGGCGAGCGTGATCAAAGGAAAAAAAGCGAATAACCATGCGAAATTCCTCAGGCTTGTGATGGGGTCAACGCCGGTTCCCGGAATCAGGGTTTGGCGGCGGGCTGTTCGCCGGTACGCGGTTTCGGACGGATGACGGCACGCACGCGTCCACTCGGGCTCTGGGCGTTGGGCTGACCGACGACCTTGTAGAATCCGGTGTTGGCGTTGTAGGAAATCTGCGCCCCGCGCAGTTCGTCGCTGCCGCGCCGCAGCCGCGCCTGGCCGATCAGTTCGAGCTGGCTGGTGACGCCGTCATATTCGATGCGGTCGGCGAAGCCCTCGATGTATTCATCGCCGCTATCGGTCTTCTGGCGGAACGCCACGGGGCGGCCGATCGCGCTGACCTTGTCGAGTCCGTCCGCATTCTGGGTCACCTGCACGCGGTCGGCGCGCAGCATCAGCGTGCCCTGGCTCAACACCACGTTGCCCTGGTAGACGCTGATCTTCTTGATGTCGTCGAGCGTGACGGTATCCGCTTCAAGGTTGACCGGTTTGTCGCGATCCGCTTTTTCCGCATGGACGGACGTGGCCAGCAGGGTGGCGCACAGCATCGCATAAAACCTGAGGGTCGATTTGTTCATGGTGCTAGCCTTTTTTCCCGGAAATATAGCGGGCTTGCACCCGCCCTGAAAGTTTGAGGATGCGTTGCCTGGCGTCGTACTCCATCGTATTGGCGCGCAGATCCAGGGTGGCATCGTGAATCGTCACCGGACCTGGAGAGCGCATCAGGTTGCGCTCCGGGAACACCAGCAGTCGCGTCGAGCGCATGGTCATGAGCGATTGTCCGGCGTGGGCGGCGCGCTCCACGAGCACCTCGCCGAGCAACTCGACCTCGTGGCCATCGGGCGACACGGTCGCGCGATTCGACACGGCGCTCACATCGCCTGATCCCGCGTCAAGCTGGGTGAAGCGGGGAGACTCCAGTTCGGTGAATTTGCTGTTCGAATAATGTCTCAGTTCCCTGGCGGAGAGCCGGTACTGTGGCTTGCCGTCCAGGTCGGTACGCAGCGCATTGAAGTTTTCCATGATGCCTTCCGGATCGGTCCGGGTGGCCACGGCGCCGCTGGCCGGGAGTTCCACCATGCGTTCGAGCCAGAAACTGAGCGCGGCCAGCAGCGCCAGGATGGTCAGTGGCAGCCACAAGGACCCGCGTGAAATCATGCCGCCCCCGCGTGCCCGGGGCCCGGCGCGCGTCGCGTGCGGACGGTCATTTCAGATACGGCGCCAGCGCCGCGTCCAGCGTGCCCTGCGCCCGCATCAGGAACTCGCAGGCCTCGCGCACCGCGCCGCGGCCCGCTTCGCGCGTGGTGGTGTAATGGCTGTGGGCCTTCACCAGTTCGGGGGCGGCCGGCACGGTGATCGCGAGGCCGGCGCGGCGCATGACGGGCAGGTCGACCACGTCGTCGCCCATGTAGGCGGTGGCTTCGCAATCGAGGTTCAATTCACGGCACAGGGCCTGATAGACGGCCAGCTTGTCGTGTGCGCCCTGGTGCACGATCTCGATGCCGAGGTTGCGTGCCCGGTGTTCCACCACGCGTGAATTGCGTCCGGTGATGATGGCCAGCTCGACGCCGCTGCCCTTGAGCATTCTCAGGCCATGGCCGTCCAGCGAATTGAATCCCTTGTATTCCTGCCCGTCGTCGGCGAGGAAGAGCGTGCCGTCGGTCATCACGCCATCGACGTCGAAGGCGACCAGCCGGATGTTCCGCGCCCGGGCGATCAAGGCCGCATTCATTGCGTCGGCGGGCATCACACCACCCCCGCTTTCAGCAGATCGTGCATGTTGAGCGCACCCACCAGAGTGTTGTCGGCGTCGACTACCAGCAGACCATTGATTTTCAGCGTGTCCATTTTTTCCACTGCCGCCACGGCGAGCTCATCCGCACGGATCGTTTTCGGGTTGCGGGTCATCAGCTCGGCGATCCGGGCTTGCTGCAGGTCGAGCGTATGCTCCAGGGCGCGCCGCAGATCGCCGTCGGTGAACAGCCCCGCCACCTTGCCGTCCGCCTCGGCCACTGCGGTCATGCCGAGGCCCTTCGTGGTCATTTCGAACAGGGCGGTCTTGAGCGAGGCATCGCGGCCGACCCTGGGCAGCTCATCTCCGGCGTGCATGACGTCGCGTACGTGGACGAGCAGGCGCCGCCCCAGACTGCCCCCGGGGTGGGTGCGGGCAAAGTCGTCTGCGGAAAAGCCGCGCGCATCGAGCAGCGCCACCGCCAGCGCATCGCCCAGCGCGAGTGCCGCGGTGGTGCTGGCGGTGGGCGCCAGGTTGAGCGGGCAGGCCTCCTTGTCGACCGCGGCGTTGAGGTGTACGTCGGCCTCCCGCGCCATGGTCGAACCGGGATTGCCGGTCATCGCGATGAGCTTGGCGCCGCGCCGCTTGATGAGCGGCACGATGCTGACGATCTCGTTGCTCTCGCCCGAATTCGACAGCGCCAGCACCACGTCGTCAGGAGCGATCATGCCGAGATCGCCATGGCTGGCTTCGCCCGGATGCATGAAGAAGGCAGGGGTGCCGGTGGAGGCCAGGGTGGCGGCGATCTTGCTGCCGATGTGCCCGGACTTGCCCATTCCCGACACCACCACGCGGCCACGGCATGCCAGGATCAACTGCACGGCAGCGGTAAAACCGCTATCGAGCCGGGTCGACAGGGCGCGCAGGGCATCGGCTTCGATATCGAGCACCTGTCGCGCAAGCACCAGCAAATGTTCGTTGGAGGGGGGGTGGGGTCGCATGGTCGCCAAGTATACTAAAGCCTGTCCGTCCGGCCGCGTTGACACGGCGATTCCGGCGCGACGATCCCGACACCAGAACATGGGCTGACGCCTACGAAATATCCATGCACAGCCTCCAGCTCGTCTTGATTCTGCTTGCGGTCGCCGTGCTGGTCGCGGCCGCCGCGCGTGCCTTGCGTCTGCCGACCATGCTCGGCTACCTGGTGACCGGCATTGCCATCGGTCCGTTTGCGCTGGGGTGGATTCCGGACAGCGAAGAAGCGCGTTATCTGGCCGAATTCGGCGTGGTATTCCTGATGTTCTCGATCGGGCTGGAATTCAGTCTGGCCCGTCTGATGACCATGCGCATGACCGTATTCGGGTTTGGCGGCGCGCAGGTCGTATCGACCATCGCGCTGACCGCGGCGATCGCCTGGCTGCGGCATTTACCCTTGCTCGCGGCGCTGGCGCTGGGCGGCATCATGTCGATGTCGTCCACCGCCATCGTGTCCAAGCTGCTGGCCGAGCGGCTGGAAATCCAGACGCCGCACGGCCGCCAGATTTTCGGTGCGCTGCTGTTCCAGGATCTGGCCGTGGTGCCGTTGCTGATCCTGATTCCTGCGTTTGCGAAGGAGTCCGACACCATGGCCATCAGCCTGGGGCTGGCCATCCTCAAGGCAGTCGTGGTGCTGGGGTTTCTGCTGTTCGTCGGGCAGCGCATCATGCGTCCGTGGTTTCAGTGGGTGGCCGCACGCAAGTCGCCCGAACTCTTCACGCTCAACCTGCTGCTGTTCACGCTGGGGCTGGCGTTCCTGACCGGCAGCGCCGGCCTGTCGCTGGCGCTCGGCGCCTTTCTGGCCGGCATGCTGATTTCGGAGACCGAATACCGCTACCAGGTGGAAGACGACATCAAGCCTTTCCGCGATGTCCTGCTGGGCCTGTTTTTCGTCACGATCGGCATGCGGCTCGATCCGCTGCAGGTCATGCAGAACTGGGGCGAGGTATTGCTGCTGCTCGCGGCGATCGTCGTCGGCAAGGGCCTGCTGGTCGGCGGGCTGGCCCTGGCCTTCGGCAACCCCCGTCCCACCTCGGTGCGCACCGCGCTGGCGCTGGCGCAGGCGGGCGAATTCGGCTTTGTGCTGCTGGCCCAGGCCGCCGATCTGCAATTGCTGGGCGCGTCCATCACCCAGCCGGTGCTGGCGGCGATGGTGCTGTCGATGCTGATCGCCCCGCTGCTGATCCATCGCATGGACGTGCTGACCCGGCTGATCGCCGGCAGCGAATGGGCCGGCCGCGCCAAGGAAGTACACGACATCGCGGTCAAGACCTTCGGCAAGACCCGGCACGTGATCGTCTGCGGTTACGGCCGCAGCGGGCAGAATCTGGCGCGCCTGCTGGAAGCCGAGGGGATTTCGTTCGTCGCGCTCGACGCCGATCCCGAACGGATCCGCGCGGTGGCGGCCGCGGGCGTCAGCGTCATCTACGGCGATGCCAGCCGGCGCGAGGTGCTGGTCGCCGCCGGCCTCGGCCGTGCGCAGGCCGTGGTGGTCACGTATTCCGACCTGCGTTCCAGCATGGCCATCCTGCGCCATGTCCGCGACCTGCGGCCTGAATTGCCGGTGGTGGTGCGCACCATCGACGATACGCACATCGACGCGCTGAAGGCCGCAGGCGCGGCTGAAGTGGTGTCCGAAGTGATGGAAGGTTCGCTGATGCTGGCGTCGCATGCGCTGATGCTGCTCGGCGTGCCGCTGAGCCAGGTGCTGAAACGGATTCGCGCCGTGCGCGAAACGCGCTACGCCATGATGCGCGGTTTCTTTCGCGGCGCCAGCGATATCGACGACGAACTCGACCAGCAGGCGCAACCGCGCCTGAATACCGTGCTCATCACGCAGGGCGCGGCCGCGGCGGGACACAGCCTGGAAGAACTGGCGCTGGACGATTTGCTGGTGGACGTGGTGGCGATCCGCCGTCAGGGAATCACCGGCGTGGATCCCCAGCCCGACGCACGCATCCAGGCGGGCGACGTGCTGGTGCTACGCGGCGCCGCCGATGGACTGGCGGCGGCGGAGTTCAGGGTGTTGCAGGGTTAAGGCGCCTTGCAGACGACGTAGAATTTGGTGCCGTCATCAATATAACTGGTGTCCGGGGTAGAGCCTGCTGTCGTGCCTGCTGCAGCGCGCACAGTACCGGTATCCGACTTGCCGTCGTCGAACTGCGTATCGATCGCCTGTGCAATCTTGGCAGGGAGATTGTTGGAGCAAATCACAAGGCCGGGAATTCCGAAAGCCCCATTTTGCACGCCGGTCACACCTGACGCGGCGTTAGGGGGGGTTGTGTCGTCGGTGACCGCGCCGCCTACCAGACCTGCACGCCGTAATTGCAGCCAGAACTGCCGGGACTCGTCAGTCGACGTGGCTGAATTGTAAGTGCCAGAAATAATACCGTCGCCCAGCGTGCCCCCACTGGGCGGGGTGATGGTCCAGCGTGCCGCAGCGCCCGGATCATCTCCAGGTAAAGCCCGATATCGATCCTGGTACAAATTAATGGCGGCCGTCATCGACTGGAAATCGTTCGATACGTTGCGAATGCGGGCCTGCGTGATGAGTTCCTGGCCCTTGAGAATGCCGCCGAGCAACAGCCCGATGATGACCAGTACGATGGCGATCTCGATCAGGGTGAAGCCCGACTGGCGTCGCGCGAGTGGGGGGTGCGACATGATGGGGGTCTCCAGTGGGTGTCTTCTGCGGGTCGATTTGCAAAATGCGTGCCATACTGACGTCATCCATAATTGATTGATCGGAAAGAATAAAACTCCGATAAACGTCTCGCGTTTGGCCCGGTTTTGATGAAAGTGCAACGCTGGTGCCAGATTTTCGTCAGGTTTGATGCGGGGTCCGGCATCGGTGTCCTCTCCATTTCCGGGGTGGAATGCCGATACCATGGGCATGCTGATCGTTCCGTCTTTCCCCCGGTTCCCCTTGCATGAGCGAACGCACTGAAACGGCATCTCCTCTGGCCTGGCTGACCGCGCTCGCCACGTACTTTACCCGTGTGGCACCGGGGCGCTGGCTGGGATCGATGCTGCTGGCCCTGCACGTGGCCGTGGTATTCGATGCCGACGCGACGGTGACGCGGGCCTTCCTGCTGGCGCATTACGGCCTGTTCCTGCTGTGGCAGCCACTGGTGCGCAGCGAGGCGCGCATCGAGCCGCGCCTGGCGTTCCCGGTGTTTGCCATGGCCGCGCTGCTGGTGCTGGCCGACAGCACCTGGGTGATGGCGCTGTGGCTGGCGATCCTGGCGGGGCTGGTGGGGGCGGTGGCGGCGTCGCAGAACACGCGCAGCCAGCGCCTGGGGTATCTGCTGGCGCTGGGGTATCTGCTGGCGCTGCTGCTGGCCTGGGTGTTGCCGCAGGCGCTGGGCGGGACGTCGCTGCCCGATGCGCTGCGGATCGTGGTGCGTTACGGCCTGCCGCTGCTTCCCGCGGCGATCCTGTTCCTGCCGGCCAGCCGCCAGCGCAGCGCTTCGTCGGCGCTCGATTTCATCTACGGCCTGATGCTGTCGCTGCTCATCATGGTGATGGCGCTCGGCGTGTTCGCGGTGGTGGCGGTGGCCAGGGTGAGCTACGCCTGGGCGCTGGTGCAAACCCTGCTGGGCATGGCGGCGCTGCTGCTGGCCTTGTCGTGGCTGTGGAATCCGCGCGCCGGCTTCGCCGGGCTGGGGCAGGCGACGTCGCGCTATCTGCTGTCGGTGGGCCTGCCGTTCGAAGGCTGGGCGCAGCGGCTGGCGACGCTGGCCGAGCGCGAGCGCGATCCGGAATCCTTCGTGCGCGACGCGCTGTCCGATCTGCACGAGCTGACCTGGATCCGCGGCGGCCGCTGGCAGGCGGCGCGCGGCGAAGGCCGCTTCGGCGAGCCAGCCGGCCATGCCGTGAGCCACGCGTTCCATGGCCTGACGCTGATCTGGTATTCGGCGCGGTCGCTGACGCCTGCGCTGGCGTTGCACGTGCGCCTGCTGTCGCAGTTGCTGGGCTATTTCTACGCCGCCAAGGTGCGCGAGCAGACGCTGCGCGAGCAGGCCTACAGCCAGGCCATCCACGATACCGGCGCGCGCCTGACGCACGACGTGAAGAACATCCTGCAGTCGCTGAAGACCCTGCTCGCCGCCGCCGACACCTCGACGCCCGAGGACAGCGAGCGCCTGCTCGCGCTGATGAAGCGCCAGTTGCCGCAACTGGCGACGCGCCTGTCGCAGACCGTCGACAAGCTCAAACAGCCGACCGAGATGGATGTCGCGCATATCGCCGCGCACGCGTGGTGGGCGGCGTTGCAGACGCGCTACGAACACGACGACGTGCAGTTCTTCGCCGAGGCGGTCGACGGCACGCCGCTGCCGCAGGACCTGTTCGACAGCGTGGCCGACAATCTGCTGACCAATGCGCTGCGCAAACGGCAGAGCCAGCCGGGCGTCGCGGTGGAAGTGCGCCTGGCGCTGCATCCGTGGGTGAGCCTGACTGTCACCGACAGCGGGTCCGCCGCACCCGAACACGTGGCCCGCAACCTGTTTCTCAGCCCGGTGGCGTCGGATTTCGGGCTGGGCGTGGGGCTGTATCAGGCCGCGCGGCAGGCGGCGCGTTCGGGGTACCGGCTGGAGCTGCCGGACAATCAGGCGGGGCGGGTGGCGTTCCGGCTGGAAGCTATTGGCAGTCCAAAGCCCTAAGGCATACGCGACCAATCAATTCGGTCAGGGAGGTCCATGCGACAAGGTCGTCGAATTCGCCGAGAGCATCGTCGGCCTTGGTCGGTGCGCGTGTGACCAAGATAGGGTCAGCAGGATTTGAGGCAAGGTTCTGCGTTTCGTCAGGCCCAGTTGGCGCGGCTTGCGAAATACCTGGCGCATTGTTCATATTCTGCGCCCCCCAGCCATTGGGGCCGTGCGATATCAGGGCGAACGCCACGCTTGCCGCTTTCGACGACAGAGCGGGACAGGCATGAGTGGTGCAGATGGTGATCAGGGTGCCTGGGGGAGGCGTCCCCGAGAATCCGGTGCCCGGCTTGGCGAATTGCGAAATGACGACATAACGCAAGCGGTTGCCCCAGGCATCCTGGGGGGCGACGCCCAAAGTAACCCAAGGAAACCACCCGTAAGAGATGGGGGTTACAACACCTCCAATGGACCCTGAGCATTCTCCGGTCACAGTGTCTCTGTCTTCGCGGCCATCTCCGGTAATGTCAGGGCAAGGGAGATACGGATGTCCGATGGGGATTAGTTTCGCCGTCAACATCGCATAGCCCGTGAGCGCATTGTGTGCCTCCTCCAGCGTTTTATTGGTTTCGGCAATCCGTCGTGCCTGAATCTGCGCCGACAGCGGCATGGCCAGCCCGCCGATCAGGATGGTGACGATGACCAGCACGATGGCCAGTTCGATCAGTGTGAAGCCGCGCGCGCGCGTCATGGTATGGAGTCCTTCATATCCGGGTTGACCGGCTCGGGCGGGCGGGGGCGCAATACCTGATAGGGTTCGTAGACCTTGCCGTTGGCACGGATCTGGCCGGGCTTCAGGCCCGGCACGGCAGCCCCGCCGCGTTGCGCCTGGCCGTCGATCCAGCGCGTGGTGGCGCCGTCGGAGCGGATGACCACGCCGTCGTAGCGCAGCGGCGCCGGGGCGCTGTCCGGGGAATCTGGTTGGCCGGGGCCGGCTTGGGTGACGCTGCGCGCGCGCAGGGCTTCGAGCTGGGCGCGCTGCTCGGGCGTGTAGAACAGGCGCCCGGGCAGGTCGGGCGAGGATGGCGCTGCAAACCCTGAACCACAGAGGCACAGCGACACAGAAAACATCCAGGCTGAGCAGTGATGCAGCATCCCGCGCCGAATGGATCTGCTGTGCTCTGTGTCCCAAGGGATACCGTCCCTGCGGGACATACCTCTGTGTCTCTGTGGTGAACAGGTTTTCATTTCAAAGCCCTTGATTCTGTCGCCACGGTGAACCACAGCAGGTCGCATTCGGCCTGCAGATGCGGTTGGCTGGAGGCTTCGAAGGGCGCATGGTCAGGGCGCGATAGCCGGCATCCCTGAATGCGAAGCACCCCGGGGGCACGCGCCTTGAGCGCGCCGAGAAAACGCGTGAGATCGGTTTCCACCAGCAGCGGAAAGGTGAGCGTCATGCGGGTCTGCCCCAGGGGCAGATCCTGCGCCAGCGCGGAGGGCGAAGCCGTGCGGGGCATCAGGCGGTAATTCAATCCGTACAACCTGGCATCGCGGTTGGCCAGTTGCACGGCTTCGATCCAGGCCAGGCGGTCTTCCGGGCCGATGAATCCGCGGGACACCAGCGCCTGGTAGTCCCCCAGGTGGGTGGCGATGAGTTGCTGCTGCTGGCTGCTGCGGTCGAGCTGCTGGCGTGCCTGGTTGAGTGCGGTTTGCTGCCGTTGCAAAGCGGTTGCGGCTTCTTTTGCCTCGCGCTGACCCCACAGCAGGCCGCCGGCGGCCAGCAGCAGCGCGGCCAGCAGCAACAGCAGCGGCAGTTTGAGGACGGCGAAGGGCGGATGGGTCATGGCCGGACCTCGCGGAAGCGCAGACTGAGGCCGAAACGCGCGGCGGGCGCGTCGCTTGCCTCGGCATTGAGCGTCTTGCCGGACAGGGTGCTGCTGGAGTCGGCATTCACGGGGCTGCTGCGCAGGGTCACGGCCTGCACGCCCGGCATCGCCTGCAGCGTATGCATGAAATCCTCGATGTGCTGCATGGCGACCCGGTAATTGCCGTCGAAGGGGCTCAGCCCGGCATCGAGGCTGACTTGTATCTCGCCGTCCGCCGCCAGGGTCTCGTCGGTCCAGCTCAGACTGTCCAGTGCAATGCCGGGCATGGCCAGCAGGCTTTGCCCGACCGTCGCGAGGAGGGCGGCCGTATCGGTCTGCGTTTGATCGAGCCGGCGCGCCAGTTTGACCGTCTGGACAATCTGCTCGGGAGGCATGGCCTGGGTGGGGAACGTCCGGACAATGGTCTGGTAGCGGGCATCGAGTTGCTGATATTGCCAGGTCAGCAGGCGTGTCCGCTCGTCCAGATCCCGGGCATGCAGCCAGTACGCCGCCGTGACACCCAGACCCAGCAAGGCGAGGATGCCGGCCGCTGCATGCAGGCCACGACGCCAGCGGAATTCGCTGTGATGCTGCAGCAATTCGGGCGGTGCCAGATTGAGCTTCAGCGACTCACCCGCGATGGCGGCCAGCGGCGCGACTTCCGGCGTGGCGGCGAGGAAGTCGTCGGGGATGCGCAGCGCGCGCGCGAGGCTGGGCATGTCGATCCGTCGGGTGCTGAACGCCGGGTCTGCATTCAACTGTGCCTGCGCGCTGTCGAGCTGGCCGCTGGGATCGAGCAGCAGGACATGCAGCCGGGCTTCGCGCGGCAGGATGCGCTGTCCGCTGAGATAAAGCTGCGTCTTCGCGATTTCGTCCGCTGCGTTGATGGGGAGCGGGGCAGGCACGTCGCCGCCGATCAGACGCGAAAACCGCAACAGGCCGTTGTGATAGTAGGAGAGCCGCAGGCTGTTGTTGAGGCGGCATGCCAGCAAGGTATGCGCCGACTGTTCGCGCAGTTTTTCCAGCAAATGCTGGCAGGCCATCGCCAGCGGCGTGATGCCCGCCAGCGGCACGCGTTCACGGTGCAGCACGCTGAGCCAGGGCGTCAGCCACTCGGCGTCGGGCAGCGCCGCCAGCAGATAGCGGTCGTCGCGGCGCCCGGTCGTTTCGCGCGCCTGGCGCCACGCGCCGGTGAAGCGCGTGTTGCGGAAGACCTGCCTGAGCTTGCGTGCCAGCATTTCGTCGCGCGCGCGTCCCTGCACATGCGGCAGCACCTCGCTGCGATAGTCCTCGTCGACCGTGTCGACCACCAGCAGCATGGGCAGGTGCGTATGCCTGACGATGATGGAGCGAAACGCCGCCAGCCCTGACGCATCGGCAGGAAACTCGCCCAGCCAGTGCATGCGCCCCGGGCGCCAGTCGAGTACGCCGATCTGGCGCGGCGTGGCGAGCAGGATGAGACGGTGGTCGAGGATCATTGCTGGGGAAAACCATTAACCACAGAGGCACAGAGACACAGAGAAGAAACGAGGCATTGCGGCCTGGTCTGCCCAGCCTCGGGCGACAGGTTACAAGAGGGTTTCTCTGTGCCTCTGTGCCTCTGTGGTGAGGGGTTGTAATTCATAGCGGCAAATTCCCGATCAGGTCGTAAATCGGCAGCAGCACCGACACCAGGATGCCGCCGAGCAGCAGGCCGAGAATGGCGGTGAGCAGCGGCTCCAGAACCCGCAGGCCGTTTTCGATCGAGTCGAGCACTTCACGGTTGTAGAAGAACGTCACGTTGTCCAGCGCCTCGTCGAGCGCGCCGGTGCTTTCGCCCACGCGCAGCATGCGGATCACCAGCGGTGGAAACAGCGCCAGCGACTGGAAGCTTTCCGACAACCCGCGCCCGTCGGCAATCTGCTGCGCGGCGCGGCGGATGCCGCCGGCGATCACCCGGTTGCCGGCCACCATTTCGCCCGCGCGCAATGCGTCGAGCACCGTCACCCCCGAGCGGTACATCATCGCCAGCGTGTTGGTGAAGCGCGACAGCACGATCTTCTGCACGATCGGTCCGATGACGGGCAGCCGCAACTGGATGCGGTCCCACCATTCGCGCCCGGCTTCGCTTCCCTTCACCCAGAGCGGCAGCCCGATGCCGAGTAGCAGCGCGAGCGCCAGGCCGATCAGCCAGTACGTGCGCAGCGCGCTCGATACCGCCATCAGGATCAGCGTCGGCAGCGGCAGCGCCACGCCCATGGTCTTGACCAGGCCCAGCACCTGCGGCACCAGATAGATCAGCAGAAAGAGGATGGCCGCCCCGACGACGACCAGGACCATCGCGGGATAGATCATCAGGCGCTTGGCCTTGGCGGCAACCTCCTCCTGCCATTTGAGCGACTCGGCCAGCCGTTCGAATACCGTGTCCAGCAGGCCGGTCTGCTCGCCCGCCTTGACGCTGTGCACGAACACGGCGCCGAATACCGCCGGGTGCGCCGCCAGCGCCTGCGACAGCACCTTGCCGCCTTCCAGGTCTTCCAGCAGCGCGGTCAGCACATCGCGGAATCCACGTTTCTCCATGGTGTCGCGCAGATCGCGCAGCCCTTCGAGCAGCGGAATCCCGGCGCGGGTGATGTAGCGCATGTGGATGCAGAACGTCACCAGATCGCGCCGTGTCACGCGTTCGCGGCCGGTCGGGGCGTATTGGCGCGACAGCTCGACCAGTGTGACGAGGTCGAGCCCCATGCGTTTCAGCCGCAGTTCGAGATCGACGTCGTTGACGGCCGACAGCGTGCCGCGGACGGTGCGGCCGGTCTGGTCGATGGCGCGGTAGTCGAAGAAGGGCATGGGGGTCAGGGGTCAGGGATCGGGGATCAGGGATCAGGGATCAGGGATCGGATTTACGCCGCGCAGCGGCACAGGGACTGATTTCTGATCCCTGATTTCTGATTCCTGAAACCCGCCCCGTCAAATCCACCACCCGTGACACCTCCGACAGCGACGTCACGCCATCCAGCACGCGCTTGACGCCATCTTCGGCCAGCGGGTGATAGCCATGCTCGAATGCGGCGCGTCGGACTTCGTGCAGCGGCGCATGGTTGGCGACGAGTTCGTCCAGCGTCGGGTCCATCCGCAGCAGCTCGATCAGCGCCAGCCGGCCTTTGTAGCCCTTGTTGCTGCAGCGCGGGCAGCCGACGGGTCGATAGATCTGCGGCGGCTGGGCGGGATCGACGCCGAGGATGCGCGCCTCGTCCGCGTCCGGCGTATAGGCTTCCCGGCAGTGCGAACACAGCTTGCGCACCAGGCGCTGGGCGATGACGCCGATGATATTGCCCGACAGGATGCCGGGCTGGATGCCGATGTCCATCAGGCGCGGGAACACGCCGAGGGCGGAGTTGGTGTGCAGGGTGGTGAACACCTGGTGGCCGGTCATGGCGGCGCGGAAGGCCATTTCGGCGGTGTCCTTGTCGCGGATTTCGCCGACCAGGATGATGTCCGGGTCCTGCCGCATGATCGAGCGGATGCCGTTGGCGAAATCGAGCTTGAGCGTTTCGTTGACCGAGCTCTGACGCATCAGGGTGACCGGGTATTCGACTGGATCCTCCAGCGTCATGATGTTGACGGTCTCGTTGTTGAGATGCGAGAGCATCGAGTACAGCGTGGTGGTTTTCCCTGAACCCGTGGGACCGGTGACGACCAGGATGCCTTCGGGGCGCGCCATCATCAGCTGCAGTTCGCGCAGCGCGTCGGGTGTGAAGCCCATGTAATCCAGCGGCATGATGGATTTCTCGCGGTCGAGGATGCGCAGCACCACGTTCTCGCCGTGGATGCCGGGCTGACTGGAGACGCGAAAATCGATCGGGCGGCCGTTCAGCGTCAAGGACATGCGGCCGTCCTGCGGCGCGCGCGTCTCCGCGATGTTCATGCCGGAGAGCACTTTCAGCCGCACCAGGATGCCGGGCCAGTAGGTCTTGTGCAGGCTGCGGATCTGTTCCAGCACGCCGTCGATGCGGTAGCGGATGCGCAGGAAGGCGTGCTCGGGCTCGAAGTGGATGTCGGAGGATTCGCGTTTCACCGCATCGGTCAGCAGTGCGCCGACCAGCCGCACCACGGGCTGGGTGTACTCCTCGGTGTCGGGGTTGAGGCTGGCGTAATCGACCTCGCCGGTCTCGATCTCGCGCAGGATGCCGTCGAGCGAGAGGTCGAAGCCGTAGAACTTGTCGATGCATTCGAGCAGCTGCGCTTCGGCCGCCAGCAGGGTATCGATTTCGATCTGGCCGCCGAGCGAGGCTTTCAACTGGTCGAGTGCGACGACGTTGAACATGTCGGTGGTCGCCAGCGTCAGCACGTTGCGCGCGGCGTCGTGGGCGATCGGCAGCAGATGATGGCGGCGCGCGAATTCCTCCGGCACCAGTTGCAGCGCCTCGGGGTCGGCCACCACCTGGGTAAGGTCGATGCCCTGGCTGCCGAGCGCGTTGGCGAGCTGGTCGCGCAGCACGGCCTCGGTGATGAAACCGAGCGCGACCAGCTGGCGGCCGATCGGCAGGCCGGTGGATTTTTGCTCCTTGAGACCGATGCGCAACTGGTCGAGCGTAATCAGACCCTGGGTGACCAGGGTTTCGCCCATGCGGAGTTTCTTGCGGCGCTCCATGCTTAAAAACCCTTGACCACAGAGGCACAGAGGCACGGAGAAAACCCTGACCCGGGTGGTTTCCTCTGTGTCCCAAGGGATACCGTCCCTGCGGGACATCTCTCTGTGTCTCGGTGGTGAGTGGTTTTCATCGCACTGTTTTAAGTTGCCGCACGCGTGTTTCGGCCTGGGCCCTGTCATATTGGTGCACACCGCCGGTGGCCAGTGCTTTCTCGTAATACGTCAGCGCGCTTGGATACTGATGCAGCTGGTCGAGACTGACCGCCAGGTTGAAGGCGTAATCGGCATTGTCGGGGGCGCCCCGATAGGCCTCGAAGTAGGCCGGCTGGGCATCGTCCCAGCGCCCCTGCCCGGCGTAGAGATTGCCGAGCGTCTGGTAGAGCTGCGGACTGGGGCTGCGTTCGAGCAGCATCTTCAACTGGCTTTCGGAAGCCTGGCTGTCGGGGTTGCCCGGCCGATCAAGCAAGGCGCCCTGAGCGGCGGCATTGCGGGGATCGAGATCAAGCACTTCGCGATACAGGCGCCGAGCGTCCGTATCGCGGTTTTGTGCGCTGGCGATGGCTGCGAGCCCCAGCAGCGCATCCACTGAACGCCTGTGCGCGTTGGCCTGGATGTACAACTGTTGTGCCTCCGTCAGCGCCCCGCGTTGGTAGGCGGCATAGGCCTGGATGAGCAGGTTCGTCTGGGCATCGGGCTGGAACTGGAGCGCGGGCGGTGTCGCCGCAGCCGGCTGCACGCTGGATGCGCGCGGGGCGGCGTGCCGTGAAGGGGCAACCGGGAGGGCGGGTTTGGCGGATAAGGAGCGGGCGGCCGCGGCGGGCCCGGGGGGACGCATGGGTACGGTCGGCGATGCGGCCGGCAGCGGTTGCGGCGGAGACGGAGCGGCCACGATGGGCGCCGCGACGTGGGGGGTAACGGGCAGCGGCGCTGCCGCGGGCGGTTGCAGGGCGAAATACAGATACAGCCCATAGCCGAGCGCGACGAGGACGGCCAGCAAGGCGGTGAGCGGCACCAGCGAAAGCTGCGGCCAGCGCCGCCGCGCCGCCGGCCGCACGCCTGCCGCGGGCTCGCTGTTGCCGAACAGCAGGCCGGGCGGCTCAACCCATTCGCGCGTCTTCGCCGTGCCGGGAAGGACCGGCTCCAGTTCGAGATCGCCCTCGATCCGCTTGTCGGGGTCGGATTTACCCGAGGCCAGCCGCCCCGGATGGGCGGCTTCAGCCTGTTTCAGCGCTTTGAGCAGCAGGCTCAAGGCTGGCTCCGCGCCCCGTCGGGAAGCAGCCGTTGAAACGGCTGCAGCGCCTCGCTGGACAGGGTGGGGTTGGACACCACGGTGGGCCGCAGGAAGATCACCAGTTCGGTCTGGCTGTTGAGGCGTTCGTGCTGGCCGAACAGGGCGCCGATGCCCTCCGGGCGCGACAGGCCGGGGATGCCGTCGCGCGCATTGTTGGTGTCGTCCTGGATCAGTCCGCCGAGCACGACGGTCTGACCGCTGCGCACCTGCAATAGCGATTCCATCTCGCGCACCTGGATGATGGGGATCTTGTTGGTGACGGAGGCGGGAAGGTTGGGATTCGGATCGGTCGCATCGCCCACCTTGCGCGAAATGGTGGGACGCACGGTCAGCGACACCATGCCATTTTCGTTGATTTGCGGCAAGACCGACATGACAATGCCTACCGGCACGGTATGGGCGGTGGTGGTGAACGTCGCAGGTTGCACGATCCCGGAAGCAATCGCACCTTGTTGGGCCTGCACTGAAAAATACACCAGATTGTCGACGACCTTGAGCAGCGCGGTCTGGTTGTTCAACGCCATGAGCTTGGGGCTGGACAGCACCCGAGTCTTGCCGAACGATTCCAGCAGGTCGATGGCCGCGGTGAAGCCGTTGTGGCCGGTGTTGGTGTAGGTCGCCTGGATGAAGGGCGAGAGCGTGCCGGCCAGCGCGTTGGCGCCGCCGCCTGTGGACGTGGTGATCGACCAGCCGGTGGCACCCTGAATAGCTTTTGTCCAGTCGATGCCGGCGCGGTACTGGTCCTTGAGCGTAACCTCGACGATGGTCGCCTCGATCAGCACCTGACGTTGCGCGGACTGCATGACGCGGTCGAGATATTGCTGCACCAGTTCCTGCTGCCTGGCGGTGCCGAGGACGGTCACAGTGCCGGCGACCGGATTGACCGCCACGTCGTATTTGCCGTCGCCGGCCGGCTGGTTGGCGAACGCGGCGGTGAACAGGTTGGCGGCCCCCGCCCCGGCCTTGCTGGCCGCTTCGGCCTGCGACACCCGTTCGGCGCGCTCGGCTTTCTCGGCGTCCAGCCGCGCCGTGCGTTCCTCGCTGCTCTGGGTGACGGCACGCGTGCCGGCGAGCATGGTGCGGATGTTGTCGGCCAATACCGTCCACAGGTCGTTGTTCGATTGGCTGGCGACGGTGGTGGTGGAGGAATTCCCGGTGCTGGTCGAAGAGGACAGGTTGCCGGTTCCCGTGCCGATGCCGATGCCGCCGCCGGTACTGGCGATCTGCGCCGCCACGCCGACGCTGGAGGTCGTGTTGCGGGCGACATTGACGTAATTGACGGTATAGGTCTTGGCGTAGGGGGTGTCGGGCATGATCGACACCGTGCGGCCGTTCATCTCGTAGCGCAGGCCGGCCTGTCGGGCGATACGGTCGAGAATGGCGGGCAGCGGTTCCTGTACGGCATTGAGCGAGACATTTCCGGAGATGCCGGGATACAGGTCGATGTTGTACTGGGTGTCGCGCGCGATGGAGAACAGCAGATCCTTCACCGGCACGTCGTTGACGACGACGGTGTACGTCGGGACCGGCGCATTCAGCCTGGGCGGGGCCAGGGTGGGAACGGCCTTGACGGGCGCGGGCGGCACCCCGGCTGGCACGGCGGCCGGGCCGGGGCGGGTGATATGGTCGGGCGAGGTGTTGAACGCCCGCGGGGGAACGCAACCCGCCAGCACGAGACCGGACAGCGTCAGGCCCGTCAATACGGAACGTTTCAACACAGCATTCATCGCGAGCTTTTATCCCGTTGGCAACACTACGCTGCGCATTTTGCCGACCGTGCGCGGAAACGGCACGCCTGTCGATGCGGCGGGCAAGGCGCGCATGGCCGCCAGGGCGGTCTCCCGGTCGGGAAATTCACCCACCAGAATCATCCAGGCGGGTGCGCCCTGGCTCAGGCCATGCAGCACCCGCACCGGTTGCGGCGTGACGGCGTTCAAATCCCCCAATAATACGGCTGCCTGCGCCGCTTCTTTAGCCGACGCGACCTGGATCACATGGATGCCGGGCGCGGCGGTGGCAAGCCAGCGCTGGGTCTGCCGCGCCAGTTCGATCACGTGGCTGACCGCAATCGGGGCGGGCGGGCGCGGCGTCTCCGCCACCCGGGGCGGCGCGACGCTCGGCTGCGCCGCGGGCGTACGCGTCTGCCAGACAACGAACACAAGCAGGCCAAGCCCCGCGGCCAGGCCGGCACCCAGCCACCCCCAGCGCGGCAGACGCATGGGGCGTACAGGGTGGGCAGAGGGCCGGATTTCAGCGTCGCCTGCCGCGGCGTCCAGATGCGCCGTGGTGAGCGTATGGGTCTGCGCGGCGTAGGCGGCGAGCAGGGTTTTGTCGGCCAGTACGTTGATGCGGCGCGACAGGCCGCCGGACAGGCGCGTCAACTGCGCGATCAGGGCCGGTGAAAACAGGTCGGGCCCGCGATAGCCGGCGACTGCGAGCCGCGCCCGCAGATATTCGGCGACCTCGGGTTCAGTCAGCGGAGACAGGTTCAGGCTGAGCGTGATGCGGTCCTTCAGTTGGCGGATACGTGGATCGGCCAGCTGGGCGTCGAGTTCGGGCTGGCCGAACAGGATGATCTGCAGCAGCTTGTCGGTGGCGGTTTCCAGATTGGTCAGCAGCCGCAGAAACTCCAGATTGTCGAGCGCGATGCCTTGCGCCTCCTCGACGAACACCACCACGCGCCGCCCTGCTTCATGGCGGGCGAGCAACGCGGCATTGAGCTGAGCCAGCCGGGCCTGCCGGCTGTCTGCGGCGACGTCGAGTCCCAGGTCGGAGAGGATCGCCGCCAGCATGTCATCGGGCGACAGGGTGGGGTTGCCGAGATAGACGCTGTCGATCGTGCCGGGAAGCTGCGCCGCCAGCTTGCGGCACAGCATGGTCTTGCCGCTGCCGACTTCGCCCACCACCTTGATGATGCCTTCACCCTGATGGATGGCGTACAGCAGGGCGGCGAGCATTTCCCCCCGCTGGCCGCCGGCATACCAGTACTCGGTATTCGGCGTGATGCGGAAAGGGGCTTCTTTCAGGCCGAAGTAGTCAAGGTACACAGAGGCGGTTTGTCTTGAAAAATGAACCACAGAGACACGGAGGCACAGAGAAGATCGAGAAATATTTCCGTCTTACGTGCTTTTCCTGATTCATCCATTGGGTAGAAGCGGTCTGGCATCAACGTTCTTGTTTTTCTCCGTGTCTCTGTGGTGAGGAATCCAGGCTTATTCGGTACCGTAGGTCTGCATGCGGCTGTAGAGCGTGGTGCGGTTGATGCCGAGCAGCTTGGCGGCCTGCGACAGGTTGCCGTGAGTCATGTTGAGCGCGGCCTCGACATAGGCCTTTTCCCACTGGCGCAAGGTGACGTCAAGGTTGAAGTGGGCCAGCGTCTGCAACTGCTTGCGCGCCAGCTCGATCAGCATCTTGCCGTCGCTGGCGAGCGGGATTTCCTGCGGATAGGCCTGGTCGGTGTCGAGTTCGGCCTCCAGCTGCTGCGCATTGACCGCCATGCCGGGATATTTGGTCGTCAGGCGAATGGCGATGTTGCGCAGTTCGCGCACGTTGCCGGGAAAGTGATAGTCCTCCCACATCTGCTGCGCGCGCGCGTCGAGCGAGAACGCCTGGCTCCTGGCTTCGCGGGCGTAGAAGTCGCGGAAGTGGTTGAGCAGCGTGAGCTTGTCCCGGCCCATCTCGCGCAGCGGCGGCACGGCAATGGAAAACACCGACAAGCGGTGATAAAGGTCGGCACGGAAGCGCCCGGCCTTGATTTCGGCGCGCAGGTCGCGGTTGGTGGCGGTGACCACGCGGGCGTTGGAAAAACGCGGCTGGGTTTCGCCGACGCGCTGGTATTCGCCGTTTTCCAGCACACGCAGCAGCTTGGCCTGCAGTTCCAGCGGCAGTTCGCCGATTTCGTCGAGGAACAGCGTGCCGTTTTCGGCTTCCTCGAAATAGCCGGCGCGGGCGCTGGTGGCGCCGGTGAAGGCGCCCTTGGCGTAGCCGAACAGCGTCGGTTCGACCAGCGTCGGCGAAATCGCCGCGCAGTTGAGCGCAAGGTAGGGCTTGGCCGAGCGCGGCGACAACTGATGCAGGCTGGACGCGACGCGTTCCTTGCCGCTGCCGGATTCGCCCTCGATCAGCACCGGAAAGGGCGCCGCGGCATATTGCTTGATCTGTTCGCGCAGCTTGTCCATCGCCGGGCTGTCGCCGACGATGCCGGAATCCTTGGCGGGGGCCGGCGCCTTGTCGGCGCTGCGTTCGGCATCCTGCACCAGCAGGGCGTTGAACAGCAGCGACTTCAGTCGTTCGGGCTCGCACGGCTTGGCGACGAAATCGATGGCGCCGAGCGCGCGCGCGTGCCGTGCGTTGGCCTCGTCGCTCTGGCCGGAGAGAACCAGGATCTTGATGCTGGGCGAGATGCTCAGCAGGTCTGCGATCAGGGCGAAGCCTTCGTCGGGCTTGTGCGGCTGAGGCGGCAGACCCAGATCGACCAAAGCCAGCTGTGGCGGTTCGTCCAGCTGCATCATCAGGCTTTTTACCTGTGCGCGAGATTCGGCGGCAGAGATATCAAAATCCTTGCTCAGAACATACGTGAGCGTGTCGGAGATCAGCGGATCGTCATCGACGATCAACAGGCTGGGCTTGCTGGTTTGGGCCACATGTCCTCCAGATTTATGGATGCCGGTACGCGCCCGTCTCTGCGTACGGGAGATGTCGTTGCAGGGCGTGTCGGATTTTCGACGATTGTGCCAGAGGCCCGGTGAAAATTAAACCCGGGGACACATTCGGAATCAGGCCGGCGCCGCGCACGAATACACGTTAGCGGCGGAATAACGGAGGGGCTTGAGGGTCCGGTCAGCTGTTGACCGGTTCGAAGGCTACCCGGGTCCAGCCTTCGCTGCGTTCGATCGGGTTGCCCAGCGCGATGAATCGGCGTTCTGATGCGCCATGGATCCGGAACACCTTGCCCAGCCCGAAGTGGATCGGATCGAGTATCAGGGTCTTGCGGTCGCCATCCAGCCATAAACCCGGGTGAGGCAGGCCGGTGCTGCCATTGTCGAATCCGTTGACGGTATACCCTGACGTGGCGGTGTCGTGCAGCATGGTCAGGACGGGTTTTTCGGCCAGGGTTTCTATACCGACCGAGCTGGTGTCGTCGTTGAGGCGGGACAGGCGGCGCACGATGCCGAGCTGCCAGTCGCGGGCGTCGTGCGGCTTGATGCCGATGAGCGCCCCCACGCGCAGCCAGTCCTTGTCGCGCGATTCGACGATGGCGCCATATCCGAATTCGCTTTCGTCGTGCATGACCCAGCGTTCGACGTCCGGCGAATGCCGGGTGGCCGGCAAGGTCATTTGCGAGACGCGTTCGCGCGTGCGGTCGGTGATGAAGCCGTATACCTGTACATCGTCGGCTTCGTTGTAATTCAGGCCGGTCCCATAAGGCGAAACGCTGGCGGGGGTTTCGATGGCCTTGATCTGGCCGACGATGGCATCGAGGCCGTGAGTCACGTCGACCAGCCGCTTGACCGATTCGCGCGGCGCACGCCGCTGCTCGCGCGTGGCCAGCGAAGCCCATTGATGTTGCAGGTGTTCGAGCAGGTCGAGGCTTTCGGCTGCGCGTGCGGTATCCGTCAGGCCAAGTTGCGCCGGTGGAGTGCCGGCCTGGAGCGCCGCGCGCAGCTGCTGCAGCGTGTGCAGCAGCTCGGTGGTGGACCAGAAACGCAGGGGTTTGTCGGTATCGGGTTTGCGCATGCGGCGCGGGCCGTGATCGGCCGACAGGTCGACGACGAAATGATCGGTGCCGGGGTCGAGCCGCCTGTCCATTCGAAGCAGGTCGTGCCAGCCGCACAGCCAGCGGTCGGCCTGGTCGAGCTGACGCGGATAGAGCGTGCCGGAATGGGCCAGACTCAGCATCAGGACGTGCAGGTAGGCGGTTTCGCAACTGCAGCCGGCCGCGTCCTCGGCGTAGGCACGCTGAGTCTGGCGATGAAAGTCCTCGGTTTCGGCGATGCGATACAGGTTGTGGAGCCGCAGCCAGAGTTTTTCGCCCGCCGGCAGATAGCGGATGGCGCGCCATTTCAGCAGTTGGCCAAAGGTCTGGATGGCGCGCAGGGTGATCAGCGGGACCGATTCTTCGTGCGGCACCTTGCCGGCCGTCTGTGCCAGATGCAGCACAAAGGCGTGGTAGCCGCGCGCAATCTCCCAGTAGAGGCCATACACGGCATGCCAGAGCTGGCTTTCGGCGGGGCGCGACATGCGCGGATTGCGCAGGTACTGGCGCACCAGCGTGTCTTGCAAATCGCGTGATTTCTCGTCCAGCAGCATGAAGATGGCCAGGCGATCTTTCGTGTATTGCGTCGAGTTCTCGTTGAAGCGCTTGAGCGCAACGAGAATGGCGTCCTGGCATTTGAATGCATCGCCGATGGGCAGGCTCTCGATCCAGCGGGTAGCCGTCTTGAGGTTGGCCAGCGGATCGTCGGTGCGCTTGCCAAAAGGCGCCAGGTTGGCCAGGCGCGAAGCGAATTTATCTGCCAGTGAAGTCATGGTGTGAAAACGATCCCAGGATGACGAAGCATGCTTTCAGACACTTAACGGGTAATAGATGAGGAGAATTGAGCAAAATCCGTACCTGTCGTCAGGCGAGCCGGGTTTGTAGCCACTCCCGTACCGATGCCAGGGCGGCCGGCAGTTGCCCGGGTTCGCTCCCCCCCGCCATCGCCATGTCCGGTTTACCGCCCCCCTTGCCGCCGACCTGGGCGGCAACGAAGTTCACCAGTTCGCCCGCCTTGATCCGGCCGGTGACGTCGGGCGTCACGGCAGCAATCAGGTTGACTTTGCCGTCGACGACCGTACCCAGTACCAGCGCGCAGGACTTCAGCTTGTCGCGCAGTTTGTCGGCGGTTTCACGCAGCGCGCGGGCGTCGACGTTGTCGAGTTGCACCGCCAGCACACGAATGCCCTTGACGTCGGCGGCCTGCTGCGCCAGATCGTCGCCCTGGCTGGAGGCGAGCCTGGATTTCAGGCGTTCAAGTTCCTTCTCCAGTGCGCGGCTGTGTTCCATCAGTTGCGCCACGCGCTCGGCGGCGTCGGTCGGAGCGGCCTTGACCAGGTGTGCAATCGAGACGAGATTCTGCTCGGTTTCGCCAAGATAGGCGAGCACACCGGTGCCGGTGGTCGCCTCGACCCGGCGGATGCCCGCCGCGACGCCGCTCTCCAGCAGGATCTTGAAGGCGCCGATATCACCGGTGCGCGCCACGTGGGTGCCGCCGCACAGCTCGCGTGAACTGCCGATGTCAAGCACCCGCACCTCGTCGCCGTATTTTTCACCGAACAGCATCATGGCGCCGGTTTTCTGCGCTTCGTCGATCGCCATCACGCGCGCCTGGGTCGCGGTGTTGGCGAGGATTTCGCTGTTGACGCGTGTTTCCACTTGATGGATCTGCGCGGCAGTCATCGGGCTCGGCTGCACGAAATCGAAGCGGGTCTTCTCGCTGTCCACCAACGAGCCTTTCTGCTGTACGTGCTCGCCCAGCACTTCGCGCAGCGCCTTGTGCATCAGGTGGGTCGCCGAGTGGTTGCGCATCGTGCGCGCGCGCGCGTCCTCGTCGACGCGCGCGAGCAGGGTGTCGCCGACCACCAGCGAGCCGGTTTTCACGACCCCGTGATGGCCGAATACCTGTGCCTGGATCTTCTGCGTGTCTTCCACTTCGAACACGCCCTGGGTGCCCTGCAGCGCGCCGCGGTCACCGACCTGGCCGCCGGATTCGGCGTAGAAAGGCGTGTGATCGAGCACCACCACGCCGGATTCGCCTTCCTTCAATTCGTTGACGGCGGCGCTGTCCCGGTACAGGGCGAGCACGGTGGCGTCGTGGGTCAGCGTGTCGTAGCCGTGGAAGGTGGTCGCCGCACCGGCGTATTCCAGGCCGGCACCGAGCTTGAACTTGCCGGCGGCGCGCGCCTGGTCTTTCTGCCGCTGCATGGCGGCATCGAAGGCGGCGGTGTCGACGCTCACATTCGCCTCGCGGCAGATATCGGCGGTGAGGTCGAGCGGGAAGCCATAGGTATCGTGCAGCTTGAACGCCAGTTCGCCGTCGAAGGTGCCGCCGGAGGGCAGGGTTTCAAGCATGGCTTCGAGGATGCCCATGCCATGCTCGATGGTCTCGAAGAAGCGCGCCTCCTCCTGCCGCAGAATATCGATGATCCGATCCTGCGCCCTGATCAGTTCGGGGTAGGCTTCGCCCATCGCCGCCGCGAGGTCCGGCACGATGCGATGGAAGAAGGCGGTGCGCGCGCCGAGCTTGTAGCCGTGGCGGATGGCGCGGCGGACGATGCGGCGCAGCACGTAGCCGCGGCCCTCGTTGCCGGGGATGACGCCGTCGACGATGAGGAAGGCACAGGCGCGGATGTGGTCGGCGATGACCTTGAGCGAGTTGTTCGTCAGGTCGTAAATCGGTTTGGGCTCAGCTTTCACCTCTTTATGCCCTTCAGGGTGCTCTCCCTCGGGGAGAGGGTTGGGGTGAGGGAGTTCGCGCGCAGCGGCCTTGATCAGTGCCTGGAACAGGTCGATGTCGTAGTTGGAATGCACGTGCTGCATGACCGCAGAGATGCGCTCCAGTCCCATGCCGGTGTCGACCGAAGGCTTGGGCAGGAGGTGCATGGTGCCGGCCTCGTCGCGGTTGAACTGCATGAACACGATGTTCCAGATCTCGATGTAGCGGTCGCCGTCCTCGTCGGGTGAGCCGGGCGGGCCGCCCCAGATTTCGGGACCGTGGTCGTAGAAAATCTCGGTGCAGGGGCCGCAGGGACCGGTGTCGCCCATTGCCCAGAAATTGTCGGACGCATAGCGCGCGCCCTTGTTGTCACCAATTCTGACGATGCGATCCATCGGCACGCCGATGTCGTGGTGCCAGATATCGTAGGCTTCGTCGTCGTCAAGGTAGACCGTGACCCACAGCTTGTCGGCCGGCAGTTGCAGCACGTCGGTGAGGAACTCCCATGCATACCGGATCGCCTCGCGCTTGAAATAATCGCCAAAGCTGAAATTGCCCAGCATCTCGAAAAAGGTGTGGTGGCGCGCGGTGTAGCCGACATTTTCCAGATCGTTGTGCTTGCCGCCGGCGCGCACGCAGCGCTGCGACGATACGGCGCGGGTGTAGGCGCGCTTGTCCTGGCCGGTGAAGACGTCCTTGAACTGCACCATGCCGGCGTTGGTGAATAGCAGGGTGGGATCGTTGCCCGGCACCAGGGAACTGGAGGGAACGATGGTGTGGCCCTTGGAGGCGAAGAAGTCGAGGAAGCTCTGGCGGATGGCGCTGCTTTTCATTTTTAAAGGAATAGGCCTGAACAACGGACAATGACAATCAGGCATTGTATCCGCTAAAGTTCTGCCCTTGACAGGCTGCATGGGTGAGGGATATGGACGACCAGGCGGTCGTCGCGGCCACGCGACGGTGGATCGAACAGGCGGTGATCGGACTGGATTTGTGTCCGTTCACCCAGGCGGTCCATGTAAAGAATCAGGTGCGCTATGTGGTGAGCCGGGCGCCGCACCTCGACGGTCTGCTGGAAGATCTGGATCGGGAACTGGATTTTCTCGCCGCGGCCGATCCGGAAGAAATCGATACGACCTTACTGATCCATCCAGCCCTGCTGCCGGATTTTGCCGATTTCAACGATTTCATGCAGGTGGTCGAAGCGGCGGTGGGTGAACATGGGCTGGAAGGCGTGATCCAGATCGCCAGCTTCCATCCGGCTTTTCGATTCGAAGGCGCCGAGCCCGATGATATGGGCAACTTCACCAACCGGGCGCCGTTCCCCACCCTGCATCTGCTGCGCGAGGCGAGTATCGAGCGCGCGATCGCGGCGTTTCCCGAGACCGCAACGATATGCGAACGCAACATCGAGACGCTGCAGGCCCTGGGCCCCGCTGGATGGGCTGCTTTGTGGGCAACCCAGCCGGAGCGTTAGCTAGCTCCCGCAACCGCCGCAACAACTCCCGTTCGCGTGCGGAGACGGTTTTTCTTCGACGAGCATACCGGCTTCGGCGAGCGCCGACACCAGTTGCGCACGTGTCGTCGTTTTGTCGTCGATGTGCGCGAACAGTCGCGCCGGGGCGTCGAGAAACGATACGTCATGCACGCCGGGAATCGCCTTCAGGCTGGCGCTGGCACGCTCCGTTGCTTCGGCATTGACGGTTCCTAGGATAGTGAGGGTCTCGGTTTTCATGCGTGCGCTTTCATGGAAAAAATAAAGGAGGGGTGACTCGCCTGGCGGCAGGGTTCGTCATACCGATTGCCCTGGCTGGGACGACCAGCAATAATATACATATTGAATACTTGTTAAGCAAGGGTAAATGCCCCCATTTACAGGCCTGGGTCTTGACGCTTGCAGCGACACATACGGCGCTGGATTGCGCATCTTGCAGTAGAACGTGTGTCCGGCATCGCCCATCCCGGTGGAGGATGCCTGGGATCATCGCTCCCTTTATTTGCGCGCAAAAAAAAGCCCCCGACATGGGGGGCTTTGTCAGTAGTCTGAAAAGGGGCGTAAGCCCTTTCTTCCGTTTCCCGGGCTCAGGATACCCCGCCCCTGTAGTCGGCGATGCCAGGGTTGGATCGACCGATGCCGGTGATCCTGGGCTCGTTCAGCTTCAACCCCTTGATGACCTTCTTGTCGCGCAGGTAGGTGGCGACGACTTCCCAGATCGGCTCGCCGACGGCACCCTCGCCGACCGGCGCCCAGCCGGCAACCTTGTAGGTCTTTCCGGCATCGACCGGCTTGCCCTTGATGGTCATGTTGCTGATCCGCTTGCCAATGGTCTGGTTCGGGCTGACGGTGTATTCGATTCCCCCCACGCGCACCATGTCTCCCCCCTGCTGATAGTAGGGATCGGCGTTGAACAGGTTGTCGCAGACGTCCTCCATGATGGTCTTGATCGTTTCGCCCGTCATGTTGGTCAGCGTGGTCTGCGGATAGGTGATCGCGGTCTGGTCCATCAGGCGTTCCATGGTGATGGCGTCGCCCGGCAGCAGCGTGGTGCCCCAGCGGAAGCCGGGCGAGAAGGCGGCATCCGCGCCTTTGACTTCCATCAGCGCGTCGACCAGCAATTGGTCCCAGGTGCCGTTGAAGTTGCCGCGGCGGTAGAGGAAGTCGTCGGTGACGGCGAGTTTCTCGCTGAGCTTGTCTTCGTAGGGCGCACGCACTTTCCTGATCAGCGCGTCCATCGCCGGGTCGGCCGGCAAGAGGTTGGAGAACACCGGCAGCAGGCGGTATTTGTAGCTTTGAATCTTGCCGCCGCGCACATCGAAGTCCATGACGCCGAGGAACTTGCTGTTGGAGCCGGCATTGGTCACCAGGGTGATGCCCCTGGCGTTCTTGACCTTGACCGGCAGCGGCACGCCGTCGTGCGTATGGCCGCCGAAAATGGCATCGATGCCGGTGACGCGGCTGGCCATCTTGAGGTCGACGTCCATGCCGTTGTGCGACAGCACCACGACGACCTGCGCGCCCTTGGCGCGTGCCTCGTCCACCCATTTCTGCATGCTGTCGTCGCGGATGCCGAAACTCCAGTCGGGCACCATATAGCGCGGGTTGGCGATCGGCGTGTAGGGGAAGGCCTGGCCGATCACGGCCACCTTGATCCCGTTCATTTCCTTCATCACATAGGGCTTGAACACCTGGTCGCCGAAGTCGTTGGTGACGATGTTCTGGGCGATGAACTCGATCCCCGCCTTCTTGAAATCCTTGTTGACGATTTCCACCATGCGGTCTGCGCCAAAGGTCGCTTCCCAGTGTGACGTCATGATATCCACGCCCAGCGCGATCCCTGCGTCGACCATGTCCTGCGCATCGGTCCACAACGACGTGGCGGAGCCTTGCCAGGTGTCGCCACCATCGAGCAGCAACGCGCCGGGGCGTTGCGCGCGCAGCTTGTCGATCAGGGTCTTCAGGTGGGCGAAGCCGCCAACCTTGCCGTAGACCCTGGCGGCTTCGGTGAAGTCGAGGTAGGTGAATGCGTAGGCTTCGGCGCTGCCGGGCTTGATGCCAAAGTGTTTCAGCAGGCTCTGACCGACCAGGTGGGGCGGCTTGCCGAGCGCGGTGCCGACGCCAAGGTTGACGTTGGGTTCGCGGAACCAGATGGGCAGCAGTTGGGCGTGACAGTCGGTGAAATGCAGCAGCGAGACGTTTCCGTGGCGCGGCACGTCGTAGAAATTGGCGGGCAATTTGCCGCCCGCCAGGACGGATTTGCTGTCCAGTGCCATGCCGGACGCGGCGGCGACAGCGAGCATTTGCAGAAACTCGCGGCGGTTCATGTGCATGGAATTTTCCTCAGAAGTGGTCGGGAAGGGTGCGGCTATTGTCGGGTGACGATCCCTTCCCGTAAATAGTAGCTCCCGCTCATATCCACCAGATGAGCAGCGCATCGTGCCAAAAAATGAAAAAGCCCGGCTATCCGGGCTTTTTCATTGCGGTTGAGACCGTTTATTTACGGAACACCGATGCCTTCATCGGCAGGCCGTTCGACATGGCGGAGTGGAAATACTCCAGATTGTTCATGGCGGCGCTGTCTTCGGCGGGCGGCACGGCACGCACCTGCTTGAAACAACCCGTATAGCGGTTCTGCAGCGTCACCAGCGTGTCGCCGCCACGAAATACCGGCCAGTGCACGGCCTGGCCGACAACCGGGGAGATCAGTTCGGAACGCAGATGATTGCCGGCATTCTGTACGTGACAACTGGCGCAGGCGAAGTTGAGCTGGCCCCTGCGACTGAAGAAGGTTCTCTTGCCGTCCTCATACGCGGCCACGGCCTTGGGGCCCTGAACCTTGATGTTCATGATCATGCCGTCGGACAGCGTCCGCATATAGGAACCGAGCAGGCCGATCGTCTTCGGGTCGCTGATCTTGAAGGGTGCTTCGCCATTCGCCACGCGGCAGTCGTTGACGACGTCTTCCAGCGTCACGACCTTGCCCTTGGCTTCGTCGAACATGGGATAGTTGCCGGCGATCTGCTTGCCGCCATTGGGCAGGCAATCCGCATAGGTTTTACCGTTCTTGAAGGGCGTTTCCCACATCTTGCGACCGGCTTCGACCTGCGAGTCGAAAGGAGGAAATTCCATGATGGCGTCGTACTGCGCCTTGCTGTCGGGGTCCAGAGCCAGCGCGCCGTAGACATAATCCTCAAGCTTGACGTTGGGGAATTTGCTTGCGTAGAACTTGATGAGATCCTGCTTGTCCTGCTCGGGCGTGGCGTATGCCGTGGCGACCCCCAGGACCATGCCCAAACCTGCCATCCCTGTCAGCAGTTTCATGATGATTTTTTGTTTCATGCCGTCCTCCAGAAACCTGATGATTTGAAGCGTGGGCGGGGCCCGAGGCCCCGCTCGTGCATGGCCGATTTAGCCGATGATGGCTTCGGCGCTGTTCTTGTCACCTTTGTTATCGGTCCAGTTGACGACGACCTTGTCGCCTTTTTTCGGCCCCTTGACCCTGAATCCCAGGTAGGGATTCTTGGAGATGCCGCCGGACAAGCCCGCATCGAGCACTTGCGCGCCGTTGACGGTGGCCGTCACGTCGGTGATGTAGTGCGCAGGGACCAGTTGCCCGGTCTTGGCATCTTTGCGCAGGCCGGTTTCCATCGGGTGGTTCATCAACACTTTGACATCGGCAACATCGCCAGCCATCGTGGCGCGGATACGCATCGGTTCAGCCATTTGGCTTTCCTTTCCTGAAAATGGTTGTCCCCTGTGACGGGGGGTTCAATTCGATCGACCGGGTGGGGCTGTGAATCAGCCGCCGCAACCGCCGATGGTGACCTTGACTTCCTTGGCGGCCGTATAGGCTTTGCCGCCGGCCATCACGACGGCCCGAACCAGTGAGGTTTGTCCCATCTTGATGCGGGTCGAGATATACGCCTCGGCGCCGCCCATCAGACCGAAGTCGGCCACCAGGGGGGTTGCATTCTTTTCGGCCAGGATGGCAATGGCGGTGGTGCCGGGGATTCCGCTGGTCACTTCCACCGGCACCACGGCGCCGTTTTCGGCGATGTCCGGTGCCTTGATGGTGATGTCCTTGGAATCGGCCGGAGCGCTGACGCTCATGTTTTTCAGTGCGTCGCCGACATTCTTGGCCTCGAAGGCGCTACGCGGGACGCCCGCCAGGGCCTGGGTGGGCTTCAGCAGGCCGGCAGCCACGGCCATGGCCACGGTGCCAGCGCCAGCGGCGCCTTTCAGTACGTTTCTACGAAGTGCATTCATTTGGGCATATCTCCTGATTGAACAATGCAACGGGTAATTACAGACCGTATACGAAATCGGTCACCTTATCGATTTCAGCTTCCGTCAGCACCCCGTGCTTGCCGAACGGGATCATGCTGCTGGAAGGATTGGCGACGGTCGCATCCCAGATCTGGGCGCGCAGCTTGGCCTTGTCGGGATAGCGTGCGCTCATGGCGATCAGAGGAGGGCCGTACGTGCCGGGGGATTCCGCATCAGGCACCGTGGGCATGGCATGACAGGCCAGGCAATTGCCTTTTGTCTTGTCGAACGCAAGCTGCTTGCCGGTGAGATCCTTGGCGGGTTCGGCGGCGAGCGCGCTGCCCGCCAGCGTGATGGCGCCCAACGCGCATGCCGTGAATAGCTGATGCAACTTTCGCATGGTCATCCTCCTCGTTTTTACTTGATGGTGAAAGCGTCTGCCGTCTGGATGTGCCGTGCAGTGAACGCTATCCAGTTAATGGATGAGCCGAAGCATAGTGGAATTGCTTTTTGTCATGCAAGACCAAGCGGGATTTTTTACAGCCAGACGGCGGGGTAAATTCCTACCAGCGCCGCCCAATAAGGGTTTCTGCTGCGGAAGCCTATTTTTTGCGCTGCGATTTTTCGGCTTCCTGCCATTCGCGCCGCCGCGCTTCGGCTGCGGACATTTCATGGAAACTGCCGTCGCCGGCCTTGAGGCCCAGATTGATTTGTTCGATGGCGGCGACCAGATTGCCGCTCAATGCGTCGGCCTCGGCCTGGGCGCTATGACTCAGCAGGCGCTGACCGAGTTGAGCGTGGGTTTGGGCGGCGAGCCGCCACAGGCGGCGGTCGAGCGGATACAGCGCCAGTTGTTTTTCGACCAGCGTCAGGGCGTCGCGGCTTTGCCCTGCGGTCAGCAGGACATTGAGGTAGCCATACTGCAAGGGGCGGTAGCCGGGGTAGGCTTCGCTGGCTGCCCGGTAGCGCTGCACGGCAAGTTTCTGGTTGCCGCCGACGAGCGCTGTATAGGCGGCCAGTTGCAGAATCATGGGGTCGGCATTCCTGCCGGAGGGCAGTTTCTGCACTTCGGCCTCGGCCTCGCCGAACTGGCGGGCGCGCAGCAGCGCGGCGACCAGACTGTAGCGGGCGGCCATTTCGTTGCTGTAACGCTTGTCTTTCAGCGTGTTGCGTGCGGCGAGCACGGCGTCGTCCGGAGTGCCCTCCCGGGCGCGCAGGCGGGCACGCACCAGCTTGAAGTCGAGACTGTCCTGGACCTGGTGATACTGCGCCGATTCGCTGCGCGCTTCCATGTCGGCGATGCGGTCGCTGGTGAGCGGGTGGGTGCGCAGATAGGCCGGGGCGCTCGTATCGTAGAACCGATTGGCGCGTTGCAGCCGTTCGAAGAATTCACTCATGGCATGCGGGTCGAAGCCGGCCCGGGTCAGCGTGTCATAACCCAGACGGTCGGCTTCGCGTTCGTAGTCGCGGCTGTAATTGAGCTGGTTCTGGATCGAATAGGCCTGGGTGGAAGCGATGGCCGCGCTCGCCACATTGGGATTGGAACGCGAGGCCAGCAGCGCCAGCGCCAGCGCGGCCATGGTGGGCCAGTAGCTCTGGCTTTGCGCGGCCACCATGCGGGCGAGGTGATTCTGGGTGACGTGGGCGATTTCGTGCGCGATCACGCTCGCCAGTTCGGATTCGCTTTGCGCCGCGAGCAGCAGGCCGGTATGGACGCCGATGTTGCCGCCCGGCATGGCGAAGGCATTGATGGTGGGGTCGTCGACCACGAAGAAATTGAAGGTCCGCTGATTGCGTGCGCTGGCCGAAACCAGCTTGTAGCCGAGCTGGTTCAGGTAGTTCTCGATTTCCGGATCGTCCAGATAGCGCGGGTCGGCATAGACGTCGCGCATGATGGTGCGTCCCAGCGCCTGTTCTTCCTGGTCGGAGAAATACTGCCGTGACACTTCACCCAGGTCGGGCAGGTCGGCAGCCAGCACGGGCTGAATGGCCAGAATCAGGGCAAGCAGGGTTCTCAGCATGGGTGGGTGGATCGCGAACGGATGACGGAGAGCGGAAACATTTGGATTAGGATGCACGGATTGTTGACTAGGTTCCTGAATATGAGCGAGTTCACCCATTTCGATGAACGTGGCCGGGCCGTGATGGTCGACGTGGCGGACAAGGACGATACCCGCCGCATCGCGGTGGCGAGTGGGCGCATCCGCATGTTACCCGATACCCTGACCCGCATTCTGGGCGGCCAGGCGGCCAAGGGCGACGTGCTCGGCATCGCCCGCATCGCCGCGATCCAGGCGACCAAGCGTACCGCCGAACTGATTCCGCTCTGCCACCCGATCGCCTTGACCCGGGTAGGCGTCGAATTCAGCCATGACGTCGGGGAATCGTGGGTTGCCTGCGAGGTGACAGCCGAAACCGTCGGCAAGACCGGGGTTGAAATGGAGGCGCTGACCGGCGTCAGCGTGGCGCTGCTGACGATCTACGACATGTGCAAGGCGGTCGATCGCGGTATGCGCATGACGGACATCCGGCTGCTGGAAAAACAGGGCGGCCGTTCCGGTCACTGGCAGGCGGAACGCCACGCTTAGTCATATCGTCATCTTGCAGGATCTGGCGATCACGGCAGGATGGCGTCTGGATCCTTTGGGCATGCGCATGCGAATTTTCAGTTTTTTTCTGTCGGGGCTGTGGCTGTGTGCGCTTGCGGCGCATGCCGGCATGCCGGAGTATCAGACTTTTCCGGCTGACGGCCAACGCCTGCTGCTTTGGGTGGCATCCGGGCAGGGGCGCAGCGATGCCGAGCTTGTCGCCGCGCGGAATCTCGCCAGGCAGGGCGTGGAGGTCTGGTCGCTCGATCCGACCAGCGCGTATTTTCTGCCTCCGGTCGCAAGCAGCATGGATGCCCTGCCGGTCGAGGATTTGGCCGCATGGTTCGGCGCCGCCCAGGAAACCGGCAAACGGGTGGCGGTGTTCGCCGTGGCGCGTGCGGCCGTGCCGGTCCTGCGGGCCGCCGCTTTGCTGCAACCCGGGCCGCGCAGTCGGCTCTGCGTCGTGTTGATGCACCCGAATCTCTATACGGTGACCACGCCTCTGGACGAGCCGGACTATCTCGATCCGGGCGATTTGAGCGGCCTGCGCGTGCGCGTGCTGCAGCCGCGTCGTTCGGCGGCGACGCCCTGGCTGCCGGGTTTGCTGGAGCGTCTGTCGCAACATGGCGCGATCGTGAGCGACGCGCTCCTGGAGAACCTGCGCGAAGACTATTGGATGCGCGAAACGCCGACTGATTTTGAAATGGCCGCAGGCCGACATATGGATGGCATGCTGCTGCACCAACTGGATAGATGGGGATGCAAGTGAGACACGTATTGGCAGTCCTGTTTGTTGGCCTGTGCTGGATCAGCAGTGCGAAAGCCGCGGGCTTCGAGACACGTGCCGCCCTGCCGGCCCCTGAGTTAAAGGCGCACGACCTGTCAGGCGCGACAAGAACCCTGGCCGACTACCGGGGCAAGGTGGTGCTGCTCAACTTCTGGGCGACCTGGTGTCCTCCCTGCCTGCGCGAAATGCCGTCGCTGGAGCGCTTGCGGATCCGGATGGCGGGACAGGCGCTGGAGATCGTCGCGATTTCCAGCGCGGAAACGCCGGAGGAGGTGAAGGCCTATCTGTCGAAAATGAAACTGGGCTTTCCTATCCTGCTCGACAGCGACAGCAGCAATACCCGACGCTGGAAAGTGTTCGCGCTGCCCACCACGTTTGTGCTGGATGCCGAAGGGCGTATCCGTCATGTATTGACCGGGCCGACGGAATGGGACGAGGGCGAAGCGCTGGCCGTGATTGACGGGATGCTGGCAGATCGGCCGGGCCATGCGAATAAAAAGAAATAAAGATTTATAAATCTTTAATAAACAAGGGCTTTTTGTTGGACGGGTTTATGGGGCTATCAGCCGTTTTGCTTGCCATCCAGCAGGTATGACGTGCAGAATGACGATATATTAGTAATATTTAATATATAACCGTCACCCGCAGCATTCAGTGCCGAGGCACTGGCGCTGTCTTCAGTCGTCACCTAGAGTTGCATCCGGGCAGGGCAATGCGGCGCCTGAAAACAAGGGGCCGGCGGAGATCATTTTTGAATCCAGGGACCGCATGAACGCCAAGATCAAACTCGAACATCACGACGCGCAGGAAATCCGGTACACCACCTGCTACATGTGTGCCTGCCGCTGCGGCATCAAGGTCACGCTGGAGGACAACAAGGTCCGCTTCATCCAGGGCAACCGCAACCATCCCACCAACCAGGGCGTGCTGTGCGCCAAGGGCTCGGCCGGGATCATGAAACAGTATTCCACCGCCAAGCTGACCCAGCCGCTGATGCGCAAGCCGGGCACCGAGCGCGGCGAGGGCATTTACGAGGCGATTTCCTGGGACCAGGCGCTCGACACCTTGACCGACCGCCTGGAAGAGATCCGCGCGACCGACCCCTCCAAACTGGGCTATTTTACCGGACGCGACCAGATGCAGGCGCTGACCGGCCTGTGGGCGCAGCAGTTCGGCACCCCCAACTGGTCGGCACACGGCGGCTTCTGCTCGGTCAACATGGCGGCGGCCGGCCTGTATTCCATCGGCTTCTCGTTCTGGGAGTTCGGTGCGCCCGACTGGGATTACGCCAAGTACTTCATCATGTGGGGCGTGGCGGAAGACCACTCGTCCAACCCGATCAAGATCGGACTGGAAAAGTTGAAGCGCCGCGGCGGCAAGTTCGTCACCGTCAATCCGGTGCGTACCGGCTATTCGGCCATTGCCGACGAATGGCTGCCGATCAAGCCCGGCATGGACGGTCTGCTCGCCATGTCGATGGTGCACGTGCTGCTGAAGCACGAAAAATTCGACTACGAATTCCTGGTGCGTTACACCAACGCCTCCTGGCTGGTGGTGCAGACGCCTGGACAACTGGGCGACGGCCTGTTCCTGCGCGGCGAGAACGACCATCCCCTGGTCTGGGATATCGACAAGGAAGCCTTCCGCAACGGCCTCGACGGCGACATCGCCCCGGCGCTGTTCGGCGAGTATGTCGCGCCCGACGGACGTCGTGTCAAGACCGTGATGTCGATCATGGTCGAGCGCTATCTCGACGAGCGCTATGCGCCGGAGAACGTCGCGCTGGAATGCGGCCTGCCGGCCGAGGCCATCGAACGCATCGCGCTGGAAATGGCGCACGTGGCATTCAAAGAGACCGTCGAGCTGCCCATCGAGTGGACCGACGTGTGGGGCCGCAAGCATGACAAGGTCGTCGGCCGCCCGGTCGCCATGTACGCGATGCGCGGCATCGCTGCCCACTCCAACGGCTTCCATTCCTGCCGCGCCATTCACATGATCCAGATGCTGCTGGGCGCGCTCGACGCGCCGGGTAATTTCCGCGCCCGCGCGCCGTACCCGAAGCCGATCCCGCCGCACCAGCTGCCGGAAAACAACATCGACGTCATCAACGCGCCGAACACGCCGCTGTCGCGTCCGCCGCTCGGCTTCCCGACGCGGCCGGAAGACCTGGTGATCGACGAGTTCGGCAACCCGCTGCGCATCGACAAGGCCTATTCGTGGGAAGTGCCGATCGCCTCGCACGGCCTGATGCACATGGTCATCACCAACGCGACCAACCACGATCCCTACGCGCTCGACACGCTGATCCTGTTCATGGCCAACATGGCGTGGAACTCGACCATGAACACGGCTAACATCCAGGACATGCTGCGCGCGAAGGATCCGGAAGAGCCGGGCCAGTACAAGATTCCGTTCCTGGTGGTGATCGACGCCTTCCACTCGGAAATGACCAACTTCGCCGACCTGATCCTGCCGGACACCACGTATCTGGAGCGGCACGACTGTATTTCACTGCTCGACCGGCCGATTTCCGAGCCGGATGCGGCGGCCGATGCGATCCGCTATCCGCTGGTCAAACCCGACCGCGACGTGCGCCCGTGGCAGGAGGTGATGGTCGAACTGGCGGGGCGGCTGAAATTCCCGGCCTTCACCAGGCCGGACGGCACGCGCAAGTTCAGGGACTACCCGGACTTCATCGTCAATTTCGAGCGTTCACCGGGGGTGGGCTTCCTCGCCGGCTGGCGCGGCAAGGACGGCAGCCAGTCGTTGAAGGGCGAGCCGAACCCCAACCAGTGGCAGAAGTACATCGAAAACCAGAGCTTCTTCGCGCATCACTGGCCCGACAACCAGAAGTACATGCGCTACGCCAACAAGGATTATCTCGACGTGGCGGCGGACGCCGGCTTCGTCGGCAAGGTCGAGCCCATCATCATGCAGTTCTATTCCGAGCCGCTGCAGAAATTCCGCCTCGCCGGGCAGGGCCTGTACGACGGCCCGCAGCCCACCAACCAGGTCGACCGCGAGCGCCTGATGAAGTACTTCGACCCGCTGCCGATGTGGTACGAACCGCTCGAACAGCAGCGCGTCGACAAGGAGGAGTATCCCTTCTTCGCGCTGACCCAGCGCCCCATGTTCATGTACCACTCGTGGGATTCGCAGAACGTGTGGCTGCGTCAGATCATGGCGCAGAACTACCTGTACATGAACGCGCGCCGCGCGGCCGAAATGGGCATCCAGGACTTCGACTGGATCTGGGTCGAGTCGCACAACGGCAAAATCCGCTGCCAGGTCAAGACCATGGAAGGCACCCAGGAAGACACCATCTGGACCTGGAACGCGATCGGCAAGCAGAAGGGCGCCTGGGGTCTGAAGGAGAACGCGTCGGAGGCGACCAGGGGCTTCCTGCTCAACCACCTGATCTCGGAATTGCTGCCGGAAAAAGCCGGCGAGCGACGCGTGACCAACTCCGACCCGGTGACCGGCCAGGCGGCATGGTTCGATCTGCGCGTAAAAATCTGGAAGGCGGCGCCGGGCGAGACCGGTGCGTGGCCGCAGCTCGACGTGCTCAAGCCCTACCCGGGCGACGAGCGCTACGAGCGCCCCGACGTGCTGCGCTACGACGCGCGTAGTCACGAAAAGAACTGAACCAGGCGGCCCCTGAATCAATAAAGCGAGCACAACATGAGACTTGGACTGGTCATCGATCTTGACGTATGCGTGGGCTGCCATGCCTGCGCCATCGCCTGCAAGGAATGGAACGCCTCCGGCACCATCGGCCCGTTGTCCGACTACCAGCCCTACGGCGCCGAGCCGTCGGGCGTGTGGTTCAACCGGATCCGCCATTATGAAATGGATGAGTATCCCAACAACAAGACGATCAATTTTCCGATGTCGTGCATGCATTGCGAGGATGCCGACTGCGTCACCGTGTGCCCGACCGGCGCCTCGTACAAGCGCGCCGAAGACGGCATCGTGCTGATCGAC
Organism: Thiobacillus sp. 63-78; assembly: GCA_001899765.1. Lineage (GTDB taxonomy): Bacteria > Pseudomonadota > Gammaproteobacteria > Burkholderiales > Thiobacillaceae > Thiobacillus. Next base: position 64,470 of record MKWM01000034.1, read on the forward strand.
CAGGACAAGTGCATGGGCTGCAACTACTGCTCGTGGGCGTGTCCCTACGGCGCACGCGAGCTCGACCGTTCCAGCGGCACGATGAAGAAATGCACCCTGTGCATCGACCGCATCTACGACCAGGCACTGCCGGTCGAAGAGCGTCAACCCGCGTGCGTGTTGACCTGTCCGGCGCACGCCCGCATGTTCGGCGACTTCGACGATCCCGATTCGGCGGTGTCGCGCACCGTGCGCGAGCGCGGCGGTTTCCCGCTGATGCCCGAACTCAACTACAACCCGACCAACACCTATCTGCCGCCGCGGCGCAAGCCGGTGATTCCGGTTGACACCAGGCCCCGTGGCGGACTGAAGGAAAGCATCAAGCAGTTCGCCAATAAACTGGTGCGGCGCTGAGCCGCGCCTGCTGAATACATTGCGCCAGGAAAATCCATGCATCCCGCTTTCTCAGTCATCTTCTTCACCGTGGCATCGGGCGCCGGCTTCGGCCTGTTCTCGCTGCTGTTCATTGCCGACACGTTCAAGCTCGGTGGCGGTTTCAGCGATCAACAACTCGTCATCGGCGGGCTCGTTGCATTGGGGCTGATCGCGTTCGGCCTGCTGTCGTCCACCTTCCACCTCGCCAACCCGAAAAACGCCTGGCGCGCGTTCAGCCGCTTCCGCACTTCGTGGCTGTCGCGCGAGGGCGTGTTTGCCGTGGTGTTCATGCCGCTGGCGCTGATTTACCTGGTCTGCATCTGGTTCGACGCACCGCTGTGGCTGCGTGAAACCTTCGGCTTCCTGTCGGCGGTGCTGGCCTGGATCACGGTGTTCTCAACCGGCATGATCTACGCCTGCCTGAAAACCATCCGTCAGTGGAACACCCCGCTGGTGCCGGCCAATTATCTGGCGCTGGGCTATGCCAGCGGCAGTCTGCTGCTGCTGCTGGGCGCAGTCGTTGCGGGACTCGATCCCGCACCGTTCATTGCCATGGCGGCGCTGATTGTTTCGATCGCTGCAGTGCTGAAGGCAATCTATTACTTCTGGATACGCAGCACGGGTCTCACGCCCACCATCAATACCGCCACGGGCTTCACCCGCGCCAAAGTCAAGCTGCTCGATACCGGGCACACGCATGGCACCTTCCTGACCCAGGAATTCGGCTTCCAGATCGCGCGCCGCAGCGCAGGCCTGCTCAAGATCGTGGTATTCGGACTGGGGTTCGTGCTGCCCGGCCTGATGCTGGTGTGGATCTTCAACGAGCAGGGCGGGCAGACGGCTGCCGCCGTCGCGGCCTTGGCGGGGATCGTGGGGGCGGCCATCGAGCGCTGGCTGTTTTTCGCCGAGGCGCGCCACGTCGTGAATCTGTATCACGGTGCGCAACGTTGCTGAGAACGACGGCGGGCGGACGCTTGGCGTGCGGCTCGCTTCGATGTATATTAGAAAACTCTTATTTTAATGCTGCAGGAGTATGAGCCTCATGTTCGGACTGTCAGGATTCAAGGAAGTCGATCCCGCGTACGTCGCCGACATTGCGGCCAAGGGCGCGCATCTGATCGACGTGCGTACCGAAGCGGAAGTCGCGCGCGGGGTGATCGATGGCGCCATCCATATTCCGTTGCATCTGCTTCCATTACGTGTCGCAGATATTCCTTCGGACAAGCCGGTTGTGATCTACTGTCGTTCGGGTGCCCGTTCCGCCCAGGCCTGTGCGTTCATGGCATCGAGGGGGCATGGCAACATGCACAATCTGGCGGGCGGTATCGTGGCGTGGGCCCGCTCGGGCAACGCGTTGAGCCTGCCCTGCTGACCGGGTTCGCGGGGCGAAGGACTGGATTTTCCCATGGCGCAGAATTTCGGTTGCAATAGGGAAATTTCTGGTTTAAGGTACCGGAGCGTTTTTTAGTACATGCCAATTTATTAATGGATTTATGGATTTACTGTTAGGAGAACAGCATGAATTTTGATAAAGAACTCGACGCACGCGGCCTGAACTGCCCGCTGCCCATCCTGCGTGCCAAAAAAGCCCTGGCTGACGTTGCCAGCGGACAGGTACTGAAAATCCTGTCGACCGACCCGGGTTCGGTCAAGGATTTCGCGGCCTTCGCCAAGCAGACCGGGAATGAGCTCCTGTCTACTGCCGAGGCGGGTGGCGAGTTCACCTTCTTCATGAAGAAAAAATAATCAGGGAAACCAACCGGTGTCGCCAGGTTCCAAAGAAGAACACGCGGCGCTGTTTTTTTAACGAAACAGGAGAGAGAGCATGGATACCAAAAAAATGGCCATCATCGCCACCAAGGGCACCCTGGACTGGGCTTACCCCCCGTTCATTCTGGCGTCGACGGCCGCGGCATTAGGTTACGAAACGCAGATTTTCTTCACCTTCTACGGTCTCCAGCTCGTCCGCAAGGATACGTCCGGCCTGAAAGTGAGTCCGCTGGGCAATCCCGGCATGCCGATGAAGATGCCCTTTGGCCCGAAATGGTTCAAGAGCATCAACTGGAACATGCCCAACGCCATCCAGTCGCTCATTCCCGGTTATGAAAACGTGGCAACGGCCCTGATGAAGCAGACCATCGCCAACAACGGCGTGGCCACCATCCCCGACCTGCGCGAACTGTGCCAGGAAGCCGAAGTCAAGTTCATTGCCTGCCAGATGACCGTCGAACTGTTCGGTTTCAATCATTCCGACTTCATCGACGGCATCGAATACGGTGGCGCCGCGACGTTCTTCGAATTTGCGGGCGAGACCGATATCTGCCTGTTTATTTAAGTTAAAACGTTCGAAACAGTATTTCTGAATGAAAGAGCCGAGTTCCCTCGGCTCTTTTTTTATGTATCTTTTGTACCACATTTGACACATTTTTGTTCAGTCGCCTGTAGCGGTTGGCTTGTCTGGGCCCCTGCGCGCGCGTAGCCTTCCGGTAGAGGCTGGCTATATCAATAGACGGATTCCACAAAAAATTTGCTCACAGGAGGCAACAATGAAGTTCACCCGCGTATTCGCATTCATGGCGCTGGCCGGTCTGGCCGGCAGCGCCTTCGCCACCGACGGTTACTTCTCGCACGGCTACGGCATGAAGGCCAAGGGCATGGGCGGCGCCGCCACGGCCTCGTCCGACGATGCCTTCTTCGGTGCCAACAACCCCGCGGCGGCCGCCTTTGCGGGTAACCGCCTCGATCTGGGCGCCGACCTGTTCAGCCCGCGGCGCGAAGCCAGCCGCACCGGACTGGGTCCTTTGGATGCTTCGGTCGACAGTGACTCCAAGTACTTCCTGATCCCGGAGTTCGGCTACAACCATATGCTCAACCCCGACGTAGCGCTGGGCGTGACGGTGTATGGCAATGGCGGTATGAATTCGAACTATCCCGGCGGGCAGATCAACTGCGGTACTGGAGCGGCTAACCTGCTCTGTGGTTCGGGCAAGTTGGGCGTTGACCTGATGCAGTTGATTGTGGCCCCGACAGCCGCCTACAAACTTGCTCCAAACCACTCGATCGGTATTTCCCCATTGATCGGCTATCAGCGTTTCAAGGCAAATGGCCTCCAGGCTTTCCAGATGACGCCGGGAGTGTCTTCTGACCCAGTCAACGTTACCAACCGCGGTTATGACGACTCCTTCGGCTACGGCGTGCGCATCGGTTACATGGGCAAGATTGCTCCGACTGTAACCATCGGCGCGGCTTACGCATCGAAGATGCAGTTCGACGAGTTTTCCAAGTACAAGGGACTGTTTGCCGAACAGGGCGGATTTGACATTCCCGAGAACTACAACCTCGGCGTGGCTTGGCAGGCGACCCCTGCGATCCAGCTCGCGGTGGACTATCAGCGCATCAACTATTCCGGCGTGAACTCCATTGGCAACCCCAGCACCAACATGGCGCAGTTGGGTGCCGATAATGGCCCGGGCTTTGGCTGGCAGGATGTGGATGTGTGGAAACTGGGCGTCCAGTATAAGTACAGTCAGAAACTGACACTACGTGCGGGTTATAATCATACCGACAATCCGATTGCGTCACGTGACGTGACGTTCAACATTCTGGCTCCGGGCGTGGTGAAGGATCACGCCACGCTGGGCTTTACCTATACGACGGCGTCGGGTAACGAGTGGACCATGGCCTATATGCATGCCTTCAAGAACGATGTGACGGGAACCTCGATTCTTCCGGCATTCAGCGGAAATCCTCCGTCCGGAACAGAGAAAATCGAGATGTACCAGAACTCGCTGGGCATCCAGTACAGCTGGAAGATGTAAGTTTCAGCCGCAGTCGGGCTGATCGAGGCCGGGGTTTCGACCCCGGTTTTTTTTTATTCAGATTTGACGGATAGTGCCTGCTGGAATACCTTGCGGCAACAAAAAAGCACAAAAAAGCGCGGCCGGAACCGCGCTTTTTTGTTGCCCGATACTGGAATCAGCTCAGTCGTGCATGCTGTGATTCAAGCTTCTGCAGCATGGCGGCGAAATCGGCCAGCCGCGCCTGCTCCTGCTGTACCACGGTGGCGGGGGCGCGGTCGACGAAGCTGGGGTTGGCAAGCTTGCCTTCCGCCTTCTTGATCTCGCCCTGGATGCGGGCGATTTCCTTGGCCAGGCGTGCGCGTTCGGCGTCCTTGTCGATTTCCACCACCAGCATCAGCCGCATGTCGCCGACCAGGGCAACCGGGGCGTCGGCGTCTGCAAGCGTTGCGACGGCGCTGACTTCGGAGAGCCTGCCGAGCGCGGCGATGTACGGCGCCAATGCGCCGACCACGGCGGCGTCGCCCTCGATCACCAGCGGCACGCGCTGCGCCGGCGACAGGCTCATCTCGCCGCGCAGGGTGCGGCAGGCGTTCACCAGTTCCTTCAGCAACTGGATGCGGGCGACGCTGTCCGGGTGGCGCTGCGCTGCGTCGGCCAGCGGATACGGCGCCAGCATGATGCTGTCGCCACCCACCCCGGCGAGCGGGGCGACCTTCTGCCACAGTTCCTCGGTGATGAAGGGGATGATCGGGTGAGCGAGGCGCAGCGTGGTTTCGAGCACGGTAGCGAGCGTCCTGCGGGTGGCGCGCTGCTGCTCCGGCGTACCCTGAAGGGCATGAATGCCATGGTTCAGCTGCACCTTGGCAAGCTCCAGATACCAGTCGCAGTATTCGTCCCACACGAACTCGTAGACCGCGCGCGCAGCCTGGTCGAAGCGATAGGCGGCGAAGGCTTCGTGGACTTCGCTGATGGCCTGCTGCAGGCGCGAAACGATCCATTTGTCCGCATCCGAGAAGTCCATCGGCTGGCTCGCATCCTGCCCACAGTCGTGGCCTTCCAGGTTCATCAGCGCGAAGCGGGTGGCGTTCCACAGTTTGTTGCAGAAGTTGCGGTAGCCCTCGGCGCGCTGCAGGTCGAACTTGATGTCGCGGCCGTGCGTGGCCAGACTCGCGAAGGTGAACCTTAAAGCATCCGTCCCGTAGGCGGCGATCCCTTCCGGGAATTCGCGGCGGGTGCGTTTTTCGATGCCGGCGGCCTGCTTCGGGTTCATCAGACCCTGGGTGCGCTTGGCGACCAGGTCGTCGATGCCGATGCCGTCGATCAGATCAATCGGGTCGAGCACGTTGCCCTTCGACTTGCTCATCTTCTGGCCTTCGAAATCGCGCACGAGACCCGTCACGTACACCTCGCGGAACGGCAGCTTGCCGGTGAAGTGCAGCGACATCATCACCATGCGGGCGACCCAGAAGAAGATGATGTCGAAGCCGGTGACCAGCACCGAAGTCGGCAGGTAGCGCTCGAGCTCGGGCGTCTGCTCCGGCCAGCCCAGGGTCGAGAAAGGCCACAGTGCGCTGGAGAACCAGGTGTCGAGCACGTCGTTGTCCTGCATCAGCTCGCGACCGCCGGCCTGCTTCCTGGCTTCTTCTTCAGTATGCGCGACGTAGAAATTGCCATCGGCGTCGTACCACGCGGGGATGCGGTGGCCCCACCACAACTGGCGCGACACGCACCAGTCCTGGATGTTGTCGAGCCACTGGCGATAGGTGGTGGTCCAGTTCTCCGGCACGAACTTCAGCTCGCCGGAATCGACCGCGGCGAGGCCCTGCTTGGCGAGGCCTTCCATGCTCATGAACCACTGGTCGGTGAGCATCGGCTCGATCACCGCGTGGGTGCGGTCGCCGCGCGGGATCATCAGTGTGTGCGGCTTGGCCGACACCAGCAGGCCTTTTGCCTGGAGTGCGTCGAGCAGCTTCTGGCGCGCGTCGTAGCGGTCGAGCCCCTGGTATTCGGCGGGACAGAGGTCGTTCATTTTCGCGTCGAGCGTCAGCACGCTGATCGCCACCAGCCGGTGGCGCTGCCCCACCTGCCAGTCGTTGAAGTCGTGCGCCGGGGTGATCTTGACCACGCCGGTGCCGAATTCGCGGTCGACGTACTCATCCGCGATGACGGGGATGCTGCGCTCGGCGACGGGCAGGCGCACCTGCTTGCCGATGAGATGCCGGTAGCGTTCGTCCTCGGGGTGCACGGCAACCGCGCTGTCGCCGAGCAGGGTTTCCGGGCGCGTGGTGGCGACCGTCAAATATTCGGGGCCGTCCTTGTGCCCTTCAGGGTATTCGAGCGGATAGCTGATTTCCCAGATGAAGCCGTCTTCCTCGGTGCTCACCACTTCGAGGTCGGACACCGCGGTCTGCAGCACGGGGTCCCAGTTCACCAGCCGCTTGCCGCGATAGATGAGCCCTTCGCGGTAGAGCCGCACGAACACCTCGGTGACGGCCTTCGACAGGCCGGCATCCATAGTGAAGCGCTCGCGGCTCCAGTCGGGGCTGGTGCCGAGCCGGCGCATCTGACGGGTGATGGTCGAGCCCGAGTGCTCCTTCCACTCCCACACCTTGTCGAGGAATTTCTCGCGGCCGAGATCGTGGCGCGAGACGCCCTGCGCGTCGAGCTGGCGTTCCACAACGATTTGCGTGGCGATGCCGGCGTGGTCGGTGCCGGGCTGCCACAGCGTGTTGTCGCCCGCCATGCGGTGATAGCGGGTGAGCGCGTCCATCAGGGTGTGCTGGAAAGCGTGGCCCATGTGCAGCGTGCCGGTGACGTTGGGCGGCGGCAGCATGATGCAGTAGGCGGGCGCGTCGGGCGCGTGGCCGGCCTTGAAGTAGCCGGCGCTTTCCCACTGGGCGTACCAGCGTTTTTCAATGTCGGCCGGTTCGAAGGATTTGGCGAGTTCCATGGCGTGCGGGCAAAGCGGTGATTATCCCAAAAAATACTTGGGACACGTCCCAAAAAAAGCAGAGGGTAACGTGTGCTGTGGGGTCAGGCAGAAGGATCGCGCGGCTGCTTGAGTTTCTCGGCGACGGCGTCGCGCACGATTTCCCTGACGTTGACGTCAAGCTGGCTGAGCAGACTGGATACGGTCTGGTCGATGTTCTTGCGCAGTTCGGCGGCGACCTGTTTTTCCATGACCTCGGACAGGCGGGGCGCCAGTTCGCTCATCAACTGTTCGGCCAGCGTATCGCTCACCTTGGCAGCGGGGGCAGGCGGTTCTTCGGATGGGGGGGTGGGGGGCATGGCTGCAGCCGGGGCGGGAGAGATCGGCGCTGCGGGGGGCGTGCCGCGCCACGCCTGATGCTGGTGCGCATTCTGCCGGGCGGGAGAGATCGGCGCTGCGGGGGGCGTGCCGCGCTCGATCACCTGGGTCAGCACTGGCAGCCAGGCGGCGGGTGGGGCCGCCGGTTCCGAAGCCGGGGGCTCACCCTGGCCGCTTTCGGCGCCGCCGCGATGCTTTTTCAGCAGCGCGTCCATCTTGCTCAAGGTGTCCGATCGTTCTGGCGGGGGGCTGTCGCTCATGGGGGCCTCCTATCCGGCGGTCTGGCGCAAGTCATGCGTCTTGAGGGCGTAGCCGCGCGTCTGGTAGAAGCGGTAACGCGCGCGTCCCTGCTCGCGCCCGGCGTCGTCCTGACCGACGATTTCGATCAGGCGCTCGAAGCGGGCAAAAGCGGGCGGCTGTTCGCGGTGCAGGTTGATCATCACGTCTGCCTGGCGCAGGGCGCCGGCATCGGTGCCGATCAGCACCGGGGTCTCGCCTGCCAGCGGATCGCTGTCGCGGCAGTGCGGCACGAAGCTCAACGCGGACGCGCTCCACAACAGACGGTCGATGGCGTCGGCCATCGCCGGGTCGGGTGCGTAGATCATCACCTGCCTACCCTGGCCGTGCGCCTTGACGGCGACGCGGCGGGCGACGTCGAGCGGGTTGTCGGCAAAGGTGTAGAAGGTGATTTCGGTCACAGTCGGCGGCTTATTTCTGGGCGCGGTTCAGGAGGAAGTGCACCAGCAGCGACACCGGGCGCCCGGTCGAGCCTTTTTCGCGGCCGCCCTTGTAGGCGGTGCCGGCGATGTCGAGATGCGCCCAGTGGTATTTTTTGGCGAAGCGCGACAGGAAGCAGGCCGCGGTGATCGAACCAGCGGGGCGGCCGCCGATGTTGGCCATGTCGGCGAGGCTGCTCTTCAGCTGGTCCTGGTAGTCGTCCCACAGCGGCATGCGCCACACGCGGTCCCAGGCGTGGTCGGCGGCGTGCTCGATTTCGCGCGCGAGCGGGTCATGGTTGCTGTAGAGCGCGCTGGGATGGGCGCCGAGCGCGATCACGCAGGCGCCGGTGAGGGTGGCCAGGTCGATCACCGCGTCGGGTTCGAAGCGCTCGGCGTAGGTCAGGGCGTCGCACAGGATGAGGCGGCCTTCGGCGTCGGTGTTGAGGATCTCGATGGTCTGGCCGGACATCGAGGTGACGATGTCGCCCGGCTTGTTGGCGTTCGCATCCGGCATGTTCTCGCAGGAGGGAACGAGGCCGATCACGTTGAGCGGCAGGCCGAGTTCGCCGATGGCGCGAAAGGCGCCGAGTACCGCGCCGCCGCCGCTCATGTCGTAGTTCATCTCGTCCATTTCGGCCGGCGGCTTGAGCGAAATGCCGCCGGCGTCGAAGGTGATCGCCTTGCCGACCAGCACCACCGGTTTGTCGCCCTTGTTACCGCCCTCGTGTTTCAGCACGATGAAGCGCGGCGGCTTGTCGCTGCCCTTGCCGACCGACAGGAAGGAACCCATGCCGAGCTTGTCGCAGGCGGCATAGTCGAGAATCTCGCTGCGGAAGCCGTAGGCCTTGGCCAGCTTTTGCGCCTGGCCGGCCAGGTATTCGGGGGTGCATATATTGGACGGCGTGTTGCCCAGATCCTTGGCCAGACCGATGCCACGGGCGATCGCCAGCCCGTGCGCCAGGCCGACCTCGCCATACTTGAGTTCGCCGCGCCGCGACACGGCGAAGATCACGCGCTTGAGCGGGCGGCGCGCCTCGCTCGGCTTGCTCTTCATGTGGTCGAAGCGGTACAGCGCATCGTGGGCGCTGATCACCGCCTGTTCGACGTTCCAGGTGACGTCGCGCTTCCTGACCGGGATTTCGCTGAGGGTGATGGCGGCTTCCATCGAGCCGGTGTCGCGCAGGGTCTTCACCGCGCTGGCGATGGCGTCGCGATAGGCTTTTTCGTGGAAATCCCGTTCCTTGCCGAGGCCGACCAGCAGCACGCGGTCGGCCAGAATGTTGGGTACCTTGTGCAGCAGCAGGACGCTGCCGGGTTTGCCCTCCATGTCCCCGCCACGCAGGATGTCCGACAGATAGCCGTCGCTGGCACGATCGATGTCGATGGCCGGACCCGACAGCTTGCGGCTTTCGAACACGCCGACGACGACGCAGGCCGTGCGCTGCTTTTCGGGGGAGCCGCTTTTTATGCTAAATTCAAGTTCGATTTCCTTGTTTTCCATGTCTGTGCTCAAAATCATACAATTTGTTCCTGCGCTGCCGCCAGGCGCAGCCATTGGGCTTATCACGTCGAAATCCGGCGCGGCTGATCTGGCGATTATTGGCGCGAGCGCGGCGGAATGTCAAAAGCCCGTTCATCCCATTCACGGTTTCCGGCTTTCTTCATGCTCTATCGGCGTGCGCTGACCCGCGAAATGGCGCTCACCACCGGCGCCGTGCTGACGGTGCTGATTGCGATCGCGCTGGTCGTGCTGTTTATCCGCCTGCTCGGCGATGTGGCGCGCGGCGAGCTCGCCAACGAGGCGGTTTTTTCCTTTCTCGGCTTTTCGCTGCTGTTTTTTCTGCCGGTCTTGATGACGATCGCGTTATTTGCAGGGGTGTTGTTGCCCCTGTCGCGCATGTGGCGAGACAGCGAAATGGTGATCTGGTTCAATGCCGGCCTGTCGCTCACGCAATGGACGCGGCCGGTGCTGGCGTTTGCCGTGCCGTTCTCCCTGGTCATCCTGCTGATCACGCTGCTGCTCAATCCCTGGGCACAGACCAAGAAATATGAATATCGCCAGGATCTGCGCAGTCGCAGCGAAAGCTCGCTGATCGCGCCCGGCATATTCGCGGAGTCTTCCGCAGGCCAGCGCGTCTATTACGTCGAATCGCTGAATCCGCTGACCGGCGTCGTGCGCAACGTGTTCATGCAGTCGCGCATCGACGGCCAGCTCGGTCTGGTGGTGGCGCGCGAAGGCAGCCACACCGAGCTTCCCGACGGCTCGCGTTATCTGGTGTTCAAGGATGGGCGCCGATACGAGGGGATACCGGGGCAGCTCGATTACCGCATCGTACAGTTCGAACGCTACTGGATGCGGCTCGATCCGGTTCCGGTCGGCGGCAAGGAAACCGGTATCCGCCAGGCACCGCTGAACGAACTGCTGGCCGATGCGACGCCGCCGGCGCGGGCCGAACTGCTCTGGCGTATAGGCGTGCCCCTCTCGGCGCTCATACTTTCCGTCATGGCCATTCCTCTCAGCTTCGTCAACACGCGGGCGCGCCGTTCATACGGCCTGGTGATCGCCTTGCTGCTGTATTTCGTCTACAACAACCTGCTGTCCCTGTCGCAGGCATGGGTGGCCCAGGGCAAGCTCGATCCCTGGAGCGGAATGGTGGCGTCGCATCTGGTGATGTTGACGGCGCTCGCCGCCCTGTTCTACCTGCGGACGCGTCAATTCGCGCCGCGCGGGAGGCGCGCATGAGATTGCTGGCGCGTTATCTGGTTGGCCAGGTGCTGCTTGCATCGGCGTTCATCCTGCTGGCGCTGCTGGTGCTGTTTGCATTCTTCGACGTGATTCAGGAACTGGGTGCTCTGAACCGCAACAATTACGGCCTTGGCCAGGCAGCCGTGGTGGTGATGCTCAATATTCCCGGGCATTTGTATGAAATCCTGCCGGTGGCGGCGCTGATCGGCACGCTGTTCACCTTGTCGCGCCTGGTGAGTAATTCCGAATATGCGGTGATGCGCGTATCCGGCCTGTCGAACTGGCGCGTCGCGGGGTATTTCAGCGTGATGGGCGTGCTGCTGTCATTACTGGTGCTGGTCGTCGGGGAATATGTCACCCCGTGGTCGGAGCAGGCGGCGCAGCGCTACAAATTACTGGCCACCCATTCCGTCGTGGCGCAGCAATTCCGCTCCGGCTTGTGGGTCAAGGATCGCAGCGCGTTCATCAATGTGCGCGAAGTGATGCCCGACAATACGCTACGCAATATCGAGATTTACGGGTTTGATGCCGAGGGGCGCCTCGACTGGATCCGCGCGGCCCGGGAGGCCCACTGGCGCGGCGGCCAGAACTGGGATCTGCAGCAGGTCGTGGAAACCCGGTTCGACGCCGACGGGATTCACGCGATCCGGAATGCCCATCTGGACTGGCAGTCGGTGCTCACCCCGGATATCCTCAGCGTGCTGCTGATCGCGCCCGAACAGATGTCGGCACGCACGCTTTGGCGCTATGTCGCGCACCTCAGGGACAATGGCCAGAAAACCACACGCTATGAACTTGCCTTGTGGTCGAAATTCCTCGGTCCTTTCGTCATCCCCATCATGATGCTGATCGCCATGCCGTTTGCCATCCAGGGGCCGCGCGCCGGCGGGACCAGCGGCAAGATTTTCATCGGCATCCTGGCAGGGCTCGGTTTCCACCTGCTGAGCCGGCTGTTCGGCTATCTTGGTTTGCTGAACGACTGGCCGGTGATCGTGGTATCGATTCTGCCGCTGTTGATTTTTCTGGCGATTGCGCTGGCGGGTATCCGGTGGGTGGACCGGCGCTAGATTCGTTGCCACAGCGACTGGCCGCCTGTTTGCACGCCCGCCTGCCGGCGGACAAAACAGACCGCGTGCACGCCTTGTGGGCGGACTGGCTGGCGGGCCGGATCGATCCCGCGAGCGGGATTTCACGCCTTCCCATCGATCAGCCCGGGCAACCCGAAAAACCCGAACTGGTCACGCCGCACCAGGTATCGCGCCGCCGTGTCGACACGCTGCCCGGCCGGGCAGCGCTGATCCATGCGCTGGCACATATCGAATTCAACGCCATCAATCTGGCACTGGATGCCGCCCATCGCTTTGCCGGCATGCCGCGGCCGTATTATGCCGACTGGCTGTCGGTCGCGAACGAAGAAGCGCAGCACTTCGAACTGCTGACGGCGCATCTGGCGACGCTCGGATACGCCTACGGCGATTTCCCCGCGCACAACGGTCTGTGGGACATGGCGCTGAAAACCGCGCATGACCCGCTGGTGCGCATGGCGCTGGTGCCGCGCGTGCTGGAAGCGCGCGGGCTCGATGCCACGCCGCTGATCGTCGACAGGCTGAAGACCGTGCAAGACACGCGCATGATCGAGATCCTTGCGGTCATCGAGCGCGACGAGATCGGCCACGTTGCAGTGGGCAGCCACTGGTTCGGCTGGCTGTGCGCGGCGCGCGGCGTGCCAGCGGATACAACCTTCCGGCAGTTGCTGGTTGAGTACGATGCGCCGCCTCTGAAGCCGCCATTCAACCTGGCGGCGCGTCGCCAGGCGGGCTTCAGCGAAGCCGAGCTGGACTGGCTGAAGGCGCTTTAACTTACAAGCCGAGTGTGGTCGCCGATACGCTGGCCGGCGAACGTTGCCACATGCCTTCGAAATCCTGATACAGCGCCGCTGCGTGGCCGGGATCGCTCCCATGCAGGGTGCCATGCACTACGGTCTTGTCGGCACGCAGCAGCACCCCGTGGCGGTCGGCCAGCACGAACGCCTGATTGGGGCGCGGCGCGTCGGGGTCGGCCTGACGGATTTCGAGGACATGGCCGAAATCGCGCAGGAGCAGTATCAGGCGGGGGTGGTCGCGTGCGACGCGGCCGATATCGTCGAGCAGCAGTTCGATGCGGCGTCCGCCGCCCGCCACGCACAGTGCGCGCAATGCGGCGAGCCGCGGTGCGTCGTCGAGATCCAGCAGACCCAGATCCTGGTCATACACGCGCAACTGGCGGCGCGTTGCCGCCACCAGGGTGTCGAATGCCGTCTGGAATCCGGCGGCTGTTTCAAAGGCGGTCATGCGGCGTCGATCTCCAGCCAGCCGGCTGCATACCAGTCGTAAAAGCGTTTGCGCAGCGTGGCGGGCCAAGGCGGGGCGAGGCGGCGCCGGTCCGCCAGGTGTTGCAGGGCGACGGCTTCGTCCGCCGCAGGGGTGAAGGCTTCGCCATTGATGAAAAAGCGCTTTCCAGTGAACAACAGGCGCGATTTGGGATTGAGCGCCACGCCGGCTCTGTTTGCCTGCTTGTTGAACGCAGCGCGGCTGAGCGGCGCTTCCGGCGGATCAAATAACACGTTCGGCTTGGGCTCGGACAGGTAGCGTCCGGCGAATTCGGCCACGTCGCGCCTGCTCCATTTGATCTGGGCGATCATGCCTTCGATCTGGCCCAGCATCGCCCGGCCGATTTCGCCGGGATGGGCTTGCCGGCGCAGGTCGGGATCGGCATAGCGGCCTTCCAGTGCGAGGGTGTCCTGCAGGTGCATCAGAAAGCCGTGCGCCAGTTCTTCGGTGGCGGGCGCGCGGAAGCCGATCGAATATGTCATGCAGGCATCCACGGCGACGCCGTGGTGCGCGACGTGCGGCGGCAGGTAGAGCATGTCGCCGGGGCCGAGTACCCATTCGTCCTCCGCCTCGAAGCGGCGCAGGATTTTCAGCGGCACGCCGTCCAGGATCGCGAGATCGGTCTGCGTGCTGATCTGCCAGCGGCGATGCCCCTGGCCCTGCAGCAGGAAGACGTCGTACGAGTCGAAATGCGGGCCCACGCTGCCGCCGGGCACGGCGTAGCTCACCATCAGGTCGTCGAGGCGGGCATGCGGGATGAAATCGAAACGCGCCAGCAAGGCGTCGGCGTCGGGCAGGACATGGTTGAGCGACTGCACCAGGAGCGTCCAGTCAGTGCCGGGCAGACGCTTGAAATCGCCTGGCCCGAACGGGCCGTGGTCGAGTTGCCAATGCGTGCCGCTGCCCTGGATCAGCCGTGATTCCACATCGTCGCGAGCGGCCAGTTGCCGCATCCCGGCAGGTGACAGAAGCCCGCTGAAGCCGGGTACCGCATTGCGGATCAGGAGCGGGTGTTTATGCCAGATATCGCGCAGGAAGCGCGCGGGGCTCAAGCCGCCGAGCAGGGCAGTCGTCATGGAACGATTATAGCGGTGCGGCACGGAAGGGGCTGTTAGAATGCTGCCGGAAAGACACCCAAGCGGAGTACCCCATGCTGAAACCAGGCGATCCGGCACCGGATTTTTCCAACCCCGATGCGGACATGAATATCGTCGAGCTTTCCCAGTTCAGGGGCAAAATACTCGTGCTGTATTTCTATGTACGCGACGATACGCCGGGCTGCACGGCCGAAGCGATCGAGTTTTCCGAACTGGAAGACGCTTTTTCCAAAGCGGGCGCTTCCGTGCTGGGCGTTTCGCGCGACGACTGCATCAGGCATGGCGAGTTCCGCGACAAGCACGGCATCGGTGTGCGCTTGCTGGCTGACAAGGAACAGGATACCAGTACGGCTTACGGCGTACTGCAGGACAAGGAAGTAGACGGCGTCATGCGCAAGAGCATGGTGCGCTCCACTTTCGTCATCGACAAACAGGGCGTCATCCGTCACGCCCTGTACGGTGTTTCCAGCCGCGGCCACGCGGCGGAAGTACTTCAACTGGTAAGGGAACTCAAGTGAATATTGGCAAGGATACCGTGGTGACCATCACCTACATCGTCAAGGATGTGGACGACAAACTGCTGGAAGAGAGCGATGAGCCGGTCAGTTATCTGCATGGTGGCTACGACAACATCTTCCCGCTGGTGGAGCAGGCACTGGAAGGCAAGGCGGCAGGCGACAGCGTCGCCCTCAAACTGCAGCCCGCCGATGCCTTCGGCGAATTCGAGGAAGATCTGGTGCGGCTGGAACCACGTGAATCGTTTCCCGCCGACATCGAAGTGGGCATGCAGTTCGTCGGCTCGCCCGTCGACGGCAGTGAGGAATTGCTCTATACCGTGACCGATGTCGCCGAAGACAAGGTGGTGGTCGACGGCAATCACCCCTATGCGGGCCAGGCAGTCTATTTCCAGTGCGTCGTGGCGGACGTGCGTGCGGCGACGGCGGACGAGGTGGCCCATCGTCACGCGCATGGCGCGCACGGCCATCACCATCATTAAGCCGCAGGGTGCCCAATTGGGTGGCCAAGGGCAGCGGACTGCTAAAATACCCGGCTGTTTTTTTGCGACAGTCTGATAAAGATCACCGATGAAAACCACTTTCCTCGATTTCGAGCAGCCGATCGCGGAGCTCGAAGCCAAGATCGAAGAACTGCGCTTTGTGCAGGACGACTCCGCGCTGGATATTTCGGAAGAAATCCGCCGCCTGCAGAAGAAGAGCCAGACGCTGACCCGGGATATCTATGCCAAGCTCAATGCCTGGCAGGTATCGCAGGTGGCGCGTCATCCCCAGCGTCCGTATACGCTCGACTACGTGCAGGGGCTGTTTACCGATTTCGTCGAACTGCACGGCGACCGCGCCTATGCGGACGATGCCGCGATCGTCGGCGGCATGGCCCGCTTCAATGGCGAACCGGTCATGGTGATCGGCCACCAGAAGGGCCGCGACACCAAGGAAAAGATCTACCGGAACTTCGGCATGCCGCGCCCGGAAGGCTATCGCAAGGCCCTGCGGCTGATGCGTCTCGCCGAGAAATTCTCGCTGCCGATCTTCACCTTCATCGACACGCCCGGCGCCTACCCCGGCATCGGGGCCGAGGAGCGCGGACAGTCCGAAGCGATTGCGCGCAACCTGTACGCGATGGCTGAACTGAGGACGCCGATCGTCTGCACCATCGTCGGCGAAGGCGGCTCGGGCGGCGCATTGGCAATCGGCGTCGGCGACCGCATGATGATCCTGCAGTATTCCACCTATTCGGTGATCTCGCCCGAAGGCTGTGCGTCGATTTTGTGGAAGAGTGCCGACAAAGCCTCGGTCGCGGCCGAAACCCTGGGCATCACCGCCAGCCGTCTGAAAGCCAACGGACTGGTCGACCGTATTGTCGATGAACCACTCGGCGGCGCGCAGCGCGACTGGGACGCCATGTTCCAGGCAATGCGCCGCGCGCTGACCGATGCGCTCGCAGAATTGCGCAAACAGGCGCTCGACGCCTTGTTGGAGATGCGTTACCAGCGGTTGCGGGCGTATGGCAGCTTCAAGGAAACTCCCGTCAAATAAGGCGATTGTCGCTGCCGTGGCCGGCGCACTCGCTCGCCACGTTCCTCCGCATGCACGGCTGACGCTGGCCCTGTCGGGTGGGCTGGATTCGGTGGTCCTGCTGCACGCCTTGCTGGCGCTGCGCGATCAATACCCGTTCAGCTTGCAGGCGGTGCATGTCCATCACGGCCTGTCACCGCATGCCGACGATTGGGCCGCTTTCTGCGCGCGCCTGTGTGCGGTTCACGATGTCGAATTGAGCATTCATCGCGTGCGGATTGCGCGCGCCGACCCGGACGGGATCGAGGCCGCCGCGCGACGCGAGCGTCAGCGCATTTTCGCCGCGCTGGAGGTGGATTTTCTTGTTACGGCGCATCATCAGGACGACCAGGCCGAAACGCTTCTGCTGCAATTGCTGCGTGGCGCGGGTCCCAAAGGTCTGGCCGCCATGGCCGAGAGCCGGAAGCGGCCCGGCTGGCGAGCGATTCAGCTTCGACCGCTGCTGAATGTGGCGCGTGCCGACCTGCTGGGTGCGGCGCGGGAACAAGGCGTCGCGTGGGTCGACGACGAAAGCAACCGGGACACCCGGTATCGCCGCAACGCCCTGCGCCAGCAGGTGATGCCGTTACTGGCGCGGCATTTTCCCGGCGCCGGCCGCACCCTGTCGCGCGCGGCCGCGCTGCAGGCCGATGCCGCAGAATTGCTGGACGATCTGGCCCGGCTGGATGCGCGGGAGGCCATTGCCGGAGACCGCCTCGACTGTAGCGTGCTGAGCACCCTGTCGATCCCGCGCGCGCGTAACCTGCTGCGCCACTTCATCGAGCGGCATGGTCAGACCTTGCCCGGCATGCGGCGGCTCGACGAGGCCTTGCATCAACTGCGGGAGGCGCAGGCGGATGCGCGCGTGCGCGTCAATCTGGGACGGATGGAATTATGGCGTTACCGCGGAGGCGCCTATCTGGTGGCGCCGGGGCCGCACGGGACGGCATCGGTGCGCTGGCGGGGCGAAGCGGCCATCTGGGTGCCGGCCGCCGGCATCACCGTGCGGATGGAACCGACGCAGGGCGCGGGACTGAGTCAGGCGGCGCTGGCGGCGGGTGACGTCACGCTCGGCGTGCGCAGGGGGGGCGAGCATCTTCGACCGCATGCGGGGAGTTCCCGGCGCAGCCTGAAGAATCTGCTGCAGGAGTATGGAGTCCCGCCCTGGCAGCGGGCGCGCTTGCCGCTGATGTGGTGCGATGATCGACTGGTATGGGCGGCGGGAATCGGCTTTGAAGCCGATTTGAGCGCCGCGCCCGGTGAAGCCGGGGTGCTGCCGCACGTCGAACCCTGACGGATCAAGGCGTTGCGCGAGTCCTGGCAAGCTATGCGAGCCGCCGCCCGCCGGCCGGACAAGACAGTCCAGGGCGTGCCATGTTATTCTAGCGGGCTGATTTTCCTGGTTTTTTGAACCTTTTTTCTTGTTTTTCCTCTTTTGTCTGGAGCATAGATATGGCTGTTCAGCGCACTTTTTCCATTATCAAACCCGATGCCGTCGCCAAGAACGTGATTGGCAAGATCACCAGCCGTTTCGAGAGCAACGGCCTCAAGGTCGTGGCGTCGAAAATGAAGCATCTGTCGCGCCAGGAAGCCGAAGGTTTCTATGCCGTGCACAAGGACCGTCCTTTCTTCAAGGATCTGGTCGATTTCATGATCTCGGGTCCGGTCGTGGTGCAGGTACTGGAAGGCGAAGACGCGATTGCCAAGAACCGCGCGCTGATGGGCGCAACCGATCCGAAGAAAGCCGAAGCGGGCACCATCCGCGCCGACTTCGCCGCAAGCATCGATGCCAACGCCGTGCACGGCTCCGACGCGCCGGAAACGGCAGCAATCGAGATCGCCTATTTCTTCCCCGCCAGCGAAGTCTACGCGGGACGTTAAGCCCGACGCATGCCGCAGAACCTGCTCGATTTCGATCTGGAAGGACTGACCGCCTGGTTCACCGAACTCGGCGAAAAGCCGTTTCGCGCCAGGCAGGTGTTCCACTGGATCCACCAGTCCGGGGTGACCGATTTCGCGCAGATGACCGACATTGCCAGAAGCCTGCGCGAGACATTGCCGCAGCGGGCGGTGGTGCAGGCACCCGCGATCAGCTTCGCGCACACGTCTGCGGACGGCACGCGCAAGTGGCTGTTCGACGTCGGTGTCGCCAACGGCATCGAAACGGTTTTCATCCCGGAAGACGATCGCGGCACGCTGTGTGTGTCGTCGCAGGTGGGCTGCGCGCTGGAGTGCACCTTCTGCTCGACCGGGCGGCAGGGCTTCAACCGCAACCTGACGGTGGCCGAAATCATCGGTCAGTTGTGGGTGGCGCAGCACAGCCTGAAAACCGAACCCAATCGCACGACCGGAGAGATTGCCGATCGCCCGGTGAGCAACGTGGTCATGATGGGCATGGGCGAGCCGCTGGCGAATTTCGAGAACGTGGTGACCGCGCTCGGCATCATGCTCGACGATCACGCCTACGGCCTCTCGCGGCGGCGGGTGACGGTGTCGACCTCCGGCCTGGTGCCGGCGATGGACCGCCTCGCGGAACGTTGCCCGGTCGCTTTGGCGGTGAGCCTGCACGCGCCCAACGACGCGCTGCGCGACCAGATCGTGCCGATCAACAGGAAATATCCGCTGGCCGAACTGATGGCCGCCTGCCGGCGCTATCTGGTGCATGCCCCGCGCGATTTCATCACTTTTGAATATGTGATGCTGGCCGGCGTCAATGACCAGCCCGAGCACGCGCGCCAGCTGATCGGGCTGACGCGCGACGTGCCGTGCAAGTTCAATCTCATTCCCTTCAATCCGTTCCCCGAATCGGGTTACGAAAAGCCCCGTGCGGAACCCATGCGGGTGTTCCGCCAGATCCTGCAGGATGCGGGCTACGTGGTGACCACGCGCAAGACGCGCGGCGACGATATTGATGCGGCCTGCGGACAACTTGCGGGGAAAGTGGCTGACAAGAGCGGGCGTGTGATGAAACGGATGCGTAAGGAGGCAGCGTGAAGAAAGGCTTGAGCGTACTGATTGCGGCGGCATTGCTGGCAGGTTGCGCGGCGCAGCCGATGGGCGAAGGCGGCGGTGTGGCGGTCAGCGAGGCCGACAGCCAGAGCCGCGAGCGTGCCCGGGCATTCACGGAGCTGGCCGACGCCTATGTCGCGCGTTCCCAGTACAAGGTTGCGCTCGACGAACTGCGCAAGGCGATCACCGCCGACAGTCGCTATGGCCCGGCCTACAACGTCTACGGCATGATCTACATGGATCTGGCCGAAGACACGCTGGCCGAGGACAACTTCCGCCGCGCGATCGAGCTTGATCGCAACGATTCGAATGCGCGCAACAACTACGGCTGGTTTCTTTGCACCCGTGGCCGCTATGACGAAGGCCTGGCGCAATTCAGCGCCGCCATTCGCAATCCCTTATACGGGCAACCTGAGCTGGCCATGACCAATGCCGGTTTATGCGCGGAAAAGAAGGGCGATCTCGCGCTGGCCGAGGCCAATCTGGGCAAGGCGCTCAAACTGCAGCCCGATAATCCCAACTCGACCCTCAAACTGGCCGGATTGCATTTCCGCCAGGGACGTCTGCCGGAGGCGCAGCGTCTGCTGGAGCGCCATGACGAGCTGGCAGCGCCCACCGCCGAAAGCCTGTGGCTGGGCGTGCGGCTGGAACGCCGGCTGGGTGACCGTGCGCGGGAGGCGGCCTATGCCCTGCAACTGCGCAAACGTTTCCCCGATTCGGACGAGACGCGGCAACTGCTGGCGGGACATTTCGAGTGAGCGGGAGCGGACAGGCATCGGTTGGGCAGATGCTGCGTGACGCGCGCGAAGCGCAGAACGTCACGCTGGAGGATGCCGCCCAGCGTTTGCGACTGATGCATCGTCAGGTCAAGGCGATGGAACAGGATGATTTCGAGAGCCTGGGTCAGCCTGTGTTTGCGCGCGGATTCGTGCGGAACTATGCGCGTCTGCTGGGGCTTGCCCCCGAATCGCTGCTGTCGCGCATGGACGGCGCACCCGCCGAGCCGGCTACGGTTGCGCTGGCCGAGGCGTCCCCGCCTCATTCATGGTTGACTTCGCCGTGGCTGATTCTGTCCCTGGTCGGCTTGCTGCTGGTGGTGGCGGTACCGGTCGCGCTATATGTATGGCTCAATAGCGGCGGCGAGGAAGGCGCCAGCGCGCAGGCGCCATCCGTGATGCCATTGCCTCCTCCGTCGCCCGCTGCGGCGGCAGCGCCGGTGACGCCGCCGGTCGCCGCCTCGCTGGCGCCCCCTTCGGCTGTTGTGCCGCCTGCGGCGTCCGAAGCGGGCGTTGCGTCTCCGCCCGCGGCAAACGTACCTGCGACGACCGAACCGGCGGCAGATGCCGAGGGCAGCGTACTGCATCTCGAATTCGGCGACACGTCCTGGACCGAAATCAAGGATGCCGGCGGCCGCATGCTGCTGCGCCAGCTCAATCCCGCAGGCAGCAGCGCGGATGTCCGCGGCCAGCCGCCCTTCGATGTGGTGATTGGCAACGCCTCGCAAGTGCAGGTGACCTACAACGGCCGCCCCATCGATCTGAAGCCGTTCACCGACACGACCGTCGCCCGCTTCACGCTTGAAGAATAGCCACACTGGAAGAATGATGTCGCAAATTGTCCGTCGTCTCACCCGTCAGGTACAGGTTGGTTCCGTACTGGTAGGAGGGGATGCGCCCGTGGTGGTGCAGTCGATGACCAACACCGACACGGTCGATGTCACGGCCACCGTGCGCCAGGTGCAGGCGCTCGCCGAGGCCGGCTCGGAACTGGTGCGGCTCACCGTCAACACCCTGGAGGCCGCCGCCGCGGTGCCGCGCATCCGTGAGCGGCTCGACGTGCTGGGCTGCCGCGTGCCGCTGATCGGCGACTTCCACTTCAACGGCCACAAGCTCTTGACCCAGGTGCCGGAATGCGCGCAGGCGCTGGCGAAACTGCGCATCAATCCGGGCAACATCGGACGCGGCAACAAGCGCGACGAACAGTTCGCCACCCTGATCGAAACGGCATGCCGCTACGACAGGCCGGTGCGCATCGGCGTCAACTGGGGCAGCCTCGACCAGGCGCTGGCGGCGCGCATGATGGACGACAACGCGCGTCTGGCGCGCCCGGAAGACGCCGACGTGGTGATGCGCCGCGCGATGGTGGCGTCCGCGCTGGAATCGGCGAAGAAGGCCGAAGAGCTGGGCCTCGGCGGTGACAGGATCATCCTGTCGTGCAAGATGAGCCGGGTGCAGGATCTGATTTTCGTATACCGCGATCTCGCTGCGCAGTGCGACTATCCGCTGCATCTCGGGCTGACCGAGGCCGGCATGGGCTCGAAGGGCATCGTCGCCTCGACCGCCGCCTTGTCCGTGCTGCTGCAGGAAGGCATCGGCGACACGATACGGATATCCCTGACGCCCGAGCCGGGCGGTGAACGTACCCGTGAAGTCCGCGTCGGCCAGGAAATCCTGCAGGCGCTCGGCCTGCGCGCCTTCACCCCGCAGGTCACCGCCTGCCCCGGCTGCGGCCGCACCACCTCGACCGTGTTCCAGGAACTGGCGCAGGACATTGAAACCTACCTGCGCACGCAGATGCCGCTCTGGCGCAGCCAGTATCCCGGCGTCGAATCCATGCAGGTCGCGGTGATGGGCTGCGTGGTCAACGGCCCCGGCGAATCCCGGCACGCCAACATCGGCATCTCGCTGCCCGGCACCGGCGAAGTGCCGGTGGCGCCGGTATACGTCGACGGCGAAAAGACCGTGACGCTGAAGGGTGAGCGCATCGCCGCGGACTTCCAGGCGATCGTCGAGGACTATGTGTGCAGACGTTATGGCGCTGGCAAATAAAACCATTAACCACAGAGGCGCAGAGACACAGAGAAAAGCTTTTTCAGGGACGGCATGGTTGGTTTTTCTCGGTGTCTCTGTGCCTCTGTGGTGAGATTTTTTAGATGAGCAACAACAACATTCAATCCGTGCGCGGCATGAACGACCTGCTGCCCGACGCCACCGACACCTGGCAGGGTTTCGAGGCCATCGTGCGCGACTGGCTGCGGCGCTACGGCTACCGCGAGATGCGTACGCCGATTCTTGAGCACACCGGGCTGTTCAAGCGCGCCATCGGCGAAGTGACCGACATCGTCGAGAAGGAGATGTACACCTTCATCGACGAGCTCAACGGCGAATCGCTGACGCTGCGCCCGGAAGGCACGGCGTCGTCGGTGCGTGCGGTGATCCAGCACAACCTGCTGTACGACGGCGGCAAGCGACTCTGGTACAGCGGCCCGATGTTCCGTCACGAGCGGCCGCAGAAGGGCCGCTATCGGCAGTTTCACCAGGTCGGCGTCGAGGCGCTCGGCTTCGCCGGGCCCGACACCGACGCCGAGCTGATCGTGATGTGCGCCGACCTGTGGAAGGAACTGGACATCGCGCCGACGCTGCAGCTCAACACCCTGGGCGACCAGGCCGCCCGTCAACGTCATCGGCAGAAGCTGGTCGCCTATTTCGAGTCGCATCGGGAGGTGCTCGACGAGGACGCGAAGCGCCGCCTGCACAGCAATCCGCTGCGCATTCTCGACAGCAAGAACCCCGCGATGCAGGCGCTCAACGAGGCCGCACCCCGGCTGATGGATGAACTCGAAGACGAGGCGCTGACGCATTTCGACGACGTGCAGTCGCTGCTGCGCGCCCATGGCATCGCATTCGAGATCAACCCGCGGCTGGTGCGCGGGCTGGATTATTACAATCGCACCGTGTTCGAGTGGGTGACCGACCAGCTCGGCGCGCAGGGAACGGTGTGCGCGGGCGGACGCTACGACGGCCTGATCGAGCAACTGGGCGGCAAGCCGGCGCCGGCTGCGGGGTTTGCAATGGGCATGGAAAGACTGCTGGCGCTGGTCGAAGCCGGTGGACGTGCGCTTGCAACGCCGGGGCCGGATGCCTATATCGTCCACGCTGGCGACACGGCGCGGGTATTTGCCTGGCAGGTGGCGTCCGCGCTGCGCAGTGCCGGGCTTTCCACGATCCTGCATTGTGGCGGGGGCGGTTTCAAATCGCAGATGAAGAAAGCCGACGCCAGCTGCGCACGCTATGCGGTGATCGTCGGCGACGATGAGGCCGCGGCGCGGCAGGTGACGCTGAAGCCGCTGCGAGACGCGACAGAACAGCGCCGCACCGGAATGGCGCAGGCGATTCAATTCATTCAAGAAGCAACAACCCAAAAGGTATAGCGCATGGCAACCTACGATCTCGACGAGCAGGAACGGATGGACGAACTGAAGGCCTGGTGGAAACGCTGGGGCAGCCTAGTGATGGTCGGTCTGGCCGTGGCGATCGCAGCGGCGGCAGGCTGGCGCTACTGGCAGAACCACACGGTGACACAAAGCCTGGAAGCGGCGGTCTTGTACGAGAAGCTCACGCAGTCGTTGGTGACGAACGATACCAAGGATGCGCGCGAGGCGGGCTCGATGCTGATCGAGCAGTACAAGGGCACGGCCTATGCGCCCCGCGCCGCCCTGCTGCTGGCCAAGCTCAATGCCAAGAACAAGGATCTGAAAAGTGCGCAGAGCCAGCTGGAATGGGTCCTGGCCAACAGCAAGGAGCCCGCAATCAAGGATCTGGCCCGCCTGCATCTGGCGGGCGTGCAGCTCGACCAGAAACAATACGATGCGGCGCTGAAAACCCTGGCGGGCTCGCATAGCGATGCATTTGCCTTTCGTTTCGAGGATCTGCGGGGCGATGTGCTGATGGCCCAGGATAAAAAAGACGCCGCGCGCGCAGCGTATCAGGCCGCATTCGGAAAAATGGGGCAGGACAATCCCTATCGCAGCATCGTCGAACTGAAACTCGATGCACTGGGAGGGGAAACCAAGTGAAGATGCGCATGATGGTCGTCAGCCTGGCGCTGGCCGTGTCGGGGTGCAGCACGATAGGCGGCTGGTTCAGCCACGGTCCGGCCAAGGCCAAGCCCGCGGAATTGGTCGAATTCAAGCCCGCCGCCAGCCTCACCGAAGCCTGGAAAAGCGAGACGGGAGATGCCAGCGCTTACCTGTTTCGTCCTCAAGCCGAAGGGGACGGCGTGTTTGCTGCGGGCGGCAGCCGGGTGACGCGCATCGCGCTGGCCAATGGCAGCACGGTGTGGAAAACCGACGCTGGCGTCAGTTTGTCGGCTGGCGCAGGGGTGGGGCAGGGACTGGTGCTCGCCGGCAGCATCAAGGGCGAATTGCTGGCGCTGGATCAGGCGAGCGGCCAGGTGCGCTGGAAAGTGCCGTTGTCGAGCGAGGTGACCGGTCAGGTGCTGGTCGTGGGGGACAACGTCATCGCCCGTACCGGCGATGGCCGCGTACAGGGCCTGGCCGTGGCGGACGGCAGCCGCAAATGGCTGTATACCCGGAATCTGCCGGTATTGAGCCTGCGTGGTTCGGGTGGCATGGCCGTGCGCGACGATGTGCTCTACGCCGGCTTTCCCGGCGGCAAGCTGGTGGCGCTCAATGCCGCCAACGGCGCACAGTTGTGGGAGGCCACGGTGGCGTTGCCGCGCGGCGCCACCGAACTCGAACGGGTGGCCGACGTGATGGGCAATCCGGCCGTGGATGAACGCCAGGTGTGTGCGGTCGCCTATCAGGGACGGGTAGCCTGCTTCGACCGTCGCAACGGGGAGTTGTTGTGGGCACGTGACACCTCCAGCAACACCGGTCTGGCGATGGACGAGCGCAACCTCTACGTCACCGACGACAAGGATGCCGTGACGGCCTACGATAAGACCAGCGGTCGCGCCGGCTGGCGCCAGGATAAACTGGCGCACCGCACAGTGACCGCGCCGCTGGCGCTGGGTGCCTGGGTCGTGGTGGCCGATGGCGAAGGATACGTCCATGTGCTGTCGAGCGAGGATGGCAGCTTCGTGGCACGGGCGAGAGTCGACAGCGGCGTGCATTCGGCGCCCGCCGACATCGGCCCGGGTTTCGCGGTGGAGACGATCAAGGGCAATGTCGTTGCATTCCGGCTCAAGTAAACAACACGACGCGTCGGCTTGGCCGGCGCGTCAGCAAGGACAATCATCCTGGAAACCGCGGTTGACCGCTCAGATTCAGGAATGCTGCATGACTATCGCTACTTCAACCCCCGGTCACGCCCACCCGCAGGGGGCGGCCGCTACGCACCCGCCGGCACGCCTGGCCACGCGCCTGCCTTTGTCGTTCGTCGTTGCAGGCTCCGGCCTGCTGCCTCCTCACTTCGCGGCAGTCACCTGCCCAGACGCACCCTCGGGTGCGTCCAACTACGGTTTCTAGGATGATGCTTCCCACCCTGGTTCTTGTCGGACGTCCCAACGTCGGCAAGTCCACCCTGTTCAACCGCCTGACCGGCACGCGCGACGCCCTGGTGCACGATCTGCCGGGGATGACGCGCGACCGTCATTACGGGCGCGGGCGTATCGGCGGCAAGCCCTATCTGGTGGTCGACACTGGCGGTCTCGAACCGGTGGCCAGGGACGGCATCATGGCCGAGATGGCGCGGCAGACGCTGCAGGCCATCGACGAGGCGGACGCCATCGTTTTCATGGTCGATGCCCGCGCCGGCCTGACGCCGCAGGACAAGGTGATCGCCGACCGCTTGCGCCGCGCGTCGTGTCCGGTGCTGCTGGCCGTCAACAAGGCCGAAGGCATGAACCGCGCGGT
The DNA here is from genome assembly GCA_001899765.1 of Thiobacillus sp. 63-78. Taxonomy (GTDB): domain Bacteria; phylum Pseudomonadota; class Gammaproteobacteria; order Burkholderiales; family Thiobacillaceae; genus Thiobacillus. The sequence goes on from MKWM01000034.1 coordinate 90,658, forward strand.
GGTGACCGCGGAATTCCACGAGTTGGCGCTGGGCGAGCCGCTGGCGATTTCCGGTGCGCACGGTGACGGCATTGCCGACCTGGTCGCCGAGGCGCTGGCGCCGTTCCCGCAAGAGGACGCGCAGGCCGACGAGTTCGGCATTCCCAAGATCGCGCTGGTGGGGCGTCCCAACGTCGGCAAGTCGACCCTGGTCAATGCGCTGGTGGGCGAGGAGCGCGTGATCGCCTTCGATCAGCCGGGCACCACGCGCGACTCGATCTACGTCGAGTTCGAGCGCGCCGGCAAGCCCTACATCCTGATCGACACCGCCGGCGTGCGGCGTCGCGGCAAGGTGTTCGAGACGGTGGAAAAATTCTCCGTCATCAAGACCCTGCAGGCGATCGAGGACGCCAACGTGGTGGTGCTGGTGCTCGACGCGCGCGAGAACATCTCCGAGCAGGACGCGCATCTCGCAGGCTTCGTGCTGGAAACCGGGCGTGCGCTGGTGGTGGCGGTGAACAAGTGGGACGGCCTGTCCGCCGAGCAGCGCGACGACATCAAGCGCGACATCGGCCGCAAGCTGGCTTTCCTCGATTTCGCCCGCTTCAATTACATTTCGGCCTTGAAGAGCAAGGGCCTGGACACCCTGCTGAAGGACGTCGAGGCCGCGCACGCCGCCGCCTTCATCAAGATGACGACGCCCAAGCTGACGCGGGTGCTGGAAATGGCGGTGGAACAGCACGCACCGCCCAAGAGCGGACTGTTCCGCCCCAAGCCGCGCTATGCCCACCAGGGCGGCAAGAACCCGCCGGTCATCATCCTGCACGGCAACGCGCTGGAAGGTCTGCGCGACGACTACAAACGCTATCTGGAAAGCAGTTTCCGCAAGGCCTTCAAGCTGCAGGGCACGCCGCTGCGCATCCAGGTCAAGGAAGACAGCGGCAGGAACCCGTTTGAAGGCAAGGTGCGGGCGCCGCTGAGCGAAAGCGAGGCGACGCGGATGCGGCGCAAGAAGCGGGTGCGACGCAAGGTCTACGGCTCGACCTGAAGCGGGCGGGTGCCTCAGTCGTCAGTCGAGCCAGCGCACCAGATAGAACAGCTTGAGGCCCTCGGAAGATCGCGCCGGCCCGCTGGCAATGGCGGCGCGGCGGTGCCTCGACGGATCGGCATGCGCCCGCGCCTCGTCCTCGCTGGCGTAGACCTCGACCACGCCCTCGGGGAAACGCTTGCGTGACCTGCCGGAGGGCGCATAGATCACCACCGCCGAGGTGCCGACGACATTCGATTCGACATCGGTGAACAGGCTGGTGGCTTGCGGCATTTGGCTGTCTCTAAATGATGCATCGCTGAACGCGATGCATTAGTGCGTCTTTTTCGGGATGTCGCTGATCCTGACGGCGTGGCTGTTCGGCGTCTCGTCGGTAAAGTGCGGGCGCTCGTCCAGGGTGCGGCCGGTCAGCCTGGCAAGCTCGGTTTCGCGACTGGAAATCACCATCAGGCAATCCTTGATGCCGAGCACGGTCACCTCGGTCAGCGGACTGGGGTTGCCGTCGCGCGGCGCAGTGTCGCGCACGATGGAAGTGAGGGTCTTGCGCATCATGCGCATGAGACGCTGCTCGTCGTGCAGGGCTTTTTCGTCCATGGGAATGTTCCGGAAACCAGCGAAGATTCACATTGTCGGCGCCGCTCCCGGCTTCGTCAACGCAAGTCCCGGGTACGAGTGGATAAAAAGCGTGACAGGGCACATAAGAATTATGATCCTCCGGCGCCCGCTGGCTGTTTTATGCTTGTCGGCGGAGGATACCCCGCATGTCAGACCCGAGCACCCACGAATCCAGCGAAGTCCGCGAAATCCGCATCAATCCGGTCATCCCGAGCGAATCGGTGCTGGTCGCCACCGCGCGCAGCATGCGCCCGAAAAAAGCCGAGGAACTGGCGCCGCGCGACACCCGCAAACACGTTGAAACCTGCCCGTTCTGCCGTGGCAACGAGCATAAAACCCCGCCCGTGATCCTGAGCTGGCCACCCGAGGGCGACTGGCAGATCCGCATGGTGGAAAATCTCTATCCGGTGCTGGGCGACGACCGCGAACAGGCCGGGTTCAACTTCGGCCTGCAGCAGACCATCGACGGCTACGGCCGGCACGAAGTCATCATCGATCATCATGAGCATGGCATCGCCGTACAGGAGATGGCCGAATCGCACCTGGCGATCCTGTTCGGCATTTATCAGACGCGCATGCGCCAGTTGTTCGAATCGGACGAGCGGCTGAAATACGTGCTGGTGTTCAAGAATTTCGGCCCGGCTGCCGGGGCGTCGATCCCGCATACGCACAGCCAGGTGATCGCGATGCCGGTGGTGCCGGAAAACGTTGACGCCGAAGTGCGGAACAGCGCCGCGCACTACGCCAAGCATCACCACTGCATTTTCTGCGCATTGATCGACGAGGCGCTGACCTTCGAGGCAACCATCTACGACCGCGCTTCCGGCGCGGTGCGCCGCAAGATCAATGTGGGCCAGTATGTCGTCGAGCGCGGCGAGAAATTCATCGCCATCAAGCCGTTTGCCAGCCGTTACGAATGGGAGGTGCACATTCTTCCGCTGGCCCACCAGGCCGATTTCCTCGATGTGCGCGGCGAGGATCTGGCCGATCTGGCGCGGGTGATGAAGCGCACCATGGCGCGTCTGGATGCCGTCATCGGCGGCGCGCAATACAACTTCTTCCTGCATTCCGTGCCACACGATGCACAACGGGATGCGCACGCGCCCAGCTATCACTGGCATCTGGAGATCTGTCCGCGCACGTCCATTCCCACCGGGTTCGAACTGGGCTCCGGGCTCTTCGTCAATACGGTCAATCCCGAGCAGGCAGCCGAACGTCTACGCGCTGTGGAACTGTAAAAAACAGCGGGATTGGAGCGTTCACGGATCCATGCAGCGATTGGGCGCCGAGTCTCCGCAATCGGCGTGATAGACGCTAGAATCAGGCTTTCTCATCCCCCACAGGTGCTGCATGGATGTTCCGCTTCCCGGGCCGCGCCTGAACGCCGGCCAGTGAAATTTCCCCTGAATCGCCCTGCCTCATTCACGACCACCGCGCATCTGGCGGCAGACCGGGGAGGTTTGCTTGTTTGATCGACACGCCGGCGGCGAGCGCGCCATCCTGGCGGCACTCGATTTCGGCGATCCGGATTTTTCCGAAAGCGTGGCCGAGTTGCGCTTGCTGGCTTCGGGCGCCGGTCTCGAGATTCTGGGCATGGTTCAGGGCAAGCGCAGCCGCCCCGATGCCGCGCTGTTCGTGGGGAGCGGCAAGGCGGATGAAATCGCCGCGCTGGTCGCCGCCGCCGAAGCCGAGATCGTCATTTTCAATCACGAACTGTCGCCGGCGCAGGAGCGCAACCTGGAGCGTCGCGTGCATTGCCGGGTGGTCGATCGCGTCACGCTGATTCTGGATATTTTTGCCCGCCGTGCGCAGAGTGCGGAAGGGAAGCTGCAGGTCGAGCTGGCACAGCTGCAACATCTGTCGACCCGGCTGGTGCGCGGCTGGACGCACCTGGAGCGCCAGCGCGGCGGGGTGGGGATGCGTGGCCCGGGTGAAAAACAGCTGGAAACCGACCGCCGTCTGATCGGGATACGGGTCAAGTCGCTGCGCGACCGGCTCGACCGGCTGGGCAAACAGCGGCGCACCCAACGGCGTTCCCGCGCGCGCCAGAAGGTGCAGTCGGTCGCGCTGGTCGGCTATACCAATGCAGGCAAGTCCACGTTGTTCAATGCGTTGACGCGTGCCGACGTTTACGCGGCCGACCAGTTGTTTGCCACGCTGGATACCACCACGCGCAAAATGTATCTGCCGCGCGTGGGAGAAGTGGTGCTCTCGGACACGGTCGGTTTCATCACCCGCCTGCCGCATGCCCTGGTGGCGGCTTTTCGGGCCACGCTGGAAGCCACGGCTGAAGCCGATCTGCTGTTGCACGTGATCGATTCCTCCAGCCCGGGGCGCGAGCGCCAGATGGACTCGGTCGACAAGGTGCTGGCGGAAATCGGAGCGGATGCCGTTCCGCAACTCCGGGTCTACAACAAGCTCGATCTGACGGGTGTTGCGCCGGGAGTGGGGCGGGATGAGTATGGTAAACTGCAAAGCGTGTATGTCTCCGCGCAATCCGGCGCGGGGCTTGATCTTTTGCGCGATGCCCTGTCGGAAATCCTGGTCGCCGGGCGTATTCGGGACGAAGCCGGCATGTCGGACGAAGATCCCTCCCAACCCACAGCTCTCTCTGCATGATTTAATAATATGGCCTGGAACGACCCGCAATGGGGAAACAACGGTAACCGCAACAAAAACAGCGGCCCCCCCGATCTGGACGAGCTTTGGCGGCGACTGAATCAGCGCCTCGGTGGCCTGTTCGGCAACCGCAATACCGAAGGCGGCGGATTCCCTTCCGCAGGGGGCGGTGGCGGCGGCAATCTGCTTGCCTTGCTGCTCGGCGCGCTGGCGCTGGTATGGGTGGCGAGCGGGTTCTATATCGTCGACGCCGGTCAGCGCGGCGTGGTGCTGCGCTTTGGAAAATATATCGAGACGACCGAGCCGGGACCGCGCTGGCATTTGCCATGGCCGATCGAGTCGCGCGAAATCGTCAACATCGACCAGGTCCGTACGATTGAAATCGGCTACCGCAACAACGTCAAGAGCAAGGTGCTGCGCGAATCATTGATGCTGACGGACGACGAGAACATCATCGACCTGCAGTTCGCGGTGCAGTACATCCTGAAAGATCCCGAGGAATTCCTGTTCGTCAATCGCGCGCCCGAGGATACGGTGCTGCAGGTGGCGGAAACCGCGATGCGCGAAATCGTGGGCAAGAACAAGATGGATTTTGTGCTGTACGAAGGACGCGCCGAAATCGCCACGCGTGCGAAAGTCCTGATGCAGCAGATCCTCGATCGCTACAAGACCGGGATCAGCGTCAGTCAGGTGACCTTGCAGAACATCCAGCCACCCGAGCAGGTGCAGGCTGCGTTCGACGACGCGGTCAAGGCGGGCCAGGATCGCGAGCGCCTGAAAAATGAAGCGGAAGCCTATTCCAACGACGTGGTGCCGCGCGCAAGCGGTCTGGCTTCGCGCTTGAAGGAAGAGGCCGCGGGCTACAAGCAGTCGGTGACGGCAAATGCCGAAGGTGACGCCAGCCGCTTTGCGCAAATTGCGACCGAATATCAGAAAGCCCCGCAGGTCACACGCGAACGTATGTATCTCGACACCATGCAAACCGTCATGAACAACACCACCAAAGTGGTCGTTGACCAGAAAGGTGGCAACAGCCTCCTGTATCTGCCGCTCGACAAATTGCAGCAGATCGCCGGCCAGTCCGGCAATGGCGCGTCGCCGGACACGCTGTTGCAACCCCCGGTTTCTCCGACGGCCGCGCCTGCCCCCGTGGATCTGCGCTCGCGCGATGCCTTGCGCAGTCGTGATCGGGAGGACCGGCCATGAAGAAGTATGCCGCCCCCCTGCTGATCGGGTTGATCGTGTTGCTGATCGTGTTGAGCGGCAGTACGTTTACCGTCGACCAGCGCCAGAATGCGCTCGTGTTCCAGCTGGGTGAAGTGGTCTCGGTAAAAAAGAAGCCGGGTTTGTATTTCAAGCTGCCGCTGGTGCAGAACGTCCGTTATTTCGATACGCGCATCCTGACGCTGGATGCCGCGGATCCCGAGCGTTTCATTACCTCGGAAAAGAAAAACGTGCTGGTCGATTCCTACATCAAATGGCGCGTGATCGATGCGCGCCAGTTTTACGTCTCGGTTGGCGGCGATGAAACGCGCGCGCAGATCCGGCTGAGCCAGACGGTCAATGACGGTCTGCGGGCCGAATTCGGCAAGCGCACGGTTCACGACGTCATCGCGGGCAAGCGTGATGAAATCATGAGCCTGATTCGCGCCAAGGCCGACCAGGATGCCCGCTCGATCGGCGTGCAGGTGGTCGACGTGCGCATCAAGCGGGTCGATCTGCCGGAAAGCGTATCGGAGAACGTCTATCGCCGGATGGAGGCCGAGCGCAAGCAGGTGGCCAACGAACTGCGCTCGACCGGCGCGGCGGAAGCGGAAAAGATCAAGGCCGACGCCGATCGGCAGAAGCAGGTGATCGTCGCCGAAGCCTACCGGGATGCCCAGCGCGTCAAGGGTGAGGGCGATGCCAGGGCGTCCGCGATCTATGCCGCGGCCTATGACAGGAATCCGGAATTCTATGCTTTCTACCGCAGCATGCAGGCCTACCGCGAAAGCTTCAAAAACAAGAGTGATGTGATGGTGCTTGATCCCAGCGCGGACTTCTTCAAGTACATGAAAAATCCGCGTGCCGCCGGGGGTAAATGACCGGTGTCGGCGGGCTTGCTGCAATCGGCCTGTTGCGGGTGATCGAAGGCGGTCTGCCATGCGCTGCGCCTGACGTATGGCGGCGGCGCTGCCGTCGGGTGCGCGCGCCCGGCGGCCCGTTGTGTGTGATCGGAGCCACCTCGATGCTGGGTGGCCTTTTTTGTTGAGGCTGCTGAATTGAAATGATTGCCTGGCTATTGCCTGAAAACGTCGAGGATGTATTGCCGCCCCGGGCCTGGCGCATGGAAGACATGCGCCGCGCGTTGCTCGATCTGTTTCGTGGCCATGGCTACCAGCTGGTGATCCCGCCGTTGATGGAGTACGTCGATTCGCTGCTGACCGGTGTGGGCGCGGATCTCGATCTCAAGACCTTCAAGCTGGTCGACCAGTTGTCCGGACGCCTGATGGGCGTACGTGCCGATATCACGCCTCAGGTGGCGCGAATCGATGCGCACCTGTTGGCCACCAATGCGGTGAATCGCCTGTGCTATGCCGGCAGCGTGCTGCATACCCAGTCCGCCGGCTTCCACCGCTCGCGCGAACCGATCCAGATCGGTGCGGAACTGTATGGCGAAGCCGGTACCGAAGCGGATCTCGAGATCCTGACCCTGATGCTGCAAGGCCTTGCCGTGTGCGGGGTGAAAACGCCGCAGCTCGACATCGGCCATGTCGGCGTCTATCGTGCGCTGGCGCAGGAAGCCGGGTTCTCCAGCGAGATCGAGCATCAGCTGTTCGGTGCGCTGCAGGCCAAGGACAGCAGCGCCGTGTCGGTTCTGACGGCGGGCATGCAGGCTTCGCTCCGCGATGCCTTTGCCGCCCTGCCGCAGCTGTATGGCGACCGCAGCATGCTGGCCGAGGCGCGTATGCGACTGCCGCAACTCGCCTCGGTACAGACCGCGCTGGATACGCTGGAAACGATCGATCGCAGCCTGCGCGACGTTGAAGTCGCCTACGACCTGACAGAGCTGCGCGGCTACGGCTATCACAGCGGCGTCGTGTTTGCCGCCTACACCGGCGGACGCAGTCATGCCATCGCGCAGGGCGGGCGTTACGACGAGGTGGGGCGGGTATTCGGCCGCGCGCGTCCGGCCACCGGATTCAGCATGGATTTGCGCGAGTTGACCATCGCCAGTTCAGATACACAGTAAACAGGGAGATTCACCATGGCAGCAAAAAATGTCGTCGTCATCGGCACCCAGTGGGGCGATGAAGGCAAGGGCAAGATCGTCGACTGGCTGACCGACCGTGCGCAAGGCGTGGTGCGCTTCCAGGGCGGCCACAACGCCGGCCATACGCTGGTGGTGGGCGGCAAGAAAACCGTGCTGCACCTGATTCCGTCGGGCATCCTGCGCGACAGCGTCACCTGCTACATCGGCAACGGCGTGGTGCTGGCGCCGGACGCGCTGCTGAAGGAAATGGACATGCTGGAAGCCGCCGGCATCGACGTCGCCAGCCGCCTGAAACTCAGCGAAGCCTGTCCGCTCATCATGCCGCATCACGTCGCGCTCGATCAGGCGCGCGAGATCGCCAAGGGCGCCGGCAAGATCGGCACCACCGGGCGCGGCATCGGCCCCGCCTACGAGGACAAGGTGGCACGCCGCGCGCTGCGCCTGCAGGACCTGTTCCATCGGGAACGGTTTGCCGCCAAGCTGGGCGAAGTGCTCGACCACCACAACTTCATGCTGAAGAATTACTACAAGGCCGAGGTGGTGAGTTTCAACGAGACGCTCGACAAGATGATGGCGATGGCCGAGCGCCTGAAGCCGATGGTGGCCGACGTGCCGCGCAGCCTCTACGAAGTCAACAAGGCCGGCGGCAACCTGCTGTTCGAGGGCGCGCAGGGCACCTTGCTCGACATCGACCACGGCACCTATCCCTTCGTCACCTCGTCCAACTGCACCGCGGGCGGCGCGTCCACCGGTTCCGGCGTCGGACCGTCCGCGATGCACTACGTGCTCGGCATCACCAAGGCCTACACCACGCGCGTCGGCTCCGGCCCGTTCCCGACTGAATTGTTCGACGACGTCGGCCAGTACCTCGGCGAGAAGGGCCACGAGTTCGGCGCCACCACCGGCCGCCAGCGCCGCTGCGGCTGGTTCGACGCCGCCGCGCTCAAGCGCTCGATCCAGATCAACGGCGTGTCCGGCCTGTGCGTGACCAAGCTCGACGTGCTGGACGGGCTGGAAACCGTGCGGGTGTGCGTGGGCTACAGAATCGATGGCGAAATGTGCGACATCCTGCCGGTGGGGGCGGAGTCCATCGCCAGCGTCGAGCCGATCTACGAAGAGCTGCCCGGCTGGAGTGACACCACGGTGGGCGTGCAGGAGTTCGACAAGCTGCCGCAAAAGGCGCAAACCTACCTGAAGCGGATGGAAGCTCTGTGCGAAGTGCCGGTGGATGTGGTATCGACCGGGCCGGACCGCGTGGAAACGATCGTGCGCCGCCATCCCTACGAAGTTTGATGGCCGCAACAAGCCCCCTCAAAGCAAAAAGCCGACACGAGGTCGGCTTTTTGTACCAAGCTGATTTCTTGGCTGCGTCTGGTGCCCAGAAGAGGACTCGAACCTCCACAGTGTTGCCACCGCTAGGACCTGAACCTAGTGCGTCTACCAATTCCGCCATCTGGGCAATGAAGGCGCGCATTTTAGAGAGCCCCGAATAAATTGTCAACGAAGATGCCTCATCAAAAATCCCGTGGTCGCGCAGGCAAACACAAAATTCCGGCGATTCGCCTGGCGGATCCCTTTTACGAGCGGGAAACCGAGCGCTATGAATCGCCGCTGCCCAGCCGCGAATACATCCTGCAACTGCTGACCGAAGCGGGCTGCCCGGTCGACGCCGACGCCTTCGCCGGGCAACTGCACATCACCGAGGCCGAGCGCGACCTGTTCCAGCGCCGCCTCGGCGCGATGCAGCGCGACGGCCAGCTGATGCTCAACCGCAAGCGCCAGCTGTGCCTGCCGGACAAGCTCGATCTGATCAAGGGCCGCGTCGAGGGGCATCCCGACGGCTTCGGTTTCGTGGTGCCGGAAGAGGGCGGCGACGACCTCTATCTGTCGCCCAAGGAAATGCACCGCGTGCTGCACGGCGACAAGGTGCTCGTGCGGGTGGCCGGCTTCGACCGGCGCGGTCGGCGCGAAGCCAGGATCGTCGAGGTGCTGGAGCACGTCAACCGGTTCGTCGTCGGCCGCTACTACCTCGAAGGAGGCGTCGGCTTCCTGATTGCCGAAAACCGCCGCATCAACCAGGATATCCTGGTCCCGCCAGAAAACGCAGGCAACGCACAATCCGGCCAGGTGGTCATGGTGGAAATCCTCACCCAGCCCGGTGCGCACAACGAGGCGGTGGGCCGTGTCAGTGAAGTCCTGGGCAGTTTCACCGCGCCCGGCATGGAAATCGAGATCGCGCTGAGGAAGCACGACCTGCCTTATGTGTTCCCGCCCGAGGCGGAAGAACAGGCGAAGAAACTGCCGGCCAAGGTGCTGAAAAAGGATTTGACGGGGCGCGAGGACATCCGCCATCTGCCGCTGGTCACCATCGACGGCGAAACCGCACGCGACTTCGACGACGCCGTGTACTGTGAATCGCTCGGTCGCAGCGGCTTCCGCCTGGTGGTGGCGATCGCCGACGTCAGCCATTATGTGAAACCGCGCGATGCGCTCGACAGCGAAGGCTTCAACCGCGGCAACTCGGTGTACTTTCCGCGCCGCGTCATCCCGATGCTGCCGGAGGCGTTGTCCAACGGCCTGTGTTCGCTCAATCCGGAAGTCGACCGCCTGTCGATGGTGTGCGACATGCGCATCACCAGCACGGGCAGCATCAAGGAATACCGCTTCTACCCGGCGGTGATCCATTCGCACGCGCGCCTCACCTACAACCAGGTGTGGGACTGGCTCTCCGGCGCCGCCAGGCCGGAAAAGGCCGAGCCTGAAAAAAAGCGGGCCGCGCTGATGCCGCATCTGGAGGCCTTGGACAAATTGTTCCGCGTGCTGCTGAAGGCGCGCGCCAAACGCGGCGCCATCGACTTCGGCTCGACCGAGACGCAGATTGTTTTTGACGACCAGGGCAAGATCAAGGAGATCGTGCCGGTAATCCGCAACGACGCCCATCGCATCATCGAGGAATGCATGCTGGCGGCCAACGTCTGCGCCTCGAATTTCCTGCAGGAGAACAAGCAGCCCGCGCTGTTCCGCGTCCACGAAGGTCCGACCGCGGAAAAGCTCGCGGCGCTGCGCGGCTTCCTCGCCGAGTTCGGCCTCGACCTCGGCGGCGGCGACAAGCCGCACGCCAAGGATTACGCCGCGCTACTGGAGAAGATCCAGGACCGCCCCGACCACGGCCTGTTGCAGACCGTGATGCTGCGCTCGTTGAAGCAGGCAATCTACAGCCCCGACAACAAGGGGCATTTCGGCCTGGCTTACGAAGCCTACACCCACTTCACCTCGCCGATCCGCCGCTATCCCGACCTGCTGGTGCATCGCGGCATCAAGGCGGTGCTTGCCGGCGAGAAGCTGCCCGCCAAGGGGCTGGCGGAGATCGGCCTGCACTGTTCCATGACGGAACGCCGCGCCGACGATGCCACCCGCGACGTCGACGCCTGGCTGAAAACCTATTTCATGCGCGACCGCATCGGCGACGAGTACAACGGCACCGTGAGCGCGGTGACCAGCTTCGGCATGTTCGTCGCGATCGACGAGATCTTCATCGAGGGCCTGGTCCACGTGTCCGAACTCGGCCAGGATTACTTCCACTACGACCAGGCCAAGCACATGATGCTCGGCGAACGGACCGGAAAAAAATATCGCCTGGGCGACCGCGTGCGCATCAAGGTGATGCGCGCCGACATCGAGACCAGCAAGATCGATTTCAGCCTGGTTGAAGCGGTCGAGACAGCGGCCGACAGCGGGGCACCGAACAGGAAGAGCGCCAAAAGCAAGGCGGGCGGCAGGCAGAAATGAGCGATAAACCCGCCGACCGGCACGCCGCGGAAAAACTCATCTACGGCTTTCATCCCGTGCTGGCGCGCCTGCGCCAGGACCCCGCGGGCATCTTCGAAATCTACCTCGACCTGACCCGCCGCGACGCGCGCGCGCGTGACCTGGTGCATCAGGCGAAGGACAACGGGGTCAAACTGGCGCAGGTCGAAGCCGACCGCCTGACGCGACTGGTCGGCAAGACCGCCAAACACCAGGGCGTGGTTGCCCGCGTCAAGCCGGTCGCGCTCACGCATTCGCTCGACGAAGTACTGGAAAACATCCAGGGCCCGCCGCTCCTGGTCATCCTCGACGGCGTCACCGACCCGCACAATCTCGGCGCGATCCTGCGCTCGGCCGATGCCTTCGGCGTGCACGCCGTGATCGCGCCGAAGGACAATGCCGTCGGCCTCAACGCCACCGTGGAAAAAGTCGCCTCCGGCGCCGCCGAGACCGTGCCCTACCTCATGGTCACCAACCTCGCGCGCACCATCGAGGATCTCAAGGAACACAACATCTGGGTCATCGCCGCCGACATGGACGGCGCGCAGCCGCTGTCCGGCATCGACTGCAAAACCGGCATCGCCTGGGTGCTCGGCGCCGAAGGTACGGGCATCCGGCGGCTGGTCAAGCAGCGTTGCGACCAGGTCGCGCGCATCCCCATCGGCGGCACGGTGGAAAGCCTCAACGTGTCGGTGTCGGCGGCGCTGTGCCTGTACGAGACGGCGCGGCAGCGCGGCGTTTGAGTCAACGTACCTGTCCGGCTACTTCCTTCGGTTACATTCTTTGTGAGGCAATTCGGGCAATTCGGGCAATTCGGGGCAATTCGGGGCAATTCGGGGCAATTCGCCCTTTCCCCACGAACAAAAAATGGTCTATGTTGAATAGGTTGTTTGATTTCACTCAAGGAGAAAGATGATGTGTACCCGATGGATGGTTGCAGCGATGATGACGGCGGCACTGAGCGCACCGCTGGCTTTTGCACAAACGCCCGCCAAAACCGACAAAGCCGCGCCGTCCGCGGCGAGCGATGCCGAGATGGACAAGTACTATGCGGCGATGCAGGAGCGCTACAAAAAGATGCAGGATCAGATGGCGCGATTGAACAAAACTACCGACCCGAAAGAGCGCGAGAAAATTCTCGAGGAACACTGGAAGACCATGCATGAAGGCATGGATGCGATGATGGGCCGTGGCGGCATGGGGCGCGGCATGATGATGGGCGGAATGGGCATGATGGGCCCCGGCGGCGGGGGCATGGGGATGGGGCCGGGCGGCAGAATGGGCGCGGGTCCTGGCTCTGGCATGGGGCCGATGTCGCCAGAAATGATGGAGCAGCGTCAGCGCCGCATGGAACAGCGGATGGACATGATGCAGATGATGATGGACCAGATGATGCAGCAACAGGGCAGGAGCGGGCCGATGCCTCCCGCCAGATAAGTCCTGTCGAACCCCGCTACTCACGCCCCGGCAGATCGGGGCGTTTTCATTCGCGCGGCAATATCATGTGTGGGTGCCCGTTCCTGCAAACGTCACACAGGTATTTTCCTAAGGGCGGGTTAGCCCCGCACCTTGCGATACGCCTCCAGCAGGCGCCGATGCATCGCGCTGCCCTCGAAGTTTTCTCCCAGCGCCGTCAACCCGAAAAATCGTTCGTCCTGATTGAACAGCGCGAAGGCCTGCTCCAGGGTCTCGCGGCCGTACATCAGCGCCAGCGCGGGTTCGAAAGAGTCGGGGTCGTCGAGCTGGACGAGGTCGGCGATGCAGCGGTAGACCCTCAACCGCGCCTCGCTGCGCTGGCCGTACTGGGCGATCCAGATGCAGCCTTCGAGGATGGCGCCGTCGTCGCCAAGCGCCAGTGCCAGCAACAGTTTCAGTTCGCCGACGCGCAGATCGGTCCACGGCGAATCGGCGTCGGGGGCGAGCCCGATCAGTACCGGCACCAGGCGGTCGTCGGACAGTTCCAGTTCGTTGATGAGATCGAGCAGTTCGGCGCATTCCCCGGCGCTCAGTTCCGGCAGGCGCGCGAGTGCCGGGCGAATCAGGTTGCCGACGCTGTTGTTCTCGAATTCGAGTTCTTCCACCGGGTAAATCTCGGACACGCCCGGCACCAGGATGCGGCAGGCGTAGACGCCGAGATGGGTGAAATCGGCGATGTAGAGGTCATGCCCTTCGGCATGCAGTGCGTCGACCGACCAGGCGTAATCCTCTTCGGTGGTGGTGCCGAAGTTCCAGTCGACGAAGTCGAAGTCCGGCGTGTCGTGCAGGAACTGCCAGGAAATCACGCCACTGGAATCGACGAAGTGGATTTCCAGGTTCTGCGGGTCGGCAATTTCGGTCTGGTCGAAACCGGGGACGGGGAAACCCGCCAGCGCGTCGAGCGCGCGGCCCTGCAATAACTCAGTGAGCGCGCGCTCCAGCGCCACTTCGAAACGCGGATGCGCGCCGAAGCTGGCGAAGCAGCCCTGGTCGTCCGGGTGCAAGAGCGTGACGTTCATCACCGGATAGCGGCCGCCGAGCGAAGCGTCCTTCACCAGAATGCCGAAACCGGCATCGCGCAACGCGTGAACGCCGGCGGCGATGTGTGGGTAACGGTGGATGACGTCTTCGGGGACGTCGGGCAGGCACAGCTCATCGCGGATGATGCGAAGCTTGATGTGGCGCTCGAAAATTTCCGACAGCGCCTGGGTGCGCGCCTCCTGCAGCGTGTTGCCGGCCGACATGCCGTTGCTGACGTAGAGATTGCCGATCAGGTTGACCGGGAAATAGACGGTCTCGCCGTCAGCGAGCCGTTGATAGGGAATGGCGCAGATGCCGCGCCCGGTGTTGCCGGAGTTGAGGTCGATCAGCTGGTCGGCGCGTACGGCGCCGTCCGGATTGTAGAAATCGTGCAGTTCGGGCGTCAGCAAGGTGTCCGGCCAGGCGTCGCCCTCGACGGCAAACCAGCGCTCGTCGGGATGGTGAACGTAGTCCCGATTGGCGATCGTCTCGCCCAGATAGAAATGGGTCCAGAAATAATTGGTCGATGCGCGCTCGAAATATTCGCCCAGCGCGCTCGCGCGCGCGGCCAGTTCCGAGGCGCCCTTGCCGTTGGTGAACAAAAGCGGGCAGTCGCGGTCACGAATATGTACCGACCAGACGCCTTCCACCGGGTTGAGCCAGGAGCGTTCCTCGACATGGAAGCCGATCGCTTCGAGCCTGGATTGCAGGGTGACGATCGACGCTTCGAGCGAAGCGTCCTTGCCGGGGATGAAGTGTTCGGTGGGGTGCATGGGGAACTCGTTCTTGAATGACGGACAGGATAAGCGAGACGTCAAGTGGCCGCGCTGCGGCGTGGGCACAGCCAGTTCTGCCGTGGTCGGTGCAATCAGCCCGCGGTCTGCTCGAACTCCGCCACCACCTGCCGCAGACGGCTGGCTTCCTGCTCCGGGCGCATCAAGGCGCGGCGGCTGCGGGCAAGACTGAGCAGTGCGGTATAAAAATCGGGATCGGTCTCGGCCTGCGACATCAGGCTGGCCAGCTGCCGTTCGTCGCCCACAGGAAAATAGCCGGGATACGCCTCGCCCAGCATGCCGATGTTGCCCGGCATGCGTGAGGCCAGTACCGGCGTTTCCGCCGCCAGCGCTTCGCAGATCACATTGGCGCCGCCTTCCATGACCGAGCTGATGACCATGAGATGCGCGCGCGCCAGGCGTTTCAGCACGGTCGCGTGCGGCACCTCGCCGGCCCAGTGCCAGCGCGGCAGCCTGTTTTGCGTCAGTTCGGCCGTTTCGGCCATGTCCTCGGAGAGGGCGTTACCCAGATGGGTGACCTGAATGTGCGAATGCTCCGGCAGATAGGCGGTGGCCAATGCTGCGCGGAAGGGATCCTTTTCCGTGCGCAGGTGGCCGATCACCAGCACCTCGAACGTATTGGCAGGCGCGGGACGGCGGGCGATGTCGGGTGCCGACTGGTAAATGACCCGTGTCCTGGCGGCCAGGTGTGCGGCCAGTTCGTCGGGGCCGCGTTCCTGCAGCACGATGAGCCGGTGCGCGAGTTCGAGCGACTGCCGGGCATCGGCATCTTCGCGGATGTCGCGATAGAGGTCGGTGCCGGTCAGCGCGACGATCAGCGGCCGGGCCGGAAAACGCCCGGCAAAGGCGCGGATCGAGGCAAAGCTGCGCCGTGCGTGCAGCGCCAGCATCAGGTCGGCCGGACGGCCATCCCATTCCACTTGTACCCGCACCGTGTGTCCCGCCTCGCGCAGGAAACGCGCCCAGCGGGCGGCGGTGTGCCAGTTGCCGTTGCGATGTTTGCGCCCATAGGGCGTGATCAGGACGATACGCATGGCGTGAGTGTACGCCCGGCCGGGCGAATAACGGATAATCCGGGCATGCCCGGCACCCGTATTTCCTCACGCGACAACCCGTTCTTCAAGCGGGCGAAAAAGCTGGCCGGGTCGGCCCGTGCCCGCCGTGAAGCGAGGATGACGCTGCTCGACGGCGAACATCTGCTGACCGCCTATCTCGATGCCGGCGGCCAGCCGCATACGCTGGCGCACGCGGCTTCATTCGATGCCGGCCGCCTCGAACGGCTGGCCGGGCGCTGCCCGCATGTCAAGACGGTCGAACTGCCGGATGCCCTGTTCGCGGAACTCGCGCCGGTCACGACGCCGACCGGTCTGCTGGCCGAGGCCGCCTGGCTCACGCCGCCCGCCATCGAGACCACCCCGCTCGTCATCGTGCTGGAAGATATCCAGGATCCAGGCAATCTCGGCTCGATGCTGCGTACCGGCGCGGCGGCGGGAGCGACCTTGGCGGTACTGTCGAAAGGCTGTCATGATCCGTGGTCGCCCAAGGCGCTGCGCGGCGGACAGGGCGCGCAGTTCGTGCTGCCACTGGAACAGGTGTCGGACGTGCGGGAGTGGTGTGCGGGCTTCAAGGGCCAGAGTCTTGCCCTGGCGCTGGCGGAAAACCGCAGTCTGTTCGCCT
This sequence comes from Thiobacillus sp. 63-78, assembly GCA_001899765.1. Lineage (GTDB taxonomy): Bacteria > Pseudomonadota > Gammaproteobacteria > Burkholderiales > Thiobacillaceae > Thiobacillus. The sequence continues at coordinate 106,946 of MKWM01000034.1, forward strand.
GCGACCTGAGAGGTCCTGTTGCCGTGATGGTGGGCAATGAGGGCGCCGGATTATCGGACACGGTGCGTGCCGCAGCGAGCGCCGTGGTACAGATTCCCATGCCGGGCAAGGCGGAATCCCTGAATGCTTCGGCGGCTCTGGCGATTGCTGTATTCGAGGCGGTGCGGCAGCGCCTGGCCTGAACTGCCGCGCCGGTTCCGTACTTCAGGCCGGTTTCTGGATGGAGCGGTCGCCGGTGCGGCGATCCAGTTGCACCCGTACCCGGTTGGCACGGGCGTAATCCATGACGTAGTCGTAGGCGGCGCGATCGCTCGTTTCCAGCCAGGTGGCCAGCAACAGGCATAGCTCGCCATCGACCACGTTGGGCTGGATGCCATGCTCAAACCGCAGGCGCGGGTCGGCCAGGAAGCCGGCCAGTATCGATGCCAGATTTTCGATCCAGACTGACGGATCGAATGCTGCGTCGTTTTCCGGCATGCCGGTCGTGACCTGATTCTGTTCTGACATGAGTCCTGCTCCCGTATGTGAATCCTGTTCCGGTTATTCGGCCGATTTCGGCAAAACTGAAGCCCGGATACCTGCCTGGCAATGTTCTGTCCCGCTACAGCGCCCGCTCGCCGGTGCGACGATCCGCCTGGATGCGCAGCCGGTTGGCCCGCGCGAATTCCATGACGTAGTCGAAGGCCACCGGATTGACGGTTTCGAGCCAGCGCGCGACGACCAGGCAGTATTCTCCTTCGATCATGCAGGGCTGGACGCCCGGTGAGTAGCGCAGGCGGTTGTCCGAATGGAAACTGGCCAGCGTGGACGACAGGCGTTCGGGCCAGTCCGAGGGGCGGAATTTCCTGCCGTTTTCCTGTATGCCGGTGATGACCAGATTGCTTCCGGATTGCATCCGTACGCCCTTTTGCGTGGAATCGCCTGTGCAGGATTCGGCCCGGCCGGGCGTTTCTTTAGCGAAAATACCGGCCGGGCCGAAGAAATATGCGGGCCTCTGTGGTTTTCTGTCGACAGTCTCAGACTGCCTCGAATTCCTTCAGCCAGTCGCGGTCGAGCAACGCGGTGATCGCTTCGGCCGGCACCGGCTGGCTGATGAAATAACCTTGCACGACCTGGCAGCCGAGCTTGCGCAGGATGTCGAGCTGCTCCCGGGTTTCGATACCCTCGGCGACGGTGCCGAGACCGAGCCCGCGGGCGAGCGCCAGCACCGAACCGATGAGCGCCTCGTTGACGGTTGAGTGCGGGATGTCCTTGACGAAAAACCGGTCGATCTTGAGGATGTCGATCGGGAATCGCTTGAGATGGGCCAGCGACGAGTAACCGGTGCCGAAGTCGTCGATCGCCACGGCCACGCCCAGCGCCTTCAGGGCCTGGATGATGGCGACGGCCGCTTCGACGTCCTGCATGAAAATGCTTTCGGTCAGTTCGAGATGCAGGGCATGCGGCGGCAGACCGGACTGCTGCAGCGCATCGCGGATGTTGGCGAGCAGGCCTTCGTGCCAGAATTCCTTGCCCGACAGGTTGACGGCGACATCCAGACCGGTGAAGCCGGCGGTATGCCAGCGCGCCATCTGGCCGCAGGCCGATCGCAGCAGCGTACGGCCGATTTTGACGATGCCGCCGTTTTCTTCCAGCAATTCAAGGAACGCCGCCGGGCCGAGCAGGCCCCTGTCTGGATGGTTCCAGCGCAGCAGCGCTTCGACGCCCTGGATGTGCCCGCTTTCCAGATTGAGCTTGGGCTGGTAGTGGAACAGGAACTCGTCGCGTTCCAGCGCGTAGTGCAGCTCGGTTTCCAGTTGCAGGCGCTCTTCCGCCAGGGAATTCATGGCGGCATCGTAGAGCTGGAAGCGGTTCCTGCCGCTGTTTTTGGCTGTGGAGGCCGCCGTGGCTGCGTGCTGCAGCAGGCTGGCGCTGTCGAGGCTGTCGTGCGGATAGACGCTGATGCCGATGCTGCAACTGGAAAACAGTTCGCGCCCGGCAATCTGATAGGGCTTGCCGATGGCGGCGAGAATTTTTTCCACCACGCGCAGGACATGGCCGATGCGGGCGACATCGATGATCACGCCGAATTCGTCGCCGCCGAGCCGGGCCACGACATCCTCGGTGCGCGTGACCTGGCCTAGCCGCTGCGCAACCTCGCGGATGAGCATGTCGCCGCTGGTGTGGCCGAGCGTGTCGTTGACGCGCTTGAAACGGTCGAGGTCGATGAACATCACGCCCACCAGCGTATGGCTGCGCTGCGCGCGCATCAGGAACTGTTCCAGGTGATCCATGAACAGCATGCGGTTGGGCAGAGCGGTCAGGGCATCGTGTGTGGCGAGGTGCTGGCGTTCGCGGCTGGCCCGGCTGGCGTAGTGTATGACCGCGGCCGCGACGAGAACGCTCAGCAGCACGGCGATTGCCGACAGCAGATACATCCAGAAACGCGCCACTTTCTGGGCCTGATGCGCTTTCTGGCTGGCTTCCTGCGCGCGTTGCCGGGTTTCGGCATCGAGCTGCGAGAGCGCGGCCAGCACATCGTCCTGTGCCAGGGTGACGCGGCTGAGCGTGCGTTCGTCGGCCGTCCACTCGAAATCGTCATGCAGTGCCTGGATAATCTCGTACTGCATCGGCCGGGCAATACCGGCCAGCTGTCCCTGCCGGTCGAGCAGCGCGTGTTCTCTCGGACCCAGCGGCAGGCCCAGCAGGGCCAGGCGGGCACCGACGAACGTCGCGCCATAATCGTTGAATTCCATGAACAGCCGGTCGCGCTCGAACGGATCGTGATTGATCGACATTCTGAACATGCAAAGCGTGCGTTCGCGCGCCGCGGTCATCATCGTCTTGGTGAGACTCAGCTTGCGCATGTGGATGTCGACGACCGTGTCGAGGTTATGCGCGGCCGTCTGCAACTGCTGCAGGCCGATGGCGGTGACGAACAGGATCAGCAGCAGCTGGACGACGAATCCAGCCAGCAGCACGCGTCGCCAGGCCGTGGGAAGAACGGAATGCCGTGTCGGCGACACGGGAGAGGTGTTTGGATCGAGGCGGGTGGCATTCAAGCGCATGTTTGGGGGGCAGGGTGGAGTACGCCGGGCCTGTCGTCAATGCGCGAACGGCGACCGCAGCGGGCAAACCGCTGTCGCGGCGGCGTGCAGACGGTTACGTGAACAGGGACAAGTCATCGGATGCTCCGTATCGTCGAACGGCAGGCGGGGCGCACAGGCGTCATCTCGGCTGTAGCAACGGGCACAGGCCGCAAAACTTGAGGGCAGGACAACGATCGGCGTGACCGGGGCTCAGGCTGGCCGCAGCCGCGCGGCGATTTCCTCCACCGACATGCGGGTGGTATCGACGACAGGAATTGCATGGCGTTCGAAGAGCGCTTCGGCCGCGTCGAGTTCGAGACGGCATTGCGCCGGACTGGCGTAACGGCTGTCCGGATAGCGCGCCTGGCGCAGGGCGGCCAGGCGCTCGGGCGCCAGGGTGAGGCCGCGCAGTCGGGCAAGATGGGATTTCAGGCAGGACGGCAGGTCGTCCTGCCCGAGATCGTCCGGCGTGAGCGGATAGTTGGCCACGCGCAGGCCATACTGCAGGGCAAGGTAAAGCGCGGTGGGGGTTTTGCCGACGCGCGAGACGCCGACCAGGATCAGGTCAGCCTGGCCGAGCCGTCCGGGATTGAGGCCGTCGTCCAGATTGAGCGAAAAATTGACGGCATCCATGCGCGCCTCGTAGTCGTGGGCCATGCCGTGGGTGTGGCCGCCGCGCGGGGTGGCCGTCTGGCCGAGTGCCCGTTCGACGGACGGGGCGATCAGGTCGAACACGTCGAACAGGCTGAGGCCGGCCTGATGAAAGGGCGCCCGCAGGGCGGGATCGGTCAGGGTTGAAAACGTCAGGGCACGGGGCGCCGCGGCAATGCGCGCGGCGGCGGCCTGGGCTTTCTCCACGGAGTCGACGAAGGGCAGGATAATCAGGCTACACTCGAGGCGGGGGAACTGCGCCAGCACGCTTTTGGCGACGGACTCGACGGTCACCCCGGTGTGGTCGGACACGCAAAACACGCTGTAATCGTTCATGGAGCTCACCTATGTCTGCTGACTATATTGTGCCGCTGGATGTCCTGTCGATGGCGGACGTGCCTAGCGTGGGCGGCAAGAATGCGTCACTCGGCGAAATGATCCGCCATCTGTCCGGCGCGGGCGTCAGGGTGCCGGGCGGCTTTGCCACCACTGCGCAGGCATTCCGGGACTTTCTCGATCATAACGATTTGCGTGCGCGTATCGATGCGCGGCTGACGGCGCTCGACGTGGCGGACGTCACGGCGCTGGCGCAGACGGGGGCCGAGATCCGCGCCTGGGTGGCGGCAGGCAGCCTGCCGCCCGCGCTGGAAGCCGGCCTGCGTGCGGCCTATGCCGCGCTCGGCGACAATGTGTCGGTGGCAGTGCGCTCGTCGGCCACGGCCGAGGACCTGCCCGATGCCTCGTTTGCCGGCCAGCAGGAAACCTACCTGCACGTGCGCGGCGCGGATGCGCTGCTGGCGCACGTGAAAAAGGTATTCGCCTCGCTCTACAACGACCGCGCGATCGCCTATCGCGTGCATCATGGCTTTGCTCACGCCGAGGTGGCGCTGTCCGCCGGCATCCAGCGCATGGTGCGCTCGGACATCGCCTGCTCCGGCGTGCTGTTCACGCTGGATACGGAATCCGGATTCCGCGACGTGGTGTTCATCACCGCCGCCTGGGGTCTGGGCGAAACGGTGGTGCAGGGCTCGGTGAATCCGGACGAGTTCTACGTCCACAAGCCGCTGCTGGCGCAGGGTTTTCCGGCGGTGGTGCGGCGCGAACTCGGCGAAAAGGCTAGCCGCATGGTGTGGCGCGACGGCGCGACCGTGATCGAGGACACGCCGCCCGGCCTGCGGCGGCAGTTCGCCTTGAACGACGCCGAGGTGCTGGAACTGGCGCGCCAGGCGGTGCGGATCGAGCAGCACTACGGCCGGCCGATGGACGTGGAATGGGCGAAGGACGGCGAAACCGGCGAGCTGTTCATCGTGCAGGCGCGGCCGGAAACCGTGAAGGCGCGCAGCGTCGGCAGCATCGAACGCTATGTGCTGAAGGGCCGTGGCGAGGTGCGCATCAGCGGCCGCGCCATCGGGCAGAAGATCGGCGCCGGCAACGTGCGGGTGATCGCCAGCCCGGCGGAAATGAGCCGCGTGCAGCCGGGCGACGTGCTGGTGAGCGACATGACCGACCCCGATTGGGAGCCGGTGATGAAGCGGGCCGCGGCGATCGTCACCAACCGTGGCGGGCGCACCTGTCACGCCGCCATCGTCGCGCGCGAGCTGGGCATCCCCGCCGTGGTCGGCGCCGGCAATGCGACCGCCGTGCTGCGGGATGGCGAGCCGGTGACGGTGTCGTGCGCCGAGGGCGATACCGGCCGGGTCTATGCCGGCAGGCTGCCGTTCGAAGTGGAAACGCTGGCCAGCGAGACACTCCCGGAACCGCCGGTCAAGCTGATGATGAACGTCGGCAATCCCGAGCGCGCGTTCGAATTCGCGCAGATCCCCAATCACGGCGTCGGCCTCGCGCGCCTGGAATTCATCATCGCACGCATGATCGGCGTGCATCCGCTGGCGCTGCTCGACTACGCCGGCCAGCCGCAGGGCGTACGCGACGAAATCGATGCGCGCAGCGCCGGCTATGCCGACCCGGTGGCGTTCTACGTCGACAAGCTGGCCGAGGGCATCGCCACGCTGGCCGCCGCGTTCTGGCCGCAGCCGGTGATCGTGCGATTGAGTGATTTCAAATCCAACGAGTATGCGAATCTCGTCGGCGGCGAACGCTACGAGCCGAAGGAGGAAAACCCCATGCTGGGGCTGCGCGGCGCGGCGCGCTACGTGTCGGCGTTGTTCCGTCCGGCGTTCGAGCTGGAATGCCGCGCGCTGAAGAAGGTGCGCGAGACGCTGGGATTGGCCAACGTCGAAGTGATGATTCCCTTCGTGCGCACCGTCGAGGAATGCGCGGCGGTGGTGACGCTGCTGGAAGCCAGCGGCCTCAAGCGCGGCGAGAACGGCCTGCGGCTGATCATGATGTGCGAGATTCCCTCCAACGTGCTGCTGGCCGACGATTTCCTGCGCTACGTCGACGGCTTTTCCATCGGCAGCAACGACCTCACCCAGTTGACGCTGGGCATCGACCGCGATTCCGGGCTGGTGGCCGAAGGCTTCGACGAACGCAACCCGGCAGTCAAGAAACTGCTGGCCGAGGTGATTGCCACCTGCAAGCGGCGCGGCCAATACATCGGCATCTGCGGTCAGGGACCGAGCGACCATCCCGATCTGGCCGACTGGCTGGTGGAACAGGGAATCGGCTCGATTTCGCTGAACCCCGATACGGTGGTGGCGACCTGGCGGCGGCTGGCTGCCTGACATCCCCATGCGTTGAGCGATCGCGCGAATCGCCCGGTCACTCCTCGACGCGTCCACCTGGCCATCGATCAGGCAGAAATACCCGGATTGCGCTGAAGACCTCCTGTCCGCCATGGAGTGGAAACCAGGAGGCGTATCGTATCGCTGCGCCACGACAATCGCCGCGTCTGCAGGAGATGCCGGGTCCGCACCTCCACGCTGTTGCCGAAGGGCCGCCCCGGGTTGATGCCCCGAAGCGTGCGCAGGGACAGGCAGTCTTGTCCGTTGCAAAAGACCCCCGCGCCAAACCAGAAAACCGGTGTCGTTGCATTTTTCTTTGACCCGAAAATGACTGATTGGGACAACATTATGTTTATAAAGGAAAAATCTATTTGGCACGCAATGTGCTTAATAGTGCGTGTCGCCAAGCGGAGGGTGGGTGTGCACATTGCCGGTTTGTTCGATCTGTTTCATGACCGGCCGGTTGGCACGAGCGGCCCGGTCATCAAGGACGTCGATATCCCCGGGCTGGGGGTGGTGCGGGTGGTGCATGCGGTCGATTGCCTGGGGGCCATGTGCCCGCGGCCGCAATTGCTGACCCTGAAGGTGTTGGGCGAGGTCGGGCCGGGGGAGGTCGTCGAAGTGGTGCTGGACAACCCCACGGCAGTCGAAGGGTTTCCTGCGTTGGCGCTGACGCTTGGCTGCACGTATCTCGCCGCGGTGCGGGAGCCTGATCGCTGGCGGGTTTACCTGCGCAAGGGATTGTAGACATTGGTTACAGGCATTGTTGGGGCGGCCTGCCGGGGCCGTCGGTTTGACTGAGGAGAGTGTGAGTGAACGTAGCGTCGACGAGTATCGCAACCGAAGCGCACTGGCTGCTTCGCAAGAGCAGCATGCAGGCGATGGGAGTTTTCCTGTTCGTGGTCCTGGGCTCGCTATGGGCGCTGGCGCAGGACACACGTTTCGTCTATCTGCTGGTTTATGTCTGGTTCGGCCTTGCCTACGGCGCGCTGCTGCAATATGGCCGTTTCTGCATGGCGTCGGCGGTGCGCGACCTGTTCGCGGTAAAGGTGCCGCGCATGGCGGTCGGGGTGATGATCGCGGTGGCGCTGTATGCGGTCGTGGCCGCCATCGTTTCCCTGGCCGGCTTCAGCACCTTCCATCCCAACGCGATGGGCTGGCACATCGTCATCGGCGCCGCGATCTTCGGCTTCGGCATCGTCTTCACCGGCGGCTGCGCGTCCGGCTCGCTCTACAAGACGGGCGAGGGCAACATGAACTCGATGCTGGTGATTCTCGCCATCTCGTTCTCGCAGGCCATCGTCGTCAGCGCCAGCGGCTGGTGGGATGCGCTGGTGCCGCGGTCGTGGCTTGATGCCGCGGCGGTCCAGGCCCAGAACATGCCGGCCGAACTGACGATCACGAAGGGCTGGTTCGACATCTTCACCGCCGGCTACATCTGGGGGCTCAAGGGCACCACCATGGCCGAGATACTGGGCATGGCCGAGACCGCTCGCGGCATCATCCTGGCCAACACGCTGCTGACCGCGATCCTGCCGGTCGTGCTCATCCTGGTCGCGCTGTACGTCATTTACTACCGCAAGGGCTACCTGCGCCGCTCCGGCAAGGCCAACCCGTCGCTGCGCGACGAGCTGGCGGGCATGTGGGCCATGTGCACCTCGTCCAGGAATACCGCCCTGGCCGGCATCGGCCTCGGCATTCTCGCCGGTCTGCACATGTACGTGACCGGCGCGCTGCGCGAGCACTACGACATCTTCAACTTCGGCGAACTGCTGGTGGCGATGGGCTACACCAACGGCCTGTCGATCCAGGACACCGTGTTCGACCCCGGCTACTGGTACATCACCACCCAGGAAGCGCAGTGGGGCGGCTGGATCATGCAGAAGCTCGGCATCAACAGCATGGACAGCATCTTCTTCGGCCTCGACAACGGCCTGCCGAACCCGCTTTTGAACGCGCCCGGCTTCATGTCGATCGGCATCATTCTCGGCGCCGCCATCATGGCGCTCTTCCGCCGCGAATTCAAATGGAAGCTGCCGAGCTGGGAAACCGCCTTCTTCGCCATCGTCGGCGGCACGCTGATGGGCCTCGGCGCGCGCCTGGCCATGGGCTGCAACATCGGCGCCTTCTTCGCCACCGTGACCAACGGCGACCCCAGCGGCTGGATCTTCCTGATCGGCATGACGATCGGCGCCTACATCGGCGTGAAGGTATTCACCTGGTGGATGGACTGGAGCACCGCCCGCAAGGCATCGGAGTGCGGCCTGTAAGGGCGCATCCGTGGATTTTCGACACACTGGATTAAAGGAGCAAACCCCATGGCCATGAGTTTCAACAAGACCGGCGACCACGAATGGGAGCTGAACGTGTGCGGCTATACCTGCCCGCACCCGCAGATGTACACCAAGAAGGCGCTGCAAAAAATCGAGAGCGGCGACGTGCTGTCGCTGAAATTTGACAACCCTTCGTCGGGCGAGTCGATCCTGGCGATGTGCGAAGCGGAAGGCAGCGACCTCATCGACCGCCAGGACGCCGGCGGCTCCTTCGTCTGGAAGATCCGGAAGGCCTGAGCGATGCAACTGGGACTGGTCATCACCGACGAGCGCTATCTCGCGCACGCCAACGGCCTGCTCGACGCCGCGCTCGCGCGCGGCTGGGATCCGCAGTGCTTCCTCACCGACACCGGCGTCAATCTGCTCGCCGACGTGGGCTTCGTCGGGCGTGCCCGGGCACGCCCGAACAGCGTCGCGCTGTGCGAACACAGCGCCGAGCGCTATGCCGAGGGGCGCTTCGATCTGAATTCGCTCGCCGACTTCGTCGTCGTCGGCGGCCAGTACCAGGATGCCGAACTGGTGAAGAAGTGCGACAAGGTACTGGTTTTCTGAGGGTGCGGCATGACTGATCAAAAACACATTCTGATGGTGGCCGTGCAGAAGCCGGCCGAGGCGCTGCGCATGGCGAGCGGACTGACCCTGCTCGACGACGCGGTCGCCATCGCCGCCTGGGGCAAGCTTCCGGAAGGGAGCGAGGTGGCCGAACAGATGGAGGCGCTCGAGTTCGCCGACGTGCCGGTGGCCGAACTCGACCGCGGAGAGGACGCGCTGGCGGCGCTGGCGCGGCAGATCATCGACAACGACGTGGTGTATTGCGTATGAGCACGGGAAAACAGGTTTTGCTGATCAATCCCGCGGCGGCGCCGGCGATGCCGGGGTTGGCCGAAGCCCTGCGCGCCGCCGGCGCGCAGGTGCGGGAAATGAACATGGACGATTACGGCGCATTGCTCGATGCGCTGCAACAGGACTGGATGCCGGTGGTGCTGAAAGCGCCGCTGGATTGAAAGTGTTTTGCCCGCGGCCATGGTCGCGGTAGAGGTTGTGCAGGGCTGGGGACGGGTTGTACGTTTCTCCGGCGGGCCGGCCGCTATGGGTGCGTCGTCTTGCCGCCGGCAAGGCTGGCGCGGGCTTGAAGATAGATGGAGGATTCGGGATGAACAAGCGGATGAATAGGGGATGGGCCGGCCTGGCCACGCTGTCCCTGGTGTTGAGCCTGCAGGGGTGTGGCGGGGGCGGGGGCGAGGACAAGACCGCCCTGGTGAAACAGATTCCGGTCAATGCGCCGGCGGCGATCGCCCAGGAGTCGGATGCCAATTACGACAACAACGTCAACGGCCTGATCAGCGCGGCGACGCTGAAAAGCTGGAAGGACAACTGGCTCGCCAATCGTCCGGCGGGGATTACCGGCAAACTGGTCATCCTGCAGGCGACGGAGGGTCCGGCAGGGTCCGTATACATCAAGCCCAACGGCACCAACGTATTCACCTATCTGTCGCCGAGCAGCGACTGGATCCAGACGCGCACCAACGGCGTCATCGAAACGCCCAGCATGGTACCGGACGGCGCGGGCATGGATGCGCTGCTGAAGAAATTCAACATCGATCCGAAGAACGACATGATCGTCGCCGCCATGGGCACCGGCAGCAACCCGAACGCGATGGCACAGGGCCGCATCTGGTATGCCTTGCGCTACTGGGGCGTGGACAAGAAAAATCTGGCGATCCTCAACGGCGGCAACCAGTGGATCAACGGCAACGGCATGGCCGCTGGCGACTTCCAGGCAACCGGGAGCGCGGCACCTGGCAACGGCCACGCCTCGGTCAAGGATCTGCTGGTCGACAACACCGCGCTGCAGGCCACGATGCAGGACCTGCTCGCCGTCTTGCCGTCGGCTGACACCAACTTGAAGAACGACGGCGTCTTCATCTGGGATGCGCGCAGCCTGAGTCAGTACAGCGCCGGTGAAATGGTGGAACTCAGCGAAGATACCGATTCCGATACGGCCGGCACCCAGGCATGTGCGACCGCATACTGCGCGCCGGTCAACCCGGCCAACTACATGTGGACCTTCCAGAACAATGGTTCGCGCCAGGGACACCCGTGGGGCACGCTGCAGCTCCAGTACACGCACATGCTCGACTCCACCAAGGGCTTCAGCTACCGGCCCAAGGCGGACCTGGCCGTGCTGCTGGCGGGCGGCACCAACGCCCAGGGCATTGGATTCGTTGGCGCCGACTATGCGCTGGTCGGCGCGGGTAACGCTTACCAGAACGGCGACACGGTCTACACCTATTGCGAGACGACTTTCCGCGCGATGATCACGGGTATCACGAGTGCGGTCATCCTCGGCAAGCCGACCCGTTTCTACGACGGCGCAATGGTGGAATGGAACTCGCTGACCGGCAGAAGCGTCATGACCGATTCGACGGGCAACGAGATCCTGCCGGACAATTCGCCGTGGCGTACCGACGTGAAGTCCTTCTACCGCGCCGCAACCAGCAACACCCTGGTGGCCCAGCGCTACATCACCGACGCCTACGCCAAGTCGGCCAATGCCATCGTCAACGCCGACAAGGCCTACAAGTACGGCGAGACCATCCCGACCGCCGGAGCGCGCGCACCCGCAGCGAACCCGTGCGGCGGCTGACAAACGTCTGAACTATTGCTCTCCTCCTCTGGCCCACGATACGCTCGTGGGCTTTTTTCATGGGGTCAGGGATGTTGAAGCTCATTTCGCGTGCGGGTCCGCTGCGGCTGCTGGCGGTCTGCGCGCTCGCGCTCCTGGCGGGCTGCGGCGACAAGCCGGAGGCTGCGGTCGAGACTTTTCTGAAACGTCACTGGGCCGAGCCGATGCCGCCGCAGGGCACACCTCCGGCGGCGTTCTCGACGCTGGAGGCGTCGCTGAATCCGCAGGCCTGCGGACAATGCCACGCCGAGCAGTACGCGGCCTGGCGTGAAAGCCTGCACAGCAAGACCATGGGCCCCGGCCTGCGCTGGCAGTTGATGCTGATGAACCAGGAGCAGGGCAACCGCTGCCTGCGCTGCCATACGCCGCTGGCCGAACAGAAAGCGCTGCTGGCACTGGAGTATGGCTGGCCGAATGCTCCGAAGCAGCCGCCGCCGGATTTCGTCCCCGCCGACCTGGGGCATCAGGGCCTGGTATGCGCGGCCTGCCACGTGCGTGGGCACCAGCGCTTCGGCCCGCCGCCGCGCGGCGAGGTGGCCAAGGACGGCCCGCATGGCGGTTTCGTCGCGACCGAGGCCTTCCAGGACAGCCGCTTCTGCGCGCACTGCCACCAGTTCCCGGACAACGGCCCGCGGCTGGCCGGCAAGCTGCAGGAGGATACGTACGCGCAATGGGCGGCGAGCGGCTACGCGCAGGATGGACCGGGTAGACAGACCTGCCAGTCCTGCCATATGCCGGACCGCCAGCATCGCTGGCGCGGCATTCACGACCCCGACATGACGCGGCGCGCGGTCGACGTGACCCTGAAACTGGTCCCGCTCGGCGGCGGCCGCCACGAGGCGGTCGCGACCGTGCGCAATACGGGCGCCGGCCATCACTTCCCGACCTACATGGTGCCCAAGGTCGAGCTTGTGTTTTACCGCCGCGATGCCGGCGGCGGCGGCGTCGAACTGGGGCGCCACGTCATCGGCTGGAACGTCGACACGCCGATCACGCGGGAGCTGTCCGATACCCGCCTTGCCGCCGGCGAAGCGCGCGATTTCCGCCAGTCCTTCCACGCAGCGGGCGGCGACTGGCGCGTGGAACTGGTCGTGCGGGTGCTGCCGGCCGAACACTACGAGCGCATCTACCGCGATGCGCTGGAGAACGCTGACCAGTTGCCGGCGGCGGCGCTGCCGCCGTTGCGACGCGCGCTTGAGGAGGCCGTGGCAACGCGCTATGAACTGCTGCGCATCGAGACCGGGGCGGAACCCTGAGCAGAGCCCTGGCCTTTTCATTCGCGGGTGTCGGGCAGACCCGCTTCGGCTGCCGAAAGGGCGGCAATACGGGGGTGATTGCGCGCCGGCGTGAGTCCGGTGCGATTGCAATTTGAAAGATTGCGCCCGGTTCCGCTTGTCGTGCAATCGCACTGGCTGAGTGGTTTTTGCTAAGCCACTGTTATAAAAGAATAATCATGGCAGGCATGATACGTGCTTAAGTTTAGGCGTCGATATGACGGAAGGGAGCCGTAAGCCCATGCGATCAACTGGCGTAGTCACTGTGATGGCCCTTGCCTTGCTGCTGACGGCACCGGCCATCGATGCGGCCGAGCCGGGGAAGCCCAGGCTCAAGTACCGCGACAAGCCGCTGGCGTGTACGTGTGCCACGGGTACGAGCGAGGCGGATATACGCAAGGCATGGGATGCCCGGTTCAAGCAGTCGGAAGGTGCTCGCCTGGATAGTCTGGACGGGCTTCCCGCAACGCGTGACGAACAAAGGAGAAGGGAAGATGAAGTGCAACCAAGGTAGGGGTGGTCTGTTGGGGAAAATCTGGCGCGGCGGGGTCATGCTCTCGCTGCTGGGTCTGGGTGCCGCCATGCTCGCCAGTCTGGCTGGCCGGCATGTTGAGGATTCGGCCGGGCAGACAGCCGCGGGCTGGGGCAGTGAAGCAACGGTGACGCTGGCGGAAGGGGTGGTACAGCTGTCGCCGATCGCGCTCGCCAATGCCTGCGGCCTGGGGGCGTCGAGTTGCTTCAAGTGCCATAACGGCAAACGCGCGCCCGCGCCGGTGATGGATGCCACCAAGGCGCCCTGGCATGCGCAGCATGCCAAGGTGAACAACTCGTGCGTGGGCTGCCACAAGGGGAACTCGCGCATCATGAAGGAGGAGGTGGCGCACGAGAAGATGCTCGCCAAGCCGCGCGACAACACGGCTGAAGCCTGCGGCAGCTGCCACAAGGGCGATCTTGCCAAGGTGCAGGGTGCTTACCACGCCATTCCTGGAGCGAAATAATTATGAAACGTTCATTGTCACGCATCCGTGCGGCTGGCCTCCTCGCCGCTTTGCTGCCGCTGAGCGCGGTTGCCGGCCCCACCATCGAGTTTGGCGAGCAGGGTTCGCTGACCTTTACCTATGCCCTGCAAGGCTGGCTGCAGCACAAGGGGTTCACTTCGCCCACCGATAGCGGCGCATCGAATGATGCCTTCCTGCGCCGTAACCGCCTGACCTTTTCCGGCCAGTACAACGACTTCGTGGGGTTTTATGCCCAGCTCGAGGCTGGCAACGACAGTAAACTCGGCAACGACGACAAGAGCGTCTATTACCGCGATGCGTATGTGACGCTGGACTACCGTGACGACCTGCGTTTCATTGTCGGCCGTTTCAAGAACACCTTCTCGCGGGAGAACCTGGAAGCGTGCCTTGAGCCGCTGACGCTGGATCGCGCGGAAGCGCTTGCCTACACGCCGTTTGGCGGCAGCCGCGACACCGGCCTGGCGATCTGGGGCAACCTGCTGGACGCCCGGCTCCAGTATCGTCTAATGATCGCCGACGGCCGCGAGGGCAACGACGTGGCCAAGGACTATCCCCGTCTGACGGGCCGCGTGCATTACAGCTTCTGGGAGCCGGAGCCCAGCTACGGCTATCTGGGAACCTATCTGGGAACGAAAAAGGTGCTGACCATCGGCGCCGCCTATGACATGCAGAAGGACGTCGCCTACGGCAACTATGTGGCGCGCAGCGACATCAAGGATTACAAGGCATGGACTACGGACGTATTCATGGAATACCCGGCGTTGAGCGGCGTCTATACGCTGTCCGGCGCGTACTTCGATTACGACACGGGCAATGCCATCAACATGGCTCCCGATCCCACGTTGCCGATCGGCAGTAATCTCAAGGGCTACTACGTCAAGGCCGGCTACATGCTGCCCAGCAAGATCGGCATTGGCCGCCTGCAGTTCTTCGCACGCCACGAAAAGTCCGATTACGGCATCAGGGTCGGCAATGCCAATTATTACGACCAGAAATGGAACAGCGTGGGCGCGAACTACTATCTCGACGGGCAGCGCTTGAAGATCACCTTTGAATACGCGGACATCGCCTTCGATACCCAGCATCCGACCAACCCGGCGCTGCAGGATTACAATCAGGCTACACTCGGCTTGCAGTTCATTTTCTGATCGGTCCCCTGCAGTCGTGATGTGCGGCCGCCGGGTGACTGGCGGCCGCGCTTTTTTGTGATGCATCGCTCAAACAGCCAGGAGGTATCGCCATCAAATCGCTGAGCTTGCGGGGAACGGCCAATCAGCGCCCGCCGATTCCATTCTTTCCCGGCTACCAGTTGCCGGTTGCGATGGTGCTGTTCATCGGCATGCTGTATGCCATGCTCGGCCCGCTCGGGGACGAGCCGCACCTGCTCTGGTTGTTCGGTGCCCTGCTCGCCTTCCTGGCGGTGCGCCTGCTTGGCGAATGGGCCGCGCTGAGGCGGCTCGAGCTGGGCATTCTCCGTACGCGCGAAGGTCTGCTGGAGCCGACGCCGATCGAGCCTCACGCATGGACCAGCGTCGGCCATCTCATCCAGGAATACAACACCACGATCGCCACCTTGCGTCTGATATTTCAGACCGTGGAGGAATGCCAGGGGCGTTTTCTCAACGAGCGCAACCGCAGCAACACCATTCTGCAAAGCCTGCCGGGCGCCTTGCTGAGCCTGGCCGACGATTTGCGCGTCACCATCGCCAACCGTCAGGCGGAGGCGTTGTTCGGCGTCCGGCCGGGCGGATTGATCGACGCGAACCTGTTCGAGCTGCTCAACACCAACGAGCGCGACCGCGAATTGCTGCGTGACGCCTTTCTCTACAAGCATGCCATCCGCAATCAGGAAATCGCGCTCAGGGTCGACGGCAGCAAGCGTTTTTTCTCGCTCAATCTCGCTTTCTACAGCGACGAGGAAAACGACATGGGCGGGGTGCTGATCCTGCAGGACATCACCGAGCACCGGCAGCTGATGGAGAGCGTTGCGACGCGCGAGAAACTGGTGGCGATGGGCCAGCTGGCGGCGGGTGTCGCGCACGAATTGAATACGCCCCTCGGCAATATCCTTGGCTATGCGCAACTGCTCGATCGGGGTGCGGCCGGTCATCCGAAACTGGCGGAATATGCCCGCATCATCGCCGACGAGACGCAACGCTGCTCGCATGTGGTGCAGGAATTGCTCGACTACGCGCGCACGGACAAGTGCAGCGGCGAGATCTGCGATCTGAACCAGATGGCGCGGGAATTGATCGAGACATTCATCAAATGCCGGCTTAAACGCTACCGTATCGAAATCGTGCTGGAGCTATGCCAGGAGCCCCTGCTTGCCGAGGGCGGGTGCGGCCAGCTCGATATCGTCCTGGGCAATCTGCTGGTCAACGCCATCGACGCACTCGACAAGATACCGTCGCCGCGCATCGTCGTGCGTACCTGGATGGAAGACACCTATGCCGCGCTCTCCATCGCGGACAACGGCCCGGGTGTGCCACTGGATATCCGCAACCGCTTGTTCGACCCGTTCTTTTCCACCAAGGATGTCGGACAGGGCTCCGGGCTCGGCTTGTCCATCAGTCAGGCCATCGTCACCAAGCGTGGCGGTTTTATTGCCTACGATGCCGAGCATGGCGAAGGGGCGTGTTTCGTCGTCAGGATTCCGGCCGTCGATCTGGAGCGTGCGCAATCATGAAGCAGGATGCTCCCGCCCTCCGCAACGACGGCAAGGACGCTGCCATGAACGACGCCGCCACGAACGACGCCGCGATGAATGAAACCGTGCCGACCATTCTGGTCACCGAAGACGATCGCAACATGCGCGAGCTGATTCTTGCCGTACTGGCCGAATCGTCGATGGCTTTCAGGGTGGCCAGCGCCGAGAATGCGCACGAGGCGATGGATTTTCTCGAGAACAACGACGCCGCCGTCGTGCTCACCGATCTGCGCATGCCGGGTGCCGATGGGCTTGAACTGCTCAAGTTCGTGAAATCGCGGAACCCGCGGACCCAGGTCGTGCTGGTTACCGGTTACGCTACCGTCGAGTCGGCCGTCAAGGCCCTCAAGGAGGGGGCCTACGATTACGTCCAGAAACCGTTCGACACCACCAAGCTGCGCTCGGTGGTAGAAAAGGCGCTCGATTACTTCCTGATCTCGACCGAGAATCAGCGCCTGCGCCGTCAAACGCGCGCCTACGAGGAAAGCGGCGAAATCATCGGCCAATCCCAGGCGAAGGAACGCGTCGACCGCCTGATCGACGCCGCCGCCGCGTACGACTCCAGTGTGCTGATCTTCGGCGAAAGCGGCTGCGGCAAGGAACTGGTGGCGCGCCAGATCCATCAGCGCGGCAAGCGCAGCGGCAAGTCCTTCGTCGCCATCAACTGTGCGGCGATCCCGGAAAACCTGATCGAAAGCGAGCTGTTCGGCTTCCGCAAGGGCTCGTTTACCGGTGCCGAGCGCAACAAGCCCGGCCTGTTCGAGGCCGCCGACGGCGGCACCCTGTTCCTCGACGAGATCAACAATGCGCCGATGGCCCTGCAGGCCAAGCTGCTGCGCGTGCTGCAGGACGGCAGCTTCTATCCGACCGGCGCCACCGAACCGGTTCATGTCGATGTCCGCGTGATTGCCGCCAGCAACCGGCAGATTCCCGAACTGGTGGAAGCCGGCCAGTTTCGCGAAGACCTCTTCTATCGCCTGTCGGTCATGGAAATCAGCGTTCCGCCGCTGCGCGAGCGGCGCGAAGACATCGCGCTGCTGACCTACTACCTGCTGAACAAGCACACGCTGCGCCTCGGCAAGCACATCGGCGGCATCAGCACTGCCGTGCTCGGCGCGCTGATGCGCTACGACTGGCCCGGCAATGTGCGCGAACTGGAAAACATCGTTCAGCGCATGATCATTCTCGCCGAATCGGATCAGATCGACACCGCCGTGCTGCCGTCGCGGCTGACCGAGCAGAAGGACCCGCGCGGCCGCGCCCTCGACTATCTGCCGCCGCAAAGCCTGGACGAGGTGGAAGCCTATTTCATCCGCAAGACCCTGCGCGAGACGCACGGCGACCGTGCCCTGGCGGCGGAAATTCTCGGCATCGACAAATCGACCTTGTGGCGCAAGGTCAAGCGCTATGGCATCGAGGAGTAGGACGGTGAAGGATTCCCTGCGTCATGTCCGATCCCGCATTGTTTGCGGCACGCGCCCGGCGGCGTGGGCGTCCTGCTACGGTTTCCAGGTTGAATGCGATGTCGCTTGACGCCCCGGTAAGCGCGTTGCGCCGCGTGCGCTGGCTGGGCGCGCCGCTGAATCTGTTGCTGCTGCTGGGGCTGGCCGCCTTGCTGGCGCACTGGACCTGGCGTTTTGCCGCGCCGCTGCCGCCGCTGCCGGCAAGCAGTGCGGACGCCGGCATCGTCCTCGACACGCAGCTGGCGTCGCTGCGCGCGGCGCGTCTGTTCGGCGCGGCGCCGGGACGGACGGATGCGCCTGCCGGGCAGACGACTGCGCTTGAGTTGAAGCTGCGCGGGGTGTTCGCCGCACGGGACGGCAAGGCGATGGCGATCGTAGGCGGCGACGGGCCGGATCGGGCGGTCGCGCCCGGCGAGGAGATCGTGCCGGGCGTGGTGCTGGACGCGATCGCGCCCGACCACCTGGTTCTGCTCAACCGCGGCGTGCGCGAACGCCTCGACCTCGATGCGCTGGGGCGGCCGCTCGCGCTGACCGATGGCGATACGCCGGTCTCGCGCCAGGAATTCGAGCAGGCACTGGCCGACCCGCGCAGCCTCGGGGTGCAGGCGCGCCTTGAGAGCGGCCCGCTGTCCGGCCTGCTGCTGACCTCGGTGGCCGGCGACGGGCTGGCGGCGCGGTTGGGCCTGCAGAGCGGCGACACGCTGCGCATGGTCAATGGCATGCCGGTTGCCAGCATGCAGGATTTCGCGCGGCAATTGTCCGGCACGGCGGGCGCGCAGCGCCTCACCGTGGTGGGCGAGCGTCAGGGCAGGCCGCTTATTCTTTCTTACAGGCTGCAGTGAAACGATGAACGAGATGAATAAAACACGATCGGGCTTGTCTCGCCGTTTGACCCTGGGCGTGCTGCTGGCCGCGCTGGCCTGGCCCTCCACGCAGGCGTGGGCCCAGGCTCCGCGTGATCCGGTGGTGCTCAATTTCGTCAATGCCGACATTCCCTCGGTGATCAAGGCGGTGGGCGAACTGACCGGAAAGAATTTCGTCATCGATCCGCGCGTCAAGGGCACGGTGATCATCACCTCGGCGAGGGCGGTGCCGCGCGCCCAGGTGTACCCGATCCTGCTGTCGGCGCTGCGCATGCAGGGCTTCGCCGCGATCGAGAGCCACGGCGTGGTGAAAATCGTGCCGGAGGGTGACGCCAAGCAGGATTTCAGCGTGACCCGGGGCAAGGAGATGAACGAGAGCGGCGACCGCATCGTCACCCAGGTCTACCCGCTGCAGTACGAATCGGCCGCGCAGATGATGCCGGTGCTGCGACCGCTGATCAGCCCCAACAATGCCGTCGCGGCGCTCGCCAACAGCAATACCCTGGTGATTACCGACTACGCCGACAACGTGCGCCGTCTGAACGCGGTCATCGCGGCGGTCGACCAGCCGGGCGAGAACGACACCGCCCTGATCCGGCTGAACCACGTGTCGGCGGTGGACGTGGCGCAGTCGTTGGGACGGCTGATGAACGACGCTACAGCGGCGGCGGGACAGCCGGGTGGCGCGCGGCTGCAGATCGTGCCGGACGTGCGTTCGAATTCGCTGCTGGTGCGCAGCGACAACCCCGCGCGCATCCAGACGCTGCGCGGCCTGGTTGCCGGTCTCGATGTGGCGGGTGCGGCGAGCGGCAACATCCATGTGGTGTACCTGCGCAACGCGGAGGCGACGAAGCTGGCCGAGACACTGCGCGGCATTATGACGGGCGAGGCGCCGGCCGCGCTGGAGCGCATCGGGCTGACGGCCACCACGCCGGCCGCGCCGTCCACCCAGCCGGCGCCGGCCGTCGCGCCGGCCATTACGCCGGTTTCCGGTGCCGCCGGCGGCAGCATGATCCTCGCCGACGCGGCGACCAACTCGCTCGTCATCGGCGCGCCGGACGTGACCTATAACGCCCTGCGCGCGGTGATCGACAAGCTCGACGCGCGCCGCGCACAGGTGTTCGTCGAGGCGCTGGTGGTGGAAATCACGGCCGAGAAGGCGGCCGAATTCGGCATCCAGTGGCAGGACCTGCGCGGCGTCGGGAAAGGCGGGACGAACATCATCGGCGGCACCAACCTCGGCGGCCGCAATAGCGGCAGCAACATCCTCGACGCTGCGGCCAACCTCGGCACCGTGGGGCAGGGCCTGAACATCGGCATCGTCAGCGGAACGATCAACATTCCCGGCCTGGGCGAGGTGCTCAATCTTGGCGCGCTGGCGCGCGCGCTCGAATCGGACGCCAACGCCAACATCCTGTCGACGCCCAATCTGATGACCATGGACAACGAGGAGGCGAAAATCGTCGTCGGTCAGAACGTGCCGTTCATCACCGGCCAGTATGCGCAGACCGGCTCGACCACTACGCCGACGCCGTTCCAGACCATCGAGCGCCGCGACGTCGGGCTGACGCTCAAGGTGCGCCCGCAGGTGTCGGAGGGGGGATCGATCAAGATGCAGATCTACCAGGAAATTTCCAGCCTGCGCCCCACCACCACGGCGACCGACGTGATCACCGACATGCGCTCGATCGATTCCACGGTGCTGGTCGACGACGGCCGCATCATCGTGCTCGGCGGCCTGATCCAGGACAGCATGCAGGATGGCGTCGACAAGGTGCCGCTGTTGGGCGACATTCCGCTGCTCGGCCATCTGTTCAAGTCGGAAAAGCGCAAGCGCATGAAAACCAACCTGATGGTGTTCCTGCGGCCGCACGTGCTGCGCGATACGGCGAGCACCGATGCGATGACCGGTGAGCGCTACGATTTCATCCGCCAGAAGCAGGCCGAGTTCCGCATGCAGCCGCATCTCATTCTGCCCGACATGCAGATGAACCCGTTGCCCGAGTTGACCAACCCGACGCTGCCCGCGCCCGCCGGCCAGCCGCAATCGCCGGCATCCCGATGAACGCCATGGACACAACCGCGTCCCCCGTTCCGGATCCGCAGCTAGCCGCGCTGCTGCCCTACGGGTTTGCCCGGACGCGCGGGGTGGTGGCGGGACGGCGCGTCGGCGATGAAATCGAGATCTGGCTGCGCGAGGGGGCCGAGTCGACGACGCTGGCCGAGGTGCGGCGCATCCTGAAGCGCCCGCTGCAGCCGCAGGTGCTGACGGCGGAAGCGTTCGAGCAGGCGCTGGCGCAGGCCTATGCGCGCGGCGAAAACCAGGCGGCCGATCTGGTCGACGACATGGAGCAGGGGATGGACCTGCGGCAGCTGGCGCAGGACATCCCCGAGGTGGCCGACCTGCTGGAAAGCGAGGACGACGCGCCGATCATCCGCCTGATCAACGCGCTCTTGACGCAGGCGCTGCGCGAGAATGCGTCCGACATCCACATCGAGCCGTTCGAGACGCGCTCGGTGGTGCGCTTTCGCATGGACGGCGCGCTGCGCGACGTGATCGAGCCGAAGCGCGCGCTGCACGCGGCGATCGTGTCGCGCATCAAGGTGATGGCGCAGCTCGACATTGCCGAAAAACGCCTGCCGCAGGACGGCCGCATCACCCTGCGCCTGGCCGGGCGGCCGGTCGACGTGCGGGTGTCGACGCTGCCGACCGGCCACGGCGAGCGCGTGGTCCTGCGCCTGCTCGACAAGCAGGCGGGGCGGCTCGAACTGGGACGGCTCGGCATGAGCGAAGCCACGCTCGCCGGGCTCGACGAACTGATCCACCGGCCGCATGGCATCGTGCTGGTGACCGGGCCGACGGGCTCGGGCAAGACCACCACGCTGTATGCGGCGCTCTCCAGGCTGGACGCCGGGGCGCTCAACATCATGACGGTGGAGGATCCGATCGAGTACGACCTCGACGGCATCGGCCAGACCCAGGCCAACCCGCGCATCGAGCTTTCCTTCGCGCGGGCCTTGCGCGCCATCCTGCGGCAGGATCCGGACGTCATCATGATCGGCGAGATCCGCGATCTGGAGACCGCGCAGATCGCGGTGCAGGCCTCGCTCACCGGCCATCTGGTGCTGGCGACGCTGCACACCAACGACGCCGCCAGCTCGGTGACGCGTCTGATCGACATGGGGATCGAGCCTTTCCTGCTGGCGTCGAGCCTGCTGGGCGTGCTCGGTCAGCGCCTGGTGCGCAGGCTGTGCCCGCTGTGCCGCCAGCCGCACGAAGCGGGCGACAAGGAAATTGCGGCGCTGGGGCCGCCCGCCCCGAATGGGCCGCTGTATCGGGCAGCGGGCTGCGCCCACTGCAATTCGACCGGCTACCGGGGCCGCACCGGGATCTACGAGCTGCTCAGCGTCGACGAAACGCTGCGTCGCATGATTCACGACGGTGCCGCCGAACAGGATCTGCGCACCCATGCGCTGACACACGGCATGGTCAGCCTGCGCCAGGACGGCATGCGCTGGGTGCGCGCCGGCGACACCGCGCTGGAAGAAGTGCTGCGCGTGACGCGCGAGAGCTGAAGGCGGGCGCATGGCTGCATTTCGCTACGAGGCCTACGATGCCGCCGGCCGCCTGCATAAGGGCGTGCTGGAAGCCGACACCGCGCGCCAGTTGCGCGCCCGGCTGCGCGAGCAGGGCTGGCTGGCGGCCGAGGTGGCGAGCGTGTCCGAAGCGTCGATGGGGCGCGGCGGCAGCCGCTGGCATTGGCGGCGCGGCCTGTCCGGCACGCAGCTCGCCTTGGTCACGCGGCAGTTCGCCACCCTCCTGGCCGCCGGCCTGCCGGTGGAGCAGACGCTCAACGCCCTGATCGAGCAGGCCGATACCGATTATCAGCGCCAGGTATTGGCCGGCGTGCGCGGCGAGGTGTTGGCGGGACATTCGCTGGCGCGCGCGTTGCAGAAATATCCGCGCGTATTCCCCGAGCTGTACGCCACCCTGGTCGCGGCCGGTGAACAGTCGGGGCGGCTGGGCGAGGTGATGGAGCGGCTGGCCGACTACACCGAATCGCAGCAGGCGCTGCGGCAGAAGGTCGGGCTGGCCTTCGTCTATCCGGCGATCGTCACGCTGGTGGCGACCGCGGTGGTGCTCGGCCTTTTGACTTACGTGGTGCCGCAGGTGGTGAACGTGTTCCAGAACACGCAGCAGACCCTGCCGTGGCTCACCCGCGCGCTGATCGGACTGAGCGATTTTCTGCGCGCCAGCGGGTGGCTGTGGCTGGCCGCGATCGGCGCGGCGGTGTGGGCGGCGCGGCGCGCGCTGCAGCGGCCTGCACCGCGCCTGCGCTTTCACCGCTGGCTGCTGCGGCTGCCGCTGGTGGGGACGCTGGTGCGCGGCGTCAACAGCGCGCAACTGGCGAGCACGCTGGCGATTCTGGTCGGCAGCGGGGTGCCCTTGCTGGCGGCGCTGCAGGCCGGCGCCGGGGTGGTGAACAACCTGCCGATGCGGCAGGCGGTGGAAGAGGCGGGGCGCCGCGTGCGCGAAGGCGGCAGCCTCTCGCGCGCGCTCGCCGCGGCCAGGCTGTTTCCACCGATGCTGGTGCATATGATCGCCAGCGGCGAGACGAGCGGCCGCCTGGTGCACATGCTGGAGCGTGCCGCCGCGCAGCAGAGCCAGGAAATGGAAAACCGCGTGATGGGGCTGACCAGCCTGCTGGAGCCTTTGCTGATCGTGGCGATGGGAGCGGTGGTGCTGGTGATCGTGCTGGCGATCCTGCTGCCGATTTTCGAGATGAACCAGCTGGTGCATTGATGCGCTGGCCAGCACGTACACAAGGACATGGCATGACATTCAGACCTGCTCATCCGCGCCGTCCGACGCACGGCTTCACCCTGATCGAAATCATGGTGGTGGTCGCGATTCTCGGCATTCTTGCCGCACTGGTGGTGCCGAAGATCATGGGTCGCCCGGACGAGGCGCGCATCGTCGCCGCCAAGCAGGACATCGCCGCGATCAGGCAGGCGTTGAACCTGTACCGTCTCGACAATACGCGCTACCCGACCACCGAGCAGGGGCTGCAGGCGCTGGTGGAAAAACCGGTTTCGGGCCCGATCCCCGGCAACTGGAAACGCGGCGGCTATCTGGAACGCCTGCCCAACGATCCCTGGGGCGCGCCGTACCAGTACCTCAACCCCGGATTGCGCGGCGAGATCGACGTCTTCAGCCTCGGCGCGGACAGCGCGGCGGGCGGCGAGGGCAACAACAAGGACATCGGTTCGTGGGAGCTGTAGGCCAGCGCGGCTTCACCCTGATCGAGATTCTCGTGGTGCTGGCGATCATCGGCATCATGGTGGGCCTGGCGGGGATGCGCATGATGCCGGACGACGATCGCACGCTGCACGGCGAGGCGCAGCGGCTGGCGCTGCTGCTCGAACAGGCGCGCGACCAGGCGGTGGCGTCGGGCGAGCCGATCGCGTTTTCGATGGCGCCGCGTGGCTACCGCTTCTGGTCGCTGGACGCCGACAACCGCTGGGTGCCGCGCGGCGGCGACGAGCTGTTGCGCGATCGTGCGCTGGCGGACGGCGTGCGGCTGGCGGCGCTGCAGGTGAACCAGGCCAGCCTGAATGCAGACGCGCGTCTGCTGTTCCTGCCGTCCGGCGGCAACGCGCCGTTCACGGCCGATCTGGCGCTCAATGCGGCGCACGCGCGCATCCGTGGCGACAGCCTCGGCCGGGTGCGGATCGAAACCCGCGAGGCGACGCCCGAATGACGCGGCGGCAGCGCGGCTTCACGCTGATCGAGGTGCTGGTGGCGCTGGCCATTCTGGCGGTCGCGCTGGCCGCCGCCAGCCGCGCTGCGGCCATGATGGCGGACAGTTCGGCCGAACTGCGCGAGCGTCTGCTGGCCGGCTGGGTGGCGCAGAACCGTCTGGCCGAGCTGCAGGCGCGGCGCGCCTGGCCCGAGGCCGGCATCCGCGAAGGCGAGGTGGAGCAGGCGGGGGTGAAGATGGTCTGGCGCGAAGCCGTCAGCGCCACGCAGAACCGGGCGTTTCGCCGCATCGAAATCAGCGTTGCCGCAGTCGGGCGCGACGCCCGCGCGCTGGCCCGGCTGACCGGCTATCTGGCCCGCGCCGAGGACAAATGAGACAGCGCGGCTTCACCCTGGTGGAAATGCTGGTGGCGCTGACGATCTTCGCGCTGATGTCGGTGCTGGCCTACCGCGGGCTGAGCGCGGCGCTGCAGACGCGCGCGCACCTGACCGCGGACAACCAGCGCTGGCGCGACATCGCCCTGACGCTGGCGCAACTCGAACAGGACATGGGGCAGGTGGTGAACCGCCCGGTGCGCGACAGCGGCGGCCTGCCCCTGCCCGCACTGGTCGGCCACGCGCAGGCCTTCGGCGCCGACGACGCCCAGCTCAGTTTCAGCCGCATGGGCATGGCATGGCAGACCGGCGTGCTGGCCGACGTGCAGCGCCACGGCTACCGGCTCAACAAGGGCACGCTCGAACAACTGGTGTGGCCGGTGCTGGATCAGGCGCCGCGCAGCGAGCCCGCGGTGCATCCATTGCTGGAACGGGTGCGCCGCTTCGAGTTGCGCTACCTCGACGGCAGCGGCAACTGGCAGTCGCACTGGCCGCTGCCCGGGATGGCGGCGCTGCCGGCGGCGCTCGAGGTGGTGCTCGAACTCGACGACGGCGTCGCGGTGACGCGGGTGTTCGCGCTGCCATGAGGCGCCAGCGCGGCATGGCCGTCATCACCGCCATCCTGGTGGTCGCGCTGGTGGCGAGCGCGGCGTCGTTCATGGCGTGGCAGCAGCAGTTGTGGCTGCGCCAGGTGGAAAATCTCGGCGCGCAGGCGCAGAGCCGGGTGGTGGCGCTGGCGGCGCTGCAGTGGGCGCGCTCGGCGCTGGCGCAGGACGCGCGCAGCAGCAGCGTGGACCACCTGGGCGAGGGCTGGGCGCAGCCCCTGTCGCCGCTGCCGGTGGAAGGCGGCGAGCTGAGCGGTGGACTGAGCGATCAACAGGGGCTGTTCAACCTCAACAGCCTGGTACGCGAGGGCAAGGCCAGCGCGGCCGATCTGGCGGTGTTCCAGAAGCTGCTCGACCTGCTGCAGCTGCCGCCCGGCCTCGCCGGCGCGGTGGTCGACTGGATCGACCCCGACGCCGAGCCGACCTATCCGGGCGGCGCCGAAGACATGGATTATCTGGCGCTGGATCCGCCTTACCGCGCCGCCAACCGGGCGCTGACGACGGTGGACGGGCTGTATCGCATCAAGGGCTTCGACGCGGCGCGGGTGGAACGCCTGCGTGCCTTTGTGACCGCGCTGCCGCAAGCGACGCCGGTCAACGTCAACACCGCGCCGGCGGAAGTGCTGGCGGCGGTCGCCGGCCTCTCGCTCGACCAGGCGCGGGCGCTGGTGGCGGCACGCAAGGCGCGGCATTTCGCGGACCTCGCCGATTTCCGTGAGCGGCTGCCGCAGCCGGAGGCGCCGCTGAACGAGACGCTCTTGAGCGTCGACAGCCGCTATTTTCTGGTGACCGGCCACGCCCGTTTCGGCCGCGCGAAAGCGGGCTGCCAGGCCCTGCTGGAACGCGAAGCGACTGCCTGGCCGAAGCTGGTGTGGCAAAAAAATATCTGACCCGATCGAATCCCGACCATGAGCCTGCTGCGCATCCATATTCCCTCTTCCTGGCCCGACGTCGAGCCGGACGCCGCGCTGCCCTGGTGCAGTCTTGGCGCGCGCGGAGAACTGCTCGGCGCCGGCCTCGCCCCGCTCGCCGAGCTGCCGCGCAGCGAAGCCTGCGAACTGGTGCTGCCGGCGGAGGCCGTGCTGCTGACCCGTGCCAGCCTGCCGCGCGGCAGCAAGCAGAAATTGCGGCAGTTGTTGCCGTATGCAATCGAAGACCGGCTGGTGGCCGAACCCGATGCGGTGCATGCGGCGACCGGCCCGGCGCCGGTCGCCGGCCAGACTGCGCTGGCGGTGATCGACAAGGCCTGGCTGGCGCGGTTGCTGGCGTGCTTCAACGGGGCCGGCCTGCGCCCGCGCAGCGCCTGGCCGGAAACCCTGCTGCCCGCGCTGCCGGCCGATGGCTGGGTGATGGTGTGGGACGGCCGCGGCGGCTTTCTGCGCAGCGGCGAGCATGCGGGCATGAGCCTGGACGGCGGCTTATCCACAGAGCCCCCCGCCGCCCTTGTGCTGCGCGTGGCGGAAGCGCGCGCAGCGGCCGCGCTGCCGCAGCGCCTGTTGCTGCGCCTGCGCGACGGTACGCCGCCGCCCGACGTCGAAGCCTGGAGCCGCGCACTGGGCGTGGCGGTCGAGCTGGGGACGGAATGGGCGCCGTTGCGGCATCCGGACGTCATCCGCGGCGGCATCGATCTGCTGCAGGGGGCCTTCGCGCCAGTGGGCGTGACGCGCGGCGACTGGTCTGCTTGGCGGCTGCCGCTGATCCTGGCCGGACTGATCGTCTTGCTGCAGATCGGGGCGACCACGACCGAGTGGTGGCTGTTGAGCCGTGAAAAGCAGACCTTGCAGGCGACGATGGAAAAGCATTTTCGCGCGGCCTTCCCCGACGCGCGCGTGGTCGTCGATGCGCCGCTGCAGATGCAGCGCAATCTGGCCGAACTGCGCGGCGCGGTCGGCCAGATGTCGCCGACCGACTTTCTGCCCCTGTTGGCGCGGGCGGCCGCCGCGCTCGACGCCGGCAGCCGTAGTGGTTTGCGCGCGATCCACTACGAAGCCGGCCGGCTTCGTCTCGACCTGCCGGTGGCCGACCAGGCGGCAGCAGAGCAGCTGCGGCAGCGGCTGGCCGATGCCGGTCTGAACAGCCAGCTGCAAAGCGTCAGCGGCACCGCGCCGCAATCCATGGCGCGCATCGCGATTACGGGGAGCCGGCCATGAAAGACGCGCTGATTCAATTCTGGCTGGCACGCGCGCCGCGCGATCGCCGGATCCTTGCCGCGGCGGCGCTCCTGGTGGCGGTCCTGGGGCTCGCCTACGGCTGGCTGCCGCTGCAGCGCGAGGCGGCGCAACTGCGGCAGACCCTGCCGCAGTTGCGCGCGCAGGCCGGACAACTGCAGCAGGATGCACAGGAAGCCATCCGCCTGCGCGCGCAGCCCGCGGCCAAGGTGGAGGCCGAGGCGGGCAGTCTCGCTGCCGCCGTCGAACGGCGCGCGCAGGACCTGGGACTGCGCGGACAGATCGAATCCATCACGCCGCAGGAGGCGGGCCGCGTCCGCGTCGTGCTGCCGCAGGTGGGGTTCGACGCGTGGCTCGGCTGGCTCGGCGAACTGCAGACACATCATGGGGTGCGGGTCGATTCGGTGCGTATCGAGGCGGGCGAGGTCGCCGGCACGGTACGGGTCGATGCGGTACTGGCGGGCGGATGATGGCGGATCGTGCGCCCTTCCGTTTGCGCGGGCACCACTACCTGCTGGCGTTGCTGGCGTATCTGACGCTGCTGCTGGCATGGGCGCCGGCCAGCCTGCTGGCGTGGGCGCTGCCGCATTTCACCCGGCAGGCGGTGTCGCTCGACCGGGCGACGGGGAGCGTGTGGCACGGCCAGGCTGCGGAATTGCGGGTGCGCGCGGCGGGTTTGTCGGGCGACCTGCAACTTGGCCGCGTGAGCTGGCGCGTGCGGCCGCTCGACCTGTTCGCCGCCCGTCTCGGCTACCGGCTGCAGCTGGCCGGTGCGGGTATCCAGGCGCAGGGCGTGCTGCGCGCAGGCGCGAACCGCGCGGAATTGCTCGAAGCGCGGATCGACATGCCGGCCAAGCGGCTGGCGCAACTGGCGCCCGACTTCGCATGGTGGCAACCGGACGGCCGGCTGGTTTTGACGGCCGACCGCATGGCCTTCAGCCCGACTGAAGCACGGGGCGAAGCCGTGCTGCGCTGGCTGGACGCCGCCTCGGGCCGGTCGCCATCGCGGCTCGGCAGCTACCGTGCGGACATCGCGGGCGCGCAAGGCGGTTTGACGTTCACGCTGGCGACCGAGTCGGGCCCGCTGTCGCTGCAGGGACAGGGCAATTGGGACGCCCGCGGCGTGGTGTTCAATGGCGCGGCGCGTGCCGCAGCGGACAGCAGGGCGGAACTGGACGGGCTTCTGAACCTGATCGGTCCGGCCCGGCCGGACGGTGACCGCACGATCCGTATCGGGCATTGAGACATGACCCGTGTGTTCCGCAACCAAGCCGCGCCCATGCGGCGCATGCGGCAGCAGGGCGCCGAAATCGCCATGCGCAATGGCGCCTGTTTGCGATAAGCTCCGGACGATAGTTGAGAACCATGATGCCGAGTATGTTTTCTGCCAATGAACTGGTTTGCGAGCGTGGCGAACGCCTGCTGTTCAGCAATCTGGGTTTCGATCTGTCGGGCGGCGAGGCCTTGCTGGTAGGCGGGGGCAACGGCCGCGGCAAGACCAGCCTGTTGCGCATCCTGTGCGGCCTGTCCGCGCCTGCCGCCGGTACCGTGCGCTGGCGCGGCGAAGCCATCGGCAGGACGCGTGAACGCTATGCCCGGGAGATGGCCTACCTCGGTCATGCCAATGGCATCAAGGACGATCTCTCGCCAATGGAAAACCTGCGCATCGCGGCGGCGCTGAACGGGCGTGCACTGGATGTCGCGGCGGCGACGGCTGCGCTGGAGCGGATCGGCCTGTCGCGCTGCCTGGATCTGCCCGCCCGCGTGCTGTCCTTCGGCCAGCGCCGACGCGTCGCACTGGCCGGGCTGATGACGGCCGGCGCGCTGCTGTGGATACTCGACGAGCCGCTGACCGGACTCGACGTCGAGGGCGTCGCCCTGGTCGAGCGGATGATCCGCGATCACGTCGTGGCGGGCGGCCTCGCGGTCATGACGACGCATCAGCCGATGACGCTCGACGGCCTGACGCCGCAAACCCTGTCGGTCGGGACATGAGCGGGATCATTGGCGCTGCGGCGGCTTTACCGGTACGGCGGCTTGCGCGTGAGCCCCGATGCTGAGATTCCTGTTCACCGTCGTTCGCCGCGACGTGCTGCTGGCGGCGCGGCGCCGCGGCGACTGGCTGACCGCGCAATTCTTCTTCGTCATCGTGGTGAGCATGTTTCCGCTCGGCATCGGGCCGGAGCCGGGCATGCTGCGCACCATCGGGCCGGGGGTGGTGTGGGTCGCCGCCTTGCTCGCCTCGCTGCTGTCGCTGGACCGGTTGTTCGCCGACGATTATCGCGACGGCAGCCTGGAACAAGCGATGCTGTCGCCTTGTCCCATGGCGTTGCTGACGCTGGGAAAAGCCATCGCGCACTGGGTCATCAACGGAATTCCGCTGCTGCTGATTGCGCCGCTGCTCGGGATCCAGTTCAATCTGCCGGCCGCGGCGCTGTGGATTCTCGTCCTGTCGCTTGCCATCGGCACGCCGATCCTGTCGCTGCTCGGCAGCATCGGCGCCGCGCTGACGCTGGGCCTGCGCGGCGGCGGCGCGCTGGTCACTTTGCTGATCATGCCGCTTTATGTGCCGGCCCTGATTTTCGGTGCCGGCGCGGTGGAGGGCGTGCTCTCCGGCAGCGGCTCGGAAGCGCATCTTTCGCTGCTGGGGGCGTTTCTGGTGTTGTCGCTGTTGCTGGCGCCCTGGGTGAGCGCCATGGCGCTTAAAGTTTCCGTGGAGTAGAGATTTGAATTTGTACCACTATGCTTCGCCGTCGACTTTTTATCCCTGGGCCGGGAAACTGATCCCGTGGTTTGCGGCGCTGGCGCTCATTCTGGCGGCAGCGGGGCTGTACATCGGTTTCTTCGTCGCGCCGACCGACTTCCAGCAGGGCGAAGGCTACCGCATCATTTTCATCCATGTGCCGGCGGCCTGGATGTCGATGTTCATCTATGTCGTCATGGCCTTCTGGTCGGCCATCGGCCTCGCCTTCAACACCCGCCAGTCCTTCGTCATGGCGCGCGCGCTGGCGCCCACCGGCGCCATGTTCACCTTCGTCGCGCTATGGACCGGCGCGCTGTGGGGCAAGCCGATGTGGGGCGCCTGGTGGGTGTGGGATGCCCGGCTCACCTCGGAACTGATCCTGCTGTTTCTCTATGTCGGCGTCATGGCCCTGCAGGCCGCGATCGACGACCCGCGCCGCGCCGACCGCGCCGGCGCGCTGCTCAACCTGGTCGGCGTCATCAACGTGCCGGTCATCTACTTTTCGGTCAAATGGTGGAACACCCTGCACCAGGGCGCTTCGGTCAGCCTCACGCGTGCGCCCTCGATGGCGCAGACCATGCTCTGGGGCATGCTGATCATGGCACTCGCCGCCTGGATGTACACCATCGCCGTTGCCCTGGCCCGCGCCCGCACGCTGACCCTTGAACGCGAGCGGCAGAGCGAATGGGTGCGTGCCCGGCTGGAGGGGCAGCCATGAACTGGGAAAGCTGGCAGACCTTCTGGGCCATGGGCGGCTACGGCCTCTATGTCTGGGGCTCGTTCGGCATGACGCTGCTCTGCGTCGCAGCCGAGATCGGGCTGCTGCGCCGCCACCGCCTGCAGGTCTGGCGACGGCTCAGGCGCATGAAAACATGGGACGCGCAATGATTTTTTATCCGGAAACCGCACGGCAATGAAACCACGTCACAGAAAACTCGCCCTGATCGTCCTGGTCGTCGCCGCGCTTGGAGTTGCGGTGGCGCTGGTGCTCAATGCCTTCAACAGCAATCTGGTGTTTTTTTTCTCGCCGACCCAGGTCGCCAATGGGGAGGCACCGACCGGCCGCGCTTTCCGCATCGGCGGCCTGGTCGAGGCGGGGAGCGTCCGGCGCGAGGCGGATGGGCTCACCACGCGTTTCGTCGTCACCGATACCGCCCGCTCGATCCCGGTGGCCTACACCGGCATCCTGCCCGACCTGTTCAAGGAGGGCAAAGGCGTGGTGGCCGAAGGCAGGCTGGGAACCGACGGACTGTTCGACGCCACCCAGGTGCTGGCCAAGCACGACGAGAACTACATGCCGCCGGAAGCCGCCAGTGCCATCGAACAGGCGCAGAAGGCGCAGCAGACGATCGTGGAGTGAGTGCGATGGTCTGGCTGGCGTTCATGCATAAGTTTCCTGCCGCGGCAGGCACTCCATGGTTTAACTTGAGGCAGACATCATGATTCCCGAACTCGGTCATTTCGCTCTGATCATCGCGCTGCTGCTGGCGTTGACCCAGGCCATCCTGCCGCTGTACGGCGCGCAGCGCGGCAATTTCACGCTGATGGCGGTGGCGCGGCCCGCGGCGCAGGGGCAGTTCGTGTTCGTCGCCGTCGCCTTTGCCTGTCTGGCCTATTCGTTCCTGACCAACGATTTCTCGGTCGAGAACGTGGCGCGCAACTCGTTCTCGCAGTTGCCCGAGGTCTACCGCTTCACCGCCACCTGGGGCTCGCACGAAGGTTCCCTGCTGCTGTGGGTGCTGATCCTCGGCTTCTGGAGCACCGCGGTGTCGGTATTCTCGCGCCGCCTGCCAGAAGACATGGCGGCGCGCGTAATCGGCGTCATGGGGCTGATCTCGGTCGGCTTCCTCGCCTTTCTGCTCACCACCTCCAACCCGTTCGAGCGTCTGCTGCCCGCCGCCATCGACGGCAACGACATGAATCCGCTGCTGCAGGACTGGGGCATGATCATTCACCCGCCGATGCTGTACATGGGCTACGTCGGTTTCGCGGTGGCGTTCGCCTTCGCCATCGCCGCGCTGCTTTCCGGCAAGCTGGACGTCGCCTGGGCGCGCTGGTCGCGGCCGTGGACCACCGTGGCGTGGGCCTTCCTCACCCTCGGCATCGTGCTCGGCAGCTGGTGGGCCTACCGCGAACTGGGCTGGGGCGGCTGGTGGTTCTGGGATCCCACCGAGAATGCCTCGTTCATGCCGTGGATCGCCGGCACCGCCCTGATGCACTCGCTCGCCGTCACCGAAAAGCGCGGCGCCTTCAAGGCCTGGACCGTGCTGCTCGCACTCGTCACGTTCGCGCTGTCGCTGCTTGGCACCTTCCTGGTGCGTTCCGGCGTACTGTCGTCGGTGCATGCTTTCGCCACCGACCCGGCGCGCGGCGCCTTCATCCTTGGCTTTCTTGCCGTCGTCATCGGCGCCTCGCTCGCGCTGTACGCCTGGCGCGCGCCGAAAATGATCACCGGCGGCGGCTTCACCTGGTTCTCGCGCGAATCGCTGCTGCTGGCCAACAACGTGATCCTGATCGCGGCGCTGGGCGCGGTGCTGCTCGGCACGCTGTACCCGTTGTTCATGGACGCCAT
The DNA here is from genome assembly GCA_001899765.1 of Thiobacillus sp. 63-78. Lineage (GTDB taxonomy): Bacteria > Pseudomonadota > Gammaproteobacteria > Burkholderiales > Thiobacillaceae > Thiobacillus. The sequence continues at coordinate 139,921 of MKWM01000034.1, forward strand.
GGGACTGGGCAAAATCTCCGTCGGGCCGCCGTATTTCAATGCGGTGTTCGTGCCGCTGATGGCGCCGGCGCTGTTTCTCATGGGCATCGGCCCGCTGGCGCGCTGGAAGGAAGCCAGCCTGCCGGACCTCGCCACCCGCCTGAAGTGGGCGCTCGGCGTGGCGCTCGCCGCCGGCCTGCTGCTGCCGCTGACGCTGGACGGCTTCAATCCCTGGGCGAGCCTGGGCTTTTTCCTTGCCGTCTGGATCGCGCTGACGGTGCTGGCGGCCTTCCGCGACCGGCTCCGGCACGGTCAGGGCAGCGCGATGCGCAAGCTGGCTGGCTTGCCGCGCAGCTTCTGGGGCATGCAACTGGCGCACCTGGGCATCGCCGTCGGCGTTGCCGGCATCGCGGTGGTCGCCAACTACTCGGCCGAGCGCGACGTGCGCATGGAGGTGGGAAGCCATGCCGAGCTTGCCGGCTACACCTTCACCTTCCGCGGCGCCGCCGCGCACGACGGCCCCAATTACCGCGCCGCCCGCGGCACCGTGGAGGTCAGTCGGGACGGCAAGCCGGTGGCCACGCTGCACCCCGAAAAGCGCGTCTACAACGCATCGGGCATGGGGATGACCGAGGCCTCGGTGCATCCGAACGTCTTCCGTGATCTCTATGTCGCCATGGGCGAACCGCTCGACGGGTCGGACGGCGCCTGGACCGTGCGTCTGTTCTACAAGCCGTTCATCAACTGGCTCTGGTTCGGTGCCCTGTTGATGGTGGCGGGCGGATTCATGGCGGCCGCCGACAAGCGCTATCGCATCGCGCTGCGGCGCCGCGAGGTGCCGCAGCATCTCGCGGCGCAGGGAGCCTGAATCATGAAGCGCTGGCTGCCGCTCGTCCTGTTTCTCGTCCTCGTCGGCTTTTTCGCCAAAGGCCTGTTCCTCAATCCGCGCGAGGTGCCTTCGCCGTTCATCGGCCGGACGGCGCCCGCCTTCACGCTGCCGGTGGTGGGGAATGCCGGCGCGCCCTTCAGCCCGGCCGACATGAAGGGCAAGATCTGGATGCTCAATATCTGGGCGCCCTGGTGCGTGTCGTGCCGCCAGGAGCACGGCTTCCTGATGCAGCTTGCACAGAGCGGCCGCATCCCCATCGTCGGCCTCAACTGGAAGGACGCGGATCGCGAGGCGCAGGCGCTGCTGGCGCGCACCGGCAGCCCCTATGTTGCCGTGCCGGACGACCTCGACGGCCGTGTCGGTATCGATTACGGCGTCACCGGCACGCCCGAGACCTACATCATCGACCGGCAGGGCATCGTGCGGCTGAAGCACGTCGGTCCGATCGGCCCCGACGTATGGCAGACCAAATTCGAACCGACACTCAAGGAGCTGGGCGCATGAAACCTGGCCGCATCAAACCTGCCCTGCTGGCTATCCTGCTGGCGGTTTCGCTGTCGGCGCAGGCCCGTGACGCGGCGCCGCAGGCGGCACTGCCCAGCACGGACGATCCCGTCATCGAACAGCGTCTGGTCAATCTGGCGGAAGACCTGCGCTGTCTGGTCTGCCAGAACGAGTCGCTGGCCGGCTCGCGAGCCGCGCTGGCGGAAGACCTGCGGCGCGAGATCCGCACGCAGATGATGGCGGGCAAAAACGACCGCGAGGTCGTCGCCTACCTCACCGAACGCTATGGCGATTTCGTGCTGTACCGTCCGCCGTTCAAGCCGGTGACCTGGCTGCTCTGGCTCGGCCCCGTGCTGTTCCTGGGCATCGGCGGCGGTGCCTGGTACCTGACCCTGCGGCGCCGCCGCGACGTGCAGGCGGTCCCGCTGGACGAGAAAAAACGTGCCGCTGCCGCGCAACTTCTGGAAGAAAAATGAACCCGTTCTGGACCGTGTCCCTGTTCTGGATTGCCGCCGCCGTCTGCGTCGTCGTGGCCCTGGCCTTCGTGCTGCCCCCCTTGTTGCGGGTGCGCGACGGGGCAGGCAAGGCTGCCCGGCGCGACGTCAATATCGCCGTTTACCGGGACCAGATGAAGGAAATGGAAGCCGACCGCACCCACGGCCTGCTTTCCGACGCGCAGTATCAAAACGCCAGACTGGAACTGGAAACCCGTCTGGCCGACGATGCCCTGACCGCGGAAGAACACCCCGAATCCGTCTCGTCCGGCAGCCGCAAACTGGGGTATGCCCTGGGCGCCGTGCTGCCCGCCGCCGCCTTCGCCCTCTATTACTGGCTGGGCAGCCCCGCATCCCTGCTGGCCATTGCCGATGCGCAGCCCGGTACGGCCGCTTCCGCCATGGCCGGCGCGGCGAACGGGCATGATTTCATGGCGCTGATCCGCAAAGTGGAAGAAAAAACCCGGGCCAATCCGGATGACGGCGAGGCCTGGTCCATGCTGGCCCGCTCCTACGCGGCGATGGAGCAGTGGCCCCAGGCGCTGCAGGCGTACGAAAGAGCGGCCAGGCTTTTGCCGCAGGATGCGTCGGTACTGTCCGGCTATGCCGAGGCGCTGGCCATCGCCAACCGGTTTGTGCTGGCAGGCAGGCCGATGGAACTGGTGCAGCAGGCGCTGGAGATCGATCCCGACGACCTCAAGGCCCTGGAAATGGCCGGTTTCAATGCCTTGCAGGAGGGCGATTTTTCCCGGGCCAGCGAGCATCTGAAGCGCATGCATGGCTTGTTGCCGCCGGACTCGCCCGCTGCCCAGAGCGTCCTGGCCGCGCTGACGGAAGCCGAACGCCTGGCCCGGTCGGGTACGTCCGGGCTGGCCAGTCCGCCCTCCGCGGACGACAGGCCGGCGTCGGTTGCCGTGGGCGCAACGATCCGCGGCAGCGTTGACGTCGCGCCGGCGCTCAAGTCCGGCCTCGCGGGGACGGACGTACTTTTTATTTTCGCGCGTGCGGCGCCGGGCGGGCCGCCGGTCGCTGCGATCCGGGCGGGCGCCGGCCGGTTTCCGCTGAAATTCGAACTTGACGACAGGGCGGCAATGAACCCCGGCAATACCCTTTCGCAACACGGCCAGGTGACGCTGGTGGCCCGCCTGTCCCGGTCCGGCAACCCGACGGCCCAACCGGGCGATCTGGAAGGCAGTGCCGCCAACGTGGCGGTGGGCGCGAGCGACGTGAAAATCCTGATCGATCGGCGTCTCCCCTGAAGCGGCCCAGATTCATCCCCGGCCGCGAATCCGGGCCGTGGCGGCTGGCGTGTCAAGTATTTTCCAATTCACACATGAGCCTGAGCGAGCGGGGCAATCGGAGTTGATTCAGGCGGCGCGTTGTCGGGATTTGTTGATGAGTTGAAAGAGTTGTGCTTTGGCCTGGTTGAGGCGTCTGGCGGCCTCATTATCGCTGCATCTC
>MKWM01000035.1 GCA_001899765.1 Thiobacillus sp. 63-78
TCTTGTGCGACCCCACCCCAAACCCCGGCTCGTCCCGGTAAATGCGGTTCGAGCAACTCCCAGTGTTTGTCTGATATGTCATGTCGATGAAGGGTTTCCGGCATTCGGTCATGAGATTTGTTGCGAAGAAGGTATTATGACATATCTCGTGACGACGGTATCTAGGAGAGTAGTTCTTTTGGCATAGGAAAGTTCACTTTCTCCAGCAAACCCTGCAGTGGAGCCACTTCGGTGGCCCCGAGCTTTTTCATGTGGTCGATGACTTCTTCGACGAGCACTTCGGGGGCCGAGGCGCCGGCAGAGATGCCGACACGTTGCCTGCCTTCGAGCCAGGCGGGGTCGATATCCGCTACACCATCCACGAGATAGGCCGGCACACCAAGATTCTCCGCCACTTCCCGCAAGCGGTTCGAGTTGGAACTGTTCGGCGACCCCACCACAATGACCACATCGCTTTCGGCGGCCAGCTTCTTGACCGCATCTTGCCGGTTCTGCGTGGCATAGCAGATGTCGTCTTTCTTCGGGCCGGTAATGTGTGGAAAACGTGCACGCAGGGCGTCGACCACGCGCGCGGCGTCATCAACCGATAGCGTGGTCTGGGTGACGTAGGCGAGCTTGTCGGGATCGGCAACCCGCAGGCTGGCGACGTCTTCCGGGGTCTCGACCAGGTACATGCCGCCATTCGACTGGCCTAGCGTGCCCTCGACCTCGGGGTGGCCTTTATGGCCGATCATCACGATCTCGAACCCCTTGTCGTGCATCTTGCTTACTTCGACGTGGACCTTGGTGACCAGCGGGCAGGTCGCGTCGAACACGTTGAGGCCACGTGCCTCGGCTTCGGCGCGCACGGCCTGCGAGACGCCGTGGGCGCTGAAGATGACGGTGGCGCCGACAGGCACTTCCGCCAGTTCCTCGACGAAGATGGCGCCCTTGGCCTTGAGGCCGTTGACGACGAAGGTGTTGTGGACGACTTCGTGTCGCACGTAGATGGGCGCGCCGAATTTTTCCAGCGCGCGCTCGACGATGGCGATGGCGCGGTCGACGCCAGCGCAGAAGCCGCGCGGGTTGGCGAGAAGAATGGTGGGGGTCATGAGGGTTGCCTTAGAGGATGCGGACGATTTCCACTTCGAATTCGATCGACAGATCGGCGAGCGGATGGTTGAAATCGACCTTCACCGCATCGCCGCCGATTTCCAGGATGCGGCCGGCCAGCGTCTGGCCGTTGGGCATGGTGAATTCGACCAGTTGATCGACGGCGAATTCCATGTCGGCGGGCAGGTCTGTTCCGGGCAGCGTCTGGACCAGGTCGGGCTGGCTGGCGCCGAAGGCCTGCCAGGGATCGAGCAGGAAGACGTGGCGTTCGCCGGGAGCGAGATCGATCAGCCACTGCTCCAGCATCGGCGCCAGGGTGCCGTCGCCAAGTGTGAGCGTCTCGGGTTCGGCATCGTCGAAGTTGGAAACGATATCGTCGCCGCCGCGCGGCCGCAGCGCATAGCGGAGCGCCAGGGTGTCGCCCATGGCAACGGTACGTGCGCTCATGGTTTGCTTGCCGGGACGCGCTTGCCGCGCAGGCTGTCCCAGATCAGCAGAACGGCGCCGACGGTGATGGCGGAATCCGCGACGTTGAAGGCGGGCCAGGCGAGGCCCCGGTAGTGGAAATACAGGAAATCCACCACGTGGCCGAGCGCGACGCGGTCGATCACGTTGCCGAGCGCGCCGCCGAGCACCAGCGCCAGTGCGAACGACAGATGCGGATCATGGGCATGGCGCTTCAGCAGGCGCACGATGACCACGGTCGCGACGATGCCCACCGTGATGAAGAACCAGCGTTGCCAGCCGCCCGCGTCGGCGAGGAAGCTGAATGCCGCGCCGGTGTTGTACACCAGCACCAGCGAAAAGAAGGGCAAAACCGGAATGGCTTCCTGGTAGTCGAGCGTGGACGTTACCCAGAACTTTGTCAGATGGTCGAGCACGATCACGGCCAGTGCGATGCCCAGCCATTTGCGCATGGCCGGATTAAGGAAATCAGGCATGGCTGCGTACCTCGCCTGCGCCAAACAGATTGGTGACGCAGCGGCCGCACAGGCCGGGATGGGCGGCCTCCGCATCGACGTCGTCGCGGTAATGCCAGCAGCGCTCGCATTTCTTCGCGGCACTCGGGGTGACCTCGATGCGATCGGCGGCGGCGGCCACCAGGCGCGCCTGTGAGGTGATGAGGACGAAGCGCAGATCGTCGCCCAGCGGCGCCAGCAGTGCCTGGGTATCCGCGCCGGCATGCAGGGTGACTTCGGCCTGCAGCGAGGAACCGATGCCACCGGCGACGCGCACGGTCTCCAGTTCCTTCTGTACCTCGGCACGCACTGCGCGGATGCGCGTCCAGCGTTCGAGCAGGCCGGCTTCATCGGCCTGGGCCGGCAGGTCGTGCCAGACATGCAGGAACACCGAATCGTTTTCACCGCCCATTGTGGAGCCCGTTCGCCCTGAGCTTGTCGAAGGGCCTTGTGTGTCGCTTGAGGGCTTCGACAGGCTCTGCCCGAACGGGGTTGAGGCTTCATTATTTCGGGGTGTCAGTTGCGCCCACACTTCCTCACCGGTGAACGACAGGATCGGCGCCATCCAGCGTACCAGCGCGTGGGTAATGTGAAACAGCGCATTCTGCGCGGCGCGGCGCGCGCGGCTGTCGGCGCCGCTGGTGTAGAGGCGGTCCTTCAGAATGTCCAGATAGAAACCGCCGAGATCTTCCGAGCAGAAGCCTTGCAGTTTCTGCACGATGAAGTGGAATTCGTGGGCGTCGTAATGCGTCTGCAATTCGCTTTGCAAGTGGCGTGTCAGGGCCAGCACGTAGCGATCGATTTCCAGCCAGTCCGCCACCGGCAACGCATGCGTCATGGGGTCGAAATCGGACAGGTTGGCGAGCAGGAATTTCAGGGTATTGCGAATGCGGCGATAGCTTTCCACCACGCGCTTGAGGATTTCATCCGAGATCGTCAGTTCGCCGGAATAATCGGTGGTCGCCACCCACAAGCGCAGGATGTCGGCGCCGTACTGGTCCATCACTTTCTGCGGCGAGACGACGTTGCCTTTCGACTTGCTCATCTTGTGGCCGCGGCCGTCGACCACGAAGCCGTGGGTCAGCAAAGCCTGGTAGGGCGCGCGGCCGTCGGTGGCGCAGCCGGTGAGCAGGCTGGACTGGAACCAGCCGCGATGCTGGTCCGAGCCTTCGAGATAGAGGTCGGCGGGATACGCGAGTTCGGGGCGGTGCTTCAGCACGCAGGCGTGGGTGACACCGGAGTCGAACCAGACGTCGAGTGTATGACCGGTCTTGTCGTAGTGCGCGGCATCGTCGCCCAGCAGTTCGACGGGGTCGAGCGCGAACCAGGCCTCGATGCCGGCCGCCTCGACGCGCTGGGCGACGGTTTCCAGTAGTTCCGCCGTGCGCGGATGCAGTGCGCCGGTTTCCTTGTGGGTGAAGAAGGGCATCGGCACGCCCCAGTTGCGCTGGCGCGAGACGCACCAGTCGGGGCGGTTCCTGATCATCGCCTCCAGCCGCGCGCGGCCCCACGCAGGAAAGAACTGCGTCGCATCGACCGCCTGCATGGCGCGCTCGCGCAAGGTATTTCCCTCGCCCGCAAGCGGGAGAGGGTGGCCCGCAGGGTCGGGAGAGGGCTGTGTGCTTGTGGAGGGGGCTGACGCGGTGCCGAGACCCTCTCCCCCGACCTCTCCCCCGCTTGCGGGGGAGGGGTGTAAATCCATGCCGATGAACCACTGTCGCGTCGCGCGAAAAATGATCGGCGTCTTGTGGCGCCAGCAGTGCGGGTAGCTGTGCTGCAGTGTTTCGTGGGCCAGCAGGTTGCCGCGGGCGGCGAGGGTGTCGATGATGAGCGGATTCGCCTGCCAGATGCTCATGCCGCCGACCAGCGGCACGCTGGCGTAGAAGCGGCCGTCGTCGCCCACCGGGTTATCCACTTTCAAGCCGTAGCGGCTGCCCACCACGTAGTCGTCGAGGCCGTGTCCGGGCGCGGTGTGCACCGCGCCGGTACCGGCATCGGCCGTCACGTGGTCGCCGACGATCACCGGTACCTGGCGTTCCTGGAAGGGGTGCCACAGCAGCGCGCCTTCGAGCGCCTGGCCGGTCGTGTGGGCGACGACTGCGGCGCCTTCGCTCAGGCCATATCGGGTGAGCGCAGTCTCGCGCAGGCTGTCGGCGAGAATCAGCAGGCCCCTGGCCGTGCGCACCAGCGCGTACTGGAAATCGGGATGCAGCGCCACCGCCTGGTTGGCGGGCAGCGTCCAGGGCGTAGTCGTCCAGATGACGAACTGAACCGGTTCGTCGATCGTCGCGATATCAAAACGTCGGGCGAGGTCGGCGCGGTCGGCCACGGCAAAGCCGACATCGATCGCGGGCGAAGCCTTGTCCTCGTACTCGACCTCGGCCTCGGCCAGCGCCGAGCCGCAATCGACGCACCAATGCACCGGCTTGGCGCCTTGATAAAGATAGCCGGCCTGCTGGATCTGACCCAGCACGCGCAAGGTGTCGGCCTCGAACTTGAAGTCCATGGTGCGATACGGATTCGCCCAGTCGCCCAGCACGCCGAGGCGGATGAAGTCGGTTTTCTGCCGTTCGATCTGCTCGGTGGCGTAGGCGCGGCACAGCTCGCGGAATTTCGCCGGGTCGATGTTTTTTCCGTGGGCCTTCTCGACCTGCAATTCGATCGGCAGGCCGTGGCAGTCCCAGCCCGGGACGTAGGGGGCGTCGAAGCCGGACAGCGTCCTGGCCTTGACGATGATGTCCTTGAGAATCTTGTTGACCGCGTGGCCGATATGGATGTCGCCGTTGGCGTAGGGCGGGCCGTCGTGCAGGATGAATGTCGGCCGCCCGGCCGCGGCCTTGCGGATCGCTTCGTAGCGTTTGTTCTCCTGCCAGCTTTTGACCCAGCCGGGCTCGCGTTTGGCGAGGTCGCCGCGCATGGGGAAGGGCGTATCGGGCAGGTTGAGGGTGCTTTTGTAGTCAGGCATGGTGTCCGGGTTTATTTGATCGTGGCCAGGAAATGTCTGGCGTGGTCGACATCGCGGCGGATCTGTGCGGCGAGACTGTCGAGGTCGGGATATTTCGCTTCGTCACGCAGCTTGTGCAGGAAGTCGACGCGCACGCGGCGACCGTAAATGTCGGCATTGAAATCGAACAGGTGCACTTCGAGCACGGGAACGGCGTCCGCGCCCTTGACGGTCGGGCGTTTGCCCAGGCTTGCCACGCCCGGCAGCGGCGCTCCGTTGAGGCCATAGAGTCTGACGGCGAAGATTCCCATCAACGGTGGCCGGTTGTGCCGGAGCTGGATGTTGGCGGTGGGGAAGCCGATGTCGCGCCCCAGCTTGTCGCCGTGCACCACGCGTCCGGAGATGCTGTAAGGCTGGCCCAGCAGGTGCGCTGCATGGTCGAGTTCGCCGGCGGCCAGCGCCGTGCGGATGGCCGTCGAGGACGCGCGCTCGCCCGCGACCGTCACGGTGGGCAGCGACTCGACGTCGAAACCGAAGGTCCTGCCCATTTCTTTCAGCAGGGAAAAATCGCCCGCGCGTCTGGCGCCGTAGCGGAAATCATCGCCCACCAGCACATAGTGCGCCTGCAGGGTCCGGCCCAGCACCTGCTCGATGAAGGTTTCGCTGGACAGCGCCGAGAACGCGCGGTCGAAGCGGAACACGTGCAGCCGGTCGATCCCCAGCCGCTGCAGATGTTCGGCTTTTTCGCGCAGGCTGGACAGGCGCGGCGGCGCCTGTTCGGGGGAAAAGAATTCGCGTGGATGCGGCTCGAAGCTCAGGACGCAGCTTGGCAGGCCGCGCGCGTGCGCCGCGTCGCGCAGACGGGTGAGCATGGCCTGATGTCCGAGGTGCAGGCCGTCGAAGTTGCCGATGGTGACTGCATGGGGCATGCCGAGGGGATGAAAGCCGTGGGTGATGCGCATTGCGGGCGGGGCGCCGAAAAGGGCTTATTCTAGCCGATTCAGGTCTTGACCGTCCGCTGCCGGCCATGCGCGGCAAGCGTTATTCCGCGGCGCGGCGGACGAATTGACGTGGACGGAAGCCCATCAGCGCAAGCGCTGAAAAATACAGCGCGACACCGCCGCCGACCAGCAGCGCCAGCCGCGCCAGCCTTTGGTAGGAGTGGGCGTCCAGCCACCACTGTGTTTCGCCCATGGTGAAGTAGAGTGCCGCCGCCATCAGCGACACCGCCAGCAGCACCCGCAGGAAATACGCGGCCCAGCCCGGTTGCGGCCGGTAGATCTGATGCTTCTTCAGCAGATGCAGCAGGATGCCGGCGTTGAGGCAGGCGGCCAGCCCGATCGACAGCGCCAGTCCGGCGTGGCCGAGCGGGCCGATGAAGGCCAGGTTCATCAACTGGGTGGCGATGAGCGTGAAGATGGCGACCTTGACCGGCGTGCGGATATTCTGCCGCGCGTAGAAGCCAGGCGCCAGCACCTTGACCAGGATCAGCCCGACCAGGCCGAGGCTGTAGGCCACCAGGGCACGCTGGGTCATGGCGACGTCATGGGTGTCGAATGCGCCGTAGTGGAACAGCGTGGTGATGAGCGGTACGGCCAGTACCGCCAGCGCGGCGGCGGAAGGCAGCGCAAGCAGCAAGGTGAGCCGCAGGCCCCAGTCGAGCAGCTTCGAATATTCGGCCGGCGAGTCATCGGCATAATGCTTGGCCAGGCTGGGCAGCAGGATGGTCCCCAGCGCCACGCCCAGCATGCCGGTGGGGAATTCCATCAGGCGATCGGCGTAATACAGCCACGACACGCTGCCGGTGGCGAGGAAGGAGGCGAAGATGGTGTTGATGAGCAAGCTGATCTGCGCCACCGATACGCCGAGCGTGGCGGGCGCCATCAGCCGCAGGATCCGGTGGACGCCCGGGTCATTGATGTGTCGCGTGGGGCGCGGCAGCATGCCGATTTTCATCAGGTGCGGCAGCATCCATGCAAGCTGCAGCACGCCGCCCAGCGCGACACCCCAGCCCAGCGCCAGGACCGGCGGGTCGAAATACGGGGCCAGCCACAATGCCGCGCCGATCATGGCCACGTTCAGCAGGGTCGGCGCGAACGCCGGAACCGAAAACTTGCTGTAGGTGTTGAGCACGCCGGCCGCCAGCGCCACCAGCGAAATGAAGACGATATAGGGAAAGGTGATGCGCAGCAGGGTGACGGTAAGCGTGAATTTTTCAGGGTCGGTGCGAAACCCCGGTGCGCTGACATAGGCCACCCACGGCGCGCCTGCAATGCCCAGCAGGGTCACGACGACCAGCGCCAGCGTGAGCGCGGTGCTGACCTGGTTGACCAGGACGTGGGTGGCGTCGTGGCCCTTGCGGGTCTTGTATTCGGCAAGAATGGGGACAAAGGCTTGCGAGAACGCGCCTTCGGCAAACAGTCGCCGCAGCAGGTTGGGAATCTTGAAGGCGACGAAAAAGGCGTCCGTGAACATCCCGGCGCCGAACACGCGGGCGATGATGGTGTCGCGCACGAATCCCAGGATACGGGAGAGCAGGGTCATGCTGCTGACCGCAGCGAGAGCTTTGAGTAGGTTCATGGGGGCGCGTATTTTGCGCGCATTGTGCGGGGTGCCGCGCCGCGCTGCAACTCCATTCGCCGCGCACTTGATTTTTTGTCGCGTTGTCCCGTACAATCGCGGGCTTTGGTGGGTTTGTCCCGTACACGGCGGGGTGCCTGCGACGATTAAATCTGCCCCGCGCTGGATGCGGGGTCTACAGGAGCAGAATATATATGGCGAACTCCGCCCAGGCGCGCAAGCGCGCACGTCAAGCCAGCGCCCAGCGCGACAAGAACATGAGCCAGCGTTCCGAACTCCGCACCGCGATCAAGAAAGTGCGCAAGGCCATCGAGGCGGGCGACAAGGCTGCGGCACAGCAGGTTTTCCAGGCGTCCGTGAGCGTGATCGACAGCATTGCCGACAAGAAAATCGTCCACAAGAACAAGGCTGCGCGCCACAAGAGCCGTCTGTCCCTGGCTGTCAAGAGCATGGCTTGAGCATCGATGCTGCCGGATTGATTTCGTGCCACACCGATAAAAAACGCCGCGCCTTGCGGCGTTTTTTATCGGCGATCCCCGGTTAATCCCCGTTTTCTGTGAGGAGTTCGTTGCTCTCGGCGAATGCCTGCAGGAAACGGTAGGCGCCGGGATCGGCTGCCTTGAGTTTTTTATTGACCACCACGCAGCGGATGCCTTCCAGCGTGGTGGGTTGCACATACGGCGAGTAGTTCATGCGGTTGTTGGGATCGATGACTGAAAACACGCATGCCAGGCGGTCGGCCCAGTCGCTCGGACGAAAACGCGAGCCCTTGCCGGTGAGGCCGCGAATAATGAAGGGAGCGTCATCCATGGAGAGGCGAGTGGTCAATTCTGGAACGACGGATTTTAGCATGCGGGGTACCGGGTGCCGGGCGGCTTTCATCGCCTCCCGAACCAATACCCTGTTGCCGATTCCGATGTTGTTCTGCATGGCGAGCGGGTGCTCTCACCGTGCGCTTTTCGGCCTATAATCAAGGCGCTGCATGACAAGCACGGCGGCTTTGGCCGCCGTTTTCTATTTTTCCATTTCGCTGTTCCATCCAACACGTGGCGCAGCTATTTCAGGACAGCCTGATTGAGGACTGCCATGACGACACATTTGATGAATACCTATAACCGCCAGCCCGTTGCGTTCGTGCGTGGCGAGGGTGCCTATCTGTGGGATGAGACCGGCAAACGTTACCTCGATGCGGTCGCTGGCGTGGCGGTGAACGGCCTGGGCCATGCGCATCCCAAACTGGTGAAAGCCATCAGCGAACAGGCTGCGTCGCTGATTCACTCGTCCAACCTGTACCGCGTGCTGCGCCAGGAGGAACTGGCCGACAAACTGTGCGAACTGTCGGGCATGGACCGTGCCTTCTTCTGCAATTCAGGCTGCGAAGCCAACGAGGCGGCGATCAAGCTGGCGCGTCTGTACGGCCACGGCAAGGGGATCGAGGTGCCGACTATCATCGTGATGGAAAAGGCCTTTCACGGCCGCACCATGGCGACGCTGACCGCGACCGGGAGCCGCAAGATCCAGGCCGGATTCGAGCCGCTGCTGACGGGCTTCGCGCGGGTGCCGTTCAACGATCTGGACGCGATCCGCCATGTCGCCGAGCACAACAAGAGCGTGGTCGCGGTGCTGCTCGAAACGGTGCAGGGCGAGGGCGGCATCAACGTGCTGCCGGCGGAATACCTCGCCGGGCTGCGGCAGATCTGCGACGCGCACGGTTGGCTGTTGATGCTGGACGAAGTGCAGACCGGCGTCGGCCGCACCGGCACCTGGTTCGGCTTCCAGCATTCGGGCGTGCAGCCGGACGTGATGGCGCTGGCCAAGGGGCTCGGCTCGGGCGTGCCGATCGGCGCTTGCCTCGCGCGCGGCGCGGCGGCCGAGGTGTTCCAGCCAGGCAATCATGGCTCCACCTTCGGCGGCAATCCGCTGGCGTGCGCGGCGGCGTTGGCGACGCTGCAGGCGATCGAGGAAGAGAAACTGCTCGACAACGCGCGGGTGCGCGGCGAGGCCATCCGTAGCGGGCTGCGGCAGGCGCTGACCGGCGTGCGCGGCGTGCTCGACATCCGCGGCGAGGGCATGATGATCGGCATCGAGCTCGACCGCTCCTGCGGCGAGCTGGTCGGCGTGGCGCGCGACGCCGGCGTGCTGATCAACGTTACCGCCGATACGGTCATCCGCCTGGTGCCGCCGCTGATTTACGGCGCCGCCGAGGTCGATGCGCTGGTCGCGGCGCTGTCCGGTGTCGTCAGACACTATCTGCAGCAGGCGGCGTGATGCTCAGGCATTTCCTGCAATTCAAGGATCTGTCGCGCGACGAACTGCTGTATCTGTTCGAGCGTGCGCGGCTGATCAAGTCGCGCTTCAAGCGCTACCAGCCTTACCATCCGCTGATCGACCGCACGCTGGCGATGATTTTCGAGAAAAGCTCGACCCGCACCCGGCTCTCGTTCGAGGCGGGGATGCATCAGCTCGGCGGCACGGCGATCTATCTCAACACGCGCGACACCCAGCTCGGGCGCGGCGAGCCGGTCGAGGACGCCGGCGAGGTCATTTCGCGCATGGTCGACATCGTGATGATCCGCACCTTCGAGCAGGACATCATCGAGCGCTTCGCTTCGCATTCGCGGGTGCCGGTGATCAACGGGCTGACCAATGAATACCACCCGTGCCAGATCCTCGCCGACATCTTCACCTTCATCGAGCATCGCGGCTCGATCCACGGCAAGACCGTGGCATGGATCGGCGACTCCAACAACATGTGCAACACCTGGCTGCAGGCCGCCGAAGTGCTTGGCTTCAACGTGCACGTGTCGACGCCGCCCGGTTACGAGGTCGAGCCGGAACGTGCGGGCCTGTACGGCACCGACCACTTCGAGAGCTTTGCCGACCCGATGGACGCCTGTCGCGGCGCCGATCTGGTGACCACCGACGTGTGGACCAGCATGGGCTGGGAGGCTGAGAACGACGCGCGCCTGAAGGCCTTCGCCGACTGGCAGGTCGACGCCGACATGATGGCGGTGGCGAAATCCGATGCCGTCTTCATGCATTGCCTGCCGGCCCACCGTGGCGAGGAGGTCACCGCCGAGGTGATCGACGGCCCGCAGTCGGTGGTGTGGGACGAGGCCGAAAACCGTCTGCACGTGCAAAAAGCCCTGATGGAATACCTGCTGCTCGGCAAGATCGAAAGCTGACACTTTTCCCTAGCCCCTAGCCCCTAGAAATGAACATCGCCTACTTCAAGGACATGGACTCGCTCTATGTCGAACTCAGTCCCGAGAACCCCGCCCAGGCGTGGGAAATGCACGCGGGCATCGTGCTCAACCTGTCGGAGGACGGCCGCGTCGTCGGCATCGAGATCGAGAAGGCGGGCCTCGCCACCAACCTCGATATCCTGAAAATCGGCGGCTTCCCTGGCCACGTCGAGATCATCGACAAGAATCAATCCGGCTCCACCCACTGAACACACACACCATGAGCGACATCAAGAAAGTAGTACTCGCCTACTCTGGCGGCCTCGACACCTCGGTTATCCTGAAATGGCTGCAGGACACCTATCAATGCGAAGTCGTCACCTTCACTGCCGACCTCGGCCAGGGCGAGGAACTCGAACCGGCGCGGCAGAAGGCGCTGAAATTCGGCATCAAGCCCGAGCAGATCTACATCGACGACCTGCGCGAGGAATTCGTGCGCGATTTCGTCTTTCCGATGTTCCGCGCCAACACCGTGTACGAGGGCGAATACCTGCTCGGCACCTCGATCGCGCGGCCGCTGATCGCCAAGCGACTGATCGAGATCGTCAACGAAACCGGCGCCGACGCCATCTGCCACGGCGCCACCGGCAAGGGCAACGACCAGGTGCGCTTCGAACTCGGCGCCTACGCGCTGAAGCCCGACGTCAAGGTGATCGCGCCGTGGCGCGAGTGGGATCTGTTGTCGCGCGAGAAGCTCTTGAATTACGCCGAGACGCACGGCATCCCCATCGACATGAAGCACCGCCAGGGCGGCTCGCCGTACTCGATGGACGCCAACCTGCTGCACATCTCCTACGAAGGCCGCCACCTGGAGGATCCCAATGCCGAGGCCGAGGAGGACATGTGGCGCTGGACCGTGTCGCCGGAGCAGGCGCCGGATGCGGCTGAATACCTCGAACTGACCTACGCGAAAGGCGACGTCGTCGCGATCGACGGCCAGAGCATGCGCGCGCACGAAGTGCTGGCGAAGCTCAACGAACTCGGCGGCAAGCACGGCATCGGCCGGCTCGACTTGGTGGAAAACCGCTACGTCGGCATGAAGTCGCGCGGCTGCTACGAAACCCCCGGCGGCACCATACTCCTCAAAGCCCACCGCGCGATTGAGTCGATCACGCTCGACCGCGAAGTCGCGCATCTGAAAGATGATCTGATGCCGCGCTACGCCAGCCTGATCTACAACGGCTACTGGTGGGCGCCCGAGCGGAGGGCTTTGCAAGTGCTGATCGACCATACCCAGCAGCACGTCAACGGCACGGTACGGCTCAAGCTCTACAAGGGCAACGTCATCGTCGTCGGTCGCGATTCGAAGACCGATTCGCTGTTCGACTCGACCATCGCTACTTTCGAGGACGACGCCGGCGCCTACGATCAGAAGGACGCGGGCGGCTTCATCAAGCTCAACGCGCTGCGCATGCGCATCGCCGCCAAACTCGACGCACGGAGAAAATAAGCATGTCCCAGTTCGACAATGTCGCGGTCGTCAAGCAGGCCAACGTCTATTTCGACGGCAAGTGCGTCTCGCACACCGTGCAGTTTCCCGACGGCACCAAAAAATCAGTCGGCGTGATCCTGCCGGCCACGCTGACCTTCAATACCGGCGCGCCGGAAATCATGGAAACCGTTGCCGGCAGTTGCCGCTACAAGCTGCAGGGCGGCGACTGGAAAACCTGCCATGCCGGCGAATCGTTCAAGGTGCCGGGCAATTCCAGCTTCGACATCGAAGTCGCCGGCGAGCCGTATCACTACGTCTGCCATTTCGGTTAAGACTCGCCATGACCACCGTCACCGTCGTCAGGAAGGCAGGCCGCATCGCGATCGCGGCCGACACGCTGACGAAATGGGGCGGCGGCAAGGAGTCCGCCGCCTACGTGGCGAACCACGAGAAGATCATTCGCGTCGGCGACAGCCTGGTGGCGATCACCGGGTCGGCGACGATGAAGCTGATCCTGGCGGATTATTTCTCCGGGCTGGACGCGCCGCCGTCACTCGATTCGGTCGCGAATATATTCGGTGTATGGAACACCCTGCACGCGGCGCTGAAGGAGCAGTATTACCTGCAACCGGGCGAGGACAAGGACGACGAACTGGAATCCAGCCGCATGGACGTGCTGATCGCCAACCCGCGCGGCATTTTCGGCGTGGCGGCGCACCGCACGGTGCAGGAGTTCACGAAGTTTTATGCCTATGGCAGCGGTAGCCCCTATGCGCTGGGCGCGATGTACGCGGCGTATCGCGCGCCCTCGCTCGACGCCGAGGCGGTGGCGCGGCTGGGGGTGATGGCGGCAGCCGAGTTCCACGACGAATCGGGGCTGCCGGTGCAGTCATTCAGTTTCGACGTCGCGTAGCGACACGTTCGCACCCTCTCCCGCAGGCGGGAGATAATGCAGCGACTTGCCCGCTTGCGGGCTTAGTCGATTGCTTAGTAGTCCCATCAGGGTTGGGGAGAGGGAGTTTATGGAGGATTTACGCCATGCCGAGTTTTGACATCGTGTCCGAGGTCGACAAGCAGGAAGTGCGCAACGCGGTCGATCAGGTCAACAAGGAAGTGTCCACGCGTTTTGATTTCAAGGGCTCCGATGCCCGCGTCGAACAGGCCGACTACGTGCTGACGGTCTATGCCGACACCGACTTCCAACTCGACCAGGTGCAGGACATCCTGGCGCAGAAGCTCGCCAGGCGCAGCGTCGATGTGAAGTGTCTGGACATCGGCAGCGTTGAAAAAGTCTCGGGCAACAAGGTCAAGCGCAGCGTGACGGTGAAGACCGGCGTCGAGACCGAACTGGCGAAGAAGATCGTCAGATGCATCAAGGACAGCAAGCTCAAGGTGCAGGCCAGCATCCAGGGCGACAGCGTGCGCGTATCGGGCGCCAAGCGCGACGTGCTGCAGGACGCCATCGCGCTGGTGCGCAAGTCCATCACCGATTTTCCGCTGCAGTACCAGAATTTCCGCGACTGATTGAGGGAATGCGCATGGCCAAGGTTCTTGTCCCCCTGGCGGATGGCTGCGAGGAACTCGAAGCCGTCACCATCATTGATTTACTGCGTCGCGCGGACATCGAGGTCGTATCGGCAGGGCTCCAGGCGGGCGTCATCCGCGCCAGCCGTGGCGTTCAGCTCGTGCCTGACGTGACGCTGGACGTTGCCCTGCAGGACGACTACGACATGGTGGTGCTGCCCGGCGGTATGCCGGGTGCGGCGAATCTGAAAGCCGACGCCCGCATTCTCGCGCTGCTTGAAAAAATGGCCGCTGCGGGGAAATATACCGCAGCCATTTGCGCGGCACCCATGGTGCTTGCCGAAGCGGGTGTGCTGGAGGGTAAACAGGCCGCTGCGTATCCTGGTTTCCTTGATGATCGGCCCGGCGTCGTGGTCAGCACGGCGGCCGTGGTGCAGGACGGCAAGGTGCTGACTTCACGCGGTCCGGGTACGGCGATGGAGTTTGCGCTGGCGCTGGTGGAAACGCTGATGGGAGCCGCCAGGCGTCAACAGGTCGAGGCCGCCCTGCTCAGGCCGTAGTCTGCCTGCACCGCCGTTGTTATCATTCACGACATACCGAGTACGCAGTTCAACTGGAGCCGCCATGCAGATTCGCGAAATTCTCACACTCAAAAGCGACACCATTTACAGTATCGCGCCGACCGATTCGGTCGCAAGCGCCGTCGAAAAGCTGGTCAGCCTGGGGGTCGGTTCACTGGTCGTGCTCAAGAATGGCAAGATGGTCGGATTCCTGACCGAGCGCCACATCGTGCAGGGGATGGCCAGGCAGGGTCCCGCTCTCGAGAATGTCGAAGTCAGCGCCATCATGGCCACCGAACCGGTGGTGGCCAGCGCAGACGACTCGATCGACTATGCGCGTGACGTGATGACCAAGTCGCACATCAACCATTTGCCGATCATGGACGGCAACCGTCTGATCGGCATCATGTCCTTCCACGACGTGGCGCGTGCCTGTCTCAAGGAAGCCAATTTCGAGAACAGCCTGTTGAAACGCTACATCAAGCACTGGCCGGAGTAGGGCGGTCTCGTTTGACCCAACCACCCCCCGCTTGCGGGGGAGGGCGCAAACGTGATGCCCACACCGATCAACGGATCGACTCGATGTCGATCGTCTTTTCCAGAATCTTCGGCACGATCAGCGCATAACCCTGCTGCTGCCAGTACGCCAGCTCGGTGATGGCGTTGGGCACGACCTCGATGAAGTCCTGGAAGTCCTCCAGCCGGTAGCCAAAATCCGCAGCGGCCTGGCCGCATACCTTGAACTTCACGCCAAGATTGGCGTAGTAACGCATGCGATCGACTGCATCCTGGTACTGCGCCTCATTTTTCTTCGCCACCGTCACGATCTCGTTGCCGTGGATCACGACGACGATGTTCAGGTCCTCGGGTGAATAGTTGTAAGGCGCTTCCATCAAGGGATTCATCAGCGAGCGCACCCAGTACAGCGCACTGCCGATCTTCTGCGGGTGGTCCAGGTAGAACTCGAACACGACCTTGGCTGGGGCGTACGGCGTCGCCACCCATTTCCCGGCTGCGTGCAGCGGCGCCATCACGCCTAGCCACAACAGCATCAACAGGGTCAGTGCAGGTTTCATGATGCGCTCCTAACTGTGTCGATCGATGCCTGGTTTATAGGCGCTGGGCGGCGTTTTGCTGCAGCCGGCGGAGGGTCAGGAAAAGCTGCAGCCGAGCCGGATCGATGTCACCGGTCGCTGCTGCTTCCTGCAGCCGGCAGCCCGGCTCGGTTTCGTGTCTGCAGTCGCGGAAACGACACTGCCCGAGAAACGGCCGGAACTCGATGAAAGCCTGTGCCAAAGCGCCGGCATCCAGGTGCTGCAGGGCGAATTCCTGCAGACCGGGCGAGTCGATCACCGCCGAATCGGCATCCAGCCGGTGCAGGCGGGTGTGGGTGGTGGTGTGGCGCCCGCTGTCGAGCGCCTCGGAATACTCGGCGGTGATCGCATCGGCACCTGGAAACAGTGCGTTGATGAGCGTCGACTTGCCCATCCCGGACTGGCCGATCAGCAGCGTGGTGTGGCCATGCAGGGCAGGCCGCAGCGGTGCCACATCGGCCAATGCCGACAGGATGACGAGCGGGTAGCCAAGCCGGGTGAGCAGATTCAGGCGTTCGCGCGCCGCCGGTGTTTCCGGCAGGTCGGCCTTGTTGAGGATCAGCAGGCTGGCAATGCCCTGATCTTCGGCGGCCAGAACACAGCGCTGAACCAGTTCCATCGAAAAACTCGGCCGCGCCGCGACCACGACCGCCAGTTGGGTGACGTTGGCGGCGATGGCCTTGGATTTGAAGGCGTCGGAGCGGTACAGCAGGCTGGTACGGGGGAGCACCCCCTCGATTACGCCGGCATCACGGTCGCGCCGGATCTCGACGCGATCGCCGCACACCACGTGCAAATGGCGGCCTTTTACCTGACAGGACAGATCACCGTCGACGGTCGCGACAATGAAGCGGCGGCTGAAAGCTGCGACGACCTGGCCAGTCAGGGGGGCATATTCAGAGTTCAAACAGCATGTCGATCTTGGCTGCGCAGATGAAATCGTTCTCCGATAGACCGCCGATGGCATGGGTCCAATATTCGACCTTGACCGTGTTGTAGCCGACGATCAGGTAGGGATGGTGGTCTTCGCGATGCGACACCCACATCGCGGCATTGGTGAAGGCCTGCGCGTGGTAGTGGTTCTTGAAGGTGTATTCCTTGGTGATCTTGACGCCATCACGCTGCCAGCCGACAAGGCCTTTCAACAGCGGCGCCACCTGCGCGTCGGTCAGCGGCGCGACGCCCCCTTCGCAGGGCGTGCATTTCTTGCGTACGAGTTCTTCGACAATGGTGGTCATGGCAGGAATCCTTACTTGAATTTGTAATATTGCTGATTGAGATAGGCGGCGACGTTCAACTCGTCCTCCGGAAACCAGCCGGTACCGGTATTGGTGTTACAGACGGAAATACGGGCAGCGAGTTGCTGCGCGGTTTTGACCTTGCGATCGGCGCGTGTGTACATCTTGCTGCCGTCGCCGCCGACCATGCTGACATGGCAACTGATGCAGGCCTTGTCATGCAGGGTCTTGCCGATCCTGGGGTCACCCTTGGCAAAGGGCGCGGCGTGGACACTGCCGGCCAGCAGGGCGCCACAGAGTAGTGCGGTCAGGGTTCTCATGCGGTCTCCTTGTGGGGTATCCAATCATTATCGTCATTGATTCGCCATTGCGCCAGCGCCGGACGCATCGTATGCGAAAATGACCGCCTGTTTTTCGAAGGAACCTTGAGATGGCCCTGAACCCCACGCATCTGCTCTGGCTCGATATGGAAATGACCGGCCTGTCGCCCGACACCGACCGCATTATCGAACTCGCCATCGTCGTCACCGACGCCGATCTCAATACCGTGGCCGAGGGCCCGGTGCTGGTGGTGCATCAGCCCGACGAGGTGATGAATGCCATGGACAGCTGGAACAAGGGCACACATGGAAAATCCGGACTGATCGATCGCGTCAAGGCCTCGCAGCTGAACGAAGCCGGGGTCGAGGCACAGATACTGGAATTCGTGAAACAGCACGTGCCCGCCCGCACCTCGCCGATGTGCGGCAACTCGATCTGCCAGGACCGCCGCTTCATGGCGCGCTACATGCCGCAGCTCGAAGCGTTCTTCCATTACCGCAATCTGGACGTCAGCACCTTGAAGGAACTGGCCAGGCGCTGGCGTCCCGGACTCTCCGAGGCCTTCAAGAAATCCAACCGGCACGAGGCGCTGGCCGACATCTACGAATCCATCGACGAGATGAAGTACTACCGCGAGCACTTCATCCGCGCGGAATAAAAAAAGCGGCCGGTCGGCCGCTGAGGAGGAGACAAGCGTGAATCTCGTGGAATGATTCTCGAAATCGGCTGACATCCTGGATGGACCGCCGTCACCGGCGGTTCCGTGCAAAGCATCAGGGCTTGATGTAGACGTAACCTTCTCTGGCCTGCAAGCGGGCCAGTTCAGCCACCCCGGACGGTACCACTCTGGCTTCCATGATGACGTCATCCGAGCCCAGCTTGCGGGAGTGGAGCGTGTTGTTGCAGACGCGGAAGTCGACCCCGCGATTCTTCAGCGCGGCGACCTGGGATTCAAAATCGCCCTTGTCATCCTTGGCGTCGTTGAGCAGGAAATCGATCCCCTTGCCGTGAGCCACCACCACGATCCGGTCGGTCGGGCTGGCGTTGAGCTCGTTGTTGATATTGTTCATGGCGGCCCGGGCGACAGAGGCATCGTTGATGTGGTAGATGACTTTTACCACGTCGGAGGCGGCGGGGGCGGCGGCTTCAGCCTGGGGCGAGGCGTGAGCCATCGGAGCGCAAGCCAGCAACAAGGCGGCAAGCAGCGGGGCGAACGTGCGGGTCATAGAGGTCTCCTGATCGGGTTATGAATAAGGCTTTATCGGGCAAGCCTGTCAGGTAGGACGGACCTACTGGAACGCTTATTCCATTCCGGAGCACGCTTTTTTCTGGAATAAAAGGACTATCTTTCCCGTCAACCGGACATGATCATGCTCAGCCGCCTTCTTTTTGGCCCGTCTCGCCCAGGTATCGAAGCCTTGCGCCCGCTGCTCTACCGGATCGCCTTCGCCTGGTGCCATGATGCCGCGCTGGCGGACGATCTGGTTCAGGAAGCGCTCTCCAAGGGGTGGAAGCGGCGCGCCCAGTTGCGCGACGAGGCCGCGCTGAAGGCATGGATGGTATCGATCATGAACCACTGCTGGCTCGATCACTTGCGCAGCCGGCGCGACTTCGACGACATCGAGGACTGGCAGGACGAACTTGAGTCTGCCGCCGATGCCCCCGAGGTGCGCTGCGATCGCGAGCGGGTGATCGCCTGCGTGCGCGAGGCCGTGGCGCGCCTGCCGTTGGGCCAGCGCCAGGTGCTGACGCTGGTCGACCTGGAGGAATTCAGTTATGCCGACGTGGCTGCGATCCTGGACATCCCGGTCGGTACCGTGATGAGCCGCCTGTCGCGTGCGCGCGCATCCCTGAAAAGTCTGCTGAACCCCGCGCTGCAACAGTCGGCGGTGCAGCCGCTGCTGAGGAGGGTCAAATGAAACACGTTGTGTCGGATGAGAGGCTGCATGCGTTCATCGATGGTGAACTCGATGTGGCCGAGAGCGAAACGCTGATCGCGCGGATGCAGCAAGACCCGGTGTTGGCACAGCGCGTCTGTGCACTGCGCAACCTGCGCAGCATGGTCAGGCTGGCGTATGCCGAGCCGCCGGTTGTCGGCGCCCGGCCATCCGTGCATCGCCGCCGCTGGATGCAACGTTGCGCATTCGGCTGTCTCGTGCTGCTGGTCGGTTTGAGCGGTGGCTGGGCTTTACGTGGCGTGGCATGGCAGGCAAGCGTCACGCAGCCTGCCGTGGTTCCGGATGGGTATCGGACGGTCAGCCTGGCGCGCGAAGCCGACCCCGATCGCATCATCCTGCATATCGACAGTGCGGCGCCGGAGAAGATGCGCGCGGCGCTGGATCGGGCCGATCAGTTGCTGGACGACGCGGACCGGCAGGGACGCACCATGCAGCTTGAGGTCATCGCCAACAGCCATGGCCTCGATCTTCTGCGCGCCGGTCAGAGTCCTTACGCAGAACGTATCGCCCGCATGAGTCGGCGCCATGCGAACCTGCAGTGGGTGGCGTGCGGCCAGACGATTGCCCGTATCACCGGCGAGGGCCAGAAAGTGGAGTTGCTGCCCGCCGCCCGGACGGCCCCCTCTGCCATCGGCGAAATCATTACGCGGCTCCAGCAAGGCTGGACCTATGTCCAGATTTAAGCGCGAAACCGTTCTTGCCGTCCTGCTGCTGTTCCTGCTGTTGCCCGCACAGGCGAGCGCAGCCCCGCTGGTCAATCAACTCGCCGATCATCCGTCGCCCTATCTGGCTTTGCATGGCCACGATCCAGTGGCCTGGCAGGAATGGAACGCCGCCACGATTGCGCGGGCGCGACACGAAAACAAGCTGTTGTTCGTTTCGGTCGGTTATTTCGCCTGCCACTGGTGCCACGTCATGCAGCGCGAGAGCTACCAGAACCCGCAGATTGCGGCCTTGCTCAATCGCGACTTCATTCCGGTCAAGGTCGACCGCGAGCTCAACAGCGGGCTCGACGATGCCCTGCAAACATTTTCCGCTCGCCTTCAGGGCGTGGCGGGCTGGCCGCTGAATGCCTTCGTGACGCCGGAAGCGTATCCGGCGTTCACGGTCCTGTACGTGCCGCCGGACGCATTCCGTACGCTGTTGACCCGGCTTGCCACGCGCTGGCAATCGGATCGGGCCGGTATTCGCCAGCTGGCGCGGCGGGCTGCGCCTCCGCCGGGTACGCGGCCAGCGGACGAAGCGCTGACTGCGGCGCGCAGCAAGCAGGCCTGGGAACGCTTCATGGCCGGTGTGTGGCAGGAGGCCGACAGTCTGCATGGCGGTTTTGGCCAGGTCAGCAAATTTCCCATGGCGCCGCAATTGAGCGCCTTGCTGGATCGCCAGGCGCAGCAACCTGACGCCAGGCTGGACGAATTCCTGCGTCTGACATTCGACCAGATGGCGGCGCGCGGCATGCGGGACCACATAGGCGGCGGGTTTTTCCGTTATACCGTCGATCCCGACTGGGATACGCCGCATTTCGAAAAAATGCTCTATGACAATGCGCACCTGTCCATGCTGTATCTGCGCGCCGCAACGGTACTGGAACAACCCCGTTATCGCGAGATTGCCCGCAGTACGCTCGGGTTCATGCAGGATGCATTACAGGATACGCAGGGCGGCTTCTACAGCAGCACGTCGGCGGTCGACGCAGCCGGACAGGAAGGCGCCACGTATCTGTGGACAAGCGATGAACTGAAGGCACGCCTGCCCCCCGCGGTATACGCGGCGGTCCGCCGGGTGTGGCGCCTTGATGCGCCGCCGGGTTTCGATGCGGGCTACCTGCCCGCTGAATATGTCCCCCCCGCAGCGGACGAACGTCCGTTGCTGGTGGAAGCCGCGCGCATCCTGTATCCCGTCAGGCGCCTGCGCAGCCTGCCCAGGGACGACAAGCTGAATGCCGGCCTCAATGGCCTGGCGCTATCGGCCTTCAGTCAGGCCATACAGCTGGATCCGGCCTATCGTCAGGACGCCGACCGATTGCAGCATTTTCTGTTGACGCGGCTGACCCGGAACGGACAACTGATGAAGGCCATGGCGCATGGCCGGATCCTGCCGCATGCCGAACTGGAGGATTATGCCTATGTGGTACAGGGCTTGCTCGATCATGCCGAAGCCACCGGCAACGCGTAGTCACGTGTACGCGCACGGCAATTCGCACGCACTGCGTGGAAGCTGTTCTGGAATCCGCAGGGCTGGAAACGTGAGGCGCAGCCCTTGCTGGCAACGTTGCAGGCCAGTCCGGCGCTGGACGATGGCGCGCTGTATTCGCCATCCGATGTGCTCATTCTGGCCAGTCTGCGCTTGCGTGATCCCGCATTGAGCCGGCTGGCGTGCAGCGCCGCACGCTGGCGTCTGCCGGCGATGGAACAGGACCCTTACGCCTATCCCACGCGCGTGCGCATGCTGGCGCAGGCGTTGCCGGACTCGTGCCGCGAACCGGACATGGCGCGGAACGAATGAAAAAATGGGGGTCTTCGTCAGATCAGGCGCAGACCCGAGCTGTATGGGCCCTACGGTCTTTGCGTGGGCTCTGCCACGCGCTGCGCAGGGCGCCGCCCAACCTGGATGTTCAGATTCAGCGACTGCTGTTTACGCGCCACGGTCAGCCGTGCCTCGTCGCCAGGTTTCAGGGCGGCAATCAGATTGAGCAGCGACGCCGAATCCGTCACGGCGTGCCCGTTGACGGCCAGAAGGATGTCGCCCGGGTGTACCCCGCCGACGTCGGCGGGTCCGCCTTTCAGCACCCCGGCAATCAATGCGCCTTCAGCACTTTTGGAATTGTATGACTCCGCCAGTTCGGGACTCAGATCCTGGACCTCGATTCCCACCCAGCCGCGTGTCACGCTGCCGGATTTGATGATCTGTTCCATCACCTTGCGTGCGATGCTGACCGGAATGGCGAAGCCGATCCCTTGCGAACCGCCGGTGCGCGAATAGATCGCACTGTTGATCCCGACCAGGTTGCCCGACGCATCGACCAGCGCACCGCCCGAATTGCCGGGGTTGATGGCGGCGTCCGTTTGAATGAAATTCTCGAATGTGTTGATGCCCAGATGGGTCCGGCCGAGCGCACTGACGATCCCGGCCGTGACCGTCTGGCCGACGCCGAACGGATTGCCCACTGCCAGCACCCAGTCCCCCACCTTGAGGCTGTCGGGTTCGGCAAAGGTGATGGCCGGCAATTCGCTGGCATTGATTTTCAACACGGCCAGGTCGGTTTCCGGATCGGAACCGACGACGTGGGCGGGTACGGTCTTGCCGTCGGCCAGCGCCACCTGGATTTCATCCGCAGCCTCGACGACGTGCTGATTGGTGAGAATGTAACCGTTCGGGCTGACGACCACCCCTGAGCCCAGGTTGGACACTTCGCGTGGGCGCGTATCCAGGCGATCGCCAAAGAAATAGCGGAAGATCGGATCCTGCAGGGCCGGGTTGGCCGGGCTGCTGATTTTCTGCTGTGTAAAGACGTTGACTACCGACGGAATGACCTTTTGCGCCGCCGGCGCAAACGATTCAACGGGAGCGAAGGTGCGGCCCGCGGGCGCTGCGGCCTGCTGGATAGTCAGGCTCGGCGCCTGCGTCTGCCAGCGCAGGAGATCGGGTTTGAACAGGGCAATGATGAACAGTACGCCAAGTGCCACGGTGGTGGTTTGAGCGAAGAGCAACCAGAACTTGCGTATGGACATTTCGATTGAATTCAGAAGCTTGGCGCATTTTCCCAAGTGCAGAATTATAGCCTAGAGCACATGGCGGGTGTATTTTTTGACGTAACATGCTTCCGGTTGACGGCGCAATTTGGTTAGAATGCCGGTTTTATCGCAACACGTTCAGGTTAGGGAAACATGAACCAGGAAGCCGATGGGCATCAAATAGATACACGCAAAAGAAAATTCCTGGTCGCCGCGACCAGCGCTGTAGGAGGCGTTGCAGTGATAGGGGTGGCAGTGCCCCTGGTGATGAGCATGTTGCCGAGCGCACGTGCCAAGGCTGCCGGCGCACCGGTCGAGGTGGATATCAGCAAAATCGAGCCCGGTATGCTGTTGACGGCCGAATGGCGTGGCAAACCGGTGTGGATCGTCAACCGCACCAAGGGAATGCTCGATCTGCTGGGCAAGCATGACGACAAACTGGTCGACCCCAACAGTGACATGCCGCAGCAACCCGCCTATTGCAAGAATGCCACCCGCTCGATCAAGCCGGAATTTCTGGTGGCGGTGGGGATCTGCACCCACCTCGGATGCTCGCCTACGTACCGTGGAGAAATCGGCGCGGCGGATCTGGGCGCCGACTGGCCGGGCGGCTTCTTCTGCCCTTGCCATGGTTCACGTTTCGATCTTGCTGCCCGCGTGTTCAAGAACGTACCGGCTCCAACCAATCTGGTGATTCCGCCTTATCAATACCTCAGTGCCACCAAGATCCAGATCGGTGTCGACGCAAAAGGAGCCTGAAAGAATGTCTGCCCTGAAAAAAATGATGGGTTGGGTCGATGACCGTTTCCCGCTTACGGCAACCTACAAGGCGCATCTGTCCGAATACTACGCGCCCAAGAATTTCAATTTCTGGTATTTCTTCGGATCGCT
The DNA here is from genome assembly GCA_001899765.1 of Thiobacillus sp. 63-78. GTDB lineage: Bacteria > Pseudomonadota > Gammaproteobacteria > Burkholderiales > Thiobacillaceae > Thiobacillus. The sequence continues at coordinate 23,573 of MKWM01000035.1, forward strand.
GGCGCTGCTGGTGCTGGTGCTGCAGATCGTCACCGGCATCTTCCTGACCATGAACTACAAGCCGGATTCGGAGCTTGCCTTCGCATCCGTCGAGTACATCATGCGCGACGTCGACTGGGGCTGGCTGATCCGCTACATGCACTCCACCGGCGCGTCGATGTTCTTCGTCGTCGTCTACCTGCATATGTTCCGCGGCCTGATGTACGGTTCCTACCGCAAGCCGCGTGAACTGATCTGGATCTTCGGCGTGCTGATCTATCTGGCGCTGATGGCCGAAGCCTTCCTCGGCTATCTGCTGCCGTGGGGTCAGATGTCGTTCTGGGGCGCGCAGGTGATCGTCAACCTTTTTTCCGCCGTGCCCTTCATCGGCGACGATCTGTCACTGTGGATTCGCGGCGACTATGTGATTTCGGACGCCACCCTGAACCGCTTCTTTGCGTTTCACGTCATTGCCTTGCCACTGGTGCTGATCGCGCTGGTGGTCGTGCATCTGGTGGCGCTTCATGAAGTCGGTTCCAACAACCCGGACGGCATCGAGATCAAGAAGAAAAAAGACCCGGTGACGCACATTCCACTGGACGGCATTCCTTTCCACCCCTACTACACGGTGAAGGACATCGTCGGCGTCATCGTCTTCCTGATGGTTTTCTCGGCGATTGTATTCTTCGGCCCCACGATGGGCGGCTACTTCCTCGAAGCCAACAACTTCATTCCGGCCGATCCGCTGAAGACGCCCCCGCATATCGCGCCGCTCTGGTACTTCACGCCGTTCTACGCCATCCTGCGCGCGGTGCCGCCGATGTTCGGTTCGCAGTTTCCCGGCGTGATGGCGATGGGGCTGTCGATTGTGCTGCTGTTCTTCCTGCCCTGGCTTGATCGCGGCAAGGTCAAATCGATCCGCTACCGCGGTCCGATCTACAAGACCATGCTGGCCCTGTTCATCGTGTCCTTTGCCGGTCTCGGCTATCTTGGCCTGTTGCCGGTTTCCCCGGTGGCAACGATTTTTGCCCAGGTCTTCTCAGTGATTTACTTCCTGTTTTTCCTGTTGATGCCCTGGTATACCTCGATCGACAAAACCAAACCGGAACCGGAAAGGGTGACTGGCTAAATGAAACGCTTGAAGAATTTTCTCTTTCTGCTGATGGCGGTGCCCATCGTCGCTTTTGCCTCCGAGGAGGGGCCGAAACTGGACAAGGCGCCGATCAATCTGTCCGACCAGGCGTCGCTGCAACGCGGTGCGCGCATCTTCGTGAATTATTGCCTCAACTGTCATAGTGCGGCTTCCATGCGCTATTCGCGTATGGAAGACCTGGGTCTGACGGAAGATCAGATCAAGGAGAACCTGATGTTCGCGGCCGAGAAGCCCGGTGAACTGATGACGGTTGCCATGACCAAGAAGAATGCAAAGACCTGGTTCGGCGCCACGCCGCCCGATCTCAGCGTGATCGCCAGGGCGCGCGGAGCCGACTGGCTATACACGTATCTGCGCGGTTTTTATCGTGATGACACGCGCCCCACCGGTTGGAACAACGTGGTGTTCGACAAGGTGGGCATGCCGCATGTGCTCTGGAGCCTGCAGGGTGAAATGGTCCCGGTCATCAAGAAGGAAGGCGAGCACGAAGTGATCGAACGCCTCCAGTTGGCCAAACCGGGCAGCGTGAGCCTGGCCGAGTACGATGCCATGGTCGGCGACCTGGTCAACTACCTGACCTGGATGGGTGAACCCGCCCAACTCCAGCGCAAGCAGCTTGGACTGATTGTCCTGGCATTTCTGGCGATCTTTTTCGTGGTGGCCTATTACCTGAAGAAAGAATTCTGGAAAGACGTTCACTGAACCCCGCCTGCCTTTCGTCAACAGCCGGACTGTGTGTCCGGCTGTTGACGTTTTAAGCTTTACACACGTGCAATACCTGCAATACGAGAGGAAGCCCCGCCATGATGACCCTGTATTCCGGCAGTACCTGTCCGTACAGCCACCGCTGCCGCATCGTCCTGTTCGAAAAGGACATGGACTTCGAAATCATCGATGTGGACATGCACAACAAGCCGGAAGAAATTGCCAGCATCAGCCCCAATGGCAGAATGCCGGTACTGGTCGAGCGCGACCTGATCCTGACCGAATCCAACATCATCAATGAATACATCGATGAGCGTTTTCCGCATCCGCAGCTGATGCCGCCGGACCCGGTCATGCGCGCCCGCGCTCGCCTCGTCCTGTTCAATTTCGAGCAGGACCTGTTCACCCATGTCAACTTGCTGGAACACAGTCTCGGCAAGAGTTCCGACAAGGCGCGCCAGGAAATTCGTGACAGCCTGTCCCAGCTCACGCCGATCCTGACCAAACAGAAATACCTGATGAACGACGAGTTCTCCATGCTGGATGTGGCGATCGCCCCGCTGCTGTGGCGGCTTGAGCATTACGGCATCGAATTGCCGAAAGTGGCCGCGCCGGTACTCAAGTATCGCGAGCGGCTGTTCAGCCGTCCTGCCTTCATCAACGCACTGACGCCCACCGAAAAGGCGTTGCGCAAATAAACGGGCAGAAGGGGCTGCGATGGCAGAGATTTCAACCAAGCCATACCTGATCCGTGCATTGTACGAATGGTGCACGGACTCGGGCTATACCCCGCAGCTGCTGATCATGGTCGATGCGCGCACGCGCGTGCCGCCGGGATTCGTCAAGGATGGACAGATCGTCCTCAACATCAGTGCCGGCGCCACGCGCAATCTCACCCTTGAAAACGACTGGATCCAGTTTTCGGCGCGGTTCGCGGGTGTCTCGCACGAGATAGCCGTTCCGGTTGATCGGGTGGCGGCCATTTTTGCGCGCGAAAATGGCCAGGGACTGCATTTCGAACCGATCGATGCGCCCGAATCACCCGAACAGCCCCCGGTTTCCACCATGCCGGATGATCCGTCTACGCCACCCCGTGGCAGACCCTCGCTCAAAGTCGTCAAGTAATTCAGGTAATTGCTCGACAGACGCATGACATCGCTATAATGGCGGCCGTCGCCGCTTTAGCTCAGTTGGTAGAGCAACCGCCTTGTAAGCGGTAGGTCGTCAGTTCGAATCCGACAAGCGGCACCACTTCCCAGTACGCCCGTTATCACGCAGTCACCTGAACCCGCATCGGGCAATGGATGACGGGTTTTTTCCGGGGCGAATGAGTGCGCTATTCAGCCCCTGCGGTCGAGTTGAATCCGGCGTCGACGTAGGTGATCCCGCCGGTGATTCCGGATGCCAGATCGGAGAGCAGGAAGGCCGCGGCATTGCCCACTTCGTCTATCGTCACGTTGCGGCGGAGCGGTGCATTCTGGGCAACAAGATCGAGTTTCTCGCCGAAATTGGCGATGCCGCTGGCAGCCAGCGTCTTGATCGGGCCAGCCGACACCGCGTTGACGCGGATGCCCTTGGGCCCCAGGCTTTGCGCCATGTAGTACACGCTGGATTCCAGGCTGGCCTTGGCCAGGCCCATGACGTTGTAGTTTGGAACGGAGCGGATCGCGCCCAGATAGGACATGGTCAGCAGTGCGGCCTTGCGGCCTTCCATCATCGGCAGGGCCGCCTTGGCCAAGGCGGCAAAGCTGTAGGAGCTGATGTCATGAGCGATGCGGAAATTTTCCCGGGTGACGCAGTCGAGATAGTCCCCGGCCAGCGCTTCCCGTGGGGCAAAGGCGATCGAGTGCACCAGGCCGTCCAGGTTGTCCCAGTGTTTGCCCAGTTCGGTAAACAGCGTCTCGATCTGCTCGTCGCTGCCGACGTCGCACGGAAACACCAGGCTGGAGTCGAATTCTCCGGCAAATCCGATCACGCGATCCTTGATCCGGTCGCTCTGGTAGGTGAAGGCCAGTTCGGCACCCTCGCGCCTGCATGCCGAGGCGATCCCGTAGGCGATGGACCGGTTGGATATCACACCCGTGATCAGCAAGCGTTTTCCTGCAAGAAATCCCATGATGGTCTCGAACAAAGAGTTGTGTAGCCGGGGATTATAACGGCTGACGTTGATGGCGCGCTTGGGTACACTGGCGCCATGGTGCGCATGGGAGCGATTTTATTGAAGACAGGTCTGTTGGCGCTGGGCCTGGGCCTGATCGCAGGCTGCTCCGGCAGCTGGAACAATCCTTATCCCGGCAGCGATGCGCACGCCAACGTGTTGTACAGCGCGTTTTCCGAACGTCCCAAGCATCTCGATCCGGCACGCTCCTACAGTTCGAATGAAGCCGAATTTACCGGACAGATTTACGAACCGCCCCTGCAATACCATTTCCTCAAGCGCCCGTATGCGCTGATTCCGCTGACCGCCGAAGCCGTGCCCCGGCCGCGCTATTTCGACGCGGCAGGCAGACCGCTCGCGGACGACGCCCCTTCGGCCGCCATCGCCGAAAGCGTATACGAAATCCGGATTCGCCCGGGTATCCGCTATCAGCCGCATCCGGCATTCGCCCGCGACGCGGCGGGCCATTATCGTTATCTTGCGCTGGACTCGGATGCGCTGGCGGGAAAAAGACAGATCAGCGATTTCGCGCACAGGGGTACCCGCGAACTCGTCGCGGCCGACTACGTCTATCAGCTCAAGCGGCTGGCGAATCCCCGCGTGAGCTCACCGATTTTCGGGCTGATGTCCGAGCACATTGTCGGCCTGAAAGCGCTTGGCGACGCCCTGCAGAAGGCCTCCACGGCGCATCCCGCGGCGGAGCTGAATCTGAACGATTTTCCGCTGGCGGGCGCGGAAGTGGTGGATCGCTACACGTACCGGATCCACATCAAGGGAAAATACCCGCAATTCATCTACTGGCTGGCGATGCCTTTTTTTGCGCCGGTTCCGTGGGAAGCCGATGTCTTTTACGCGCAGCCCGGCATGGCGGACCGCAATCTCACGCTCGACTGGCAGCCGGTCGGAACCGGCCCCTACTACCTGGCGGAGAATGATCCCAACCGCCGCATGGTGCTGAAAAAAAATCCCTACTTCCATGGCGAGTCCTATCCCGCGGACGGCGATGCGGCGGATCGTCAGGCGGGGCTACTGGCGGATGCCGGCAAGCCGCTGCCGTTCGTGGACGAGGCCGTGTTCAGCCTGGAAAAGGAAACCATTCCCTACTGGAGCAAGTTCCTGCAGGGCTATTACGATAGCTCGGGCATCAGTTCGGACAGCTTCGACCAGGCCGTACAGTTCTCGGCGGGCGGCGATCCGCGGCTGACCGACAGCATGCGGGAGAAGGGTATCCATCTCGTGACTGCGGTAGCGGCTTCGATCTGGTACGTGGGGTTCAACATGCTCGATCCGGTGGTGGGCGGTCAGGGTGAGGATCGCCGCAAGCTGAGGCAGGCCATCTCCATCGCGTTCGACTACGACGAATTCATTTCCATTTTCCTGAACGGCCGCGGTATTCCGGCGCAGGGACCGATCCCGCCCGGCCTGTTCGGATACGTCGATGGCGTGGCAGGCTTGAATCCGTACGTGTACGAAGCGCAAGGCGGCAAGATCGTCAGACATCCCATCGAGATGGCGAAAAAACTGCTGGCCGAGGCGGGCTATCCCAATGGCCGCAACGCCCGGACCGGCGAGCCGCTGGTGCTCTATTTCGACACCATGGCGAGCGGCCCCGACACCAAGTCGCGGCTCGACTGGATGAAGAAGCAGCTCGACAAGCTCAACGTGCAACTGGTCGTGCGCGGCACGGATTACAACCGCTTCCAGGACAAGATGCGCAAGGGCAACGCGCAGTTGTTCGAATGGGGCTGGAATGCCGATTATCCCGATCCGGAAAATTTCTTCTTCCTGCTGTATGGTTCGAACAAGAAAGTGGCCACCGGCGGCGAGAATGCCGCCAACTATGACAATCCGGAATTCGACCGCCTGTTCGAGCGGATGAAGGACATGGACAACGGACCCGAACGCCAGCAGGTGATCAATGCCATGCTCGGGATCGTGCGCCGTGACGCGCCCTGGATCTTTGCCTACTACCCCAAATCCTTTGGCCTGCGCCATGACTGGGTACATAACGTCAAGCCCAACCTGATGGCCAACAATACGCTCAAATACCGTCGTATCGACCCCGACCTGCGGGCAGTCCGGCGTGCGGAATGGAACCATCCCGTACTGTGGCCGATCGTGCTGCTGGCGGGCGGGCTGGTTGCCCTCGTCGCGCCGGCCGCGATGGCCTGGCGGCGGCGTGAAAGAACGACTGCCTGATGTTTGCCTATATCCTGCGCCGTCTTCTGTATGCCGTTCCGATCCTGATCGGCGTCAACCTGCTGACCTTCGCCTTGTTCTTCGTCGTCAATACGCCGGACGACATGGCGCGGCTGCAGCTCGGCGCCAAGCATGTGACGGCGGATGCGATCGAACGCTGGAAGGTCGAGCACGGCTACGACAAACCACTTTTTCTGAATACCCAGGCGACCGGCAGCGCGCAGTTGACCGACACGATCTTTTTCCGCCATTCGGCCACCATGTTCGTGTTCAGGTTCGGCAAAGGCGACGACGGCCGCGACATCGCCAACGAAATCCGTATCCGCATGGGACCGAGTCTGGCGATTGCACTGCCGGTGCTCGTCATCGGTCTCATGGTCAACATCACCTTCGCCTTGCTGATGGTGTTTTTCCGCGCAACCTACCTCGATCTGTGGGGCGTGGTGCTGTGCGTGATCCTGATGTCGATCTCGGGGCTGTTCTACATCATCGCGGGACAGTATTTCATCGCCAAACTGTGGAATCTGCTGCCGATTTCCGGCTTCGCCGGCGGAATAAACGGTCTCCGCTTCATTCTGCTGCCGGTCCTGGTCAGCGTGGTAGCGGGCATCGGCAGCGGATCGCGCTGGTACCGTACGATTTTCCTCGAGGAAATTGGCAAGGATTATGTACGTACCGCGCGTGCCAAGGGCTTGTCCGAGATTCGGGTATTGTTCCGCCACGTATTGAAGAACGGGATGATTCCCATCCTGACGGGCGTGGTGGTGGTGTTGCCGCTGCTGTTCATGGGCAGTCTCATCACCGAATCCTTCTTCGGCATTCCGGGATTGGGCAGCTATACGATCGATGCGATCCAGGCCCAGGACTTCGCAGTGGTGAGGGCGATGGTTTTTCTGGGATCTTTCCTCTACATCGTGGGACTGATCCTCACGGACATTTCCTATTCGTGGGTGGACCCCCGGGTGCGCTTGCGATGAGCGTGGGAAGCTTCGACTTCGTGCCCGTCATCCTGTGGACCGACGCGCTGATTTTCGCGCTGCTGGGCGTGGTGCTGGCCCTGGTGTGGTTCATCCGGCGTCATCCGCACCTGCGCGCGCCGTGGAGGAGCGTGGCACGGCGCCCGATGACGGTCGGGGCCGCGCTGGTACTGGTGGTATTCGTGTTCATCGGCCTGCTCGATTCGTTGCACTACCGCGAAAAGCTCAGCGACAGTCTGCCCGGTCATCCGCAGTATTCGGTCGAGGTGCTGTCCGCATTCGACGCACTGGTGGGGCGGCTGCGCACCCAGCAGGAGAAAACCTATTCCGCGCCGCTGGCGTTGCGACTGTACGCCAAGGAATTCATCGAGCGCGACGGCATGACCGTACGCGATTACCCGCGCTTGAAATACGGCGGTGCGCACCTGAAAAAGACCGATGCGCACGCATCCGATATTGCCTGGCGTATTTTCGCTGGCCTGGGACAGGGGCTGGCGGCCAGCCTGCTTTTGTTCGGTCTGCTCGCCGCGTGGCAGGCGCGCCGTCACGATACGGCTTTCGGCGATTGGCTGGCTGCCTGGAGAACGGGCCATCTCGGCTGGCCTGGGCGGACGCTTGTGCTGGTCCTGGGACTCATGCTGATGCTGGGGGCGGCGATGGCCCATCTTGCCGCGGACTATCATGTCTTCGGCACCGACAAGGTCGGGCAGGACGTGCTCTACATCAGCCTCAAGAGTATCCGTACCGGTCTGGTGATCGGCACGCTCACCACGCTGGTCACGTTGCCGCTCGCGATTCTGCTGGGCATTGCGGCAGGCTATTTCCGGGGCTGGGTGGATGACGTCATCCAGTATGTCTACACCGTGCTGAATTCGATCCCGGGCGTGCTGCTGATCGCGTCGGCGGTACTCATCGTGCAGGTGGCGATCGAAGCCCACCCCCAGGTTTTTGATACGGCGGCGGCGCGTGCCGACATCCGTCTGCTGGCCTTGTGCCTGATCATGGGCGTGACCAGCTGGACCGGTCTGGCGCGCCTGCTGCGCGGCGAATCGCTGAAGTTGCGCACGCTCGATTATGTCGAGGCGGCGCGGGCATTCGGCGTATCGCATGTACGCATCATCAGCCGCCATATTTTCCCCAACGTGTTTCACCTCGTGCTGATTGCGGTCGTGCTGGATTTTTCCGGCCTGGTGCTGGCCGAGGCGGTGTTGTCCTATGTCGGCGTCGGGGTCGATCCCACCATGTACAGCTGGGGCAACATGATCAACGGCGCGCGTCTCGAACTGGCGCGCGAGCCCGTCGTCTGGTGGCAGCTGGGGGCGGCCTTCGTTTTCATGTTTACCCTGGTGCTGGCGGCCAATCTGTTTGCAGACGGCGTGCGCGACGCCTTTGACCCGCGTCTGGAAGCGCGCAGATGAAGCCCTTGCTGCGGGTCGACACGCTGATCACGAAAATCGGTGCCGCAAGGGTGGTCGATGGCGTGTCGTTCCGCGTCGAGGCGGGCGAAACCTATGCCTTGCTGGGGGAGTCGGGCTGCGGCAAGTCGATCACGGCCTTATCCCTCATGAGATTGTTGCCGGATGGCGGACGCATCGTGTCGGGCGCGGTGCGACTGGGCGACACCGATGTACTGGCGCTGCCCGAGCGCGAGATGCGGCGCGTGCGCGGCGGGCGGATGGCGATGGTGTTTCAGGAGCCGATGCTGGCACTCAATCCCGTCATCAGGGTGGGCGATCAGATCGGCGAGGCCCTGTCCCTGCATCAGGGGCTCGCCGGAGCGGCCGCGCGCGAGGCGGCGCGCGCATTGCTCGATTCGGTCGGAGTGCCGGATGCGGCGCGGCGGCTCGACACCTATCCGTTCGAGCTTTCGGGCGGGCTGCGCCAGCGCATGATGATCGCCATGGCGCTGGCGGGCGAACCCGAGTTGCTGATCGCCGACGAGCCGACGACTGCGCTCGATGTGACCATCCAGGCGCAGGTGCTCGGCGTGTTGCGCGATCTGCGCGCCACACGCCGGATGGGCATGCTGCTGATTACGCATGATCTCGGCGTGGTGGCCGAAAATGCCGATCGGGTGGGCGTGATGTATGCCGGCGAATTGCTGGAGGAGGGCGCGCGCGACGCTTTCTTCACCGCGCCGCAGCATCCCTACAGCCGCATGCTGTTCGAGGCCTTGCCGCGAACGGGCGATGGCGGGCGACTGGCGACCATCGCCGGCCAGGTGCCACGGCTCGATGCCCCCCTGCCCGGATGCCGTTTCGCACCGCGTTGCCCCTTTGCCATCGCGCGTTGCCGCGAGGAATCCCCTGGCTGGCGGGAACTGGGCGGGATGCGGGTACGCTGTCATCGGGCGGGCGAGCTGCCGACGGACAGCGTACGCGAACGCATCGCCCATTCCGCGACGGCGCATGTTCCGCAGACGCTACTGCAGGTGGAAGGGCTGAAGATGTATTTCCCGATCCGGCGTGGCGTGATCCCGCGTACGGTGGGGTATGTGCGTGCCGTCGACGGCGTGGACCTCGCTGTCCAGGCCGGTCGCACCCTGGCGCTGGTGGGCGAGTCGGGCTGCGGCAAGACGACGGTGGGGAAGGCATTGCTGCGGCTGATCGAGCCGACGGCTGGCACCATCATGCTGGGCGGCGAGACAGTGGCTGCGAAGCGCATGCCGGCACTGAGACGGCAGGCACAGATGGTCTTCCAGGATCCGTTCAGCTCGCTCAATCCGCGCATGCGCGTGGCGGACATCCTGCTCGAAGGCATGGAGGCCCTGGGCGTGGACACACGCGGCAAACGTCGCGGCGCCGTGGCCCGGCTGCTGAGTCAGGTCGGGTTGCCGGACGACGCGGGCGACCGCTATCCCCATGCCTTCTCGGGCGGGCAGCGGCAGCGCATCGCGATCGCGCGGGCGCTGGCGGTCTCGCCCCGGCTCGTGATCTGCGACGAGCCGACCAGTGCGCTCGACGTGTCGGTACAGGCGCAGATATTGAATCTGCTGAAAGATCTGCAGGACGATCTCGGCCTGGCCTATCTTTTCATCACGCACAATCTTGCCGTGGTGGAGTATCTGGCGCATGAAGTGGCGGTCATGTATCTCGGACGCATCGTCGAGCAGGGCCCGGCCGGCGCGGTGTTGCACACGCCGCGCCACCCTTACACGCAGGCGCTGGTCGGCGCGCTGCCGCGCATCGAGCCGCACGCCGGACGGCGCATCATTCGTCTGGCGGGTGACCAGCCTTCGCCGCTCAACCCGCCTGCCGGTTGCCATTTCCACCCGCGTTGTCCGCATGCCAGCGCGATATGCCGGCAAACCTATCCGCAACAGACCGATCTGGGCGGGGGGCATTGGGTACGTTGCCACTGGGTGGCGGAGCAGGGGAAAGATTTTCCGGGATGATACGGGGGTGACTGCAACAGGGGAAAAGCGGGCCCGCCGCGCCCGATGAAGGGCGCAGGAGGAGATTTCGTTCAGGGGTTCCTGACGATCATCTGCTGCCCTGCATGGACCGTGCTGTTTTTGCTGAAAACGGGATTCCATCGCCTGAGATTGGTCAGGCTGACATCGAAGCGGCGAGCGATGGCACTTAGCGTGTCGCCCTGCTGGACGATATAGCGTGACGGGATGGCCGATGTAGCGATGCGGGGCGTGAACGCAACGGATTGGAGGGGGGCGGCGTCTCCCTGGTCCGCCCCCGCTCCCGTGGGGAGCAGCAGGGTCTGGCCGATCGTGAGACGGTCATCAAGCCCGGGATTGGCGTCGCCGAGCGCGGCGACGGTGAGACCGTAACGGCGGGCGATGCTGAACAAGGTGTCGCCTCGTTGTACTTCGATACGGGTTGGCGCGGCGGCGGCGGGCGGGACGGTACTGGTTTTTTCCATGATCGCGCCGTGGTTCCTGACGGGCACCAGTATGGTCTGATCGCGCACCAGTTTGCCGTGCTTCACATGAAGCTGGTTGTGTTCTTCCAGCCTGGCGAGATCGATTCCGTATTGTCTCGCAATGGCCGCGGGGCGCGCGCCTTTTTGGGCGGAATAAGGTTGCCAGGAATCCCAGCTGCCCGTTTGCAGGTTGCGCTGGAAAGCGTCGGTTCTGGCAACCGGTACCAGCAGGTTGACCGGCGCGTCGGAGCGGATGAGCTTGCGTGGAAAGGCGGCGTTGAGGGCGATGAATTCATCGCTGCTGATGCCTGCCAGCCGGGCAGCGGAACGGATGTCCATGCTCGCGGACCGCAGGATGACCTGTCTGAAATAGGGCTGGTTGGGAAGCGTGTCGATGACGATCCCGTAGTGTTCCGGATGGCTGATCAGGTTTCTGATGGCGAGGAGCTTGGGCACGTAATGCCGGGTTTCACTGGGCAGGGGCAGACTGGCGTAATTGGTCGGCAGACCTTGCTGGACATTCTTTTCGATGGCGCGGGCGACGCACCCTTCGCCGCAGTTGTATGCCGCCAGTGCCAGTTTCCAGTCGCCGAAATCCAGGTAGAGCTTGCCCAGGTAATCGAGCGCGGCTTCGGTGGCGGCGGTAAAGTCGCGGCGGCCGTCGTACCAGGTGTCCTGGCGGAGCCCATAGTGACGGCCGGTGGACGGGATGAACTGCCAGATTCCGGACGCCGCGGAAGGCGATTCGGCGGCGGGATTGAAGGCGCTTTCGACCATCGGCAACAGGGCGATTTCCATCGGCATGGCACGGCGATCGAGTTCCTGAACGATATGGAACAGGTAGCGGCGCGAACGATCGAGCATGCGGCGCACGTAGTCCGGCCGGGCGGCGTACCAGGATTCATGCAGGGCGACGAGCGGATTTCCCGAGGTGTCGCCGTCGATCTTGAATCCGCTGCGGATACGGTCCCAGACGTCGTCCGCACTGGCGGTTTCGGGTGTGGCTTCGCCGACCGACGCGTCGCCGTCCGGGTCGGCGTCCCATTCCAGCGTCTGGATTCCCGCTCCGGTATCGGCCGCATGCGCCGACGGGAGGGAGAGCAGCGCAAGCATGGCCGCGCCGAGCAGATTCAATTTGATTTTAGCCAATTGGATTCCGGGCAAAGACGGTCTCCCGTACGCTATAACCTAGGCATCCTAAGGGGCAGGAGGCGCCTGGTCAACCATCCCACGCATCCTTGGCGGCCCGGATCGCGCCGAATACCTCGGCGGGCGTGGGGTGCGGACGCTTCAGGTAGCGGCTGGCAAAGGCCGTCATGGCGGGATCGTGGAAGCGCAGGAAGGGATTGGTGGCTTTTTCCAGCCCCAGGGTCGAAGGCAGGGTGGGGCGATGCTCCGCACGCAGGGCACGGTCGGACCGTTCGCGTTCGAGCAGTGCCGGATTGGCGCCATCGATGGTTTTGGCAAAGTCAATATTGCTCAGGGTGTATTCGTGCGCGCAGCAGACCCGGGTAGTATCGGGCAGCGCTAGAATGGCGTCGAGGCTGGCAGCCATGATCGCGGGGCTGCCTTCGAACAGTTTCCCGCAGCCGCATCCGAACACGGTGTCGCCGCAAAACAGGCTGCCGTGGCCGACATAGCTGATGTGGTCGAGCGTGTGGCCCGGGGTGGCCAATACGTCGAAATGTAAAAGCGGTTCGGCGATATCGACCGGATCGCCGCCGCGCAGGACGTGGGTGACCGCAGGAATGCGCGGATTGTCCGGCGCATGGACGGGGCAGTCGTAGCGTTGACGCAGCAGGACGTTGCCGCCAGTATGGTCGCGGTGATGATGGGTGATCAGGACAGCGCTCAGGGTGAGCCGATGGGCGTCGAGAAAGGCGATCAGCGGCGCGGGATCGCCGGGGTCCACCGCGACGGCGTGGCGGCCGTCGTGCAGCACCCAGATGTAGTTGTCGTCGAACGCGGGCAGGGGGATGAGTGTCAACATGATAGGCGCGGCAGGACAGGAGAAAAGACTATGTTATCCAAGCTGGATGCCGGATGGTTCGAAACGCCGCTCGGACGGCACCTGTTGTTTCGCGAACAGCGCTACTTCGACGGCGCCGTGTCGGATGTATTCGGTTTCAATGCGGTACAGGTGGGGCTGCCGCAGATCGAATTCCTGCGTAACAGCCGTATTCCCCTGCGCGTGACGTGTGCGGTCGAAGCGGACGGACAGGTCCGGGCCGACCCCATGTTTCTGCCGTTCGAGTGTCAGTCGCTCGATCTGCTGCTGCTGCCGCACGTGCTGGAATTCAGCTCCAATCCCCATCAGGTGCTGCGTGAAGCCGAGCGCGTATTGCGCCCGGAAGGCCGGCTGGTGCTGGCTGGATTCAATCCACGCAGCCTGTGGGGACTGGCGCGCAGGCTGCAGGGCGGCGAGCGCGGTTACCCGTGGAACGGCAGTTTCCTGAATATTTCGCGGGTGAAGGACTGGATGGCGCTGCTCGGACTCGAAGTGGCGGCGGGCAGCATGTGCTGTTATCGCCCGCCGGTCAATTGCGAGAACTGGCTGCGCCGCCTGCGCTTCATGGAACCGGCGGGCGACCGCTGGTGGGCGATGGGCGGCGGCGTGTATTTCCTTCAGGCGGTCAAGCGCGTGCAGGGCATGAACATCATCCAGCCGCAGTGGACCACGCCGGTCGCGCAGCGTCTGCTGTCGCCCGCGGCCAAGGTCGTCAACCTCAAGCAGTATCGGGTCCGGCGTGAGCGCTGACATCATCCACATCTACAGCGATGGCGCCTGCAAGGGGAATCCCGGGATGGGCGGTTGGGGCGCCCTGCTGGTCACGCACGCTCACCGCAAGGAAATCAGCGGGGGCGAGGCCAACACCACCAACAACCGCATGGAAATGACCGCCGTGATTCGTGCGCTGGAATTGTTGAAGCGCCCCTCCAGCGTCGAGGTCCATACCGACTCGCAATACGTGCAGAAAGGCATCAGCGAATGGATGCCGGGCTGGAAGCGGCGCGGCTGGCGCACCGCGGACGGCAAGCCGGTCAAGAACCAGGATCTGTGGCTGCAACTGGATGCCTTGAGCCGGTTGCATCGCATCGAATGGAAATGGGTACGTGGCCACGCCGGCCATCCCGAAAACGAACGCGCTGATGCCCTGGCCAATCTGGGCGTGCTGCAGGCGCAACAACACTGATCCCCGAACCATGCGGCAAATCATTCTCGATACTGAAACCACCGGCCTCGATCCCAGCCAGGGCCATCGCATCATCGAAGTGGCGGCGGTTGAAATGATCAACCGCCGACTCACCGGCAACCATCTGCATCGCTATGTGAATCCGGATCGGGATATCGACGCCGGGGCCATGCAGGTGCACGGCATCACCCCCGAGTTCCTGCAGGACAAGCCGCGTTTTTCCAGCGTGGCCCAGGAGTTCGTCGATTTCATACGCGGCGCCGAGCTGATCATCCACAACGCGCCTTTCGACGTCGGTTTCCTCAATATGGAACTGCGTCTGCTCGAGATGCCCTTGCTGGACAACTGGTGCGACGGGGTGACGGATACGCTGTCGATGGCCAAAGCGCTGCACCCCGGCCAGCGCAACAATCTGGATGCGCTGTGCAAACGCTACGGCATCGATAACACCGCGCGCACGCTGCACGGTGCGTTGCTCGACTGCGAACTGCTGGCGGCAGTGTATCTGGCGTTGACGCGCGGCCAGGAAAGTCTGTCGATCGGGCTGGAAGTGCGTAGCACAGAGGCCGACCAGACTGCCGCGCGTGCGCGTCCCCGCCCCATCGTGCTCGCGGCGACGTCGGACGAGCTTGCCGCGCATGCACGCGTGCTGGAAGCCATCACAGGTGAAAGCAAGGGAACGTGTCTGTGGGTTGAGGGGCGGGAGGCCGTTTGACGCTTTCCGCGAAGGCGAACCGGCGGCGCGTGCGCCAGCGCACCATTCAACCGGGAACGGCCTGTCCCTGCATGGGCGCTGCGGAAGCGCTGACCACGCTGCCGGAGCGGACGGCGCGTTCGCCCGGATTCGCCTCGCCGTTCGGGACCGGTCCGGAAAAACGTCTGGCGGGAGACAATTGATGATGCGGTCACTGGGAATACGGGGGCGTGTCATCGGATTGGCCATCGTTCCAGTGGGCATTGTCGGCGTTCTGCTGATGTTTCAGCTCATCACCGGAAAGATCGACGACCTCGACCAGTCCTTGCGTACCCGTGCCCTGGCCATTGCCCGCCAATTGGCGCCCGCGGCCGAATATGGCGTAGCCTCGGGCAATATCGACTTGCTGCAGACGCTGCTGGAAAAAGCGGCGATCGAACCTGACGTGCGCGGCGTGGCGGTCTTCTCGGAAAATGGTCAATGGCTGACCCAGTTCGGTCTGGGTAGCTGGATCAATCCGGCTGAAGAAAACATGCCGGCCGATCATATCTACCAGTTCGAATACCAGGACAGGCTGGTCTATTACGCACCGATCACGCGTACCGAGGCGAGGGGGGGCGATCTCAATTCGAACGGCCTGCCGGCAGCGCAACCGACCGGCCAGACCCGGCTGATCGGGTGGGTGGGACTGGATGTGTCGCGCAGCACCACCATCCGGAGCCAGCGTGAATCCATTCTGCGCAGCCTGGTCATCCTGCTGACCGGTTTGGGGATCAGCCTGTATTTCGCCTGGCGCATCGGACGTCAGATCACCCGCCCGATCCTGTCGCTGACCCATACAGTCAGCCGTATCGGCGAAGGACATCTGGATGAACGCGTGGACACGAGCGGGCAGGCCGAACTGGGGATGCTGCAGCGCGGCATCCAGCACATGGCAGCCCATTTGCAGGCGATGCAGGGCCAGATGCAGGAGAAGATCGACGGGGCCACGGCACGTCTGGTTTATCAGGCCAGCCACGATGCGCTGACGGGGCTGATCAACCGCCGTGAATTCGAGCAGCGCCTCGAACGCGCGTTGCTGTCGGCCCTGCAGCAGGATCGCGAACATGCGCTGTGCTACATGGATCTCGACCAGTTCAAGGTGATCAACGATTCCTGCGGCCATGCCGCGGGCGACGAGTTGCTGCGCCAGCTGGCGTTGCTGCTGAAGGGCCATTTGCGCGAACGCGATACGCTGGCCCGCCTGGGGGGCGACGAGTTTGCCCTGCTGCTGGAAAATTGCAGCATTCCGGATGCCCTGGCGGTGGCGGACACGTTCCGCGCCGAAGTGCAGCGTTTCCGCTTCAAATGGGAAGACCGCATATTCTCGGTCGGCATGAGCGTGGGCATGGTGGCGATCAATGCCGACAGTGGCGCTGCGGCAAGCCTGATGTCGGCGGCGGATGCGGCATGCTATGTGGCCAAGGATCGCGGGCGCAACCAGATTCATCTGTACGAAAGCCGCGATTCCGAACTGGTGCGCCATCGGGGGGAAATGCAATGGGTGACGCGCGTCCAGCGGGCATTGGAGGAACACCGCCTGCGTCTCTCATGGCAGGAGATCCGCCGTGCCGACGGCGTCGTGGAGCCGGTCCGCCATGTCGAATTGCTGCTGCGGATGATCGACGAAGACGGCAGCGAAATCCTGCCGATGGCGTTCATTCCGGCGGCCGAACGTTATTCCATCATGCCGGCCGTCGACAGCTGGGTGATCGAGGAGACGCTGCGTCTGTGCCAGCATTACCTGGCGAGCACACGCGAGCGGAATTGCCTGTTTGCGGTCAATCTGTCGGGGGCGTCGTTGAAGGATCCGGCATTCCGCCGCATGCTGCTGGCAAGTCTTGACGAAAACCCGGCCTTCGGCCCGCATCTGTGCTTCGAGATCACCGAAACGGCCGCCATCGGCAACCTGACCATCGTCAACGAATTTATCGAGGCCATGCGGGCGTTCGGCTGCAGCTTCGCACTCGACGATTTCGGCAGCGGCCTGTCGTCCTTCACCTACCTGAAGAATCTGAACGTGGATTACCTCAAGATCGATGGCGCATTCGTGCGCGATATCGCCAGCAATGCCATCGATCGCTCCATGGTTGAGGCCATTCATCGCATCGGCCACCAGATGGGGCTGAAAACGGTGGCCGAATACGTCGAATCCGAGCAGATTCTGGCGCTTTTGCGGCAGATGGGGATGGATTATGTGCAAGGGAACGGGATACACCGGCCCGAACCGCTGGAAAGCCTCTGCCGGCAGCCGTGAGGGCGGCCGCAGCGGGACAGATCAGTTGTCGATCCCGAAACCCGCATCCACGACAGCCTGCACCATGGCGGCGCGGTCGGTCCTGGCGGGGTCGTACGTCACCCGTGCCTGACCCGGCGTAAGGGTGACGACCGCGTTTTGCACGCCCGGCAGGGCCGTCAACACCCGGGTGACGCTGTTGACGCAGCCGCCACATGTCATGCCGGTGACCGATAAGGTGATTTCGTTCATTCTGGAGTCCGGAAAAAGTTTCAAAGCCGGATTTTAAGCCAGACGGAAAGCAAAAGCCCGCGATGTGCAGACGCGGGCAGGGGAACCTGGAGGCGCTTATTTCTTGCGCGGACGCTTGCGCAGGGTTTCCTTGGTGTGGTCGATCAGACGGTCGGCCACCACTTCGGCATCGACCGCAAAAGTACCGTTGGCCAGCGCGGCCTTGACCGATTCAACCTTGCCCGCGTCGGTCACATCCACTGATGCCAGCTGGGATTCGAGCGAACGGATGC
>MKWM01000036.1 GCA_001899765.1 Thiobacillus sp. 63-78
TGCTTCGCTTGGCGTTTCAGCACGCCTGAATCGAATCCACAAAAACAAAACCCCGACTTCGGAAAAAGACGGGGTTTGTCAGCAGTCTGACGGGCGTTCAACGCCCGTTTTTTCGTCCAGGGAAGGGCGGCTACAGTCTCAGGCCGGCGAGGTCTCCGCCGGCCAGGGCGTTGAGTTGCGCGTCGCCCTGTGCCGGATCGCGGTGATAGGTCGCAGACAGGTGCCGCGCCGCATCCAGCCAGTGGGCTTCGGCCGCTTTGACCACAGAAGCCAGTGTGGCGGTGTCGCCGCTGCCGAGCCAGGCTTCGTATGCTTGCAGCAGTGCCGGGAACAGGGCGCGGCGCAACCCCGACAGGTTCGCCAGGTAAAAATGCAGCGAACCGATGGCCTCGCGTTCGAGCAGCGTCGGCAGCGTCACCAGGCAGTCCGCCAGATGGTCGCGCACCGCGCGCGCCAGAAGTTCGGCGTGCCGGGACTTGAGGTGGCCGAGCATCGCATTCCAGTCCTCGCCCAGCAGCGTTTCCGCGCGCGCCTCGCCGATCTCGTGCAGGATCATCGCCTCGCTCTCCGCTTCGGCCATGCGGTCGAGGCCGCGTTCGATGTCATGTTCGAAATCGTAGTACGCGAACGCGCGTCCCAGCGCCGTGTCCTTCTCTTTCCACTGCCATTCTTCGTATTTGTTCCACAGCAGGCGACGCACCGCGTCCATGCGCAGGAAGATGGTGCCGTCGCGCATGGCGGCGGGCGGCGCGATCAGGTCACGTGCGTATTCGCAGCCGGCGACCAGCACCTGCACGCCGTCACGCACTTCGGCACGCTTGAGTTCGGCCAGGACGAAGTGCGGCTTGCGGAAATGCCCCAAGCCGCTGCTATAGACCAGGCCTTGCGGGATCAGTGCCCGGTTGATGTCGTCGGCTTCGAAAGGGTCGATCCCTGCCGCGCTCAAGGGGAGGGGAGCGAAATCCTCTTCTTCTACCGCATTCCACAAGCTCTCGCGCGTATTGAGCCAGTCGCCAAGCTCGTCTTTGGGGAGACGCGCGCCGTAGGGAATCTCCATTTCCCAGCGATAGTATTCGCGCATTTCCAGCAGGAAGGTGCACATCGTCATGTCGCGTGCATGGCGCGCGTCGGCGATGGTGCAATTCTTTTGTACCGTGTCGATAAGGGCAGACAATTCAAGCATGGCGCACTCCTGAAAGCAGCTTTATCCGGAGTGTACAAATAAAAAACAACCCACGTAACCGGGTTGTTTTCAGGGGTATTGCGCGCGCTCGCAAGGCAGGGCCCATGGGCCCTGCCTTGGGTTAATGGCGGCGGACGGCGCCGAAATAGTTCAGGTCGGCACGCGAGTGGCGCGAAAGTTCGAAGCGCGCAGCATCGGCCCCGCTGAATTGCCCCGCGAGCTGGCCATAGACTTCTGCTGCCCAGGCCTTGTCGTTGAGTGCGTCGGCAATGCCCTCGGCCCAACGCAGTTTGTCCGCGGGCTTGCTGAGATGGGTGCCGCACTCGGCGTACCATTTTTTCAGCGTCGCGGCCGGCAGGGCGAACCCCTTCAGGCGATCGATGAACTGGATGCATGCGTCGCCATCCGGACAGATGGCCGCGGCGGCGGCATAAAGTTCGTCCGCGCGAGCGCTGTTGCCCATGGCGGCATACAGGCGGCCGATGTGGGTGAGTGCGAAGTGATCCTTGGCCTGCCCACGCGCGATCTCCAGCAGGCGTCCGGCTTCCGTCGCGTCCTGCGTCGCGGCGAAACTGGCTTCCGCGAGCTTGGCCGTGTCGTATACCGTGGCGTGGGAATCCGCAGCCAGCGTGGCTTCGCGCGTGGCGAGGAAGGCGCGTGCCTTGGCAACGCCCAGATCACGATGCTGAAGGTGGGCAGCGGTGGTCACCAGATCCTTGAACGCGACGAAGTCGGCGGCATTCCCGGCTGCGCGATCGAGCAGGCGGGAGAGCCAGTCGGTGTCGTCCAGGTTCTTGTCCACCGCCAGCACGATGGGCTTGTAGCGCGAGAACTGGTAGCCGGTGCCGTCGAGCAGCTTTTCGGCGGCTTCGATCAGCTTGGCGGCATAGAAGGGATCTTCCAGTTCCAGGCGAACGCGCTCGGCCAGCGCGAGGAACTGCTTGACGCTGGTGGCGTCCTTTTCGAGCTGCTGGAATTCCAGATAACGCGCGTGGTTGGCCTGGCGCTTTTCCAGCTTGGCTTTGACGCGCGCCAGCCGTTCGGCGTCGTCGGCCAGATGCGCTTCCACCGCGGCCACCAGCTTCTGCATTTCGTCCAGTCCGGCCACCGCGTCTTCGGCCTTGTCGAGCAGGGCTGAGGCACCCGGTTTGTCGCCCACGCCGGACAGTCCCGCGGCCAGTTCGATATAGTCGCCGGTGGCGCTGGCGAGATCGCCGGCCTTCTTCAGCGCCGCCTGCGTGAAGGCGGCGTCACCCGCCTGTTTGGCCGACTCGATCAGGGTCTTCGCGGCGGTAAAGTCGGTGGCGCCGGCCAGGGCGCGCTCGTACAAGGCCTTGGCGCGCGCGGGGTCGCCCAGCGTCTTGGTGACTTCGCCCGCCAGCGACAGCAGATCGGGTACGCTGGACAGCTTTTCAGCGGCCTTGTTGAAGATCGCCGCGGCGTACTCCTTGTCGAGTACATTGTCGGCGGCTGCGGCGGCGAGCTTGCCGTATTCCACCGCGCGCGAGATTTTTGCCTCGGCCTTTTCCAGCACCTTCCTGGCAAACGCGCCGTCGGCGATCACACTCATCACGTTCTTCGCCAGGTCGATCAGCGGGTCGAGGTTGCCGGTTTCCTTCAGCGCCTTTTCATACGCGCCCACCGCAGCCGCCTTGTCGCCCAGCACCTTGAATTTGGCCTCGGCCAGCGCCACCTGTTCCTCGCCGCTCATGCAGTAATCTTCGGCAGTTTGCAGCAGTTCCTCGGCGCGACTTTGCTCACCCAGCGCCTTGTAGACGATGGCGCAGGCCGCCAGATCCCTGGTGAACTGGCAGTCGTCCGCCACGCGATCCATCAACTCCTTGGCGTAGGCCGCGTCGGCAGGCTCCTGCAGCGCTTCCAGCGCCAGTGCCGCATAATCGGCGCCGCCGCTGCATTGGGCTTCTTTGGGGGTGAGGGTGTCGCGCGTAGCCATGAGAGGTCTCCAGATAAATGTCACTCAACCGGGCGATTTTCCGCCTGCGGCGGGAGACAGCCAAATAAGTAATGTCGATGGCGGTATTAGAACAATGTGGCATTAGTGTCCTGAGTTGGAAGTTCGCGCCATAAAAATGCCCAGACCGCTCCCATCCTTTGTCGCCTCGCTCGCCGGGTGCCCAACCCGGCTGCGCTCTGCTTCGCGGCTGGAACCGGTCTGGGCATTTTTATCCAGCCCACTGTGGCGCAGGACCGTCAGCCAGCCACGAACCTCCAACTCAGGACACTAGGGCTTGACGGCGATCTTCAGCACACCGTCGCGCTGGTTGGCGAACAGGTCGTAGGCGGCGACGATGTTGTCGAGCCTGTACTCGTGGGTGACGAGCACGCCCAGATCGAGGCGGTCGGCGGCGATCACATTCATCAGCCGGCGCATGCGTTCCTTGCCGCCGGGGCACAGCGCGGTGCGGATCGTGTGGTCGCCCAGGCCGGCGGCGAAGCTGGCCAGCGGAATCGTCAGATTTTCCGAGTACACGCCCAGGCTGGACAGTGTGCCGCCCGGCTTGAGCACCTGCAGCGACTGGTTCCAGGTGGCCTGGGTGCCCAGCGCCTCGATGGCGCTGTCGGCGCCGCGCCCGCCGGTGAGCTTCATCACCTCGTCGACCACGTCGCAGTTGCGGAAATTCAGCGTCACGTCGGCGCCCATCACCTTGGCGATGCCGAGGCGGTGGTCGTTGCCGTCCACCGCGATGATGGTGGTGGCGCCCAGCAGGCGCGCGCCGGCAGTGGCGCACAGGCCGATCGGGCCTTGGGCGAATATCACCACGGTGTCGCCGAGTTTGATGTTGGCGTTTTCCGCGCCCTTGAAGCCGGTCGACATGATGTCGGGGCACATCAGCACCTGCTCGTCGGTGAGGCCGTCGGGAATCGGCGCGAGGTTGGCCTGCGCGTCGGGCACCAGCACGTACTCGGCCTGGGTGCCGTCGATCAGGTTGCCGAAGCGCCAGCCGGCGGTGGCCTTGTAGCCGTGGTGGCCGCACTGCCCGCTCGGGATCAGGTAGCTGCCGTCCTGCGACGGCGCGCCATCCTGCGCGGCGTAGCTGTTGAAGTTGGGGCAGATCGCGCCGGCAATCACGCGCTGGCCTTCGGTATAGCCCTGCACCGCGCTGCCCAGCTTCTCGATCACGCCGACCGGTTCATGGCCGATGGTGAGGCCGGGCACCACCGGGTACTCGCCCTTGAGGATGTGGACGTCGGTGCCGCAGATCGTGGTGGTGGTGATGCGGATCAGCGCATCGTTGGGGCCGATGTCCGGAATCGGCTTGTCCACCAGTTCGATGCGGCCGGGGGCCACGAAAACCGTTGCTTTCATCATGCTCATGGTGTGTTCTCCCAGGTGGTCGAGAAGAGATATCCCGGATTACAGCACGTAACGCGCCAGATCCTCGCGCGCAGCCAGCGCGGCGAGCCGTGTGGTGACGGCGTCGGCGTCGACCACGTATTCGCCGGTGGTGCTGCCGGCGTCGAAGGAGATGTCCTCCAGCAGCTTTTCCATGACCGTGTGCAGGCGGCGGGCACCGATGTTCTCGGTGCGTTCGTTCACCTCGAAGGCGATTTCGGCGATGCGGCGAATGCCGTCACCGGTAAATTTGAGCATCACGCCTTCGGTCGCCAGCAGGGCTTCGTACTGCCGGGTCAGGCAGGCATCGGTCGCGGTCAGGATGCGCTCGAAATCTTCTACCGAAAGGGCCGAGAGTTCGACGCGGATCGGCAGCCGTCCCTGCAGTTCGGGGATGAGATCGGACGGCTTGGACAGGTGGAACGCGCCGCTGGCGATGAACAGGATGTGATCGGTCTTCACCATGCCGTACTTGGTCGAGACGGTGGTGCCCTCGATCAGCGGCAGCAGGTCGCGCTGTACCCCCTGGCGCGACACGTCGCTGCCGTGGGCGTCGCTGCGGGTGGCGATCTTGTCGATCTCATCGAGAAACACGATCCCGTGCTGCTCCACGGCTTCCAGCGCCTGCTGCTTGGTGTCCTCGTCGCTGATCAGGCGTCCGGCCTCTTCTTCGGTCAGCAGCTTCATCGCCTCGCGCACTTTCAGCTTGCGGTTCTGCCGACGGCCTTGCCCGAGGTTGGCGAACATGCCCTGCAACTGCTGTGACAGGTCTTCCATCCCCGGCGGGGTGAAGATTTCCATGCCGGGGTTGGCCGCGGCGACCTCGATCTCGATTTCCTTGTCGTCGAGCTGGCCTTCGCGCAGCATTTTGCGAAAACGCTGGCGTGCCGTGCCGTCCTCGCGCGGTGGCTCGGCTTCGCCGAAGCCGACGCTGCGCGGGGGGGGCAGGAGCGTGTCGAGAATGCGTTCCTCGGCGGCTTCCTCGGCGCGGAACTTCACTTTCTGCGTCGCCTGCGCGCGCAGATCCTTGATGGCGGTTTCCATCAGGTCGCGAATGATGGTATCGACATCGCGCCCGACATAACCGACTTCGGTGAACTTGGTCGCCTCGATCTTGATGAAGGGCGCGTTGGCGAGACGCGCCAGACGGCGGGCGATTTCGGTCTTGCCGACGCCGGTCGGGCCGATCATGAGGATGTTTTTCGGCGTGATTTCCTGACGCAGGGGCTCCTCGACCTGTTGGCGCCGCCAGCGGTTACGCAGGGCGACTGCCACGGCGCGCTTGGCCGCGGTCTGGCCGACGATGTGCTTGTCGAGTTCGTGGACGATTTCTTTGGGAGTCATTTCAGGGGTCGGGATTCAGGATTCAGGGATCAGGGGCGTTGTCGCTTCGCGGCTTCTTTCAGGGGTGCGGCCAGAGGCCGCTCATTCCCTGACCCCTGAATCCTGACCCCTGTCCCCCAGCACCTCGATCACGTGGTTCTGGTTCGAATAAATGCAGATGTCGCCCGCTATGGTGAGGCTCTTCTTGACGATTTCAAGCGGGGGCAGGTCGGTGTTTTCCAGCAGTGCGCGGGCGGCGGACTGGGCGAAGGGGCCGCCGGAGCCGATGGCGGCGATGCCGAGTTCGGGCTCCAGGACGTCGCCGTTGCCGGTAATGATGAGGGAATATTCACGGTCGGCCACCGCGAGCATGGCTTCCAGCCGGCGCAGCATGCGGTCGGTGCGCCAGTCCTTGGCGAGTTCGACGGCGCTCCTGAGCAGATGCCCCGAGTGCTTGTCGAGCTTGGCCTCGAAGCGTTCGAACAGGGTGAACGCATCGGCGGTGCCGCCGGCAAACCCGGCCAGCACCTTGTCCTGGTGCAGCCGCCGTATCTTGCGCGCGGTGGCTTTGATGACGATGTTGCCGAGTGTGACCTGCCCATCCCCGCCGAGCGCGACGTCGTTGCCCCGGCGAACGGAGAGAATGGTGGTGCCGCGATACTGTTCCATGGGCGGGGGATATCCTGAAAAAGACGGTGGGCCGGAGCGGGCAGTCAGTCGACGGCTTGCCCCCGCGGCAGCGGGGTCAGGCCGGGTGGCGCGGAACGAGCTGCGCCAGCTGGTCGATGCCCATGACGCGGAAAAGTTCATGGATGAGTGCGTTGTGGCCGCGCAGGGTGATGGCCTTGCCGCTGCCCAGGCATTGCATCAGCACGCTGATGAACTGGCTGACGCTGCCGTAATCGACCCGCGTGACTTCGGTCAGATCGACCAGCACGTCGTGATGGGTGGCGGCATAGCTGCCGAATTGCTGCAGGGCGCTGTCATTGGCCGGGGTGATTTCGCCGGTCAACCGCAGGGCGTCGTCGGCCGGTTCGGCGGGTTTGGCCTGGACCACCTCGGCGGCTTGTACCTCGCTCCAGGAGGGGGGCGAAACCTCGAAGCGCACGGCATAGTCGACGGCCAGATCCTCGAAATGATCCTGCTGGCCCAGCGTCTGGTAAATCTCCAGCAATAACAGCCAGTGTACCGCGCGGCTGTGGGTGGCGCGGTTGAGATCCTGCAGCAGGGCGGTCAGACGGTCGACGCCGCTGACCTGGAGTTTGCGTCGGGCCTTGCGGGCCGCGGAGAGGATTTTCGCGCATTCGTCGGCACCTGATTCATCGACCATTTCAATGTGCGAGAAATCTATCCGCACCACGGCTTTCTTGTCGGTGCCGGCGAGGCTTTCGTGCAGGGCGGCCGTCGCCTTCCTGTCGAGCAGGCCGGGCAGCTCCAGGCTGGCCGCTTCTGCGGCCTGGGGCTTTCCGGCAGTGCCGTTGCCGCCAATTTTCTGCCAGACGGGCGGCGAGGTCTCGAAGCGCATGGCGTAATCGAGCCCCAGTTGTTCGAATTCCTTTTCGCGGCGCTGGATACAGTACAGGTCGAACAGCATGTGCCAGGCGCGACGATCGCCGCCGCCCAGGATGTCCTTCAGCAGGCGTTCCGCCGTGTCGGCCTGGCCGCTGGCGTACAGGATGGCCGCTTCGTCCACGGCCGATTGGGGCGCGCCGCTGGATTCCTCCACCACGATGCCGCTGGCCCCCATGTCCATGGTCAGCAGGGTTTCGGTAGGCGGCGATTCGACAGGCGCCTGCTTGGGTGCGGGAGCGGGAGCCTTGTCCTTGTTTTTTCTGAAAAACGGAAGAGCCACAGAGTATGCAAGCGTAGAGCGGAGTTAGTGAAGGATACTAGCGCTGTCGCTCCGTCCCGGCAACCGCAATAACCCGCCGCCGAGCAAGGCAAGTACGGCAAGCGCCATGACGATCGCCGGACCGGCAGGCCAGTCGAAGAGCGCGGACGCCGCCAGCCCCGCTGCGTAGGCCAGTGCGCCGAGCCCCCAGCCGACCAGTAATCCTGCCCGCGGCGGCCAGCCGCGCACCGCCAGTGCGGGCAGGATCAGGCTGGCAAAGACCAGATAGACGCCGACGAGCTGTACCGAAGCGGTGATGGCGAGCGCAAAGATCAGATAAAAGCCCAGCCGCCCGAGGCGGACGCCGCGCAGCCGCCAGAAACCGAGCAGCAACGCATAGACCACCGCGATCTGGGCCAGCTGGGACGGCCCGACCCAGAGGATCTGTCCGGCCAGCAGCTCGTTCAGGTGCTCGCCGCCATGTGGGTCGCCCGACAGCAGCAATACGGCCAGGCTCGCGGCGACGGCGAAGGCCGAGCCGATCAGCGCTTCCTGGATGTCGGGCCAGCGCGCTTCGCACCATGCCAGAAACCCGGCGCCGGCCAGTGCCGCGGCGGCGGCGGCCAGCTGGGTCTGCCAGCCCTGGGTTTCCCAGCCGAGGGTGTGGGCGGCGATGACGCCGAGCACGGCAATCTGGGCAATGGCGAGATCGAGAAAGATGATCCCGCGCGCCAGCACCCGCCGCCCCAGCGGGACATGCGTGGCGAGGACGAGCAGGCCGGCGGCGAACGGCCAGCCGAGCAGGCCGGGATCGAGCGCGGCCCCGTTCATCGTGCGACCTTCAGCAATTGCGCGACGCTGTCGTCGAACAGGCCGAATAGATCCTTTGCCCGATCCGAGCCGCCGACGGTGAACGGCATCGCGACGACCGGGATGCCGGCGTGCTGGCCCAGCCATTCCGACGGGCGGGGATCCTGGTAGGCGGCCCGGATGACGACCCTGGCGGGGGTGGTTTTCAGTTGCGCGACGATTTCGGCCAGATGGCCGATCGAAGGGGCAACGCCGGGTTTGGGTTCCAGCACGGCCACCTGTTTCAGCCCCAGCCAGTTCTCCATATAGGGGAAGCCTTCGTGCTGTACCGCGATGGGCAGACCCTTCAGCGGCGCGGCCTGCGCCTGCCAGCGGGTCATCGCCGCATTCCAGCGCGTGTTGAAATCCGCCAGCCGTGTCTGGTAGGCGGCGGCGTGAGCCGGATCGATTTCGGCCAGGCGGGCGCCGAGCGCCTGCGCCACGCGCGCGATGTTGCGCGGATCGGTCTGGATATGCGGGTTGCCCGCGGCGTGGATGTCGCCTTGCGCGCGGTCGAGCACGGCCGGTTTTTCCAGCAGCGCGACCTGCCGTGCCGCCTCGAAATAGCCCGGCTGCCCCGGCTGGATCGCGGCGTTGCCGGCCTGCCGCAGCAACACCGGCAGCCAGCCGATTTCGAGTTCGGCGCCGGTGCAGACGGCGAGGTCGGCGCGTCGCATCTGCGCGATCAGGCTGGGGCGCGCCTCGATGCGATGCGGATCCTGGAAGGCCGTGGTGGCGGTGTAGACCTTGACGTCGCTGCCGCCGAGTTCGGTGGCCAGTGCGCCCCATTCGGGCTCGCAGGCAAAGACATTGAGCGCGGCATGGGCGAACACCGGCCAGGCCGCGGCGAGGAAGGCGAATAAACGGAATGCTTTCATCGGAAGCTCCTTAAAAAGAGTGCGCGCCATGCGTGCCGAGGCTGAAGATGTACTGCACGTACCACTGGTTTTCGTCCTGCCCTTCGTTGGCCTTGTCTTTCGTGTACTGCAGGCGGAAGCGCGAGAACTCGGAAGGCGAGTAATCGACCATCAGCGAATGACGGCTGGGCCGGTAATCGCTGCGCGGCAGGTTGACGTTGTTGAGGCCGAAATCCCGCGAGCCGGGGTCGAGCAGGTCGTAGCGGTAACCGGTGCGCCAGCGCGGCATGAACTGGTACACGGCCTGTGCGTAGCCGCCGTACTGGGTGGCTCGATAGCTACCGAGGCTGCCTGCACCGCACAGGCCATCCGTACAATCCAGGCTGCCGTTTTCTTCACGCCGGAACGCCTCGGCGGCGAACTTGAAGTTGTGGACGGTCGGGTTGCCGAGCGGCGCCCATTTCCAGACGAAATCCGCCAGCCAGGTCTTGCTGTCGCCGGTGAAGGCGGCGTTCACGTCGGCGCCGGCAAAGTCCGCGAGGGCGCTGTGGCGGTCGGCCGCGCGCGTCGACAGGTACGACAACCCGCCGCGCCAGCTGTGCGAATCGCCCACATCGCCGCCGACATGGCCGTACAGCGCGTAGTTGCCGACGCCGTTGCCATTGCGGTCGGTGCCGGGGAAGTTCGCCCCGCGCCCGATTTCGGCGCCCAGCTCGGTGAAGAGATCGGTCGGCGCCACCCAGCGCAACTGCAGACCGTCGTTGCCGTAGCCTTCGCCGAACAGGGCCTCGTACATCAGGTTGTTGGTGGCGAAGTCCCAGGCGTGCGGGTGCTGCTCGTTCTGGTAGCCGATGCCGGAGCGGAAGCGGCCGCCCTTCACGGTCAGGCCCTGGCCCAGCGCCAGGGTCTGGAACCAGGCCTCTTCCACGCCGACTGAGCCGTCGTTCAGCGTGGCGTTGAAATAGCCGCGGAAATACGGATCGATGTTGGAGGACAGAACCAGTTCGCTTTCGTCGACCGAGAAACCGCGCGTGGTGCCGGGTGCCGTGCCGTCGGGCAGGAAGCCCGAGATGCGGCGTGCGGGAAGATCCCGCAGGTGGGCATAGCTGCCCTGCAGGATGAGCGAGATTTCAGGATTGAAGGCGCCTGGGTTGCTGGGGGCCGCGCTGGCCACGTCTTGCACGGGCGCGGCAGGCTGGGCGGCCGTGGCGGCAGCGGACGCTTCGGCATGGGCGAGCCGTGCTTCCAGCGTCTGGATGCGCGTTTCGTAATCGGTTTTCATTTTCTGGACTTCGGCGCGCAGGGCGGCGAGGTCGGCATCGTCGGCATGGGCCGGGCAGGCGGCCGCCAGCGCGGCCGCCAGGAGAGCGGGACGTAACATGTTTGACTCCGTCAACGTGAGGTGAATACTTGCGCGCGGGCGGCGCAGGCTTCGAAAAAACTCAGGCGTTGGACGGAGCGGGGGGCGCGCGGGCGCACGCAGGGCGAGGAGCGAGATCGGCGCACTGGAAGGCGGCGCCGGGCGCATACGTGTACGTGCCCGGCGGCGTTGCCATGACCAGCAGGCTGGGCGGCAGCGCCGTACCCAGTTGGGCCTGCGCGAGGCAGACTTCGCAGACCTTGTCGGGCAGGCCCGTATCGTGCGTGCGCACATGGGTCAGCGCATGCGCGAACGCGGCCGCCTGACCGAACAGCAGGGTCAGGGCCAGGAGCCAGGAGAACAGACGGCGCGACGACATGGGGTGGATTAAGGCCTCGGCGGATCGGCGGGCGGGACCGGATCGTAGCCGTGATCGCAGCCGGGGCGGCAGCGGCCGATGCGTTTCGCGGCCAGCCAGCCGCCTTTGAGCGCCCCGTGTGTCTCGATGGCTTCCTTGCCGTATTCCGAGCAGGTCGGCAGATAACGGCACTGTCGGCCCAGCCAGGGCGAAAGCGTCAACTGGTAGAGGCGAATCGCGCCGACGAGGATTCTCTGGAGCGGGTTCATGCAGGCGATGCCGGCATGACCGCTGCGGCGTGACCGCGCGCCGCGCCGCTGAAATCGGCCAGCAGCTTTTCGACGAAGCCGGGGTCGAGGTCGCGCACGATGAAGACGAAGCGGCTGCGGTGGTCGTCGTCCGGCCAGGCGTCGAGCCGGACCTCGGGATACAGTATGTGCTGGACGCCATGCAGCACCACCGGCTTGTCGTCGCCTGCCAGATTGACCAGCGCCTTGAAGCGCAGCAGGTTCTCGGCGCGAAACGAAGTCAGCATGGAAAGCGCCGACTGCAGGCCGTAACGATCGAGCGGCGCATCGATCACGACCGAAAATGCCTGGATGCGCGAGTCGTGCAGATCGGGCCGGGGCCTGCCGCCGAGCGGCTGGGCATGGGCGGGCTGATAGCGCTGCGGCTTCAGCCAGCGCAGGGTTTCCGGCGTCCGCGTCTCGGCGTTCCACAATCCCAGGTTCTGGATCGCGGCAGGATCGAGCGCGCCGTGCGTCACCGTCACGACGTCGGCCGCCGGGTTGAGCGCGGCGAGGCGTTCGCGCAGGGCGGCGACGGTAGCGGCCGGCGCGAGGTCGGTCTTGGTGAGCAGCAGCCGGTCGGCCACCGCCACCTGCTTGACGGCCTCGAAATGTTCGTCCAGCTGGCCCATGCCGAACAGCGCGTCGACCGTCGTCACCACACCGTCGAGGCGGAAGCGTGCGCGCACCCAGTTGTCGTGTAGCAGGTTGTCGAGCACCGGAGCCGGATCGGCGATGCCGGTGGTTTCGATGATGACGCGCTCGAAGGGCGGAATGTCGCCCTTCTGCCGCGCCATCCACAGGTTCTTCAATGTCGGCGACAGGCTGCCGGAAATCGTGCAGCACACGCAGCCGCCGGAAAGCAGCGCGATAGGCCCCTCCATTTTCTGCAGCAGCTGGTGATCGAGCGCGACTGCGCCGAACTCGTTCATGAGAATGGCCGTGCGCGGCAGCGTGCGCACCAGGCGATTCAGCACCGTGGTCTTGCCGCTGCCCAGAAAGCCGGTGAGCAGGGTGATCGGCAGCGGAGCGTCAGGCGCGGACATGATTCAGGCGCCTGCGTGCGTGCAATCCGCGCAGCGGCCGTGCACGGTGACGTCGAGCTGGCGCGCCTCGAATCCGGGTGGGGTTCGGGGCTGCGCACCCAGATGGTCCGCCAGGCAGAACAGCCGTCCGCAGGCGTCGCATTCGAAATGCGCATGGCCGTGCTGAATCGGCACGGCACTGAAGCGGCGGACGCGATCCTGGCCGGTTACGCTGTGCGCCAGGCCTTGCGCGACCAGCCAGTCGAGCACGCGATAAAGCGTGACCTTGTCGAGCGGGCGCGCTTCGTCCATGGCCGCCTGCATCAAGGTCTGGTGGGATGCCGTCGTGTGGGCCGCCAGAAGCAGGCGCAGCACCTGAACGCGGGCGGCGGTCGCGCTGGCGCCGCCTGCCTGGATCAGGCGGACGGCTTCATGGTGGGGCGAACCGGTATTCATGGCGCGATTCTAGGGGACGCATGGCATGAATGCAACCGAGTTGCACCCGTGCCATTGAAACCCTTCACGCAGGCAAGGAGCCGGATCAGGCGTGCAGCCGTTCCTTCTTCTCGTGGCGCTCCTGCGCCTCGATCGAGTATTCGGCGGTGGGGCGCGCCAGCAGGCGGGGCAGGCCGATGGGGTCGCCGGTTTCCAGGCACCAGCCGTATTCGCCGCTGTCGATACGCGCCAGGGCGGTATTGATCTTTTTCAGCAGCTTGCGTTCGCGGTCGCGCACGCGCTGCTCCAGCATGTGCTCCTCTTCCACGGTGGCACGGTCATTGGGGTCGGCAAAATTCTCGTTTTCCTTCAGATGCTCGCCGGTATCCGCGGCGTTGCTGAGCATTTCATCGCGCAGCGTTTCAAGACGGGTACGAAAAAACGCGAGCTGGATCGCGTTCATGTAGGCGGAAGCCGGCATCTTCAGCAGCGCGGCTTCGGTGAGGGGTTTGGACGAGGCGGTCATCGGATCTCCAGGCGTCGAACAGGGTTGAAGAATGCAGCCGGGCAGGGGCCCGGAGCAGCCGGAAACGATCCGGCTGCGGCCAGCATGCGACCCGCATCATAACCCTGCCACGGCAGTAAATGTCATGATCGGTCGCAACGCATGGCGGAGGCGCCGGGTACCACTGCAATCCGTGGCAATAAGCGATAATCCGCCCATGACCGCCCTGCGCCCGCTGACCGTCCTGCTGTTACTGCTGACCGCGTGCGGGCGCGACGCCCCGCCCGCGCTTCCCGAGGACATCCGTCCGGTCCGCGCCGAGCAGGTGGGGCTGGATACCGTTCAACACGGGACGCGCTACGCCGGAGAGGTGCGCGCCCGCTACGAGACCAATCTCGCCTTTCGCGTGACGGGACGGGTCGATACCCGCAAGGTCGAAGTGGGCACCCGGGTCAAGGCGGGCCAGATCATCGCCACGCTGGACCCGCAGGATTATGCGCTGGCGGCCCGCGCGGCGCAGGCCCGGCTCACGGCCGCCGAAGCCGAGGACAGGCTGGCGCGACAGGACTTGCAGCGCTTCATCGAGCTGCGCGCGCAGAATTTCATTTCCCAGGCCGAACTCGATCGCCGGCGGACGAACGCCGAGGCCGCTTCGGCGCAGGCGCGCCAGTTGCACGCGGAAGCCGCCCGGCAGGCCAACCAGCAGGCCTACACCCGGCTGACCGCGCCGCATGCCGGCGTGATGACGGCCATTTCATTCGAGGCCGGACAGGTGGTTCAGGCCGGGCAAACGGTAGCGAAGCTGGCGCGTACCGGTGAGCTCGAAGTGCAAATCGACGTGCCGGAAAATGCACTCGACTCGCTGCGCGCCGCGCGCAGCCCGGACATACGCTTATGGTCGGTGCCGGACAGGGTCTATGCCGGGCGCCTGCGTGAAGTGTCGCCCATGGCCGACGCGGCCAGCCGCACCTATCGTGCGCGTATCAGCCTGCAGCATCCTGACGCGGCGGTGCAACTGGGCATGACGGCTACGGTCGGGATCGGCAACGAATCGGCGCCGGGCCTGTCGGTGGCGCAATCGGCCTTGTTCAGGGTCAACGGCCAGCCGCAGGTATGGGTGGTGGATCCGCAGGCCGGCAAGGTGGCGGCCCGCAGCGTGCGGGTGGGCGACCTGAATGGCTCGCGCGCGGCCATTGTGTCGGGACTGACGGCCGGCGAGTGGGTGGTGACGGCCGGCGTGCACAAACTGGCACCCGGTCAGCGGGTGCGTCTGGTCACGCCTCCTCGCCCATGAACGACAGTCCCCGTTTCGTTCCCGGCCGCGGCAATCTGTCGCGCTGGGCGATCGAGCACCCGGCGCTGATCCTTTTTTTCATTGTGCTGATCCTGCTGGTCGGCGTGCGCTCCTATTTCCAGCTGGGGCAGGCCGAGGATCCCCCGTTCACCTTCAAGGTCATGCTGATCCAGGCGCAGTGGCCGGGCGCGACCGCGCAGGAGGTGTCGGAGCAGCTGACCGAGCGGATCGAGAAGAAGCTGCAGGAAATGTCCCAACTCGATTTCGTGCAGAGCTATGCCAAGGCGGGCGAAACGGTACTCTTCGTCAACCTCAAGGAAGCCGTGCGGGGACGCGAGGTGGCGCAAGCGTGGTACGAAGTCCGGAAAAAGATTGGCGATCTGAAACCGGAGCTTCCGGCCGGCGTGCAGGGGCCGTATTTCAACGATGAATTCGGCGATACCTTTGGCTCGATCTATGCCCTGACCGGCGACGGGTTCAGCCGTGAGGAACTTCGCCGCGCGGCCGAAGATGCGCAGCGCGAGGTGCGCCGTCTGCCCAACGTGGGCAAGGTCGAGCTGTTCGGCATCGTGCCTGAAAAAATCTATATCGAGATTCCCGCACAAAAACTCGCCACGCTCGGCCTCACGTCGCAGCAGATCATGCAGGCGGTGCAGGAGCAGAACGGCGTGGTGGCCAACGGCCGGATCGAAAACGACACCCTGTCGATTCCGCTGCGCGTATCGGGGGCCTATTCCGATGTCGAAGGGGTGCGCGAAATGATTATCCGGCTCGGCACGCGCAGCTTCCGGCTGGGTGACATCGCCGAGGTGACGCGGCGCTACGAAGATCCTCCCGCCACCGAAATCCGTTCCCAGGGCGAACCGGCGATCCTGCTGGGCGTGTCGCTGGCGGAGGGCGGCGACGTGGTGGCAATGGGGCACGACGTGGCGGCCGCCATGGCAGCCTTGCAGAAAACACTGCCGGTGGGCCTGGAAATCCGGCAGATCCACGATCAGCCCGGCATCGTCAGCCATGCGGTCAGGCTTTTCATGCAGAGCTTCTTCGAGGCGGTCGCCATCGTGCTGGCGGTCACGTTTCTGGCGCTCAAGTGGCGTGCCGGACTGGTGGTGACGCTGTCCATCCCGGTGGTGCTGGCGATCACGTTCACGGCCATGTGGCTGTTCGATATCGACCTGCACCGTATTTCCACCGGGGCGCTCATCATCGCGCTCGGCCTGCTGGTGGACGACGCCATCATCGCGGTGGAAATGATGGCGCACAAGCTGGAAGCCGGCTGGAATCGCTTCGAGGCCGCCACCTACGCCTTTCATTCGACCGCGTTTCCCATGCTCACCGGCACCTTGCTCACCGCCACCGCATTTCTGCCGATCGCGCTCGCCAAATCGATGGTCGGCGAATACACCTTTGCCATTTTTGCGGTGACGACGATCGCGCTGCTGTCCTCGTGGCTGGTGGCGGTCGTGGTGACGCCTTACCTGGGCCATGCCCTGCTGCAGCCGGCGCGTCACGTGATCAATGAAAACGCGGCCTATCTGACGCCGTTTTACCGGCGTTTTCGTGCCATGGTGACCTGGTGTCTCGCACACCGCGGCAGTGTGATCGTGCTGACGGCGGCGGCGCTGATCGTCGGACTGGCCGCGATGCAGCGGGTCGAAAAACAGTTTTTCCCGCAGTCCGACCGGCTGGAAATCCTGGTCGAGATGTGGCTGCCCGAGGGCGCTTCCATCGATGCCACGCGCGCCGAATCGACCCGGCTGGCAGCCCTGCTGCGACAGGATCCGGATGTGACCCACGTGCTCGACTACATCGGTCAGGGGGCGCCGCGTTTCGTGCTGGCACTGGACCAGCGGCTGAACAACCGCAATTTTGCGCAACTGGTGGTGATTGCGAAAGACGTCCCGGCGCGCGAACGCGAACTCGCCCGCATTCACGCCCTGTTCGATACCGATTTTCCCAATGTCCGCGGGCGCGCGGTGCGGTTTGAATACGGGCCGCCGGCCGGCTATCCGGTACAGTACCGGCTGTCCGGGGCGGATATCCCGCGACTCAAGATCGAGGCCGAAAAACTGCGCAGGATGGTCGCGGCCCAGCCGCGGGTCACGGCCGTGAACCTGGACTGGAACGAACAGTCGCTGGCGATCAAGGTCCGGCTCGACCAGGACAAGCTCAGGGCGCTGGGTCTAAGTTCGGACACGGTGGGCCGCTTGCTGGCGCTGGAGTTGTCGGGCGCAACCGTCACCCAGTTCCGTGAAAACGACCGTTTGATCGATGTCGAATTGCGCATCCCGCGCAAGGAACACCGCGACGCCGACGCCTTGAGGTCGCTGCCGATCGGCAGTTTCAACGGCCGCAGCGTGACCCTGGGGCAGATCGCCACATTCGACCCGGTGTTCGAGGACGGCGTCATCTGGCGGCGTGACCGCCTGCCGACGATTTCGGTGCGTGGCGATCCGCTGGGAAAGACCCAGCCCGCCACCATTATCGCCGCCATGGCGCCGCAGGTCGCGCAGTTCAAGGCACAGCTTCCACCCGGTTTCCGGCTGGAAATCGGCGGGCCGGTGGAAAGCAGCGCCAAGGCCAATACCGCCATTGCCGCATCGTGGCCATTGATCGTGATCACCACGCTGACACTGCTGATGCTGCAGCTCGGCAGTCTCCCGCGTGCCCTGCTCGTGGTGCTGACCGCGCCGCTCGGCATCATCGGGGTGGCGATCGCGTTGCTGGCGACGGGGCAGCCGATGGGCTTCGTGGCGCTGCTGGGGATCATTTCATTATCCGGCATGATCATGCGCAACTCGGTGATCCTGGTCGACCAGATCCGGCAGGATATTGCGCGCGGCCTGTCGCAATGGGATGCCATCGTCGAATCCACGGTGCGGCGAATGCGTCCGATCAGCCTCACCGCGGCGGCTGCGGTGCTGGCGATGATTCCCTTGTCGCGCTCGATCTTCTGGGGTCCAATGGCCGTATCGGTGATGGGCGGGCTGATCGCGGCGACCTTTCTTACCCTGTTTTTTCTGCCGGCCCTGTATGCGGCCTGGTTCAGGGTCACACCCGACCAGAACGAGAAAGCAAGGAGGCCAGAATGAAAGTCATCGTATTCGTATTACTGCTGGCGGGGTGCGCCAGCCTTGAATCGCCCGATCCGGCTTCGCCCTACTACGCCTATTCCTCCGGATGGGTGGCGCGGCTCAACCGGCCCCTGACGATTCCGGTCGATTCCGCCACGGTGCGCCTGCAGTATGGGCAGATCGTCCCGCGCAACAGCGTGCAGGAACAGGATCCTTTCTGCGTGGTGGAACTGAACACGGTCGGCAGCGCGCCGCAGATCCTGCGGCCGGGAAATTTCGACGTCCTGCAGGTCACGCGCAGCATCAGCCCCGTCATTTCACGGGCGGCGCCCTCACCTTTCATGAAAACACGGTTTGTTTTCGACGACGGAGCGCCGACGTTCCTGTACTACATCACCACCTTCCGCCTGCGCGACCCGGCGCAACCCGATCTGCGCAGCATGACCTGCGCGTGGAACCAGATGGCGCCAGGCAACCGGGCGCTGATGAGGCATCTCAGCCTGGATGAAATCCGCGGCGCACTGGGCGGCTGGATGAACCTGATTCCACCAAGATCGACGTTGTAGGCCTGCCCGTGCGGCGCGGGCCGACAGACCCGGGCGCTATTTGATCAGGGTCAGGTGGGGCGTGTGCGAACCATGCGCCGTCGCGGCGGCCTGCACCGGTTGCCAGGCGGGAAAGGCTTCCGGGCGATGGATGTGGTAGCCCTGCAGATAATCCACGCCTATCTCTTCGAGCAGCGCGGCCATCGCGGCGTTCTCCACCTGCTCGGCCACGGAGTACATGCCGAAATCGCGCGCCAGTTGCGCGATCGAGCGGACGATGGCCTGATCGCGCCGGTCATCCAGCATGCCGCGCACGAAGGCGCCGTCGATCTTGAGGAAATCGGCGGGCAGATGCTTGAGATAGAAGAACGAGGAGGCGTCCCGCCCGAAATCGTCCAGCGCGAACTGGCAGCCGCGTTCGCGCAGGCCATGAATCAGGCGCTGGGCATCGCCCAGGTTGACCACGGCAGCGGTTTCCGTGACCTCGAACCCCAGGCGCGACCCGGCCACGCCGTAGTGGTCGAGCATATGGCAGACCACGCCGAGGAAGGACTCGTCGGCGACGGTCTTGCCCGACAGGTTGATGAAATACACCGCATGGTCGTCGGGCTGGGCGGCCAGATAGGAGACGACGGCCTCCAGCATCCAGCGATCCAGGATGGGCGCCTGTCCGTAGCGCTCGAGCGCCGGCAGCAGCTTGGCCGGCCCTTCGACCACGCCATCGCGCCGCCAGCGGACCAGCACTTCGTAATGCGGCTGGCCGTTGTGCGACGTCGGCTGGATCAGCTGGCGGAAGGGCAGAAACTGATTGGCTTCCAGCGCCTGCGCGAAATCGGCCGCCCAGCCCATTTCCGTTTCCAGCCGGCGGAATCCGATCTCGTCCGCCTCGTACAATACGACGCGTCCACTGCCCTCGGATTTGGCGCGGTAGCACGCCATGTCGGCCTGGACCATGAGATCGCCGGCGGTGGTGGCGGCACGGGTGATGGGCGCGATCCCCGCACAGGCCCCGAGGGTGAAGCGCCGCCCCTTGTGTTCGAAACGGAAATCACGGATGCGCTGAACCAGCTGGCGGCAGACCCGCCCCGCTTCATCGGGCCGGGTATTGAACAGAATGAGGCCGAATTCGTCGCCGCCCAGACGGCCCAGATAGGCGCGGGCGGGCAGCGCGGCTTTCATCGTCTGGGCAATGTCCATCAGCAGGCCATCGCCCACGGAATGGCCGCAGGTGTCGTTCACCAGTTTGAACTGGTCGAGATCGATATAGCAGAACGCATGTTGCTGGCCCAGGTCACGAGCGGTACGCAGTGCGCGAGCCAGCCGGTCTTCGACCGCACGCCGATTCGGCAGCGCGGTCAGCGTATCGTGGAAGGCCATTTCGCGCAGATTGTCGAGTAGTTCCTTTTTCTCGGTTTCATCGCGCAATACGTAGACCGTGCCCAGGCCATCCTGGTCGGCCAGCGGCGCGCAGCTGTAGCTGATGGCCAGGTGCTGGCCAAGCCGGGTGTACAGTTCGGCCGAGCCGGTCTGGCACTGCGGCGCGGCAGCCGACGCCAGGAAGCAGGCCGCTGTGTCGCCGTCGCTGTTCACCCGCTCGAACTGAATCACCTCGCTCAGCACATTCAGCCGCGCATCCTCGAAGGCGAGGCCGAGCAGGCTTTCGGCGGCCGGATTGAGATAGGTCACCTGATTGTGCGGGTTGGTGACGATGACGGCATCGTTGATCGATTGCAGGGTGACGTGCCAGCGTTCCTTTTCGTTGCTGAGCGCCGTTTCATCGAGCTTGCGCTGCGTAATGTCGAAACGGATCGCCAGATATTTCATCGGCAGACCCGCGTCGTCCTTGATGGGAATGATGGTCGAAGCGGTCCAGAACAGCCGTCCATCCCTGGCACGGTTGCAGATTTCACCGCGCCAGGTCCGGCCGCTCGTGATGGTTTCCCACAGATGGGCAAAGAACGCGTCATCGTGGCAGCCGGCATTCAGGATGCGGTAGTTCTGGCCGATCAGTTCTTCGCGCGTGTAGCCGCTGAGGATGCAGAACAGGTCATTGACGAGCGTGATGTTGCCCGCGAGATCCGACTCGGACACGCTGGCTGCGCTGTCGAGCGCTTTCTGCTGTTCGCCGAGGTCGGCCAGCAGCCGTTCCAGCGCGACACTCATGGTGTTGAAGGCGCGCGCGGACTCCTGCAATTCGGGTGGACTGCTGGCCCGAACGGGCAGGCGCACGCTGTAGTCCCCGGCCTCGATCCGGTGTGCGGTCGCACAGAGCCGGGTCAGGTCTTTCAGGTTGATCCGCAGCAAGGCGTGGATCAGCCAGCCGAGCAGGATGATCGCAAGGCTGACCAGCAGGAACAGGCGGCTGCCGAGATGCCACAGGAAGTCCTCGTAGGCATGCGGGGACGGCTGGATACGCAGGCTTCCATGGTAGACGCCTTGGACGATGAGATCCTCCTGCATGACGGGCAGCGCAAGGTGGGTCAGCCGGGCGAACCAGTCGGGACGGTCCATGGCGGGCCGATGTGCCTGCTGCCGCAGGACACGGCCGTCCGGCGCCGTGTATTCCACCTGCCGCAAATTGCCCTGATCGATCGGGATTCTCAGTTGCGCCTGCACCGCCGGATAGTCGCGCCGGGTGGCCGAGACGACGACCGCCTGAGACAGTGCGGCAAGCTGGGCCGTGGCCTGTACGTGCAGGGCCGCGTCGGCATCCTGGCGGACGATGTGCAGGGCCTGTTGTCCCGCCAGAACGAATACCGTGGCCAGAACGAGCAGGGCCGCGCCCAGCACGCGGCCTTGCGTGCTGAGTCGGGAGGGACGCAGGGCACTCG
This sequence comes from Thiobacillus sp. 63-78, assembly GCA_001899765.1. GTDB lineage: Bacteria > Pseudomonadota > Gammaproteobacteria > Burkholderiales > Thiobacillaceae > Thiobacillus. The sequence goes on from MKWM01000036.1 coordinate 21,113, forward strand.
CGAAACGGTTGAGCGAAGGCATGAACGGGGCGCGCATACGGAAGGAATCGGCAGCCTGTCCGTTTTCTGAAGTGACTGTTAATCCGTGTACTCAGCCTAAGTGGCCGCTTACATCAGGGTGGCGCCGGCTCAGTTTTTCTTGCGCGCGCGCGGATGCGCCTGATCGTAGATCTTGGCGAGGTGCTGCCAGTCGAGATGGGTGTAGACTTGGGTGGTGCTGATGCTGGCGTGGCCGAGCATTTCCTGAACCGCGCGCAGATCGCCGGACGATTGCAGCACGTGAGTGGCGAATGCATGACGCAGCAGGTGCGGATGGACGTGCTGGTTCACCCCTGCCCGCAGCGCCCAGCGGTTGAGCCGGAGCTGTATGCTGCGCGGCGTCAGGCGAGTGCCGTGCTGGCCGATGAACAGGGCGGTGGTGTCGGCGCGCGCCCGCGGCAGCCGGAACGACAGCCAGGCGGCAATGGCCGTCAGGGCCTGCTGGCCCACCGGAACGATACGGGTTTTGTTGCCCTTGCCGGTGACGTGCGCCTCGCCCGCCTGCAGATCGAGGTCGTCAAGATCGAGCCCCACCAGTTCCGACAAGCGCAGGCCGGACGAGTAGAACAGTTCGAACATGGCGCGGTCGCGTGCCATGAGGGCATCGTCGCCGGCAGCCGGGCCGCTGCCATCGAGCAATTGTGTACAGGCGTCGGGCGACAGGATCTGCGGCAGGGCTCTGGCTGCCCTGGGCGGGCGCAGGCCGATGCAGGGATTGTTCGCATAGCCGAGCCGGCGGCAGGCAAAGACATAGAAGCTGCGCCAGCTCGACAGTTGCCGTGCCACGCTGGTGGCCGACAGGTTGCGGCTGCGCAGCTTGACGATGGCGCCGCGGATGTCGTGTGCATCGAGCCCGGCCAGCGGCTTGCCGGCGGTCAGGCGGGCAAGATTCGCCAGGTCGCGCTGATAGGCGGCCAACGTATGCGGCGACAGCCGCCGTTCGGCGGCAAGGTATTGCAGATAGGATGCGACGGCGTTCAATCCTGCATCCGGACCAGCGCCGCGCCGATGAGCTGGCCCAGCCGTTCGAGATAGAGCGTGCCCATCCCGGCATAGAAGCGCTTGATCTCTTCGGATGCCAGCACCAGCAGGCCAATGGGCGCGCTGGCGGCGGCGGGCCGCAGCGGAATGCAGGCAAACGCACGCAGGTGCGGCGAGACTTCGCCAAACCAGCCGCTGGCGTCCTCGACGGCGAGCGCGCCGCAGACCGGCAGCGGCATGGCCTCGATGCTGGCGCGTGCGGCCTGCGACACCGGGTGGGCAAGTTCCGGCGCCGCGTCGCCGGGCAGATTCCATACGCGTATGGCATGGTGCGGGACGGCAAAGCCTTCCCGCAGATGCAGGGTCAGCGTGGCGAGGACGTCCTGGGGCGTGCGCGCCGCCAGCAGCGACAGGGTCAGCGCGTGCAGCTTGTCGGAAATGCCGTCGTTTTCCTCGCCAAATTGGATCAGCTCGGCGAGCTTGTTTTCCAGCAGCCGTACCTTGTCGCGCATCGCGATCAACTGGCGCTCGCTCATCGACACCGCGTGGGTGCCGTGCGGGTGCGGGATGTGCAGGTCCGCCAGCAGGGTGGGGAAGTCGTTGAAGAAATTCGGGTGCCGGGTCAGAAACTCGGCAATCGCCGGTGCGTCCAGCGTGGTGGGTTGCGTGTCCATCAGAGTTCGATCTCCCCTTCAAATACTGTTTCGGCCGCCCCGGTCATATAGACCGGCTGGCCCTTGCCTGCCCATTCGATGACCAGGTCGCCGCCGCGGGTGTGTATGCTGACCGGGCTTTGCAGCCAGCCCTGGCGGATGCCGGCGACCGCCGCGGCGCAGGCGCCGGTGCCGCACGCCAGCGTCTCGCCTGCGCCGCGCTCGTACACGCGCAGGCGGATGTCGTGCGGGGTCAACACCTGCATGAAGCCGGCGTTGACGCGCTGCGGGAAGCGCGCATGCGCTTCGATGGCGGCGCCGAGGATGTCGACCGGCGCGCTGTCGAGGTCGTTCACCCGCAGCACCGCGTGCGGGTTGCCCATCGACAGCGCGGCGATTTCGATGACATGCTGGCCGACTGCCAGCGGATAGGCGAGCGCTTCGGCCTCGGCCGCGAACGGAATGTCGGCCGGCGCGAAGCGCGGTGCGCCCATGTCCACCGTGACCTGTCCGTTTGCAAGCAGGCGCGGCTCGATGACACCGGACGCGGTTTCCACGCGGATCGCGGTCTTGGCGGTGAGGCCTTTTTCGTGCACGAAGCGCACGAAGCAGCGCGCGCCGTTGCCGCATTGCTCGACTTCGCCGCCATCGGCGTTGAAGATGCGGTAGCGGAAATCGACGTCGTCGCGGGTGGGTTGCTCGACCAGCAGGATCTGGTCGCAGCCGACGCCGAAATGGCGGTCGGCGATGCGGCGGCACTGTTCGGGACTGAGCGCGACGGCCTGCGTGACGCCGTCGAAGACGACGAAGTCGTTGCCGAGGCCGTGCATCTTGGTGAAGCGCAGTTTCATTCTCTAAATTCCTTACCACAGAGGCACAGAGGCACAGAGGAAAAAACTACGAGGCCATTGCTGCGATGGTTCACCCGCAAATAGAGCAAATAGAGGTAGCTAAGCGGATCGCCCAGAGAAGTATCGCCTTTCTCTGTGCCTCTGTGCCTCTGTGGTTCAGATGGTTTTTTCATGCGGTTTTGAGCCTGACGGTTTCCTTGAGAAGACAGCGGTCCATCACCACCGTCATGCCGCCGGCCTGCGCCTGCTGCGCGGCAGCGTCGGCGACGATGCCTTCCTGGATCCATATGGCGGGCAAGTGTAGCGCCAGGCACTGTTCGACGATAGCAGGAACGTGTTCGGCCGCGCGAAATACATCGACCAGATCGACCGCGAACGGGATGTCGGCGAGACGGGCGTAGGCTTTCTCGCCCAGCACTTCATCGACCAGCGGGCGCACCGGGACGATGCGATAGCCCTGACGTTGCATGGCCTGTGCCACCCGGTAGCTCGGGCGCGCGGGCTGGGGCGACAGGCCGACGACGGCGATGGTTCTGACGCGATCGAGCAGCGTGCGCAGGCTGGCGTCATCGGGATTGGCGAAGCTCATAGGGGGAACTCCATGACGTGGTCGTCCATGACGAAGCCGTCGCCGATGTCGAACACCCGCGATTCGATGATGCTGAATCCGAATGCGAGGTAGGCGGCGATTGCCTGCGTGTTGCCGCGATTGACTTGCAAGCGCAGGCAGCGGGCCTGTTGCTGGCGCGCCCAGCTGGCGGCGGCGCGCAGCAGCAGGGTGCCAATGCCCTGACGCTGGTAGCCGGGATGGACATAGAGCTTGTCGAGCTTGCAATAAGCACCTTCCCGCAACGCGTGGACGAATCCCGCTGTTGCCTGGTTTCGCTTGACCACCCACCAGGCGTGATCCGGGTCGTCGAGCTGCGCGCGCATGCGCCCAGCCGCGTAGCGGTCGGCCAGCATGGCGTCGATCTGCGCCTGTGAGATCAATGCCGGGTAGGTGGCCTGCCAGACGAGGCGTGCCAATGCGCAGACGGCATCGACTTCCTGCGGGGTCATACGATGCGGAAGCGTCTCATCCATACAGGCTGGCCTCGCCTTCCGGGCGCGTCTTGAAACGGCGGTGCAGCCACAGGTATTGCGGCGGCATTTCGAGGATGCGTTCTTCGACGAAGGCATTCATGCGCGCGACGTCGGTTTCCAGATCGCCGCCGGGAAAGTTGTCCCACGGCGGATAGAAGCGTACCCGGTAGCCCTTGCCGCCGGGCAGCTGGCGGGTAATGACGGGAACGATCTGCGCGCCCGTGAGCCTGGCCAGCCGCGGCAGGGCCGAGACGGTCGCGGCCGGGATGCCGAAGAACGGCACAAACACCGCATTGAGGCGGCCCAGATCCTGATCCGGCAGGTAATAGAACGGCAGGCCGTCCCTGAGCGTTTTCAGCACGGGCTTGATGCCGTCGTTCTTGGCGATCAGCACCGGGGAGAAAAAACGTGAACGCCCGTGCAGCATCAGCTTGTCGGAAACCGGATTGCGGGCGGGCGCATACATCGAGGCGGCCTGACGCTCCATGCTCAAGCGCGTGCCCCCCATGTCGAGTCCGACGAAGTGCGGTGCCAGCCAGATCACCGGGCGCACGCCGTCGCCCATCGCGGCTTCCGGATTGTCGATCTGGATGAGCCGCCGCAGGCGCGTTTCGGAGCCCCACCACAACAGCCCATGCTCGAGCGCGGCGCGCATCGAGGCCTGAAAGGTCTGCCGCAGCCAGCGGTCACGTATCGGCTTGGGCGTAGTGGGAAAACACAGGGCGAGGTTGGTGGCGACGACATGCCTGCGCTTGCCCGGCAGCAGGGCGATCAGCCAGCCCAGCGCATTGCCGAGAGCCGCTTGCAGCGGCAACGGCAGCCAGTGCAGCAGCCACAGCGCGCCGACGCCGAGCCAGGCGGGCAGCAGCGAGGGGCGTAACAGCTTGCCGGGGCGGGTGGGTTTCATGTTTCGGGGGGATCGTCGGGGTGGGTCACGCCGCCGGGGCGTTTGTGGCGGTTGTAGCTCCACATGTATTGCGTGGGGAAACGTCGTATGACGTCTTCCACGCCCCGATTGATCAGGAGGGCGGCGGCGGACTTGTCTGCCGGCAGTGGTGTGTCCAGCGGGAAGACGTGAATGTGATAGCCGCGACCCCAGCTTTTGCGTTCGGCTGCGACGAAAAAGGCGGCGGCGCCGGTCTTGCGCTGCAGGCTCGCGACCAGCGTCGGGGTATACGCCGGACGCCCGAGGAACGGCGCCCATACGCCGTCGCCGCTGCTTGCGACCTGGTCGGGCAGAATGCCGATCGCCTCGTGGCGCTTCAGCGCGGCGAGCTGGGCGCGCACGCCGGACAGATCGGTCGGCACCAGCGTGGCCTGGCCGCGCTGACGGCCGGCCAGCATCAGGGCCGCCAGCACCGGCTTGCGCGGCGGCTTGTACATGGCCGTGAACGGATGCAGCGACGCGTAATACAGATTGATGATTTCGAAGCAGCCGACATGCGGGCCGATCAGGATGATGCCCTTGCCCGCCACGCGTGCGGCGTCAATATGTTCCCAGCCGCTGGTGCCCTTGACCAGCTTGACCACTTTGTCGAAAGGACGCAGCCACACCGGCAGAAGCTCGACGACGGCCTTGCCGGATTCGCCGATAACCTGGCGCAGCAGGCGCCTGCAATCGCGCCCGGGCGTGCACAGCCCGCTATTGAACAGGTTGTTGCGCAGACGCCCGGCATATCGGCCCGACGTGCCGTAGAGGAACCAGCCCAGGGCGATGCCGAGGCCGTGCAGCAGCGGCAGCGGCAGACGGGCCAGCAGCTTGAGCAGGAATATCACCCGGGCAGACCCCGCATGGGCGGCCGCCCATGGCGGGTCGGAGTGGCCCGGGAAGAATTGACGCTGAAGGGCGGGGCGGGGCACAATGCACGGGTTGCAGCCGCCGCGTTAATCCGGACAACTTGCGGGCGGGATACAAATACAGCTAAAGCGTCGCCGCTCCGTTGGTCCCCCGAGCCGGTTACGCACTCGGTAATCGGGACTACAGGAGTTGTCATGCAGAAGGATTTCATTTTCACGTCTGAGTCGGTGTCAGAAGGGCATCCTGACAAGATGGCGGATCAGGTGTCGGATGCGGTACTCGACGCGATTCTAACCCAGGACAAACATGCGCGCGTGGCGTGCGAGACCCTGCTGACCACCGGTCTGTGCGTCATCGCCGGCGAGATCACCACCTCGGCGGTGATCGATTACAACCAGATCGCGCGCCAGACCATCAAGCGCATCGGCTACGACTCGTCCGAGATCGGCTTCGACTACAACACCTGTGCGGTACTGGTCACCGTCGGCAAGCAGTCGCCCGACATCGCGCAGGGCGTGGACCGCGCGCACGACGACAACCTCGACCAGGGCGCCGGCGACCAGGGCCTGATGTTCGGCTACGCCTGCAACGAAACGCCGGTGCTGATGCCGATGCCGATCTATCTCGCGCACCGTCTCACCGAGCGCCAGTCCGAACTGCGCAAGGACGGCCGCCTGCCGTGGCTGCGCCCGGACGCCAAGTCGCAGGTATCGATCCGTTACGTCGACGGCAAGCCGCATTCCATCGACACCGTGGTGCTGTCGACCCAGCACCATCCCGAAGTCTCGCACGCCCAGCTGTCCGAGGCGGTGATCGAGGAAGTCATCAAGCCGGTGCTGCCGAAGGACATGCTCTCCGCCGCTACCCGCTACCTGGTCAATCCCACCGGGCGCTTCGTCGTCGGCGGGCCGATGGGCGACGCCGGGCTGACCGGCCGCAAGATCATCGTCGACACCTACGGCGGCACCGCGCCGCACGGCGGCGGCGCCTTCTCCGGCAAGGACCCGTCCAAGGTCGACCGCTCCGCCGCCTACGCCGGCCGCTACGTGGCGAAGAACATCGTCGCCGCCGGACTGGCCGAGAAGTGCATGGTGCAGGTTTCCTACGCCATCGGCGTCGCCAGGCCGACCTCGCTGATGGTCGACACCTTCGGCACCGGCAGGATTCCCGAAGCGAAAATCGTCGAACTGATCCACGCCCATTTCGACCTGCGCCCCAAGGGCATCGTCGCGATGCTCGACCTGCTGCGTCCGATCTACACCCGCACCGCAAGCTACGGCCACTTCGGTCGCGACGAGCCGGACTTCACCTGGGAAGTGACGGACAAGGCGGCTGCGCTGAAGGCGGCGGCGGGCGTATAATCCGGGCTCTGTTTCGGGCGGGCAGTCCGCCCCCTCGTGCCGAGGAGCGCTGCGACGGACTTTCCGCCAGGCTCGGCACGGGCGTTGTTTCAACGGCGCTCGTTGACTTGCAGCCAGGACTGCAGCCAGACGAGCGCGTCCCTGCTGCCATTCAAGGAGTCACACCATGAATGCAGTATCCGAGTTTTCCGACTACGTCATTGCCGACCTCGCGCTTGCCGACTGGGGCCGCAAGGAAATCCGCATCGCCGAAACCGAAATGCCGGGCCTGATGGCGATCCGCGAGGAATTCGCCAAGAGCCAGCCGCTGAAGGGCGCGCGCATCACCGGTTCGTTGCACATGACCATCCAGACCGCGGTGCTGATCGAGACACTGACCGCGCTCGGCGCCCAGGTGCGCTGGGCCTCGTGCAACATTTTCTCGACCCAGGACCACGCCGCCGCGGCGATCGCCGCCAGCGGCGTGCCGGTGTTCGCGGTCAAGGGCGAATCGCTGAAAGACTACTGGGATTACACCCACCGTATCTTCGAATGGGCCGACGGCAACCATTCGAACATGATCCTCGACGACGGCGGCGATGCGACGCTGCTGCTGCACCTCGGTGCGCGCGCCGAACAGGACATTTCGGTGATCGCCAAGCCGACCAGTGAGGAAGAGCAGGTGCTCTACGCCGCGATCAAGGCCAAGCTGGCGACCGACCCAACCTGGTATTCGGTGCGCCTCGCCGCCGTGAAGGGCGTGACCGAAGAGACCACGACCGGCGTGCACCGCCTGTACCAGATGCACGCGCGCGGCGAACTCAAGTTCCCGGCGATCAACGTCAACGATTCCGTGACCAAGTCGAAATTCGACAATCTGTACGGCTGCCGCGAATCGCTGGTCGACGGCATCAAGCGCGCGACCGACGTGATGGTGGCCGGCAAGATCGCCGTGGTCGCCGGCTACGGCGACGTCGGCAAGGGTTCGGCGCAGGCGCTGCGCGCATTGAGCGCCCAGGTGTGGGTGACCGAGATCGATCCGATCTGCGCGCTGCAGGCGGCGATGGAAGGCTACCGTGTGGTGACCATGGAATACGCCGCCGACAAGGCCGACATCTTCGTCACCGCCACCGGCAACTACCACGTCATCACCCACGACCACATGGCGAAGATGAAGGACCAGGCCATCGTCTGCAACATCGGGCATTTCGACAACGAAATCGACGTTGCATCGATCGAGCAATACCAGTGGGAGGAGATCAAGCCGCAGGTCGACCACGTGATCTTCCCCGACGGAAAGCGCATCATCCTGCTCGCCAAGGGCCGCCTGGTGAACCTCGGCTGCGCCACCGGCCACCCGTCTTATGTGATGTCGTCGTCGTTCGCCAACCAGACCATCGCGCAGATCGAGCTGTGGCAGGAACGCGATTCCGGCGAGTACCCGGTCGGCGTCTACACGCTGCCGAAGCATCTCGACGAGAAGGTCGCGCGCCTGCAGCTGAAGAAGCTCAACGCGCAGCTGACCGAGCTGAGCGACCAGCAGGCCGCCTACATCGGCGTGCCGAAAGCCGGTCCGTACAAGGCCGAGCACTACCGCTACTGATCCGTCTGAAAGGAGCGCGCCATGCGTCTGCTGCTGTTGTGGGTCCTCAATGCCGTCGCGCTGCTGGCGGTGACCTGGCTGCTGGACCCGCTGATCCAGGTGTCGGGCTTCGGCTCGGCGCTCGCCGCGGCGCTGGTGCTCGGTTTCCTCAACACGCTGGTGCGGCCGCTGCTGGTGATCCTCACCTTGCCGATCACCGTGCTGACGCTGGGAATCTTCTATCTGGTGCTGAACGGCCTCTTGTTCTGGCTTGCCGGTTCCCTCCTTGAGGGGTTCCATGTCGCCGGCTTCGGCGCGGCGCTCGTCGGCGCGATCCTCTATGGCGTGATCGCCTGGGCGCTGTCCGCGCTCATCCCCAATTCCAGAGGTTGAGGCATGACCGAACGCACATTCAGCTTTGAATTCTTCCCGCCCAAGACGGCGGAAGGCGCGGAGAAGCTGCGCGCCACGCGCGAGCAATTGGCGCAGCTCGATCCCAGGTTCTTCTCGGTGACCTTTGGCGCCGGCGGTTCGACCCGCGACCGCACACTGGAGGCCGTGCGCGACATCCAGGCCGCCGGCAGCGAAGCCGCGCCGCACCTGTCGTGCATCGGCTCGACCGAAGCGAGTATCCGCGACATCCTCAACGAATACAAAAGCCAGGGCATCCGCCACCTGGTCGCGTTGCGCGGCGACCTGCCGTCGGGGTCGATGGACGTGGGCGAATTCCACTACGCCAATGAACTGGTGGCCTTCATCCGCAAGGAAACCGGCGACTGGTTCGAAATCGAAGTCGCGGCCTATCCCGAAGTCCACCCGCAGGCGCGCTCTCACACCGAGGATCTCGCCAACTTCAAGCGCAAGGTCGACGCCGGCGCCGATTCCGCGATCACGCAGTACTTCTTCAATGCCGACGCCTATTTCAACTTCGTCGAAGACGCGCGCGCGCTGGGCGTCGGCATTCCCATCGTTCCCGGCATCATGCCGATCGGCAATTACGTTCAACTGGCGCGTTTCTCGGATGCCTGTGGCGCCGAAATCCCACGCTGGCTGAGAAAGAAGCTGGAAAGCTATGGCGACGATCTGGCGTCGATCCGCGCCTTTGGCCTCGACGTGGTGACCGATCTGTGCGGCCGCCTGCTGACCGGCGGCGCACCGGGACTGCATTTTTACACCATGAACCAGGCGGGGCCGAGCACCACGATCTGGCAGCGGCTGGGTTTGTGATGTTCCCGACTTGAGGGGGCCTTACGCAAGATCCGTCGATGGTGGGCCTTGCCGCAAGCGTCGCGTCACCTTGGCCGGGGCGACGGGTAGAATCGTCCCCATCCCTGCGCCTGCGACCCGATCATGAATACCCTGTGGATCCTGATCCTGCTCATCCTGCTTTCCGGTCTGTTTTCCCTTGCGGAAATGGCGCTCGCTTCCGCCCGCCGCGGCCGCCTGAGCCAACTGGCCGAGGCCGGCGACACGGGGGCCGCCAAGGCGCTGGCAATCAAGGAACACCCAAGCCGGCTGCTGGCTGCCAGCCAGACCGGCATCACCGCTGCCGCGCTGCTGATGGGGATCTATGGCGAGTCGGCCCTGTCGGCGTCCATCGAAGCGGCCGTCAGTGCGGCGATCCCGGGTTTGACCGACTGGCGCGAATCCATTGCCTTCGGCGTCACGATCGTGATCGTCACGGCCGCTTCGATCATCCTGGGCGAGATCGTCCCCAAGCGGATCGCCCTCGCGCATCCGGAAAAAGTGGCGGTGTTTTGCGCGCCTTTCATGTCGCTGTTCATCCGGCTGCTGTCGCCGGCGATCCGTTTTCTGTCTTTCGCGGCAGACCGCATCCTGGCGCTGCTGCCGGTCCAGTCGGCTCCCGCGGTCGCGAGCGTGGAGGACATCCTGGCTTTTGTGGACGAAGGGGAACGGACGGGCACCATCGCACCGGAAGAAAGCCAGTTGTTCGGCAACGTGCTGCGGCTGGAGGACTGGCGGCTCGCCACGGTCATGACCCCCGCATCGGACGTGGCCTGGCTCGACCTCCTGGCTTCGCGCGAGGACAATCTGCGCATCCTGAAGGAGGCGCCGCATTCCCGCCTGCCCATCTGCAAGGGCGACCTGCAACAAGTGGTCGGCATTGCCGAAAGCCACGACATTCTCAAGGCCGCGATGGAAGGCGACATCGACTTCGCCGAACTGCCGCTGGCGCAACCGCTGTTCGTCCCCTCCAGCCTCACCCTCATCGACCTGCTGCGTACCTTCCGCCAGCAGCGCGCCAATTTCGCCCTGGTGGTGAGCGAATTCGGCCTCACCGAAGGCATCGTCACCCTGGACGACCTGATGTATTCGCTGGTCGGCGACATGATGCCTGTGGCGGAAGACACCGAAGACGCCCTGGCCGTACGCCGCGCCGACGGCTCCTGGCTGCTGGATGGCCTGCTGCCCATCGACGAGATGAAGGACCGGCTGGAGATTCGCCATGCGCCCCAGGAGTCGCTGGGCAACTATCACACGGTCGGCGGCTTCGTGCTGGCTTCGCTGGGCCGCATTCCGCGCAAGGCGGAACGCTTCACCTGGGCTGACTGGGAATTCGAAGTGGTGGACGTCGACCGCAACCGGGTAGACCAGGTGCTGGCGACACGGGTGGCGGACAGCGCGTCGGCAAGCGAAGAAACCTGAAACCGGCAGCGAGCCGGTTTTATTTTGAGCGCGGTTGACCGCGTCCGGGTCAGGACAGGCAGGCCTTGAGCGCTTTCAGGCAATACTCGACGTTCTCCTGCCGGGCCGAATGGCCCATCAGCCCGATGCGCCAGATCTTGCCGGCCATGTCGCCGAGACCCGCGCCGATCTCCAGATTGAATTCGCTGAGCAGGCGGGCGCGGATTGCGGCCTCGTCGATGCCTTCGGGTACGCAGATCGCATTGAGCTGCGGCAGGCGGGAGGATGCTTCCACCACGTACTTCAAATCCATGGCTTCGAATCCCGCCTTGAGTGTTTCGTGCATCGCACGGTGACGCGCCCAGGCATTTTCCAGCCCTTCTTCTTCCAGCATCACCAGCGCTTCATACAGGCCATACATCGGGTTGATCGGGGCGGTATGGTGATAGGTGCGCTTGCCGGCCGACTGCCAGTAGCCGAGCACCAGATTCAGATCGAGGAACCAGCTCTGCACCGTGGTCGTGCGCGCCTTGATGCGGGCGATGGCGCGTTCCGAGAACGATACCGGCGACAGGCCCGGCGTGCACGACAGGCACTTCTGGCTGCCCGAGTAGGCGGCGTCGATGCCCCACGCATCGAGCAGCACCGGCGTGCCGCCGAGGCTGGTGACGCAGTCCATGATGGTCAGCGCGCCGTGTTCCTGTGCGACCTTCGCCAGCGTCGCCGCGTCCGACTGCGCGCCGGTCGAGGTCTCGGCGTGGACGAAGGCCAGCACTTTTGCATCGGGGTTCGCCTTGAACGCATCGCGCACTTTCTGCGGATCGACCGGCGTGCCCCAGGCATCGTCGACGATCACCGGCACGCCGCCGCTGCGTTTGACGTTTTCCAGCATGCGGCCGCCAAATACGCCGTTGCGGCAGACGATGACCTTGTCGCCCGGTTCCACCAGATTGACGAAGCACATCTCCATCCCCGCCGAGCCCGGCGCCGAGACCGGGAAAGTCAGCGCGTTCTGCGTCTGGAACGCCATGCGCAGCATGGCCTTGATCTGCTCCATCAACTCGACGAAGGTCGGGTCGAGGTGGCCGATGGTCGGACGCGCCATCGCGTCGAGCACGCGTTGCGGGACGTCGGACGGGCCGGGGCCCATGAGGATGCGCTGGGGGGGGATGAAAGAAGCCGTCATGACCTTGGTCTCAGTATGGTGAAATATCAATCAAAACAAAGGGTTGATTTTACGGGGAAACGGCGATGCGGAGAATCAGGCGGGCGGCTCCCCCATCAACGGTCGCATCGCGGTAAGCAGACTGTTGAAGATGCGCGGGTGCTGTGTTTCCTGCTCGGCCAGCATCTGCTTCATGGCATAGCGCTGCTGCGGCTTGGCGAAACACGCCGGGCAGTTCTCGAAGATCACCGGCAGGCCGGCGTCGGCGGCGAAGGCGCGGGTCTGGCGTTCGCGCGCGTAGGCGAAGGGGCGGATGATGCGCAGGTCGCCGGCGTCGTTCAGGTAATGCGGCGACATGGTGCGGAGTTTGCCGCCGAACAGCATCGACATCATCAGCGTCTCGGCGAGGTCGTCGAGATGCTGCGCCAGCGCGACGACGTTGCAGCCCTGTTCACGCGCGATGCGGTAGAGGATGCCGCGCCGCATGCGCGAGCAGTACGCGCAGTAGGAATCGCTGTCCTTGGTCAGGGTTTTCTGCGCTTCTTCCAGAATCGGCTGCGATTCCAGAAAATAGGGCACACCAAGTGCGGCCAGGTAGGGCTTGAGCGGCGCGGGATCGAACTGGTCGGACTGCGGGTCGACCGTGGCCGCCAGCAGCTCGAATTTCACCGGCGCCTTCTGCTGCAGGTGATGCAGCGTGTGCAGCAGCGACAGCGAATCCTTGCCGCCCGACAGGCCGAGCAGGATGCGGTCGCCTTCGCGGATCATGCGGTAGTCGCCGATGGCGCGGCCCGCGGCGGTGAGCAGCGAGCGGGAGGGCTTGATCCAGTTTGCCGTTGTGGGGTTCATTCAAAATCCTTTACCACAGAGGCACAGAGACACAGAGAACACCAAAAAATGAAATGCCCGCCAAAGACATTCTGCTCGTCTGCCGAGTGGAATGTCGGTGTTTCCACAACACAGGTTTTTCTCTGTGTCTCTGTGCCTCTGTGGTTCAAAGCCGTTCCCATGCTCATGCGGAGAACTGCAGCGCGTGCAGTTGCGCGTAGCGGCCACGTTGGGCGATCAGGCCGGCATGGCTGCCGACTTCGATGATGCGGCCGCCTTCCAGCACGACGATGCGATCGGCGCGCTCGATGGTGGACAGGCGATGCGCGATGACCAGCGTGGTGCGGTTTTCCATCAGCGTGTCGAGCGCGGCCTGTACGTGGCGTTCGGATTCGTTGTCCAGGGCCGAGGTGGCCTCGTCCAGGATCAGCAGCGGCGCGTTCTTCAGGATCGCGCGCGCAATGGCGATGCGTTGGCGCTGGCCGCCGGACAGCCGCATGCCGTTCTCGCCGATCAGGGTGTCCAGACCGTCGGGCATGGCCTGGATGAAATCCCAGGCGTGCGCGGCGAGGCAGGCGGTGCGGATCTCGTCGGCCGTGGCGTCGCGCTTGCTGCCATAGGCGATGTTGTGCGCCAGCGTGTCGTTGAACAGGACGACATCCTGCGAAACGAGCGCAATATGGCTGCGCAGATTCTGTAGGCGCAGGTCACGGATGTCGAGGCCGTCGAGCTCGATCGAGCCGGCATCCGGATCGTAGAAACGCGGCACCAGGTTGGCCAGCGTCGTCTTGCCCGAGCCCGACGCGCCGACCAGCGCCACCGTTTCGCCGGGCGCGATGTCGAGCGAGATGCCGGCCAGCGCCGGCGTGGTCTTGCCGGGATAGGTGAGCGTCACGTCGCGCAGCGCCAGCCGGCCCTCGATGCGCTCGAGCGTGCGCGTGCCGCGATCGCGCTCGGCGTCCTCGTCGAGCATGCCGAAGATGGTCTCGGCGGCGGCCAGTCCGCGCTGCAACTGGTCGTTGACCGAGGTGAGCCGTTTCAGCGGCGCGAACAGCAGCAGCATGGCCATGAAGAAGGCGACGAAGCCGCCCACCGTGGTGGCGTTGTCGCTCGCCTGGTCGGCGGCAATGTAGACGATGATGGCGAGCGCGATCGCGGCGATCAGCTGGATGACCGGCTCGTATACCGCGTTGGCGGCGACGCGCTTCATCTCGAACAGCCGTGCCAGATTGGCGGCCTGGCGAAAACGCGCCTGTTCGTAGGCCTCGCCGCCATACAGCTTGACCACGCGATGCCCGCCCACCGCCTCGTCGACCACCTGGGTGAGGTCGCCGATGTTCTGCTGCGCCTTGCGCGACAGGCCGCGCAATCGTTTGCTTGCGACACGCACCACCCACAGGGTGAGCGGCGTCAGCGCGAACACGATCAGCGTCAGTTGCCAGTTCAGCCACAGCAGGTAACCGAGCAGTCCCAGCACCGTCACGGTGTCGCGCACCAGCGTGGTGAGCGAGCTGGTGGCCGACTGCGTCACCTGGGTGACGTTGAAGGCCAGATGCGCGATCAACTGGCCGCTCGGGTTCTGGTCGAAGTAGCGCGTCGGCAGCGTCATCAGCTTGTCGAACATGGCGGCGCGCAGATCCATCACCAGGCGGCTGCCCACCCAGGCCATGCAATAGGTGCTGACGAAGCTGGCGATGCCGCGCACCAGGAACAGCGCCAGCAGCAGGATCGGCACCCAGCGGATGAACGTCTGATCCTTGGCGACGAAACCCTTGTCCAGCAGCGGTTTGAACAAGGCGGGCAGCGCGGGTTCGGTGGCGGCGGTGAGGACCAGCGCGACGAGGGAGAGCGCGAACATGCGCCAGTAGGGTTTGACATAGCCGAGCAGACGTCCGTACAGGACACGGCTCTGGCGCCCTTCATGGCGGTCGGGAGCGGACGTCATAGCAGCAGCAGGGTGGCGAGCCCGAGGAAAATAAAGAAGCCCATGCTGTCGGTGATGGCGGTCAGCAATACCGACGAACCGATGGCAGGGTCGCGTTTCACGCGTTCCAGCACCATGGGAATGAAAATACCCGCCAGCGCCGCCACCAGCAGATTCAGCAGCATCGCCAGCGCCATCACACCGCCCAGCGCCGGGTTGTCGTAGAGCAGCCAGGCGAAGACGCCGACCACCGAACCCCACATCAGTCCATTGAACAGTGCGACACCGATTTCCTTTTTCACCAGCCGCCGCGCATTGGCCGGCGTCACGTGGCCGAGTGCCAGGCCGCGAATGATCAGCGTGGTGGTCTGGTTGCCCGAGTTGCCGCCGATCCCGGCAATGATGGGCATCAGCGCCGCCAGCGCGGTGAGTTTGGCGATGCTGTGCTCGAATTCGCCGATCACGCGTGACGCGATGAAGGCCGTGCCCAGATTGATCGCCAGCCACATCCAGCGGTTTTTTGCCGCATGCCACACGCTGGAGAACAAATCCTCCTCTTCTTTCAGACCGGCCATCGACAGCATGTCGGCGTCGGCCGATTCGCGGATGTAGTCCACCACCGCGTCGATGGTGAGGCGGCCGATCAGTGTGCCCGCCGCATTCACCACCGGCGCCATCACCAGGTCGTAGCGCTCGAACGCCTGCGAGGCTTCGTGCGCATCGTCCTCGGGGTGGAACTTGACGAAATCCTCGACCATCACCGCTGCTACCGAAGCCTCCGGGTCGGTGGTCAGCAGCCGTTTCAGCGGCAGCACGCCGATGATCGCATCGTCGCGGTCGACCACGAACAGCTTGTCGAGCTGGTCGGGCAGTTCGCCGAGACGGCGCAGATAGCGCAGCGCGACTTCCAGCGTGACGTCGGCGCGGATCGTCACCATCTCGTAATCCATCAGCGCGCCCACCGTGTCCTCCGGGTAGGACAGCGTCGATTGCAGCCGTGCGCGCTTCTGCGCGTCGAGCGTAGTCAGCAGCTCCTGGATCACGTCGTGCGGCAGGTCGGCCGCGATGTCGGCGATCTCGTCGGTGTCGAGCGATTCGGCGGCGGCCAGCAGCTCCGCCTTGTCCATCGTCTGGATCAGCGATTCGCGAACCGAGTCGGAAACCTCCAGCAGGATCTCGCCGTCGCGTTCCGCCTTGACCAGATCCCATACCAGCAGGCGCTCGTCGATCGGCAGCGCCTCCAGAATGTAGGCCACGTCCGCCGGGTGCAGCTCGTCCAGCTTGCGCTGCAACTCGGACAGGTTCTGCTTGTGCACCAGATTCTCGACCAGATCCTGGCGCGGCCCCCCCTGCCGATGGACAAGATCCTCCACCAGCCGCATTTTGGCGAGCAGCGCCTGCACCTGCGCGAGATGCGATTCGAGGTCGTCCTGCGACTGGTTTTCGAGGTTTTCGGTCATGGGGCGGGGCGGTTGAAAGCCCCGCGATTGTAACGTCTATGGGATCGGCCGCGTTCAGGTCGGTGTGGTGAGACGCATGCATCCGTGATCCGCCACCGGGCTTGCCCTGCAACTGCAAAAGGACCGCAGCAACGACGGCGTGCTGGACGACTGGGCGCCGTCCGCCGGGGCAGGCGCCGTCTGGACCAGTAGACGGCTGTGGGGCATCTACGCCGACAACCGGGGCAGCGAGACCATCGAGGGCGGCGGGTCGACGAGCAGGACAGCGTGTCAAATATCCCCGCCCACCTGCCGCATGAAATAAATATATCTAATAATCAAAGTATTACACGAATCTACGACTAAAGTCGTATAGACCGTCGACGAGCGGCCGGTCAAGCTGCGAACGAAGATCGGCAATCAGCCGGCATGACAAGAAGCAAAGCGACGAAAGAGAGGGTTACATGACGACGGATCGTACTGCCGAGGCGCGGAAAGCCCGGAAGACGAGGTGCGTGAGCACCAGAATGGCATCGGGACGATGGCTGACTATGGCTTTACTGGCATTAGTGGGAGGAAGCATGAGTGCGTGCGCGGATGAAACAAGCTGGAAAGAGGAAGTGCTGCTGCATGATGGGAGCAAGATCGTCGTCGAGCGGTCGCAGACGTATGGGGGGCGGCATGAAATCGGACAGAAACCGCCCATCAAAGAACAGGAAATCACGTTCACTTTGCCTGGCTCTAGTCGTTCCATTACCTGGAAAAGCGAGTACAGCGAAGACATCGGCCGCGCCAATTTCAACCTGCTGGCGTTGCATGTGCTGAACGGTACACCCTACATCGTCGCCGGGCCGAACTTATGCTTGGCCTACAACAAATGGGGCAGGCCGAATCCGCCTTACGTGTTCCTCAAATACGACGGCAAAGCCTGGCAGCGCATTCCTTTATCAACATTCCCCGCGCAATTCAAGGACATCAACGTCGTCGTCAACTCGCTCGGTGCGGCGGAAGACGGAACGATAGTCGAGGCCAAGCTGATCGCGGCGGAAAAGATCAGGGAGATCAACAGTCGGCTATGGCGGTACCCCAATGAGCAGCTTCAGTACAAGACTATTTTGCGGGAGCCCTTTCCCACGGCCGCAGGAGGGTGTCCTGTGATGGTGAGAATTACAGAAGGTTGGGGGAAAGGAGGGTGGCGATCGCCTGACGGACCCAAGGCACCCATACCCACCAAGCCAGCAATTCAAAACGAAACGACAAAGTAAACCGAAACCGAGGAGATCATCATGGTAGCAACGCAATTTCAAATTGATAATGCACTGATGGCAGGCCATGCCTACTTCGACACACGGGCATCTACTAATCGTTTCCCTGTTCCGCAGGGATGGAACTCGTTTAATCACCGTGCACTACCCGGCGGCTTTGAGGCGATATCCTTCACTGATGGTACGCGCACTGTTATCTCCTTCGCAGGCACCGGCCCCGGTGGACTGATTCCCGGCACCCCCGGCTCTGTAGACTGGATTGCAAATGGTGAACTTGCACTGGGTTCGCTGTCCCGCCAGCTTGTGGATGCTGCGCTCTACTACCTCGAAGTCAAATCAGCCAACCCCACAGCCAGCATCAGCTTCACCGGCCACAGCCTGGGGGGAGGGTTGGCGGCATTGATGGGCGTCTTCTTCGACGAACAGGCCATCACCTTCGATCAGGCACCGTTCGCGGCTGCGGCGAATGACACCGTCCGGGCTGAACTCGAATTCTGGCTGAATGGCTATGGCTACAGTGATGCTCAGCTCACCTCGCTGGTTCCGGAATTCATGAGCTACAGCGAAGGCACCCGCACTGCCAACGTCACCGGCTACTACGTGGAAGGCGAAGCCCTGCAACTGCTGCAACCCCTGCTTGGTGTCATCGGCACTCAAACACCCTTGTCGCAGAGCAGTGCGGGTCTGGACATACTCGGGCTTGATCTCCACTCCCAAGCCCTGCTCACCGCCTTCCAGCTGAACGATGACTTCCGCGATCTCAGTTTTGAGTTGCCGAACCTGTTGCAGGCGATGTTCGACGAAGGCTTGTATGCCGAAAACACGGCTACGGACGAACGCAACTTCCTCGACGACCTCCTGCGAAACCAGATCGGCGTCGCCGCGGACCCAGTCGCAGGTGTTTCCGCCATTCCCGCCAACGCCATGCTCGACCGCTTCGTCGTCGACCTCCAGAAGCTCACCCCAGATACCAACGGCATGGCCGCCGGCACCGGCATGGCTGAAGCCTTGGTCGTCGCTGCCATTGAATACCACTACTTCAAGGACGCCGCCGACGCCACCCAGCTTTTCACCCTCGCCGACTACGGCCTGCACTTCAAATACAGTGACATCGGCGCGCCCAGTTACAAGAGTCTGCCAAGGCTGGCCGTCGCCGTGGAAGCTTATCTGACCCCGGAAGAGCGTGCCCTGCTCACCGGAAAACTCGTCAAACAGGACGGCTGGCACATCCAGTCTGGCGTGGGCGGTATGACCGTCCATGGCGGGGCCGACAACGATGCCATGATCGGCGGCACCAATGCCGATGGCCTGTGGGGCGGCGGCGGCAGCGACATCCTCATCGGCGGCGCGGACAACGACGTGCTCGTTGGTGAAGCCGGCAACGATTACCTGTTGGGTGGAGTCGGCAACGACACCTACCTCCTCAACACCGGCGACGGCACCGACACCATCCTCGACAGCGACGGTTCGGGCTCCATCGTCCTCGACGG